>NZ_RHNW01000003.1 GCF_003946045.1 Levilactobacillus mulengensis | reverse complement strand
TAATCCATGTCTATTTTTGTACAGTAAAGGCCCGGCATGCCGGGCCTTTACTGTACAATTTAACTTTCAACCTTTAGTTAAAAAAACCAAAAATACATACCACTAGGAGTAACCCAAAACCAAATAGAATTTTTTTCATTGCTTTTCTAGTCATCACGCTCACCTCATACCTATAGTGTAACGCCTAGGCGACTAGTTTAGCTACAAAAAGTTAATCTGTTTTCCGCAAATATTTCCGCTTACAATCGCGTAATGTCAATAAATACGTTATTATGGTGCTTTCAGGAACTCCATCCAATTGATTCAATTAAGCACTTGCTCATATATTCAACAATTTAAATATTTCGTTATTGCAAAATAGCTTTATTCACCTTACCTTCACTTAGCCAAAAAGGTTTAAAATTTCGCACTTTATTTCAAATAAAGCATTAGCCTTATCTGCCGAAGAATAAAAACCACTTGAACGCTTACCGATGCGGTAAAAGGTTCAGGTGGTTTAAATTCTCTTACTCTCATAGCTAGATTAAGCTAACACCCTGACAAATCATGCTGTTTCATTTTACCCAAGAACATTGTTAGTGGCCAAACTGGTTGAACTACTCGTTGAACTATCACTAGTTGGGCTACTAATAGCAGTATTACCACCGGATTCAGAGCCCTCACTGCCATGCTCCTTAGCATAATCCGCGCTAATATCCGTGCTAGCAACAGACCCGGGCGCATTTGTTAGTTCCCAATAGATTGTGCCTTGGTACGTTGTCGTATTACTACCCGAAAAGATTGTCGGCATCGCATCCAGGTACATCCCTGTAGCCGGCTGATTCAGCGTCTGTGTCGTTGTTGACCAACCGTCCGTCGCGTTCACGTCCTGAGTAACTGAACGGTCACGGGCACCTGCAGAAACTGCCACAGCAGAAGCCATTGATTCGCGGTTGCCGTCAGTGTCAACGTACACCATATGACCATCTAGCTTCCGTTGATTTCCATCAGTAGAAGTTAAGTCCGTTGCCTGGGCCAAAACGGTCCACTGTGTGCCTGAGGCTTGTGTATCATGTACTAACACTTGTGGCAGTGTTTTAGGTGCAATCAATGTTTCCTTAGATGGTACACTGATTGCGCCAAAGTCCATCTCGTTATCAACATGACTCAGGTAAAGCTCACCCGCATTCCGTTTAAGGGTAATATCAGCCGTATTTGTCGTCCCAACACCATCTGAATTTGTTGCCCCAATTTTAACGGTTAGACTACCATCGTTGGCCAGTCCAGCAAGCTGCGTTGCAATATCAGTCTGATCAGACTTCAGCGTCACCTTGCTTAAATCATATGGCGTTCCCAGATAGGAAACGGTAATCCCGGCCTGTTTAGCAATCCAGTTTAATACCTGGTTGTCGGATGACATGCCTTGCAAGTCCTCCAAGGTATCTGGATCGATGTCTAGGCTATTCGTAGGCGGCGTAATCTTCAGCGCCGGATTAATTGTCGCTCCAGCAGTTGCGTGATCACCCATGTCATTATATTCAGTTACCCCAAGCGTAGTTGTTCCCGTATCAGGCATGCTGACTAAATTTCCAATATAATCTGGAAAATCAATTTCAAATGTTCCATCTGCACTAACGTTATCGCCAGAATAGTCCGTATCCTCGTTACCCTTGGTCAAGGTCGCGGCAATCTTTAGCCCCGGATACCCGACTCCTGTAACTTTCTTGTCCGACGCCATGATGTTCTTAACATTCCCTGTACCTGTTGCTTTAAATGTCGAATTGATATACATCTTAGGATCAAACAGCCAGTCGGTCCCTTTCCAGGTAGTTTCAAGCGCATCATCTTCAGTGATTCTGGCATAAACTAAATAATCCGTTTTCGTTGAGTTGGTATAGGTAATGGCAAATCCCAGAGATAAGGGGAGCAAAGTATAAAGCTTTGACAAATCGACATTAATCTCATAATAATCACCCGACGTCGTCACACTAGGAACAGCTGATCCACTAATCAAATCAGTTCCTACAGCAAAAGGTTTGGCATCTCCAGCTGGTGCATTGGGATCCATATTAGATCGCATAACCTCTGGCTTGATGCTTTTAATCTTGCTGGTCGCACCACTAGCCATGCCAAAACTTCCAGACATCTGTAGATAGATTTTAGTCGTGCTCATTGTAATTCTATTTGTGCCTGATAGTCCGTTGGCCGCAACGACTCCCAACTTGGGTCTTGTTGGAACCGACCAAGTCGGCTCTATCTGTCCCATGTACATCGCACCTTTATCTGACCTCGCCGAATAGTAGGCACTAGCAGTATTTACCGGTTTAGCACCCGCTGGCATCGTTGCGGCATTGGCTGAACAATTCCCAACCAAGCTGAACCCCAACACCACGGTCAGCAGTAAGCCAAGTTGCATGATGAATTTACGAAACTTCATTTTGACTCACTCCTTCTCCCGTAGCTGGCGTGCTTGATGGTAAATAATCGCCACTAAAATCAACACAATCAATAGTAGAATACCCACTAAATCAGCTAGTAAAGATTGGACTTCACTCGTCTGCGGCAAGCGTCCAGCTAGAACATCGGCCGCTGCGGCCTTCAACGCCGTGACACCAGTCTTTTCCTTGCTTGGATTGCCATTATCCGCGGTATCGCTTCCACTCCCATCCCGCCGCAAGTCATGACCATGAGTCGCCGTGGTCGCCGCCCCAGAAGTCTTCGTTGGCGTTTTGCCATTAGGAATCTTATCATCGGAAATCCGAGTCGTGGGATTGCCCGTAAAGGTAATACCCACCTGCGTTTCACCCCGACTAACCACGTTGTCAGCGAGCGCTGATGTCCCCATGCCTAGACCTAAAGTCATCGTGAGCACCAACACTAGTTGCATGATGAGTTTCTTCATGATCAACGCCCTCCTTTCCAGGTAGACTCGTTAGTCTTCGGCTTGGTCTTCTTGCTTCTTCTTGTTCCGCCGAATCAGATAAATGATCAGTAAAATCAAGAGAATCAGGATCAGCATACCCAGAGCCCCTAAGGCCAGCACTAGCCACAAACTGATGCCAGAGCTTTCAACCGATCCGCGGTTAAACTTGGCCGCTTGGGCCGCCGTAATCGTAAAGTTGCGGTCAAAGACCCAGGTCCGGTCCGTATTCTTGACGACCATATGCAGGTGGTAATGACCCGCCTTCAATTCTTCCTTCCCAAAGTACATCGGGTAACGGAAGGTTGTGTTCGGAGCCATCTGAACGTTTTTCTTAGTTGCTTGCTTGATAACTTTGCCGCCATCACGGTCGGTAATCGTCGTCTTCATGTTTAAATTAGGAATGATCACGGCCGTTGGATTCCGCAAGTCAGCGAACACCCCACGGTGATAGTCACCCAGACCGGCAGCGACCTTGCCCAATTTCATATCGGGATTAGGCGTCGTGTTGCCCATCGTGTACTTCATCCCAACCACGTAGGAATAGCTGTTCCGCAGGTTGCTGGCACCCTTGACGTCACCGGTGACCTTAGTGTCGACTCGTTTGAAATACCAGCCGCCCAAAATAACCCCTTTGAAGGACGTCTTTGGCATCTGGACCTTCGCCGTGACCACCTTAGAGCTACCGGCCGGAATCGTCAGCGTGGACTTGCCTTGAATCTTACTGATATCACTCATCTTGTAACGGAGTGAGGAATCAAATGAACTGGCTGGCTTCACGTATTCGATGGCACCGGCACTGCTGGTCCAGGCCGTATGAATCGCGGTCTTCACCTGAATATCCTGATTGGTTACGTTGTAGACGCGAACCTTCAGGTATTCCGTTTGGTTTGAAGCCATTTTCAAATCAAAGAACGAGTTTTTCTTGTTAATTTGGTTCTTGGGAATCGATGCCTTCACGCTATACCCGACTTCGTTTTCCCCGGCCGCATTGGCCACCGTTGTGAGTCCCAAACCACCTAAAATCAAACTAAAAACTGCTAAAACGAGAAATTGAATCTTCTTAAGCCCTTGCATCTCTACACCCCTGACTACCCTAGTTAGTTTTTATCTATGATGATTGCTATGTGTTGGTTATAACCGTGTTATGTAAGGTAAAAAGGTGCTCATCCACAAACCAATGAACACCCTCTACCATATAAGAAACTTATTTAGCTGGGGTATCACTCAGCGTCCAGTTGATGTCGCCAGAGTAGGTCACACCACTCTTGGTGTTGGCTGGAATCGAAGCTAATTGAACGTCGCCTGGATCCATTTGGAAGGTCGTGGTCAACATCCCACTACCAGCCTTGGCGCCGTAGATTGGTTGTGTCGAGGTCCCATCAGTGGTCATGCCACTAACAGCACTTTGGGTAATTCCGCTTCCAGTATCGGAAGAACTCTTAATTTGAGCAGCTTTCTTACTGTTCAAATTAAGTAAGGCCCCGGTCAACGTGTTGGACTTGTCAGAAGTGGCATCAGCCTTGCCGCCAACCGTCATTGGGTCAGCACTCAAGCTGATTGACCAACCGGCGTTTGTCCCACGAGTATCCGTAACTTCAGTCAACAGGTTGGTGTTATCCGCAATAGCAGTACCAGTCCCAGAGGTCCGGCTGTTATCAACCTTTTCAGCGGTAGCGCTTTGGGTAGCCGTTGAAACGTCGTGTGATCCAAAGTCAATGCCCTTAGAAACGTAGAGCAAAGCCAAGTCGCCGGCAGGCTTAGTAGTATCAACCCCACCCTTGTCGCCTGGGTCTGGCTTCGTTGGATCAGTTGGATCAACTGGGTCGGTCGTGGCTGTTGGCTTGTTAAATGAAATTGAACCCACCGTCTTACCAGTCATTTGACCAGTATCACCGGTCGCCGCATTGGCCGTAATTGGTGCCACAGCACCTAACAACAAAGCACTGGCTAATAAAATACTACTAATTGATTTCTTCATGAAGAATACACCCCTCTTGTATTTGTTATCTGCATGGTTCCCACATAATTAAGCCCCATATGCTAGTTGTTGCCTTAATCCTTAACGGGCTTACGTTCCCAAGTAACGGATACACCCATTCTGGTTAACAATTTGATACAGAAGTCGTTTCAAATCGCGTTACAATCAACTAACTATGTAACAACGTCAGTATATGTCAAAATGGGGTGCGTGTAAACCTTTTCTGATAAAATATATTTAACATTTTTAAAGATAACTTAAAAACGCCTAAGCACCGGTGCTTAGGCAATTACAGCCATTCTTAATGTTTTATACAATGATTAATAGGCACTTTACTAGACAACAAAATCTAGTAATTGTCTAATCAACGAGACTATTCGTTATAATCACGACAAACGCCGTCATGACGTGCATAGTGCGCCAATCAATGGCGAACAATCATTCATACTATGTTTTCACAGAAAGAACCCTATAAACTATCACTGGGGTGATTACGGCCAAAACATTCGGATTTCTCGTATTTTTCGCAACCATTTACGGACAACCCAAAAAGCCAGCGCAACGGTATCCCCCGTCAACACTGGCTTTCCAACTATTCATCTAGTAATTTCCGGACCAACGATTGTGTCACATTTTCGCGGTTTTCGCGCTCATCGGCTCGTCGAAGGGCTACCTGCTGAAGGGCTGATAACGTCGCCGCTTCAGCCCCGGCTGGCAAGGCATACAGGCGATGGTAGGCCCGTTTGATCTGGTCAAAGTCGGTATGCTCACGAACCAGCCCCCGCAGTTGGGTGGTCGTCACGTGATTTTTCTTGGCGGGCACCCAGTCGTTTGCCGGTTGAACCGCCAGGCGCTGCGTGAACGCCTGCCGCAAGGTCTCCGGCCAAGCAGTTGGCAACGCATCCCCCGCCGTTAGCCGGGCCCGCAAGGTTTCACAGTCCCGGTAAACGCTCGCCGGCACCTGTTGGCCCTCCCAGGGTTGCTGGAGCTTAGCCAAGCTCGCCGTCCGTTCCGCCGGCGTCAGGTCAAAGCCAATCGCCGCGTTAAACAAGTCATCCCACCAATCACGTTGACGCTGGTGGGCGCGCTGGCGACTGGCCCGGTTCAAGTCCGCCACCAGGTACCGCGGCACGATTTGGAGCCGCGCCGCCTGAATCTGACCGGTGCGAGCAAACTCCGTAGCCATCACCCCTAGTTGATAGGAGTTGACCAGCTTCTTCAGGCTAGCCGGCATGGTGAGCGCCGCAACTTTTTCCTTAAATTCAGCCAGCGGCAAGTGGCGCGTGATCAGGTCGGCCACTCGTTGTAGATAGCTTCGGTACGGTGCCGACGCCCGCAACTCCTGGACCGCCGTACTTTCCTGGTGCTCAGCGTGTTGCCAAGCGGCCTGGGCCTCTTCCTCGGCTAACTGCTTCTCCCGTTCAGCCCGCCGTTGTGCCGCCTGTTGGGCGGCCGTGGCGGCTTCCTGGTCAATCCCCGTCAGGACGTCATATTCCGTCAGATACGGTTTTAACTGGATTTCTGGCAAGGTCGTTTGGGGGCGTTTCAAATACCCCGTCACCGTATCCTTGGTCCCGTGCCGCACCCAGTGTTGGCGCCGTTGGTGGGTTTGGGGCAAATTAGGCAAGGCCTCTGGATCCCACAAGATTTCTGGCACCTGTGGGTAATGCGCGGTCAGGTCATCGTATTGGGCGACCGCGTGGATGTTGTCCTCGGTGGTGATGGTCATCAGGTACTGCATTTCATCACTCATGAACTTCTTCACGCACTCGGAACCCACAATGATTTTGTGACCATCCTTGCGCAACACCACGTGGTATTCGTAGCGCACCGGCTTGTGGCAGAGCGCACAGTGCCGCCAATCCAGCCGGTTATTGCTGGGATTGATCACGTACGGCGAGTCCGCCAATAATTTCCACGCCTCGCTGCTCTGGACCAGCCAGTCGACCCGTTGCTCCAGCAAGACCTCTCGCGCCGAGCGGGGTAAAAAGTCACTGCTGTCCTTAATCGTGGGGTGGTCGCGCAGCAGGGGCATCAGTCGGGTCAATCCCGGCAACGCCAGTGCGCGCTGACTCAGTTGTAGGAACCGGTTCTCGGCCGGCGTCAAAATGGTGGTTGCCATGCGTAACGTCCTTTCGTCTCAAATTCGCGTTCTTTTAGTCTACCATAACTCGCCGCAAAATAGGGAACGTATGTTTAATTTTCGCGCTTTCTACCGCCTCTGGGATGGTGAAAACTGAGCCGAAACGCGGTCGCATCCGTTCCCGCCGGCGGGCTCAAAGCGCCCTGCTGTGGGGCCGGTTCCAGCCAAAGGTCGGGCTTCCACCTCAACTTTGTGCCTGAGAGGCGGTCACAAAGGTTGTCCCATGGGCTAAGCTGAGAAAATCACTCAGCTAAGGCCATCGACACAGCTGGTCACTTTGGCCCGCCTCTGGTCACTCACATCGACCCTGTCAGCTCATTTTCATCATCCCTGCAGCTGACACGGATTTCACCCACAATCCTACTTCCCATTTGCGCACGGATGGATTATTGCCAGCTAAAATTCTGACTGGTTTCACCACCATGAATGTCCTAACCATGTAAAATAGACCGCTCATTTCACAAAAACCTAGTGAGATGAACGGCCTACCTAACACACATATTCACTTATAAAGTCGGTCGCAAAACAATTTCATTGATATCAACATTCGCCGGTTGCTCAATGGCAAAGACCACCGAGGCTGCGATATCCTCAGGCCGCAGCTTCGGGACCGATTCCAGGTTAGCGTTGCGCTGGTCCGCAAAGAACCCCGTCTTCACAAATGCTGGGGAAACCATCATGGTCCTGATGTGCGCTCCGGCTTCTTCCGCGCGAACCCCATCCATGATGGCTCGCACGCTAAATTTAGTGCTGGCGTAAACTGTTGCCCGACCTGATGGCCAGCCGTTGAATCGGTCGCAATGATCTGGCCGCTCCGCTGTTTCTCCATGACCGGAATCGCCGCAGCCAAGCCGTACAAGACCCCCTTCACGTTGATGTCGATCATTCTTTCCCATTCATCGACTCGGCCCTCATTCATTGGCGCAAAGCTCATCACGCCAGCGTTCAAGTCTAAAACATCAATCCGACCATATTCGGCTAAGGCAAAATCAATCAACGCCTGCACCTCAGCCCGGTTACTGACATCGGTCACTTTAAAAATCGCCTGACCACCCGCTTGGTGAATGGCTGCCGCCGTGGCTTGCAAGTCCGCTTCCTTACGCGCGGCTAACACAACGCGATGCCCATGACTCGCGGCCAATAACGCCGTTGCTTGACCAATGCCACTAGTTGCACCCGTAATAACAATCGTCTTTGCTTGTTTCAAACCCATTCTCCTCATCTATTAAGTTAAAGTTACTTCAGCTTTCCATTCATAAACTGTGCCTCGCCATTGCCAAAGCTCCAGTCTGCTCGCGTATTCCCCACGATATTGATCATCACATCAGCGGGGGCGACACCAGCGCCAGCCTCGAGTTCCTTTACCAGCCGCGCATAGAAGCGTTGCTTATCGTCCTCGGCGCGGGGGCTGGAGGTCAGACTGAACATTAGGAACTGATCCGTCCGGTCGAATCCCAAGCCAACGTCTTGTATGATCATTTCTTCCGGGTCGTGCTGGGTCACGATTTGGTACCGGTCTCGGGGCAACAGATGTAGCTCTTCCGTCGCCACCTGATAGGAAATATCCAGAATTTTTTGATTTCGGCTTTACTTCGACCTCTAAACATATCAATCCGCATTAATGGCATCGTAAAAACTCCTCTTTTTAATTTCATTTCCACCCTGAATCTTACCACGGGTGGCTTCAATAACTGATTTACGTGACTCGCGCCATCTCATCCGACGTGGCGCGCTAACAACAGAACCTAGTTTACCGCGAAACGGTGACCAATAACTTGATAATTGTCAATTCCAGAGTATGTCCTAAAATTTTACACATCGTCAGCGGTATTCGACCACTCAAAAAGCGACTACCCTTAGCTTCCTGAGTAATCGCTCTCCAATACCTCTATTCTAATTCATACCGACAGCTTCAGTCGGTCCAGCAACTCATAGATAGTCACCGTCTGGACGTCAAACTATCACGCCATCCCCATGATTCGATCAACTGTTGCGTCGTAAGTCTTCAACGTAACCCCTAGCATCGACGCAGCTGTGGCAACCCCTAGTTTTCCCTGTGACTCATCATTAATCACGGCATTCGCGTAGCGCGGATCAACTCGGGAAACGGCGGTATTGTAAAAATTACCACCAGCTGGTCTAGCTTTTGCCTGCAAACCAGCCTCCTGATAACGTTGCGCCCAAGCTAATTCGGCCTCGCCATAGATTCCCAGCGTCTTTAGCCGAATTGCTACGGCCACAACACTGACGTGAAATTTCTTCGACAATCGTTTGAGATTCTCAACAGCTGATTCACGGCTGACCAGTGCCCGTCTAACAACATTAACCGGCAGCAAAATATTAATTGTCACGGCATTGATCCAGCGTTCCGTCACGATATCCGCCTCTGGTGACACATTTAGAATCTCATTACTTCCCAGAAAGGCGTGAATCAGCTCGTGAATTAGTGAGAAAATCTTTGCCTTCTTACTATCACCGCTGTTAATAAAAATCAGTGGAACAACCTCGTCGACCAAAACAAACGCCCGAAATTCAGCGACATTTAGCGGCCGACGCGTATTAGACCCAACGATACCGCTCTGCATGACCATGATACCTAACGCACTAATCTTGCGCCGTAACAGATTAAAGAAGTCATCATCACTGATGGTTAAATTAGCCATTGGTGGTAACTCTAACAGGTCACTGACGTTTTGGGCAACGACCACCGGATCCATTTGGCTGGTAAAAAAATGTGAGAATTTAAACCGGCTATTGTCATCCTGATCCAACAAATATTGCTTCAGCCATTCCTGTCGAGAACCCATGGTGTGGATGGTTTCAATCAAACGCCGGCTAGGTTGGACTGCCGCATTGTTAACTGTTCTAAACCTAACAAAATCATTTTCTTCACGAGGTAATTCGCTTTTAAAAAAGTAGTTAAACGGGATACGCGTATCCCGACTAAAATCTTGGAGTTGCTTAAAGGTCGGATAGTCTTGACTGGTCGTAGGATTTTCCCACGTTCGTAGACGATACTTTTTCATTAACTCAGCCTCAGTCTTTTCACCGTGGTCGATTGCCCAGTGAATGACCTTCTGATCAACTGGCACTCTTAAAACAGCCATGATTTCCTCCCCTCTCTCAAACTACTTAGCTTAGATTTTAGCATACTATTGCTTCGGTCATGTGACATATGCAAGTAAAAACCTGCGTTTGTTTTCAAACAAATAGAATCCGCCGTCCCCAAACCAGACAGCGGATTCCCTCAATTTTTAATTTTCAGCGATCCAGCGTTTCAACGCCACCCCAGTCCGCGAATCGGCCACGTTGACGGACTCGCGCGGCGTGCCGCTGTACTGGATGTGACCGCCGTAGCGCCCGGCATCCGGACCGACGTCAATCAACCAGTCGGCCTGACCGATCACAGCGAGGTTGTGCTCGATGATGATCAGTGAGTTGCCTGCCGCAACCAATTCATTGAACAGCTTCAACAGGCGCGCGGTGTCCTGTAAATGCAGGCCGGCCGTGGGTTCGTCCAGCAGGTAAATGGTCCCCCGCTTGCCCAGTTCGACCGCTAGCTTCAACCGCTGAAGTTCCCCACCGGACAGCGTCGTCAGGGGTTGGGCCAACGTCAGGTAACCCAGGCCCACGCGGTCCAGGTTGGCCAACTGACTGGCGAGCTTGGGCGTGTCCTGGAAGAAGGTCGTCGCCGCCTTGACCGACAGCTGCAGCACTTCCGCAATATTTTTATCCTGATAGGTATACTGCAGGGCTTCCTCGCTGTAGCGCTGGCCGTGACACAGCTCACAGGTCTGCACGACCGGGTCCATGAACGCCATGTTGGTAATCGTGACGCCCTTTCCCTTACACCGCGGGCAGGCGCCCTTGCCGTTATAGCTGAACAGGCTGGTGCCGACCCGACCGTTGGCATCGCTGAAGAGCTTCCGAATCTCATCCAAAATGCCCAGGTAGGTGGCCGGCGTCGAGCGGATGTTGATGCCCACGGGCGCTTGGGCCAGGTCAATATAGTCCTCCGTGAGCTGCGACTTCAGTGCCGTGACCAACGAGGACTTCCCGGACCCGGCAACCCCCGAGATGACGGTCATCACGCCCAGGGGCACGTCGACGTCCACATTTTGTAAGTTGTTCTGCGTGACGTGTCGTAAGGCTAAATGCCCGGTCGGCTGCCGTTCTGCGCCCCAGTGATGGGCCTGGCGCAACCAGTTACCGGTCAGCGAATCCGAGGCCAACAGTTCCGGATAGGTCCCGGTAAACGTGACGGTCCCGCCGCCCTTGCCGGCTAACGGCCCCATTTCGACGACATAATCCGCGAAGTCGATCATCGCTGGGTTATGTTCGACCACTAAAATGGTGTTACCCTTATCCTTCAACCGAGTCAACGCCTGCTTGACCAACTGAATGTCGTGCGGATGTAACCCGACACTGGGTTCATCCAAAATGTAGACCATGTCGACCAAGGCGCTGGTCAGGTACTTGGCAATCTTGATCCGTTGGGCTTCCCCACCGGAAAGCGAACTGGTACCGCGATCCAGCGTCAGGTAGCCCAGGCCGATGTCGACCAGCGACTGAATCTTGGTGCTGAGCTCGCGCACCACGTCGGCGGCCAGCGGTTCGGTGATCCCTTGCAAGAACGCCAACACGTGGCGCAGGTCCATGGCCGTAACCTCGGCGATGTTGTGGCCGTTGAGGTGATTGGTCAGAACTTCCGGCTTCAACCGCGTACCATGGCAAACGGGACAGGGCTTGCGGGTCACAATTTCCGCAATGGCCTCGCGGTGGTGTTCGGCTTCCTTCTTGCCAATCACGGAGCGGCGAATCCGCGGCACGACGCCCTCATACAGCGCCGTGCGGGGAAAGCCCTCGCCGGGATGGTCCAACTTCTGTTGCGGCGCGTGCATTAGCAGCTCATATTCTTCGGCCGTGTAATCCTTGATGGGCTTGTCGTCATCAAACAGCCCGCTGGTCGCGTACCGCCGCCACCGCCAGGTATCTGGCCCGAAGCTAACAAACGTGATGGCGCCCTGATTCAACGATTTTTCGGGGTCGATCAGCTTGCTTTCATCAATGTCGTCCACGTAGCCCAGGCCCTGGCAGGCCGGACACATCCCCTGTGGCAGGTTGAACGAGAAGCTGTCGGAATAGCCGATGAAGGGCTTACCAATTCGCGAAAATAACAACCGCAGCAGTGAATAGATCCCAGTGTACGTGGCTAGCGTCGACCGGGCATTCTTCCCCAGCCGCTGTTGGGCGATGACGATGGCGACCGGTAGATGCTCAATGTCACCGACGTGCGGTTGACCATACTTGGGCAAATACTGTTGCGTAAAACTGGGGAACGTCTCGTTCAGTTCCCGCCGTGAGGCCGCCGCAATCGTGTCAAACACCAGCGAAGACTTGCCGGACCCCGATAGCCCGACAAACACCGTCGTCTGGTACTTGGGCACCCGCAGGTTCACGTGCTGCAGGTTGTTTTGCGTGGCATCCTTGATGTCAATGAAGCCTTGCTTGAAAGTTGGTTGCATCTTCTCTTCCCCTCTCATGGTTTTGGGCTAACGCTGTGTTATGGAAATGGTGAAAGCTGCCGCCGGTACGCGGTGGTGTCCGTTCCCGGCGGCGGGCTCAAAGGTCATCCCGTGGGCTAAACTGAGAAAATCACTCAGTTAAGACCACCGACACAGCTGGTCACTTTGGCCCGCCTCTGGTCACTTACATCGACCGTACTGGCTTATTTTCAGTATTTTTGCGGCTGTCGTGGCGTTAGTCTGTACTTGCTACTCTTTACTTGAGTTGATGACAGATAGTCTTGTAATGTTAGTCAGATAATCACTTACCCTGCCATCAGCGCGCTACCGTTTCACCTTACCATATTCTAAAATTTTGTGCGGGGATAGTGACTATCGAGGACGACCAGTGACTCATAACTTCGTCAGATTAACTCCTGTCCTGAAACAAAACAGGCCTATCCCGTACAGACACTTAGTCTGAATGGATAAGCCTGTTCTGTTTGATTCGTTCAAGTGACCAATGACTTCTCCAGGAGATAGTTACTTGAATCTCGCATATGGATAAGTAATGATCTCTTTATACGGATGGGTCATAAATTTAACTGTACCGTTCCGATAAATGGTTGTCGTTGCCATCCCATCTGACCCAATCGTTTTATTCATCAAAAGCTTCTTGCTCTTTTGGGAATAAAAGAACGTCTTAGTCGTTGGCGTATCAATGTAAATATGGTGTGCCCAGAAAGAATGTCGTAATTTCTTTTGACTTGTAGTTGTCTTCCATGGTTTACGCCGATACGTGTAGCTAATCAGCTTAGTTGCTTGGCCATTCTTAAAGGTGACTTTAGTTGGTCGGTTATCCATCCCCATAACCAATACCCGAACGATTTTTCCCCTCTTATTTTTGATAACGTAGGCCCGCTGCTGCATGGATAAGCTATCATTAATCCCCACACGACTCTTAGTGGATTTTACTGATTGCACATGTGATTGTAATTTCTCGCTCTTTTCCTTCTTAAGTAACTGCTTACTTGGATCCACAAACTTCCCTTTGACTAGGACCTTAGGTGATTTATAAACCCACCCCAACTTTCGGTGCGCCGTCTCCAAGTACAGGTAGTGTGAACCGTTTCGTTTAACCAGTTCTTTAGTCGCATACAACTGCGTATGTGATAACCGGTCAAACGTATGGGAAATATATGTGTAATGGACCGTATAAGCTGGCCTCGTCCAAATTCGGTGATTGCATGGATAAGCCAAATAATATGGTTGCCTATGAGCATAAGTCCATGATTGGGTCACCGTTTTTATTGGCTTAACATAATCGGCCTGAATGTACCCCTGGTCTTCGTACGCCTTATTTTCTTCAGCAGGCGTCACATCATTCTCAAATCCACCTGAAAGATAGTTAACCATGTGAAAATAGACACCCTTAGTGGTTACAATCTTTTCGGAAACACCTAACGTCAAATTCGCCCCATGAACTATTTCATAATTCGAATAAAATCCTGACTTCGTTCCAAACTCTTTAAGACTACGATAAAAAATCGCTTTTTTGCTCGATACCTTATATGCATCGTCAACATTCATTTTTTTGCGTGAAATGATTTTGCCCACAGGCAGAGCAACCTTCGACGATGACTTTGATGAGGTACTGACCTTGCTTGAGGAGCTGCTAGCGGAAGCTACTTTCTCCTGAGATCCATTGTTCGTACAGCCAGCTATTGATATGCCCAATATAGCTAAAATCATGAACGTTCTTCGTTTCATTATCCCTATCTCCTTAGTGAACTTTTCCGGTTGTCCTTGCAACTTCTGCACTTCGATTCATGACCAAGTAACCATGCCCTTGGCTAGTAATTCCCATGCCTTCAGATTCTCGATGGAACTTTGAACTTAAAACTGTAAAGTTAACCTGCTTTTGTGAGATCTTATGACCAAGCTTTTTTGTAGGCAATGACATATATGCGTTGTCATAGACAATGAATATTCTATCCTTCTTCTTGGTCTTTTCATGAGAAAGCCCTTGTGACACACTCCCAAGTGAATTAGATACCTTTTGTACCAACTTAATATGTGCGCTTTTTTTCGTCAAATATCCGCGGTAAATATAAGCTGATTTTTCTACTGACTTATTGAAGCTCTTATAAAAGCTTTGATTTGGGATGAATTTTTCCCCTTTATACTTTTTAACGTACATCTTCATTCGATTTTTGGGTTTTTGTCTCCCCCCATACATTTGTGTGAAATAAAAATGATTCGAATCATCAAAAGTTAAATCATGCATTTGCAAATATCGATAGGCCTTGTAGTTTCCGTACACGTTAGTCGTCATGAACCTAATATTAAGCCTCCAAATCTTTGTTGGCTTTAACGTAGACAAACTGATCTTCTGGAGACTAAAAGGATGTGCCCCATTCTTACTTGGCTTGTCACTCGCTAGTCGATAACTCGCATTATAAAAACAATCTTGTTTTTTATTGTATGCAAAGCTCTGTCCGTGTCCCGCTTTATACATTGGTCCAAAGGTAATTGCAGAGTATATTTTATAATTGGTTTTGCTTAAATGCCTTTTAGCAGCCCTCTTTCGTTTATTTCTTACTCCCTTCTTAGTGTGCTTCGTGTAGAGATACTTTTTACTCTTCTGAAGTGCATGTACAATGTTCGCATGCTTTCCATTCTTGTTTACAACTGAATTGAGCTTTGACAGATTATACTTAATAATACGCCCTTTTCGCTGATTTTTTGCTCCCTTATGTTTTCTCAAATACTTTCTTTTATGCTTATACGTCATCTGAATGTATAAGCTTCCGTGAACAATAACAACACCTTGCGGTTCCGCATGACGTCCAATAAACTTGACGTGATGGTACCCGCCTTTACTAGCCCCATCTATCAGAAATCCGTACCGTTTTAAGTAATATTGGCCACCCTTTTCAGCTACTATCTCATGACCAGAGTATTTGGCATCCTTACCAGTCAGACGTTGTGCCTGGTAATGTTTAGGAAAGGACCTTGGACGATACCACTTTTTAGTGATGCTAAGTGTAGGTACTTTCTTCTTAGGTGCGACGTCTTTAATCGTCACTATCTTGTGGACGACAGGTACCTTCTTAGACTTTGCTTCTCCAACACTCAAAGGTGCGACTAAGCTAAATATCAATGATAAGGCTAATACTTTTAGCCATAACTTTTTAATCATCTCTGCGTTCCCCCTGCTTAATTCGACCCAATCCTAATAACCAGCTAAAAATAATTCCTAAAATTCCTAGGCCAGTCATCAAACTGGATTGGTCATCTCCGGTCTGTGGCAATCCAAGATGTGCTGTTACTTGAGAAGAGTCTGTACTATCCTTTTGGACGTCCCAATTATTAGTATCATTGTCTTCTGTACTTCGATTATTATTAATCATTCGACCATTACCGTTATAATGCGCCACGACACTGCTGTGTGCAGACAACCAATCTGCTTGTCCACTTGCTGAGAGTCTCGCAAAGTCACTTGCGACCTTCACCCTCGCGTGCAACTGGTAGGTTGTGCTCCCAATTAATTGTCCTTGTTGGGTAAAGCTGGCTACTTTCCATTGACCTTTGCTGTTCTTTGTGACCTTCTGCGTTCCGATAACGTGGCCGCTCTTGGCTGAGCTTGCCGCGGGTTCATCATCGTAATACTGTTCCCGGTATTGGCCGTAGGTTAACGTCGTAACTCCAGTGACCTGATGATGCCGAATGCTTGCGACACTCGTCCACTTCAACGTTCCACCAAAGGTTAGTTGTTGCGTATATGCCTTGCCGTTTCCAGCCTTATTGGCAACAATTAATTCTGCCTTCAAGGCGCCATGGGCGTTACCCTTGAAGATCCACTGGTTTTTCCCAACCTTAACTTGGGCATTTTTAGTCAGCTTAAAGTTTGCCTTACTGTAGACGATCTTTCCCTTGGCGTTACGAATCGTAATTTTAACCTTAGTCGGATTTGTACTGTCATAACTAGTCGTATAGCCATTCGGCCAAGACTGCGTGGCCTTTTGAAAGCTGTACTCCCCATTCTCTGAAAGAACTGTGCTCTTTAAGCCATTCACAGCGCTTTTGGTATCAATATACTGCTTGATCTCGTTACCCTTGGCATTAACTGTTGCCCGGTCGGCTACTGGTAAAGTTTTGCTGTTCAGCTGAGCAATGGTGATTGCGCCGGACTTCGAGACTGATACGCGGATCTTTTCACCGGTATTACTGGTAATTGTCACGGACTTTCCCTTAGTGACAACTGCCTGTTGGTGGAATGTCTCAACGTTAGTGTCATCATCGAGTGTTCCAACTAAATATTTACCCTTTGGTTTAATTAAAACAGTTGTAACATCTTCATGTTTATCAGGGTGAACTTGCATAACTCCCAGAAATTTATCCAAGCCATTAAAAACTGGAATCGTTTCTGAACCGTCATAATTATCAAAATTTTGATTCCAAGCCTGCTTGTAATGCAACGTAATCGTCTGATTCTCCGAATAAGTTCCCGACAGCAACGACTTCGCACCCGAATAGATTTCACTCCACTGCGGCACATCTAAAACTGACAACTGGTAAGGATCGTTATACAGGCCTTGAATCGTGCGGGTAAGACCCAATTCCTTATCCAAGTTGTTTTCGTAATTATCAATGTCGTGAATTTTAATCGTGATGGTCTTAGCCTGATAATGGAAAATAATTGCGGCATTATTCTCCGCATAGGTTCCCGTCACATTTTCGACAGATTTCAAGTCATAGCCGGTCAAATCACGCTTCAAATTGTTGGCGTCATAAAGAGTATCCAAGCGCCCCGTGAGATTCGTTGCGGGTGAAATTTCTTTGCCTCTTTGATCAACGTACTTGACCGGAATCGAGACCGTTAGCGGCGCATACTCATAGATAGCTGCTTGATTTTCATCGGTAAAGGTCCCACTAGTCCGAATCTGACCAACTAGTCGGTAATTATCCAGCGTCTGGTCATTCGTCGTATAGCTTGACCCATAGATGACTCGTTGCCGTTGGTCGGGCGCGACTGACGTGGTGGTTCCCTGAACGTAATAATGGGTCACCAAATAATGTTTCTTATCAACCAATGTCGTCACTGAATTAGACGCCTTGGTATCGCCGTCAATTGTGGTTGCCATCTTAAAGCTCAGTTGTTGCACGTTATCCGTTTGTGGCACGCTCATATTCAGCTGAATTGTGTACCGGTGGCCATAGAAATCACCACTCTGTAAGTAATCTGCGTTAACGGTGGCTTTGAAGGTTTGCCCGGTACTCTCATTGGTAAAGTGCTGGGTGACGTCATTACCGACCTCATCCAACACCTTGAAATTGGTCACACTGGTGTTTTTAGGCAAGGTCCCCGTGAGTGCGATGCTACCATAATAAAATTGCGCCCACTCATCTGGAATAACCTGGTTGATGTTATATGTAAAAGTGGATTCGCCATCCTTAACAGTATCCCGTAAGACGGTCGTTTCATCACTATCACTGACGGTGATGGTTGGCGTAACCGTTGCCGTGGCCAACGGCTTTTGGGGAATGTAATTAACGCCCCACGCCGTCAACTTGGTTGGTACCGTGCCATCAGTCCCATCACTGTACCGGAACGTTAAGGAACTTTGATTGGTATAAGTAAAAGTCAACATTGAATATTGTCCATCAGAAGGTGTATTCCCCGAATCTGGTGAGACGATGGTCACGTAGCCATCATTTTCCGTGTACCGTAGCCAGTTATCATTTTGACCGCTCATTGGGTCATCGCCTTTGGGGATATAGAGGTTATCGATACCGGCCCATTGACTATCCGTGACGCTAACCGTTTGATTACCGTCGATATCAGTCAAGGTCATCAAGCCCGTGACATTCTCCGGGTTGCCGGAATCACTGCGGACAAACTCGTAGGTCACATCGCCCCAACCGGCACCCCGGAAGTTTGAATAAATCATCGTGGTATAGGTCTCCACGTAAGCCGGATCCGTTTGGTCCAAACGACCCCAGTCGGTATAAAGAATGTTCATATCCATACTGTTGCCGGCGGCGTCAAACCCGACATTAGTGTATTTAAAGCCCACTTGTCCTTTGGTCGCGTTGACCAGATCTGCGGCAATCGTATTCTTCTTGGTCACAGCCTTTTCGGTTCCAATCACTGAAACTGCTGTCGTTCCACTCCCGTTAAATTTAGGAATGAAGGCGTACTTGCCATCAAGTTTTTGAGTGCCATCGGGAACCACGGCCTTGGGATTGTCCGTAATGGGCGTGGCACTAGCATAATCTGTTTGCGTAGTCGTATCATTAGCTGGTTTTGAGGTGTCAGTTGATGTGCCTGCATCGGTTGATGTATCCGTATCAGCCGGCACCGCTGCATCGGCAGCCACTGGTGCCTCTCTGGCTAATTCCTTCTTGTCGGCTGTAACTGGCGATTCAGGTGTTGCGTCTTCTGCGTTTGTCTTGGAGTCCACGGTAACAGGCTTTTGCGGCTGAACAGCCGTGACTGGCTTCTCTACTGATTTGGCAGGCGCTTTAGGTGCGGCTGGTGTTTCAGTATTGGTTTTGCCCAATGAGACCGCAGCTGGTTGCGTTGCTGGCGTTTCACCCACCGTTTGTGTATCATCTACCTTAGGCGTGGTGGCATTAACCGCGGCATCATCGGTCGTTGACGCTTTAGCTGGAACCAGTCCCAGACTAAGGCCTAAGAGAATCGTACCGGCCAAAAGACCGTAGTTTAGCGACTTTGTACATTTTTTTACCTGGACATTGTTTCTAGTGTCCATGACTTTGTTTCTTGACTGCATAAGTCAGTCCCCCCTACTATTTGGTGAAGCCTATCTTTCTGACTTTTTAATTGATAAGATCCTTGAATGTTTGCTTAACTTACCTATGGAATCGATTCGCACAAATCGTTCTCACAGGTAAGGAGTTATGGTGAAAGTCGTGATTGTTACTCAATTCACATGTGTGTCCGCATGAATTTCATGTGCTGTCTAAATGCCATGACATCACGTTTTTTCACTCAACATTCATCATCAATTCAAAAGTTGAAAGATAAACTCGAACTGTTTCTTATAATGCACCTCCCCTAAACTAAAAGCAAGCTTAAATGTCGAAAATGTTTTAAAACCCGACCATTTGCATGGCTAATCCATGACTAACTATTCAATTTACCGTTACAACAACTGACGTCCTATAATTAAATAATTTTACGGGTACATATTATCTAATCTGTCTAAAATCAACTTTTCTCTTCCGCCCCTTTAAACCATATGTTCCAAAATCCACAAACAAATCTGCCCCAATCCTATCTCCGAAAGGCTATAATTTAGGTCGTAGCAACTATTCCGAAGGAGGAATCTTCCATGTCTCTTTTTAAACGTCATCCATTGAATCTCCGCGCAGCCGTCATCGCTGGCGGCGCGGCCGGGATTGTTTCCGGCTTAGTTAAGCTCGGCTGGGAAAACGTCCTGCCACCCCGCACTGAGGAACGCAACGCCACCAACCCACCTCAGCGTTTGCTGGAACAATTCGGCATCCCTGCTAAGGTGACGCACGCCACCTACACCTACTCCGGCCAACAATTGCCGTGGGTCAGCTACGTGATTCATTTTGGCTTCTCGACCACGTTTGCCGTACTTTACCAAATCATCGGTGAGAAGATTCCGGACGTAAAAAAAGACGCTGGCACCTGGTTTGGCCTCGCCATCTGGGTCGCCTTCCACCTTGGCATCATGCCAGCCATGGGTACCGTTCCCGCTGCTGAGGACCAACCTACGGAGGAACACGTGTCCGAATCGCTAGGCCACATCGTGTGGATGGTCACGAACGATCTGGTGGGAGCGGAGGTCTACCGCCGTCTAACCCGCGAGAGCCAACGCCGTAAATAACCTGCTTGTTGTCCGGGGATTCCGGCTACGACAGGTCAAGGATTTCGACGCTGGTGGGGCAGACCTGAAGCCTGAGAGACGGTCTTCAGGGCAACTTCCAGCCGATAAATCACGTCTGGAAGGTTGGCCCGTGTTCTAAGGTTGCGCCCAACCCGCGCAATCTAAGAACACCGACACCGTTGCTCGTACCTGACCCCCTCCGCCTCCATCCCCTACACTGGTGTTTATTTGCGCTGTGGTTTCTGGTTTCTCTTAAGCTTATGTATCACGCTGGTTCAGTTAGCACTTACCTAGTCTTTGGCCCCAAAGACCGATCCCGCTGACTGAACTTTTTTGATACAATTTATGTGGCGCCAACATTTCGACAACAAAAAAAGGTGTGACCGAGAAATTTCTCAAGGTCACACCGTTTTTAATTTTACGCAGTCAAAAGGACGTGGACTGCCCACGCCTTTTCAACAGTTTACTTATTTACTAGTGATTCGTGTGGCTCCGGTTGGAGTTCCGGCGCTTGTCGTGCAGACTGTCGAAGCCGACAAATCCGGCAGCGACGGCCCGTTCGTTGGCTTGGTGCAGCACCTTGATGAAGCGTTCGGCTTCGTCCTTGCCACCGAAAAATTCTAACCAACGGTGGAACCTTTCGTCAGTGGCTTGGGAGAGGTTCCGTTGAACCCGGCTCCCGGCAGCCGTCAAGGTAATGTACTTCACCCGACGGTCGTTAGGGTCAACCTTTTGCATCACGTAGTTTTCTTTCAACAAAACGTTGACTTGGCGAGCAATGGCACTCTTAGAGACGCCTTCTAATTTAGCGAGTTCAACCAAAGTTTGGCCGTTCTTGCTTCGGGCGACATTGTCCATGACCATGAACGCTTCGAAGGTGAGGTTATACTTCTGCGTAGGGATGGAGACAAAGTCACCAATATATTTGAAAATGTGCATGTAAAGATCGTCAAATTCTTTTTTCAGTTCAGCTTCGGTTACAGCCTCATTAGTCGATTCTGTCATTATCAGTCCATTACTCCTTCTAGTCCAGCGCCAGGCGCTGTCATTTATGTCCTTTGATTGCGCACAGCTATGGGTCTTAATTTTAGCTGATGAAATTCCGCCCGTCACCGGTCAGCTTTTCCCAAATGGACAACCCTCCGTACATTTTACCATTAAATTAAGTTATCCAGTAATATTAAAAATTGGGTTTCAAAAAGCGAACGGATGTTCTATAATGAAATTAATCTTATTTCATCAAGGACGTGATGATTATCATGCAACGTGTTAGCCAGCCAATTAAACACCTACTCCAACTAGCCTATCAAAACAATCAAGTGACCACGCTAATATTCAACAACGTTACGTATACGGGAACCGTCGACTACGTTTCAGCTTCCACCGTTTACCTCGGTTTAGCTGCGGGCCATTCTCGGGAAATTCCCCTGACCGGGATCAGCCAAGTGCACTTACACCAATTACAATCTTGGTGGCATCTCTACGAGGGCTCTCGTCAGTAACTTCTTCTAGTATCGCCTCTCCCCAGCAAAAAATAAACCCCTTTTTGCTAAATTGTTGGCTTTTTCTTTACAATTCAAAGAAAACGCTGTCTTCATTTAATCCGTCTGGCTTTTTCGGCAATCCGCAAATTCCGAAAAAGTCCCTTTTAAGTTAGTCCTAGTCTACCTAGATTATAAACCCTCATGGCCTAAAAATTTGACCACAGTTTAAGTGAACTGGTAACAATTAGAAAGTTACATAGATTGATTAATTGAGTGGCCTAAACCAATTGCCCTAAAAAATCCGTGCACAGTCAATTAGATTGACTGTCCACGGATTTTTTTTAAGGCATTCTAACTTAAGCGAATACTACCAGAGCTGGCTTGAATGGTCACGCGATGTTCGGCGTTCTCCCCCACAGTCCCAATCTTGTGGTGGTCGTCAGCGAGGCTTAATTTCGCTTCTTCTGGCACCTTGACGCTAGCGCTCCAATTCTTCGCGTCAAATTGGTAGTCCGTCAGTAACGGCATCTGCAAGGTGGCACTGCCACTACCACTCTCGACGGACACGTCACTGGTCAGACCAGTCAGCTGTAAGTTCACGCTACCATTGCCGGTGCTGAAGATGCCCCCGCCGTTCACGTTCTTGCCGCGAATGGCCCCATTGGCCGTGGCTGCATGAATCTGCCCCGTAACGCCGTCCAGCTTGATGGCGCCGTTGTGACTCTGTACATCGGCATTCCCGACGTGATCGTAAAGGCGGACCGCGCCGTTACTGGATTCAACGCGGACGTCCCCGGCACCCTCACGCACCGTGACGCTGCCGTTCTTACTGAACAGGTCAGTCGCAGCCGTTACTTGGTCGAGCCGCACGGAGCCATTGGTCGAGTGCATTTTCAACTGCTTCAGGTGGTCGTCGAAGGCCCGCACACTGCCGTTCGTGGCGTGTGCATCGACGGCTAAGTCGGCCCGCAAGTCGCTGATTTCCAAACTGCCGTTGCCGGCGTGAACCAGGACCTTGCCTGCTAAATCAGCGGGCAGGAAAATTTCAGTCCGGGCGTGAAGTGGCCACAACCGCGGCCGGTCACCCTGCTTGATGGCCAACAACTTGCCGTGCCGGGTTGCCCGCAGGTAGTAACGGCTGTTGTCGCGGCTCATGTACTCGTTGACCACAATTTGATTGGCGTTGGCCGGTCCCAACTTGACCGCCGCATCGCGGTAGTTAATGTCGAGTTCATTAATGTCATCGATAGCAAATGATTGCGTGTTGACCAACCGCAAAGATTCGACGTAGGTCCGCCGTGGCCGCTCGCCATTGACTTTGACGTCATCGCCATTTACGTCGACCAAGCCGTCAGCCACCGTTACGTGGTCGTCATCGACCTGGACCAATTTGCCAAGATCGACCTTCTCATTGTCCCCGTCAACCAGCACGTGGTCACCCCAGGTCACCTTGTCGCCGTGAATTTGCAGCTTACCAATTTGGACACGAGACTCATCACCGGTGTTGTCAATATGAATGGTTTCACCGTCGCTATCCTGGTCAGAACCGGACGCGGCCGAGTCGTCACGCTCCGTGGTGTCGGCCTTTTTAGTCGGGTCGTCCTCCCCCGCCACTTCCTTCAGCAGCGTATCGATGTCGCCCAGCTGAGCCATGGCCTCGTCGATAGCGCTGGTCGGGTCCTGACCCTGATTGACCTTATCCGTTACCGCTTCGGTCAAGTCACCGACCAACTCTTCCTTTAATTCAGTCAGTGCCCGTGACGGTTGGTATTGGCTGAATAGTTGGTCCAGCCGGGTGCGAATTTCCATTGTGATATCGTCCATACTTAGTCGTCCTCCTCAGTAATCTTGCCCGTAATCAAATCGTCGATGATTGGCTTAGCCACCCGCCAGGCCGCCGTGTTGGCCTGCAATAAATCCGTGCCGGCCGCTGTGATGTGGTAGTACTTGCGCCGCGATCCCTGTGACTCATCGCCCCAGTAATCCGTCAACGCGCCGTTCTTTTTTAACCGCCGAAAGACCGTGTACAGCGTGGCTTCGTTCAACTCGTAATGGCCATCACTCAGCGCCTTCACCTGCTTAGCCACCTGATAGCCGTAACTATCTCCCTGCTGCAGGATGTTTAAAATAATCGTATCCGTATGGCCCCGGATTAAATCTTTGGAAATAACCTCAGCCATGCTGCCACTTCCTTTTCTGTTTTGATGAGACTACTGTATCACGTACTACTGTGTGTGTCAAAGTAATTTATCTGAAATAGTAAAATTGGTTCGGATTGTGTGCGAGTGGCCGCCTGCGGCTTCCAGGACTGCGCCTGCTGTGGGGTCGGTTCCCGCCTGAGGAGCAGGCTCCCACCTCAACTTTTAGCCTTGCGAGGATCATGCAAGTCTAAAAGGTTGCCCCAGGCTGTAAGCCGGCTCAGAAACGCCGACTAACACCCTCGACACAGCTGGCTCCGTCCTGGCTTTCTCCGGCTCAGGTTGTGCGTTGGATTTTACGATTTCAGCTAAGTCGCTTTGGGTTTGGTTTGGGGTTGGGGGGTGGGCTAGAAACTTCGCCTCCGGGATGGTGAAAATGAACCGGAACGCGTTTGCGTTCGTTCCCGACGGCGAGCTCAAAGTGCCCTGCTGTGGGGCCGGTTCCAGCCTGAGAAGCGGGCTTCCACCTTGCCTTGAAACCTCGCTGAGATTCGCGAGTTTCCAAGGTCATCCCATGCTCTAAGTAGAGAAGTTCACTCTACTAAGACCATCGACACAGCCGGTCGCTTTGGCCCGCCTCTGGTCACTGACAGCCACCAGCACGGTTCATTTTCACCATCCCTGCGGCTGACAGGGGTTTAACCCGCACCAAATCCATAGCCGCCTTCCCACTCCACGACAAAAAAACGCCCAGCAAGTTTCTACTGAGCGTCACATTCTAAGTATTCAAAAATTTAACTAACCTAACAATCTGTGGTCGCTCATCAGGCGCAAGTGATCGCGCCTCAACACTAATCTTCAATGGATGGTGTCGTCCCTAATCACAAGAAAAGTGGAAAGGACAAAACCAAGCTCATTGAACAACCGTAAATGGCCACATCCGTGTCAGCGACCAGAGGTGGGTCAAGGTTCCCGGCTGTGTCGGTGGGCTAGGCTGGAGTTCTTTTCCAGCCTAGCCCACGGGACAACCTTTGAGACCGCACTTTGGCTCAAAGTTGAGGTGGAAGCCCGCCCTTCGGCTGGAACCGGCCCCATAGCAGGGCACCTTGAACCCGCCGCCGGGAGCGATTTGCTTAACCATTATCATCAACTAGAGCCACAAGCAACCGCGATTGAACATCAAACGTAAATGGAAGCTGCCAGTATCAGCCGCAGGGAGAGGGAAAATAGGTCCAGCCGTGGGAATGTCCTTAGTAGCGCGCTTGGCTACTTAGGACATTGCTATCTTTGAGACGTGTTCTTCGGCTCAAAGTAAGCGCGGAGACCGCCCCTTGGCTCCGGGCGTGCGCCCACAGCGTTCCGGTCCTATTTTCACTCTCCCGGAGGCACTGGCAACGACCATTTACAATTAGTTCAAGTCGACGAAGGCGCCGGGGAGGATGCCCTCAACCGTGGTCTCCGTGAAAGCACCCTTCTGGTTGGTCAGGTAGATTGGCGCATCGGCATCAAAGAATTCGGAAATAACCTGACGGCAAATCCCACAAGGGGCAATTGGACCATCCGTGTTCCCAGTCACCAGCAAAGCCGTGAAGTGTTTTTCACCCGCAGCGATACCGGAGAAGATTGCCGTCCGTTCGGCACAGTTGGTGGCACCGTACGAAGCGTTTTCGATATTACAGCCACCGTAGATCTTGCCACTGGCACCGACCGCTGCTGCACCGACGTGAAAATGAGAGTAGGGGGTGTATGCCTTGTCGAGCATGTCAGTTGCGACTTTTAACAATTCTTGTTTATCAGCCATGATGAATCCTCCTTCGTTAATAAAACGGTTTACGTCCTTATTGTTACATATTTTCACTGGAAACGCTACCATTTGAACGAATTTTCTTGGGGTTTACTTAATTTTTTCCTAAACGGCCGCCTAAACGGGCTAACGCGGGGGTCCACTATGCTAGAATTGACCACAGACATCAGTCGCTTGAATTTAGCGGTCGCCGTGGGTTGTGGTCATCCTGCCTGCCCCAGAATCACTGGTAACTGGTGATTGGCCCCTAACCCTAATTAACCAAGGAGAAATAACTTCATGAAAGTGTTACGCAGTGTTTTTAGTTGGATCATCCCCATTTTAATCGCGCTCATCCTAGTGGTGCTGGTGCGGACCTTCCTGTTTGAGGTCGTCAAGGTTTCGGGGGACTCCATGGAACCCAACCTCGTCGATAAGGAGCGGATGGTCGTGGTCAAGCCGCTTAAGTTAAAACGCCTCAGCGTGATTGTCTTCGACGCTTATGGCGAGGATCCCGCTGCGGCCAAGAACACCAACTACGTCAAGCGCGTGATTGGCCTGCCCGGCGACAAGGTCGTCAGCCAAAACGGCTACATTTACGTCAATAATAAAAAAATCAATCAGTCCTTCATCAATCAGAATGAACGGACCACGGGAACCGGCGATTGGACGCTGAGTTCCCTGGCACAAAAGGGCAACTGGACCTACAAGGGCAACCGGGTGCCTAAGGGCCACTATTTCGTCTTGGGGGACCACCGCAGTGTCTCCGAGGACGGCCGGGCCTGGGGCTACGTCAGTGCCAACAAGGTGATGGGTGTGGTTAAAGTACCTTTCTGGCAAGGAACCACGGAACATCGAACCAATGTGAATAGCTTGGCGAGTTAAGTACGCCGACAAAAATGACAGCCACAATCAGCGATGATTGGGCTGTCATTTTTGTTTGGTTTGCTAGTCTTCTGGACGATCCAAAAAAGCAAAAAATTCTTCTACACTACTAAACGTCGTGACGCGTCCCGCTTTCACATCAGCGAGCGCCTCCTCTAACCCCGTTAGTTTTTCGTGGTCTTGATCAGTCGATTCTGGTTGGTGATGGTTATTTTGGGCGTCTACCTCTGTCACGATGGGCCTCCTCGATTGCTGTATTGAGGATAGTCTAACATCCTTGGCGCAACAAGACTAGCCAAGCCCCTTCAATTTTCCAACAAAAAAGGAGCCAACCCAATCAGGTCGGTTCCTTCATTTCCAGGGTAAGGGCGTTGTGCCCACAACATAAGCGATGGCCGTCGCAAGGAGGACTGCGCCACTTAAACCGGCCCCTACCCCTAATTGTTTAGCTAAACATTCTTCTCGTCGCCTTCAGCAACGTCTTCGGATCCTTGTCGTACCGTGGCGTATCGACTAAGTTATCCATCGAGATGCCCGTAAAGTGGTAAGCGGCAATTTCACCCGAACGAACGGCGCTTTGTTCCGTGAAGATCATTTGGTAAGGCTGTTCCGCAAATTCACCCGTGAAGGCCAAGTTCGTGGAATGTGCCGGAATGACTTCTGGCCGGTCGGTCTTTGCCCGGTTGTTGAACAGGGCTGAGGCGTATGGCATGTAAACCGGAATGTTGTTGATGATGCTGTCCATGATTTCTGGTTCCTTACTCTTGATGTTAACGGGACCAGGGTCGACCTTGGACAGTTGCCCAATCAGTTCTTGGGCCATTTCCTTACCGGTCATCTTGATGTACTGCTTGTGGACGAACTCACCCGTCCGCCGTGGGTACAGGAAGTAGCCCCAGATAACGGATTCGTTTGGCTTCTGGGTGGTAAAGTGTGGCTGGTGGTGAACCACGATGGACATGTTCACATCCTTCTGGCCCAGTGGCGTGATTGGCGTCGTGGACAGGAAGGAGTTCAACGCGTTCCCAGGCACTTGCGTGGTGATCCGGGTAATTTCGTTCAACAGCAGGTGGTTCTTCGTGGTCAACGTGAAGCTGACCCATTCGGAATTCTTCCGGTCGTTAAAGAACTTGTCTGGCGTTCCCAGGTTGTAGAAGCGTTCCGTGGCTTTCTTCCAGAGAGCGGCACTGATGCCGTATTCCATGTTTTCCCGGGCCGGCGTGTTGTAGTCCCCCATGGTAGCGGAGTCGGTGATGGATCCGTTGGTAAAGATCACGGCGGTGTCGTCATCAATGTCGACTAAGTCTTCACTGTCCGTTTCCAAATTCTTGATGTGCAAACCGGTAACCGTGATTTCGTCTTGTAAGGCACTGTCCGCAAATTCCCAGTCCGTGACGATGCGGTTATCAATAAAGGTCACGCCTTGATCTTTCAAGTAGTTGATCAACGGTAACATGATACTTTCAAATTGGTTGTAACGGGTCCGGTTGACCCCCACCAAGTGTTCAATTTGCGTAAATTCATAAATCATTTGGTGCATGTAACGCCGTAATTCTTGGACGGAGCTTTCAATTCTAAAGGCGAAAGTCGTTTCCCACATGTACCAGAAATTGGTTTGGAACATGTGTGGATCGTCCTTAAAGTATTCCGCAATCGTGATATTGTCTAGTTTGGTTTCTTCTTCATCTGGCATTAAGACTAACTTGGAGAGCAAGACCCGGTCCTTGTTGTTCAGACCCAGCTTGCCGCCGTCGATGATGCCCTTGCCACCCTGCAACAGACGGGCCTTGTCATAGGTCTGGTGATGCGAGTCAAAGTCGTGGGTATCCTCAGCGGCCGTCATCCCATCCTCGGTTGCGGAAGGAATCCGGTCCAGTAAGTCCATCAAATCAACGTAAGTCCGGTAATTCAGCATCCGGCCACCACGGGCAACGTACCCCGTTTGGTTGTCTAGAGGATGGTTTTTGTTCCAGTATTCATCATTGAATTCGCTGGTCGTGCCGCCATCGTTGGCCCCATGCATATCGACCCCGTAGAACGTAATTTGCTTGCCGCTCCAATGGGCCTCTTGAATCAGGTAAACCGCTGCGGCCATGTTCCCTAAGCCTGCACCGATCATTACTGCTTTTGTCTTTACCATCAAAAACACCTCCGTAGATTCATGTGCCTTTTACGACTCCATTATGCTTGCTTTGTCATGCATTGTAAAGCGTTTACTTTGAAAATTAGCTATTTCTAAGAAACGCTAGGAAAGCTTAATCTAACGGCAATTGCAACAGGTCGTGTCATAATTTTTCGGTGAAATTGGACGATCCAATCTTGATTGCCGGCTTATCTAAATGATTAGGTGTGGGTTAAAAATGTCGCCTCCGGGACGGTGAAAATGAGCCGGGCCAGATTTCCGTTCCCGGCGGTGGCCTCAAGGTGCCCTGCTGTGGGGACCGGTTCCAGCCTAAGGAACGGGCTTCCACCTCGCCTTGAAACCTCGCAAGACCCGCGAGTTTCCAAGGTCGTCCCGTGCTCTAAACTGAGAAAAATCACTCAGTTAAGACCACCGACACAGCTGGTCACCTTGGGCCACCTCTGGTCACTCACACTTACGGTCACCTTTTCACCGCCCCTGCGGCTCACACTGGTTTAATCCGTAACTACCCGCAGTAGGCAAATTTGGCGCCGCTTGGTCAACAGTTTTGGGTCTGATTTCAACCAGACTAACCGTGATGATTAGCTGGATGTAATCATTCTGACTACCCGTGATTTAACCGTAACCGTTAATTTCTACGGAATTTTTCGCAAAAAAAATAACCTTCCCAAACATTTAGCACTGCGGCGGAAGGTTATCTGTCACTAGATACACGGTGTGTCGTAGGGGTATCAGTGCTTGCATTGATATTCGCTATCTACAAAGACCATCGTGATCGTAATCAAAAAATAACCTTCCCGCGTATCATTTAGCCGTGTGACGAGAAAGCTGTTGTTGTTCGTTGCCAATATCTCTACTGGAACAACTCAAAGTCACCCACCTTTACCTCACGATTACCGCGTTGCCCCCTTACAAATACTGTAATATCGGCCGGAATGGCTTCAACGTTTTTATAAGGCAATTTGTAAGACGTCTAGACCAGTTATTCACCCATTGTCTGGTATGCTGGGTCTTGTGAACGTTGCGGGAACGGTGGCTGTTTTGTTTCTTAAGGGGATGGGTCTTTGACTAAATCCAACAAAAGAGGCTTCAGCTTTGGCTACATGGTGTGGCGTAGGCGTATCGGTGCTTGCATTGATATTCGCTATCTACAAAGACCATCGTGATCATACTCAAAAAAAATAACCTTCCCAAACACTTAGCTCTGCGGCGGAAGGTTATCTTTATCGTTTGTCGCTAGCCACTGTTTTGCAACTGAAGCCAGGGAGGGTGGTCGTGCTGACACGCGGCGGCCCTTTTTGATTGGCTTAAGTCTACCATGATGCTGCGCAAATAGCACGGCGGACCCTTTACAAATTTTGTTATATTGACCGGCCACACAAAAATGGCGTGGGACCGCATCCCCGCGCCATTTTTAAAACCTACCGAGGTCTTTTCCTTAGTCAGCCGCCATGAACTTGCCAGCAGTCAACGTAGAAGCCTTAACCCAGCCTTCCTTAGTGATGTACAAGTAGGCCACGTTCTTCTTGTTTTGCTTGATGGTAATCTTCTTCGTTGCGTAGAAGGTCTTGCTTTCTGGTAAAACGCCCTTCTTAGCTAAAGTCACTTTGGACTGGTTAGCAGCGAATTTGCCGCTAAAGACAGCTGGTTGGTTCGCCTTAAAGTGGTAAGCCTTCTTCTTCAAATTCGTTGCCTTTACCAGCGTGTAGGTCTTGCTAGAGATCTTGTCGGCAGCCTTAACCACTTTCTTGCCATCTGCGGCCATAAATTTACCCGCAGTCAGTTTGGAAAGGGCGACCCAGCCTTTGACCTTGCCGTTAGCGCTCTTGATGTAAGCGTAAGTGACGTTCTTGGCCTTGGCCGTCTTGGTTGCCTTGGTCTTTACCACGATCTTCTTGGTTGCGTAGTAAGTGGCACCACCAGCTAAGGTCCCCTTCTTAGCCATGGTTACTTTGGCTTTGTCGGCCGCAAACGCTGCGCTATACAGGGCTGGCTTGCCGCTCTTCACGTGGAAGGCCGCCTTCTTGATGGCTTTGCTACTTACTAGCGTCAAAGTCGTCTTCTTCGCAGCTACTTTAGCAGCCGCAAAGGCCGTCGTTTCAGCTTGGGCGGGTGCGATGGCGCCTAACCCTAAAGGTAATACCATCGCAGCTGCCGCAGCAATCATTGCAACTTTCTTCATCATAACAATTCCCCCCGTAGATTATATGGTGAATCCATCCCTGAATTCACTAGGTATCATATCACGCACGGAAAAAAGTAACCGGAATAATCTCCTAAAAACGACTGAAAAACTGTAAAAATCTGACCCCAACGGTAAATTAAACCAACTAACGTTAAGGGGCTAAAAGGTGGCGGAAATTAAAGGCGCCAAATCCCTGTTAAATCGGCATTCGGCAATCACTGAAGGCCCATCATCACCCAGTAACTTCACTGTTTTTTGACGACGCAATTGTCCTGAAAACGAGTCCAGATTACCTCACACACTGCACAAAATTTCAGTGAAAACTGACCAAAACAAAACAGGACGTTCACCCAAAAAGATGGGTAAACTGTCCTGTTGTAAAAGTCATTTTATATTGTGTTAACTGAATCAAAACCAACGCCCAGTTCAAGCTCACTAACCCCAAAACCACTCTCAGCCGTGAGGGCGGTAAAAATGAGCCCAGCCGTGGGATTTACGATGCGTTAGCAGCGTAAATGGTGTCTTTGAGACTCGCTTCTTGAGGCTCAAAGCAAGTCCAGAGACCGCCCTTTGGCTCTGGGCGTCCTGCCCACCGCGTTCCGGTCTCATTTTTACCGCCCGGTAAGGCGCTGCCAGAGACTATTTGGCGTTAGTGACCTTGGTGATGGTCTTGGCGATGAGGGAGGTGTAGTAGCGATTCCCATGGTCGTTCGGGTGCACGTGGTCGCTAACGAACCAACTACTGTGGTCCTTCGCCGTCGTGTACCAGTCAATCACGTGAACGTTCTTGTACTTGTCCGCCGTCTTGTTGATCCGGTTGTTTACGGAGTTCTGCCATTCACGCGTTGGCACGTGGGCTGTGACCCAGAAAATTTGGCGGTTCGGGCCAATGGCGTGGACGATTTGGTCAGCCTGGGCTGGCGTCACGTACCCGTTCGTCCCAATGTTGACCAGCACGTTCTTGGCGAGCTGACCCCGTTGCGACAAGCTGCTAATGATACCTGGCATGGCATCGGCCTGACGCCCCACAGCCCCGTCAACGATGGCACCGGGGAAGACCTTCTGCAGGTCACCGGAGTCATCCAGCAACACGGAATCCCCGACCGCCGTCAATGGCGTTTGCTTACTGGTCATCAACTCATCGGCCGTTAAGAAGTAGTACTTCGCCGTCTTCTGGTTGGCCTTGGACATCTTGGAGAACGCCACGGCCTTTTCGTGCTTACGTTTGGAAGCTGCCTTGGCTAAGGCCTTCTGCTTCTTGGCCGCCGCCTCGTTCTTCTTCTTGGCAGCGGCGGACCGTTGCGTAATCGTCTGTTGCAGGGCCGTTGGCTTGGCTGCGGCTGGCTGTTGGACAAAGCCGACCGCCGTTAGGCCAAACAGTAAGGCCGCCACGACGCCCAGGCTGTTGACCAGTCGGTGCGCCCGTGGCTGTTGCAGGTAAGTCGCCACATCATTGGTGATTTGCCCGTAGTGGTAGTGCCGCATGGGATTTTCGATCCAGCGGTAACTGATCTCGGTGACCAGCATGATCAGGGCCACTTCAATCAGCGAGTTTAACAGCGGATGATTCCCAATGTTGATCCGTGATTCGTAGAAAATCATCACGGGAAATTGGTACAGGTAAATGCCGTAGCTTCGTTGGCCAATGTAGCTGAACGCGCGGTTGGTCAGCACCCGGTTCAAATCACTGCCGGGATGAGCGACCGTCCCGACCAGGATGCCGGACAGCACCGTGAACCAGAACATGCCGCCCCGGTACGTGCTAGCCGCTTGGCCGTTCATGGTAAAGAACATGTAAACTAAAGTCAGTAAGGACAGGCCCCCGGCCACATCTAAAATGACCCGGTGGGCGGTCGTCACATTTTCATTAAGCTTGTGCGCTGGCCACAGAAAGGCCATGGCGGTCCCGACCAGAATCGCAAACATCCGCGTGTCCGTCCCGTAGTAAACCCGGTTGGTGTTGGCAGGATCGTACAGCACCGCCATCGCGATTGCTGAACAGATGGCAATGCCAAACAGAATGGCGGCTGCTCGTGCCCGTTTACGCAGGAACCAGAGAAGTCCCAGCACCACGAACGGCCAAATCAAATAGAATTGGCCTTCAATGGACAGCGACCACAGATGGGTGAACGGCGACTCGCCGCTGAACCGGTCGAAGTAGGACTGGCCGTGTTTAATTTCAAACCAGTTATACCCGTAGATCATGTTGGTCAGCACGGTCCCCCGAATATTGGCCAGCAGGCTCCGCTGGAACAGCGTGATATAGGCGGTGGTTCCCAGTAACATCGTGACTAACGCGGGATACAGCCGTTTTAGCCGGCGTCCGTAAAAGCCTAAAATATCAATGCTGTGGGTTGAATCCCATTCCTGAATCAGTAAATAAGTAATTAAATAGCCAGAAACTACGAAGAAAATGGGAACCCCTAAGTAGCCCCCCTGTAGCGTCGATGGCGCCAGGTGATAGATGATGACCCCCAAAACGGCTAGTGTCCGAATCCCGTCGAATCCGGTTATGTAACGCCGCTTGCCCGCGCGCCGGTTGCGGATAAGCTCCCGCGTAAGCCGCGTGTAAGATTGATCCATTTTAATTGCTCCTTCTCTTTTGAAACCAGTAACTGCCAAGACTGGTCATACTCCCCCGAATGGTGGTACGCCAAGTTGTTTAAGTTGCTAATGTTATTTATGATATTGATTTATTTTATGGTGATTTACTTTGCCAAACAAACTAACAGCTGGCCAAGCTGGCCGAATCGGCGGTCAACATCCCGCCAAATTAGCCTTTTTGATTAAACTAATCATATAATGTTTACCCCGCGGAAACAATGGTTTTGCGCCATTTAAAAAAAATGTAAAATTTGACATCTTAATCAGCATTTTCACGGGTAAAGTTGCTAGCGTTAAAGCAGTCAACTCACCCGCAAGAATCGCAAACCAAGAGTTCTCAAAACAGTTGGGTAAGCCTAAATACTAGCACGAAACCCAATAAATAGCACCCCTTAATCATTCAGCGGGGAAGTCAGCCCAGTCCCCAAGCCAACGGTCACGGGAACCCCAGCCATCGGCCACTCGCAAAAATTATTTTGGTTGATGCGGGGATTAATTAAGTCAGCGAAACAACCGGTCCAGGCCGCCCGCAAACTAGCGCCAAATACTGACGATTTTTTGAGAAGAACCCACAGTCGTCCTCACGAATCAGTCAAAGATGACCAGATTTTCCCTGATAGTTAAACGCTTACATGGTATACTGGAAGGAAGCTATTGGCTGAAATTTTACTTGATACTGACTAAAAACAATCAGCCACACGCCATCTGGGCTAAACCAGTGTTAGCCGTGAGGGCGGAAAAAACGAGTCCAGCCGTGGGATTTACGGTGCGCTAGCAGCGTAAATGGCGACTTTGAAACGCGGTCTTGGCGGTTCAAAGCGAGTCCAGAGACCGCCCTTTGGCTCTGGGCGGTCCTGCCCACAGCGTTCCGATCTCATTTTTTCCGCCCGGTAAGGCGCCAACCAACGCCAAGGTTCAGCCCAGAATGGCGCAACACGCTACATATTGAAGGAGGAGTTCAGCAATGTCCCACGTCAAACCTTTTACTAAAGAAAATGTCCAACAATACCCCAAGGTTGAATTGCACTGCCACCTCGATGGCTCACTCTCTCTGTCCGCCCTGCGGAAGATGGCCGCTGTCACCGGGGCCGAACTGCCCGCCGACGATGCCGCGCTTTACGATTTGACCACGGCACCCTTGGAAACGGACAGCCTCATCCAATACCTGAAACGATTTCAAATCGTGACCGACCTGATGCAGACGCCGGAACAACTGAAGATTGCCGGCTACGACATGGTCGAAACGGCCGCCAAAGACGGTCTCATCTACTTAGAAGCCCGGTTCGCCCCACAAATTTCCACGGCCAAGGGACTTTCCGTCGAGGAAGTCATTGCGGCCTTACTGGACGGCCTGCATGCCGGCACCAAACATTTCGGCATCCCCGTCAACGCCATCGTTTGTGCCATGCGTGATCGCCCACTCGACGAATGCATCGACGTCTTCCAGACGGCGGCGAAATTCAAGGATCAGGGCGTGGTCGGCTTAGACTTTGCCGGCGATGAATTCAATCACCCCGCTTTGGAAATCGCCCCCGCAGTCAAGGCCGGCCTCAAAACGGGCTTGCCATTTACGCTACACGCTGGCGAAGCGGGACCCGTCGACAACGTGGCGGTCTCCTTAACGCTAGGCGCCAAGCGCATCGGTCACGGCGTCCACATGAGCGGCTTCCCAGCCACCATCGAACAGGCCAAGCGCGCGGGCGCCACGATTGAAATGTGCCCATCCAGCAACGTGCAGACCAAGGCCATCGACGGCTACGAAAACTTCCCACTGGCAGAGTTCCTCAGTGCCGGCTTGAAGGTCACCTTGAACACCGACGACCGCACCGTCTCCGATGTCACGCTGACGAGCGAAGTCATGAAGATGCATGAGCAATTTGGCCTGAACTGGTCCCTACTGGAACGGCTCACGCTAAACGCCATCGACGGCGCCTTCATCCCCGAAGACCAAAAGGAACAGCTCCGCGCCAAGGTCCGGGCGGCAGAAACCGTTACGGCTTAGGTGTTAACGATATGAAATGATTAGGGCACGCCGGTAAATTTGGGCGGGCCCTTTCTATTGGGTCAAAAGCGTCAATCCACGGGTAGTTAGCTGCTAAATGGTATACTTAAGTTAACGTAATTATTTTTTAGCCGGCGGTCGAAGTTTGACCACCCAACCGCCAACACACCTGCCACCCATGACCACGCCTTTAAAATTAACACAACGTGAGTGACCAGAGGCGGATCAAGTTGCCCGGCTGTGTCGGTGGCCTTGGCTGGCGTTCCGTGCCAGCCTAGCCCACGGGGCAACCTTTGAGACCGCCCTTCGGCTCAAAGTCGAGCTGAAAACCCGCTCCTCAGGCTGGAAGCGACCCCATAGTTGGTCGGTTCGAACCCGCCGGTGAAATTTAACCACCCAACCACCAACACACCGCCACCCACGACTACGTCTTTCAAAATTAACGCGGCTGTGAGTGACCAGAGGCGGGCCAAACTGGCCAGCTGTGTCGGTGGTCTTGGCTGGCGTTCTGTGCCAGCCTAGCCCACGGGCAACCTTTGAGACCGCCCCTCAGGCTCAAAGTTGAGACGGAAGCCTGCCCTTGGGCTGGAGTCGACCCCATAGCAGGCCGGTTTGAGCCCGCCGCCGGGAACGCAATCACAACCCAATTTATTTTTAAAGAAAGTGAGGCGGTTGGATGCCGCAAGAATACCCCTACCAAGATGCCTTCAACCGGTTATTAACCGACCGGGCCATGGCCGAAGCCACGCGCGACGAGTACACGACCACGCTGAAGGATTTCTTCCATTACTTAGAGAATTTCAACCCAACTTATCAGAAGACCCACCGCGTGCGTGACCTGCAAACGCAGGACGTCGAGCAGTACCTCAGCATGTTGCTCACCGCCCGCCAGATTCAGAATCAGACCTACAACAAGGTGTTGTCTCACCTGAACATCTATTTCAAATTTTTGTTCTCGCACCGCTGGACGCCCTACCTGCCGACGCTCGACCTTAAAAGCAAGCCCAAGCAGGCGCCGCAACCGGTCAATTACCGCTGGGTCGACGATCTGACCGACTACCTCGCCGATGAGCGGCTCCACATTTACACGCGCCTGACCCTTCTGCTGGTGTCGCAGGGCTATCCCGTGCAAAGCTTTCTCAAGCCCGGCGTGACGGAGAAAATTGATACCCACGATTGGCCAGCCGCCGTGCAGCCCTTTCTCAAGACCTTTCGGGACTTCATCGACCCACTCCAACAGCGATTTCTTTGCGATGACTGGTTTCTCAAGCAACGGGCCGCGGCCGACCCGCATTTGACGTTGCCCGGTCTCCACAAGTATTTGAAACCGGACGAAGCGGTCATTGGCTTTGCCCTCAGCCCCACCGTCCTCTATCAAGGTTACTTAGTTAACTATCTCCGCCGCCACCCGCAAAAGACCGACAGAGAGGTCACCGCGGCGTTGAACCTGCCACCGGACTCCATCGATTATTACCGGCGATTGAGCCAACGGGCTGATTAGGCCAGATTTTTTCATTAAACTATTTATAATAGAGGTAAGACTAGACTTTTGGGGGAATCACTGATGAAAAAGAAATGGTGGCTGTTGGGGAGCTGTCTGGCGCTAGTGGCCGTAATTTTGGGGACGGTCACGCTCACCCAGCTCCGCAAGACAAACGTTCAAACGGCCCCGGCGACGCACAACCGGGTGCCCCAGGAAGATGTTTCCGCAACCGAGGTCACGGCAAAAAAGCCTGCGCCCTGCCTCAAGCTCAAGCATCCCTTGAAATTGCCGATCCTGATGTACCATAGCGTGGCGACCGGCAACCAGCTGCGGGTGCCCAAGAAACAGGTCGTGGCGGAGCTGACCTATTTGGAAAAGCACCACTACGAAACGCTGACCACGGCCCAGGCCATTCGCGCGTTGACCACGAATACCGTGCCGCAAAAAAAGGTCGTCTGGATCACGCTGGACGACGCCTACAAGGACAATCAGAAAATTTTGCCGACGTTGAAAAAGTACCATCAACACGTGACCATCAACGCCATCACGGGCTTCACCCACAAGGCCAACCACCTGTCCCTGGCGCAAATGAAGGCGCTCAAGACGACCGGCCGCGTGGACTTTGCCAGCCACACGGTTCAACACCTGAACCTGAACGCCCTGTCAACCGCGCAACAGCGGCAGGAGCTGGTAAATTCCAAGCGCTGGCTCGACCGTGAGCTCAATCAGAATACGCAGATGCTGTGTTACCCGGCTGGTCGCGCCAACAAGACGACGCACCGTTTGGCTAAGCAGGCAGGCTATAAGCTTGCGCTGACCACCCAGGAGGGATTCGCCCAGATGTCCGAGGGTCGCTACAACCTATCACGACTGCGGATCACGCCGGGCATGACGACGGCCACGTTCGCTGATCTGATTCGGGTCACGAACTCTTAGAAAACTTTCCGTTCCCGGCGGTGGGCTCAAAGTGCCCTGCTGTGGGGTCGGTTCCAGCCTTAGGGGCGGGCTTCCACCTCGACTTTGAGCCAAAGTACGGTCTCAAAGGTCGTCCCATGGGCTAAGCTGAGAAAAACACTCAGCTAAGACCATCGACACAGCTGGTCACTTTGGCCCACCTCTGGTCACTTACCTGAATCACTGATTTTTCTAAATGCGCGTTCTTTCCGAATGGGTTTCGACTATCCGTTCAGATGTTTGAGAAAATGTAAGCGTACCCATTGTCAGTTTTACCGCTTCGGCGTACAATGAAATTAGTTAAAACGTGCACAAGGAGGTCAACATTATGGGGAGCTTAGCCACATTATTAACCTGGTCCGCAATGATTGTTTTGATTGGTGCCGAGATTGTTCGGGGGATTTTCATGTTTCGTGGGTAAAATAAAAATGATTTATACAAAAAATGGACTTAGGAATTTTCCCAAGCCCATTTTTCATGTTTAAATATCTCTATGCATTCCGAATTCTAACGATTTTCTTTCTAGAAGTTTAAAATCAATACACATTTGGTGAAAAAACGGTATCCCTACTACTGCTTGCTTATTATAAACACTCGCAGCTTTTTTCAACACGTCTGATTCTCGCGGCCGAATATAACTAATTTCTTTAATTAAAAGCTTAAACTTCTGAACGTCTTCACACTCTAACTCAGCCATATCAACCGGCCGCCAAACACTTTCTATAACTGGAATCATATTATTAAATGACAAATAACTCAGTGGCAACGGATCTTGTTCTATGTTATCCCAAATGTTCATTGCCAATCGTTTATTAATCTTTTTTCCTGGCTTAGCGGTTACCAATGGTGCAAAATAATTCATTTTTCCCGCTTTGAGAATAATACCAATATATGGTCTATGGCTCTTATTCAGCAATACTCGATGATCAAATTGCCTTAAATAAGTTATATATCTATCCTCTATGTAAACTAAAATCATGACAATCTCCCCCAAAAGAATGACAAAAAGAAAAAACGAGACTGACAGTCAGCCTCGTTTTTAACGGCCGCACTTACGGTAGCGGATCACCATTTTTATCGCTTGCACTTACGGTAGCAACTCACCATTTTTATCGCTTGCACTTACGGTAGCAACTCACCATTTTTATCGTTTACTGCTAAACGATACTTCACTGCTTAAGATACAGGAAAAGGCGATCAAAGTAAACTATTCTAACCGTTATTTTTTAATTTATATTTTCTCTTATCCATCACTCTTTCACCCATTCATCACGAAAATAGTTGTCAGACTTTTTATTTTGTCGCATTGACAGGTTTGTCACCTCCTAATAGAATGATAATGTATTCTACAAGGAGGAATTCCATTTGAAACGTGTAAAGATCATCATCACGACCCTCTTGACCATCGTGGGTCTGCTGGGTGGCGTTGGGGTCAACGCGGTTACTGCCACGGCCAGCACCACTCCCAGCTGGAAACAGCCATCCGAGAGCAAGGCGTACCCCAATCTGAAGAAATATAAGCACGCCTATCTCAAGGTCGCCATCGCCAAGCAACGCGTCTACGTGAAGACCAGCAAGCACCGGGTGCTCTACACTATGGTCTGTTCGACTGGGAAGAAATCATCCCCAACCCCGACCGGCACCTTTCACATTCAAAACCGCGGCAAGCACTTCTACAACGCCAGTTCTAAGGAAGGCGCCAACTACTGGACGTCCTTCAAGGACTGGGGGACCTACCTGTTCCACTCCGTTCCCGTCAACGTGCACGGCAAGTACGTCATCAGTGAGGCCCACAAGCTAGGCAAACGCGCCAGTCACGGCTGCGTGCGTCTAAGCGTTGCCGACGCCCACTGGATCTATCGTCATGTGCCAGCTGGGATGAAGGTTGTCATTCGCTAATAACCAAACCAAAAGAGTTTAGCCACTTTGACGCTTCACACTGGCTAAACTCTTTTATTTTTGAATTCTGTTTTGCGACGACGGACGCACCTTTAACCGCATTATAATATGGTATACTGAACTTATTCTAGTCTAAAATTACTGATAGGACACGCTCGCGTCCCATCATCGAAGGGAGTTGTGCACGCAATACAACAACTTTGAGATTCATTTGAGCTCGAAAATCTTTATCCCAACATTGAGTTGGACTCACCGGTAGTTGGCCGAGTTCCAAACCTAGATCAATTGCAGGAAGTCGTCTTCGCTTCATCCCCCACTGTCGATAAGCGGATTTGTAACCAGTCTGGGGCCTTCTTAATGCCGATACTTCTCTCAAAACCAGCAACCGTGCGAGATAAGATTAAACAGCTGATTCGGTTAAAAATCAGGATTCCAGGCGAGAAGAAAGCGCAATTGCTACAGGATCTGGATACGATTGGCATCAATCAGGCATTTATCTACCCTGATTTATCCCATGCCGCCCAGTATCTGGCGGATCCTCATTTGCATGACGATTTGAATTAAGAATTTTAGCAATCTGCGGGCCCTAATTTTTAGATAATAGACATTATCGTTAAATACATCTATTAGATTAGCTAATCTTCCTTAATTTTCGCTCTCAGAAGACGAATATCTTGATCTTGTGCTTAACTAAAAGTTAATTTGTTTTTTACAATCGTTCAATCTGAGCAATTAATCTTAATGATCTCCCGCGTACCACAGTCAATCCAATCTACACCCACCGAAAGAACCTAGTCCAAATCAAGTTTGACCCGACGACACAAACGGTGAACGAGTTAGTCACGACCCTCTTTGGGCATGACCCAAATCACAACCGTAAGCGTCTTCTGTTAAACCTTTTGGGCCATGACAATGACTTCAACTTGACGGTCGAGGACCTAACAGATTCGTTTGCGACAAACGAGCGAGAAGAGTTACCTAACGATAACGACCCACAATCCGATATCGAATTAAAGAATGATGAGTTAGCTATTGACGAAACCGATAGTTTGCAAGTGAAAGATGTCGTGATTTAACTCACCTATCCGAAGTCAGGGGTATTACACGACCTGCGCGTCCGTTCCTCAGCACCAGCACAAGCATCATTTCCAACTGTCGCACCTATGCACTGCGTCACCCACTCCAAGTCAGTCACATGTAAAGTTTTCACGAACACCATCACGTTCATGACTATCTTTACTACATAACTAATCAACAATGGGTTTGCAACAGAACCAACACCCGGTATGATTACTTTGTTGCTAAAAGAGAACCACCTCAAGCGGAGCAACGAACCAATGAATCAAACAATCAAAACAAAATTAAATTTGATAATGAATCAAAATTCGAGAGGATGATTTAAAATGTTTAAGAATAAATCAATGAAACACAAGTTAATTATGTCAGTTATGGTAGCATCCGCAACGTTAGGCTTAGCACTAGTTGTTCCAACGTTTACTGGTTCCAATGGCGACGTAACCGCAGCAGCTTCTGGTGGTTATAAGTATAACGGTAAAACCTATAAAACTGAGAAAGAAATGTTTGCTGCTGTTAATAATTCTATGTCGCCTAAAGAAAAGAAAGAGATTGCAGCTAACAAGAAACAAGAACAAGCAGCACAAGCGCGAGCTGAAAAAGCAGTATATGGTTCTGTAAATAAGAGTGCTACAACTGCAGCAAAGAAAGCAGCTGGTGAAAAGGTTAAACCGGCGAAGAAGGTCAATAAGAAGAAGTCAGTAAAGAAGTATGCCTACAAAGTTTCTAAGTTAACCTCAAAGAAAACAAAGTCCAACAAATATGTTAAGGTGAGCGGTACCATTAAGGTCAGCACTAAGTCATTAGCAGCAAAACATCACGCAAAATGGGCCCGTATTACTACCTACAAGGGCTACAAGTACGTACGTCTCAACAAGCACAACAACTTCAAGGCAACTATCAAGGCACCCAAAGCCAAGCATACTTGGGCCAAGGCTGGGTATTACACCAAGAACATGAAGCATGGTAAGGTCATTAAGAAGCATGGCAAGATTGTCTACACATTCCATCTCCTTTCAACTTCAAAGAAGGTAGCCGTCAAAGCTTACAAGTAACAATTAATTGATACCACAATCGAATAGTTAACTCCCTAAGAGTCCGTAGGTTATTACGGACTCTTTTTTGTACAATCCCAGTATCATCCAGATTACATAGTGTACATTAATGGGTTTTCATATCGAACTGTTAGGGGTATTAGACCAATGGCCAACGAACTTGAGAGTCACCGATAGAAATTTTGTTATAAAAATAAAAGAAAGAAGAGAGGTTTTAACATGTCACTAAAAATACCAGTATTAGCTGCAGCAGTAGTAGCATTAGGTGCGGGCGGTATGACGTTGACACAACCGACCAGAGCCAAAGCTAGCTCTTATAGTATAGCTACAAAAGGTGGACCAAGTTATACAACTTATTACTCTGAGTTAGCTAAAGATGGGTATGCAAAGCGAAGTGAAAAGAACATTGATTTTACAAAATCACCTGCACCCTATTTTAATCCAGTATGGACAAAGAAAACAAAAGCCAAGTTGATTCGTGGTAAAGAGATGGCTACGTCATATGATGGTGGTCCTAGTTTTAGTGCTAACGGAAACCAAGGCACTTTCTATCGGCTAAGCAGTAATCCCGCAATTCGTTATACATATGTCGGTACTTTCCGAGGTAAGAAAGTCGATATGATTATCCAAATGAAGGGATTTGCAGGTGAGAAGTTAAAAGATACAGTTACTGGAACTCATGTTTCATATAAAAATCAAGCAGTTGTATTTATGAACAATAAATTTGGGTTTGCCACTCCCAAAGTAGCAAATCATGGAGCAAAAGCATACGTTAATAAAACAACTCATAGTGTCCCTATGAATAATCTACCCTCAAAAGCTGACCTAACCATAAGAATTGTTAATCATGGTACTAATACAAATGTTAAAGCAGATGCCGACCATACAATTGGGTTGGGTTACATGGAAATGGAACCAGCATTTATGAGAACTGGGGGTCATAGATACTATAGTTTAGGTCAACGTGTTATGACTTACGATACTCCAGTTCAAGTAGGTAACTACACAACAAAAGCCGGTAAATCAAACATTGACCGTGAATTTGGTAAATGGGGGGTATTGAAATTAAAAGATGATTCATCATTTCCTAAGAGTTACTTTGCTGATAAAGCCTACACCGACTTTGATGGTCCAAGAACTAAAAACTCAGCATTAGCTGTATATAAAACATCATCAATTGGGATTAGTTGGCGTGGCCATGCGCCACAAACCGATTTACTTGATATTAGCGGTATGAAGCTACCCCAAAAGAAAGCTCCTAAGCAGCCCGCTCCCAAGAAGTACGTCGGCCCTCAATCCGGTAATATGAAGACTTACAAGGCAACCAAGTCAGCTCTTCTTAATTACGAGAAGACTTTTGCCTGGAAGATTGTACAGAAGACTAAGAAAGCTAAATTTTCTGGTAAAGGGTATACCATCACAGATACTTTACCGGGTGGAACTTCAATTTCATCAGCTACGGCACCCTCAGGTTGGTCCAAATCAGTTTCAGGTAGAAAAGTCACATTCAAGGCAACCAAGAATGTTTATAAGACAACCCATACTTATAACTTCTACGTCATTTCATCAACTACGAAGTCTCAAGCGATGTCTCACACCAGTTTCAACAACCATGTCACATCGCGTCGTAAAATCACAAAATCTAAGTGGCAGACTAAAAAATCCAACACAGCAAAGTGGACATTGAAGAACGAACAAATCAAGGGGTATTTCATTGATTTTGACCATCATGACCATGCCGTTGCCAAGGGTTATACCTTGTTTACACCACTACAAGTTTATCGTTCAGGCGTGACATCAGGTCAAAAGACGATTACACCTCCTTCAGAAGTAACTGCACCAGATAATGGTAAGTTATACAAGCTGGTCCATAGTAAGACAAATGGTAAATATGCCACTCCTTCAGAAATGAAGTGGACTTCTGAAAGAATTAAGATTAAGCCTGTTTATGTAACTAGAACCGGTAGTTATACCGACTCAAAAGGTAAAACACAATATTACACCTATAAAGCTTACGACCATGATGATTATCCAAACGGTGATGTTAAACAAATCCACTACTGGTACTACAGAACTAAGTGGTACCACCAAGTTGGCCACGCTAAGCAAGGCACCGACCCTAACCCTTACACCGATTCAACCGACCCTGATGGTGATTTAATCAAAGCCGACAGTAATAAGGGTGAGTTCTACAAAACCAATAATTCTTCAGGATCAACACGGAAGCTGCGTTTGACTTGAGTTTGGGGTATTCACGGCACCCCGCTCCGCTTCAATGATCCCTTCATCCCCACAATCCAACTCGTTCCCCTATCCCCCACCCCCTAACTACGGTAAACTAGAGGTAATTGCCCCACCTCACAGTCACTCACAAAGGAGTTTATCTATGCTTTTAGTCGCATTATTTGGCACCCTGACCGCGCTGGGCATGACCATTCTCGCCTGCATTCAGCGGCCCAACCGCTGGCAGTTACTGGTCATCACCTACGTGATTTTTTATCTGGTCGCGCTGGGCATCGTCTTCAGCTCGCTGCCCAGCAAGACGCCCGCCAGCCTGATCGGCATGAACCTGATCTACGGCATCCTCTACCTGCCCCTGTTGCTCATCAGCAGTCCCCAGGCCAAGGTGGAAGTCGAGCGGAAGGCCAAACGCCCGCGCAATCTTTTTGAACAGAATTTTAATTTTCGCCTGCCGCGCATCAATTTTGGCACGAAACTAGCCACCGGTGTACTGGCTGTGTTAGTGGTCCTGGGCCTGTTCGGGTCCTTACAAACCCGCTTTGGCGTCAAGGCCGTCTACAATTCTCTGCGCATCAAGACGGTGAAAACGGCGCCTCTGCTGGACAAGGACGCCACGCCAATCGCCATTTCGCCCAAGACCGTCCGCAACAAGATGAACAAGGCGATGAGCACCGTGCCCAACACCTCCTACTACAAGCTGGGCGACCTGCAGACGCAAGTCGTCAAGGGCAAGACCGTCTACATCGCGCCGGTCGAGTTCGATGGTTTCTGGCGCTGGCAACGGGCCCGCAACACGCCGGGCTACTTCATCATCGACGCTACCAACGTCAACGCCGAACCCCACTTCGTTAAGCAATCCATGAAATACACCCCGAGCGCCTACCTCTTCGACGACGCGCAACGGGTCATTTACAACCGCTTCCCCAGCTGGGTTCAGGAAGGCCAACCCCAACTCGAGGTCAATGACCAGGGTGAACCCTTCTTCATCCAAACCGTCTACAAGGCCCGCGGTGTCTCCCGGCGGATCAACTACCGCAGCCTCCACGTGGTCGTGCTAAACGCCAAGACCGGTGCCACCCACCTCTACACGGCGGCTGGTGCACCCGCATTTATCAACGAATCGATTGCCTCCTCGACCGCCGCGGAAATGAACCAGATTTTCGGGCGTTACGGCAACGGGTTCTTCAACGCCTACTTCAACAAGACTGGCGTTAAGCTCCCCAACAGCAACGGGACCGAGGATGGTGTCACCCCCGTCGCCGATAAGCACGGCAATATTTCCTACTTCAACGACTTCACCTCGCCCAAGACCAGCGCCGACTCGACCATGGGTTACTCCATGATCAACGCGCGGACCGGGACCCTGACCTACTACACCGGTAAAAATATCGGGGTCATGGACAGTGATGGGGCCAAAAAGATTGCGGAAAAGGAATATGTCGCTCAGAAATGGTCGGCCACGATGCCAATTATGTACAACATCGACGGCACGCCGACCTGGGTCGTTTCCCTGCTAGACTCCACCGGGGCCTTCCGGAGTTACGCCTACATCAAGGCGGCCGACCAGAGCGTCAAGGCCTACGCCACCACGGCGGCCCAGGCGCTGGACCAGTACCGTGTGCAACTAGCGGCGGCCGGCTCCACGGCCAGTTCCACCGCCACCAAGCTGACCAAGGTCAACGGGACCGTTTCCCGAGTCGCCATCGTTCCTAACGGGAGTACTCAAAGCGTTCTCTTTGCCTTAAAGGATAACGACGTGCTCTGGTCAGTCGGTACCGGCGACTATCCAAGGGCCGCACTCTTAGAGTCTGGCGACAAGGTTAAGATGACCGCCAACGTGAATAAACAGGCCAAGACTGGGGCTGTGCAGTCGTTTACGAATGAATCGTTTAAGTAAACCGTAGCGTACACCCAATCCAATCGATTACTAATCGAATAATTTTCATCTCTCAACTGAAATGACACTCTCCGCTTACTGGAAAGTGTCATTTTTTTACCAAAAAAGGCACCACCCACTCAACTCAGGTGATGCCCCATTAATTGTATCTATTAACGACTTAATCCTTAAACACCAAGCCACCCTGCTGAACCAGCGTGTCACTAAACAGCCGCGTTGACGCAACCTGGGCAACCAGCGGCTGACTGTCAGCCTGATACTGCTTGAAGGTCGCCGACTGACTGTGCTTTTGTTCGGCCGCTGCATCCTGAAAGACCGCGAAGATGACCCATTTCTGCGGCGCGGATGTCGCGTAGCCAATTTTTAACGTCAGCGTCCCCGGCTCCGTCGCCAAAACGTCCTGCATGGCGTGCATGATCACTTGCCGGTAAGCCGCTGCTTGGCCCGGCTTAACGGTCACTTCCAGCAACCGCACGACTTGGCTAGCGTTTGCGCTGACCTGCAGAGGTTGCGGCTGTTCCAGCAGTAAGACCGGCGTTAAGCTCACGACTTCTTGCTGCACAACGGCCTGTTTGGCGACCGCCCTGAACGCCGCGAACTGCGGTGAATTCGCGTGCACGTCATAACCTGTCGTATCACGATAGACTTCAACGACACGGTTTTCCGTCCCCGCCTCATCCACATGCGTGGCGTACATGGCAAGCGTCCCCGGTTCGTCAGCAATCGACGTCAACAGGTTGTGCCGGCCAGCCGCGAGAAAATTAGCTCGTTGGTCGGCGGTAATCTTCAACTTGAACAGCCGAAAGAGTGGCCCACTTTGTTTTGAATCCATCATAGCCATCCTCTAATCTAGCGGTGCCAACGGCTTGATGACCCGTGCCGGCACCCCCGCAACGACCGTGTTATCCGGAACGTCCTTGGTCACGACCGCCCCGGCACCGACCACGATGTTATTGCCAATGTGGACGCCACCAATGATGGTCACGTTGCCGCCGATCCAGACGTCATCCCCAATGGAAATGGGTTTAGTCGTGGTAATCAGGTAGCGACTACCATCTGGTCGCGTGCCAAACCGTTGCGTTGCGTCCAGTGAGTGCGCGCCACAGTATAATTTCACATCCGGTGCAATGATGACGCGGTTGCCCAGCGTAATTCGGTTGGAGTCCTGAAAGGTACAATTTCCGTTGATAAAGACATCGTCACCGACCTCAATGTGGGCACCATAGACGGCGCTAAACGTTCTGTTAATGGTCAGACGCTGACCGACCTGGCCGAACAACTGCTGAATCGCCGCGGAACGCTGCTCAACGTCCTGTGTCGTATTGATCACCGTTAACCATTTTTCCCCTGCGCAATCATCTTTTGCAGCTCCGGGTCCCGGTAATCGTAGTCCTGACCCGCCAACAATTTTTCGTGTTCCGTCATCATTTGCTTTGACACACTCCTTTATTGCTATTTTCAGCCACTTTCTGCCAGTCATGCTATACTGCGAACAGATCGTTCAAAATTGAAAGGAAGACCGTCATGTCCGTATTCACCACTGATATTAATAATGCTCAGAAAAATTTAAGCGCGTTGGCCGATAACATCGTTGCCCATAACGACCACATCATTGTCCGCAGACCAGATAATAAGAATGTCGTCATCATGAGCGAAGCCGAATTCAACTCCTGGCAAGAAATGGTCCACCTACTGAGCACCGAAGCCAATCGCCAAGACTTAGAACAGTCTCTAGCCCAGGCCGACCGCGGGCAAACACACACCTTAACGCCAGCCGAATCAGCTCACTTACACGCTCAGGATTAGTCCAGGCTCGCTAACAGCCGTTGCCAGTTGCCGCTAAAAATAGCCTGCTTCTGGTCCGCCGTGACCGTCATCTCATTCACGGCCTGTTCGATCACTGCCGTCGGGCCAACTGGTGGAATGCCAAATGGCGAGTCAGTTCCGAATAAGACATGGTCGCTACCAAAGAAATCGGCGGCGAGATCCAAGGCCAATGGATTGCCTAAGATAGCCGTATCCACGTAAAATTTCTGGAAGTCCGCGTAGTCTTCCGCGGTTTGAATATACTTGATGCGTTGACTAAAGTATGGCACCATCGCCCCGGCGTGGTGGACGATGACCTTTAATCCCGGATACTTGCGGAAATAGTGGGCCGCCACAATGCCGTACATGGCTTGCGTCAGCTCGTATTCCCAGCTAAAGGTCAGGTTGTTATCCGGCTTGCGCATGTCAAACACGGGATGCAGCCAGATGGGCGCGTTGATTGCCGCCATCTTGGCAAAGATCGGTTCATACGCCGCAGCCGTGATGGGTTCCCCCATGGCCTGCGTGAAGAGCTGAACTCCGACCAAGGCATCACTACCGGCAACCTGTTCGTCGATGATCTTTAACGCGGCGGGCACGTTGTTCATGGGCAGCATCGCCACGCCGGCTGGGAAAATATCACGGTTGGTGCGAACCGTGGCCGCAATTTCATCGTTAGCGGCGCGGCAGAATTCGGCTGCCTGTTCCGGGTCCACAAAGTCTTTGGGGTTCAAATTAACCGCCGAAATAATCTGTTGATGATCAGCCGGTAACGATGCGCGGTGTTGCGCCACGTCCGTTAACAGCTGATTTTTCATATACGGAAAATTCGCCAAAACGTCCGGGTGAATGGCGTCCATCCGGGCTAAAAATTTCGGTGGCAACACGTGCGCAAAGACATCAATAACAGTCATCGTGTTGCCCCCTTAAAACCAGCTAGGTTGGTCGCCAGCAGTCCCGGCCTTGTCCAGCCCAACACTCGCATTCTGGAAGGTGTCAGGTGCTTGGATCACGTTGAAGGCAAAGTCCGCCACACTCTGGCGGGAAACCTCGGTACCCTTGAAGCCCTCAGCCACCGTCAACGTTTCGTAGTCGACCTCATCGTTGTTCGTCAACCAGGCTGGCCGAATTTCGGTGTACGTCAATCCGGACTTGGCAACCAGGTCCGCCGTTCTGCGGAAAGCTGGTAAATAAGCGCCAATCATCCCTTCATTCCACTCGCCAAATTTACCGCCAACTTCGTTCTGGGCGCCGAGTGAGCTGATGTAAAGGAACCGTTGCTTGCCCGTTTGGTGCATGGCATCGACCACGCTCTGTGTCTGGACGTCGAGGTCCTGACCACCTAGGTTGGAGTACACAATGTCTGCGTCAGCCATCGCCTTAGCAACTGTTGCCGTGTCATGCACGTCGCCATCGACCAGGGTGACCCGGTCATTATCATCGTATTGGCTCAACCGCGCGGCATCCCGCAGGAATAAGGTCAGGGTGTCAGTTGTTTCGTTTAATAAACGGTCCGTTAAGATGCGGGCCATGGCGCCATGGGCACCGAGAATCATAATTTTAGTCATTTTATAACTTTCCTCCAGTTTTTTTCACAAACAGCTTAGGCCATGGGTGCTTCCCAAGACCCTTTGGTATCAACGTTAGCGGCTTGCGCTAAGGCTTCCAATTTGCTAATATCCGCTGCACTCAAGTTCAGTGCCATCGCCTTGGCTTCGCTCGGAATGTACTTGGCCTTGGTCACCCCAATAATTGGCGTGGTGCCCTTAGCAATCGCATAGGCCGTCGCCACCTCGGCAGTGGACGCGTTCTGGGTCGCACCGATTTCGCGTAAACCAGCCGTCAAGGCACTGACCTGGGGCAAGACGGCGTTGTAAATGTTCCCGCGCATACTGTCGGCTGGGAGTGGATGGTCCACGTCGTAGCGGCCACTCAGCAAGCCCTGTTCCAGCACCATGTAGGCAAAGAACGTGATGTCGTGTTCGCGGCAGTAGTCGATAATCCCAGCTTCTTCGGATGACCGGTACAGCAGACTAAAGTGATTTTGCACCGCGGAAATTTGAATGCCGGCTTCCCCAAGAATCTCGTTGGCTCGTTTGATTTGCGCCAAGTTGTGATTGGACACGCCGACGCGCTTGATCTTGCCGCTCTTCACGAGTGGAATCAGTTGCGGCGTCCATTTTTCAACGTCGGCCGGATTATGAATCCAGTAAATATCGATGAAGTCCGTGTTGAGACGCTTCAGACTGCCAGCCAGCATGTCGGCGACTTCGTGATCACTGTCGCCCGCGGCCATCTGGGGCGTAAACTTCGTGGAGAGTTGGTAGCTGTCACGCGAATAGCCCTTCAGCAGCTCACCCAGTTTACTTTCGGACTCGCCGGAACCGTACGCGTAAGCCGTGTCCCACAACGTTAATCCAGCGGCCATAGCATCGTCTACGACCGGTTTCAGGTCGGCGGCAGTCAAATAGTTTCCGAACACTTGGCCAGTAGGGGTATCTCCCCAGGCCCAGGTTCCCAATGCAATCTTTGGTTCATGACGAGTTGTCATCTTTAGCGCTCCTTTATTATTCAAGTCGATCAGTCCATCACACGGACAAGTCTAATTGTCACTCTTTGTAGCCAAACCACCCGCGGTCGCGCGCAATAAAGATCGTTCACTTGATTGTGGCCCGCAACGATTTAACTAGATACTTGTTAGACTGAATGGTTCCCTTAAGAATCATTTCATTGACATTATCATACCGGTGACCAATAATAATGTAAAATACTTAGTTCTAATGGCTTGCTATTCAATTTGTGAATACCTTTTGTGGTGTCATGCCAACCGTAGTATTGTCGCACCTGGTGACCGACGCCCTGAGCCCTTTCAAGGCAGTCTTAGAACTAAACCTAACGGAGGTATTCACGTGCGTAATAAGCCTGAATCCTGGTGGGGCGCTCCCCGCACCATCACCAACACTATCGAAAACCGTAAGATCTCCTGGCTGGAGCTATTTTCAGACCTGGTCTACGTCGTCATCATCCACAGCTTCGTGGAAAACCTTTCGGAACACTTTAATCTGTACGGGTTCGTCACGTTCTGGGTGCTCTTCCTATTCTTCTTCAACACCTGGACCAACATGGTGCTCTACTTCGACCTGCACGGTAAAAATAATCTGCGGAATGTCTTCTTCGCGCTTTTACAAATCATCGCAATTGCCGTTACCGCCACCTTTACGCCGGATGTTTTCGCCGGTCACTACACTGGTTTTATCCTCGCCTATTCCTTTAACCAGTTAATTTATATGTACCTCTACTTAAGAACGATGATTGCCGATCCACTACACGCCACGACGACGCGGCCCTTCCTGATCGCTTATGTCGTTGGCGAAGCCCTGTTCATTGGCAGCATTGCCGTGCCCAATATGGTCGTCCAACAGGGCTTGATCATCGTCAGCCTCCTCATTTTTGTCAGCACGGTTATGGCCGAGAGCGGCAACTTCGACCGAGAATTCCGTCAACGGCAAATTCCCTTTGAACTTAACTCGGCGATTCTAGAACGCTACGGCCTCTTCACCATGATTGTGCTGGGTGAATCGTTGGCCGGCATCATCGAGCACATGGCCGAAGAACACACGCATCTGGCCGACTACACCCACTTTGTCATCGCTATGGTCTGCATCATCGGCACCTGGATGATCTACTATACGTTGATGGACGAGCGGGAGGTCATTGCCCACCGCTACTGGCCGATTTCCCTGTTCCGCGGCGTTCACCGCTTTCTGATTGCCTGCCTGACGCTCCAGTCATTCTTCATTGCCCAAACGTTGGAATCCGGCGAGGCGGTCTACTACCGCGGGTTAGTCATCGTCACGGCGTTAATTCTCTGTGCTCTGCTGGCCCTGACGACGCCTAAGCTGTACAACGTCACCCCACTCCCGGCAACTAAGGTCAAATGGCTGTTGCTGGGAATCGTCGGCATTCTGATCATGCTGGTAGCGCCGGTCTTTCTCGGCCTCCTCCTGGTCGATGTGATTCTGCTCACCATTGGCGTCTGGAACTGGGCAGTTACCAGCTAAGCGCTAGCGTGATTTGAAATTGGAGCTAGATAGCACTCCAACCACAATAATCGTTGAAAATATAGACGAAGAATCTCTAAACACAAAAAACGCCACGCCCGCTAAATGGGACGTGACGATTTTTAGTTATACCTCTCCACTCACCTGCAGTGTCTGCGTTGGTAACCGGGTAATCTTCATTTCTAGGCGTTCGAGGGAATCCTGTAGCTGATCAATTTGGGCGCGTAATTCGGTGGCCTGTGTGGTCAAAATCTGACGTTGGCCTGCAATTGAGTCTTCGGCCTGAAGCTGCTTGATCTCCTCAATTGTGACGCCACAATCACGCAGATCCAAGATATCCTTGATCTGGGCAATATCTGCGGCCGTGTAATCACGCATGCCACTGATTCTCGCGACCGGCACCATAATCCCAACCTGTTCATAATAACGCAGTGTCCATGCACTGGTCTGGAGCTGTTTTGCGGCCTCATTGATTTTCATTTGGATTTCCCCTCGCTTTCTATGCTGGTAAAATTTCGATGGTCGCCGACTGTGGTCCCGCCTGGAGCATGGGTTGGACGTAGGCGCTGTGCCCATACTTTTGACGATAAGCGGCGTCGATTTTCACTGTCAATTCAACATTCCCCTGAACTGGGCAAAAATTAACCTTGAAGTTACAGCCATTCAGGTAGATTCGCCCGGCGCGTTGGTTGATCGCCGACTGATACCATGACGAACGCTGACCGTTCCAAGCGCGGACATATAGGTGGTCACCGACGACCACGGACCAGATCCAGGTCGGCGTGCCGTAAGTCTTGCCGTCGCTGTAAAATGGTGAGATGCGCATGTCATCGGCCACGGCGAAGACCTGGAGGCGTGACGCTGTCCACTTTTCCATGTGATCCCTTCCTTTCTGCTGTTATCTACAAGTCCTATCTTATGGCTTGACTTTTGATATGTCGAATGCTTAGATTAAATCAAATGGTATACAAATTAGCTATAGGAGATGGCGACGATGGAACTCCGGGTATTACGTTACTTTTTGATGGTCGTTCAGGAAAAAAACATTAGCAAGGCGTCGGACCGTCTCCACGTCTCGCAACCCACCGTTTCCCGTCAGTTGAAAGAGCTGGAGGCCGAACTGGGAACGGTCCTCTTTGAGCGCGGTAATCGCACCATTCAGCTCACGGCAGACGGCGACTATTTTGCCAATCAGGCCAAACAGATCCTGTCTTTGACCGATAAAACGATGGCCAACATCCACCAGGAACAGGATGTCAGCGGGTCCGTCTTCGTTGGGAGTGCCGAGGCGCGTAGCATGTTGACCGTGGCCCAAGCCATTGGTCACCTAAATCAGGTGCATCCCCACGTGCAGATCAATCTCGTCAGCACCGACGCCAGTGAAATTCACCAACAATTAAGCTCGGGCGTCTTCGACTTCGGCGTCGTCATGGAGCCCACCGACAAGGCCGACTACGACTTCTTACGCTTACCGGGTGAGAGTCGCTGGGGACTGTTGGTCCAGAGCCGCTCACCATTAGCGCAACAGAACACGGTGAGCCTCGAGGATGTCGCGCGCACCAAGCTCATTTTGCCGCAGCAAGGCGGTAGTCGCCGAATTCACGCCCTCTTTGGCCTGGAATGGGATGACTTGGAGGTCACAGCAACCTATAATCTACTATACAATGCGTCGCTGCTGGTCTCGGCCGGCGTCGGTAGTGCGCTGGGATTAGATGGCATCATCAACACCAATCAATCCGACCTGGCCTTCGTGCCGATTGAACCGCGGACCTCATCCGGCTCCAGTCTGGTCTGGTTAAAGGGCCAACGCCTGTCAACCGCCGCGCAAGCCCTCTTGGAACAGATTCGAGCCGAGTTAACACCCGCTGAAAACTAAAAAGAGTGGGACAGAAGACGGTTAGCTGGTGAGCACTAACGTCGATAGTCGAATAATCCCGGTTTTGGATTATTTGTTTATCGGGTTTAAGCGGAGTTGACTGCCTTTTGGCGCACGTTTCAATAATATAAATTAGGAAACACAAAAGGCCTGGGATTTCGTCTCAGACCTTTTCGTATTTTCGGGACACCTTGCGCCCGTTCTCTCTATTCTGCTGAAATTTTGACCGTAAACGGCCGCCGTTGCTGGCGAATAATCTTGATGGCTCGTTTTCGCTGGTCGAAGTGACCTAGAATGTGGATACCCTCATAGTAGTCGACATCCCCCCAGTAAAAAACGAGCCGTGGCTGTGGCGACCAGTAGGCAATGTCGCCCGGCCGCGGATTCGCGCCACTTGGCGTTTGTTGGTAACGTAAAGTGTGCTGCAAATCACTCGTCTTCTCGGGGTCGCCCGCCCCCATGCCGTTAAAGTGAAACGTTGCCGGCAGCCGGCGCCGCAACTGCCGCGCGGGTTGACTCCGATTCAGCTGTGCCGTTAAATGGTGCCCGGCAATCGTCACCTGAACACGAGTCGTGGCGGGTCGTTTAGACCTCGTGGAGGCTTCAGCCGCTTTTGTGCCCTTCGTTGGAGATTGCGGCGCGGCACAACCAGTCAATCCTAAGATTGCCACCGCAACCAAGCTTAGTTTTTTAAGCATCATCCGTGGGAGCCCCCTTCACCCGTCGCAGGACTTTAGCTGGTGACCCCACGACAATGACGTTGGCCGGCACATCTTTGGTCACGATGGCACCAGCCCCCACAATGGCATTTTCGCCAACCGTCACCCCCGGCAGGACCATGGCGTTGGCGCCGACCCAAGCGTTCTTTTCGATGTGGATCGACCGGGCATAGACATCGCGGCGATGGGCGGGGTCTTCAACGTGATTGACCGTGATCAACGAGGCGCCAGGACCAATCAACGCGCCATCTGCTAAATAAATGCCGCCTAAGTCCACGAACATCACGCCCTGATTGACATAGACATTTTCGCCAATAAAAATGTGTGGTCCAAAATCACTGTGTACCGGCGCATTCACCTCGGTCGACTCGGGGACACTGTAGCCCACAACTTGACTGAGCGTGGCACGCCGCTGCTCGTTGGTCTGGTCAATGTGGTTGAATTTTTTTAGCAGCTCCTGCGTCCGTTGCACGGTCTGATTAATGATTTGAAAGTCCTCACCGGTGAAATCTAATGGCTTGCCGGACAAGGCCCGTTGAAAAATTGCTGGTTCGGTCATCGTCGTTGCCTCCTTTTACTGATACCTGTTAGTATAGGGAGGCTGATTAGATATATCAAATGCTTAAATTAAATTGCTTCATATAACTTTAAAGCATAGCATTAGGCTCAACTTAATCATGCACGAAAAAAGCCCAACCGAGACCGGGGGATCGTCGGTTGAGCTTCTTTCTGATAGGTAATACGCGTAAGTTCGAATTGTTTTGACTTCGTTACTAAATCCTGTTGCTACTTTTAACGTTGAAAATTCGTATCATCTGATGCCAGTGGCCCTACCAGTTCATGTGGGACATAAGGCTCCTCCAGGTACTGGACGTCTTCGGAACTGAGCGTCAAATCTAACGCCTTCACGGCACCTAACAAGTGAGAAATCTTCGTTGCCCCAATGATTGGCGCCGTCACGGTCTGCTTTTGCAACAGCCAAGCCAATGCGACCTGAACGCGGTCAACACCGTACTTGTCGGCAACTTCACCGACCCGTTGAATGATTGGCATGTCCAATTGCTTACTGTCATCATATTTAGATCGAGCAACTTTGTCCGTAGCGTAACGCTTGGTCTCGCCTGCCCAGTCACGGGTCAAGCGACCAGAAGCTAGCGGGCTGTACGGGGTCACCGCGATGCCTTGGTCGGCACATAACGGCAACATTTCCCGTTCTTCTTCCCGATACAACAGGTTCAAATGGTTCTGCATGGAGACAAACTTCGTCCAGCCATGGGCTTCGGCAACGGCTTGGGCCTTTTCAAACTGCCAAGCAAACATCGCGGAAGCCCCAATGTAGCGAACCTTACCGGACTTGACGACATCGTTTAAGGCTTCCATCGTTTCTTCGATTGGCGTCGTGTAATCCCACCGATGAATGATGTAGAGGTCGACGTAATCCGTTTGCAGGCGTTTTAGACTCTGGTCGATTTGAGAAAAGATGGCCTTGCGTGAGAGACCGGCAACGTTGGGCGCTTCGTTTGGCGTAAAGAACACTTTGGTGGCCAGCACGATTTCATCACGGTTAGCGAACTTCTTGAGTGCTCGGCCCACGAACCGTTCGCTGTCCCCATGTGAATAAATGTTGGCCGTATCAAAGAAGTTGATGCCCAGGTCTAAAGCCTTTTGAATGACTTGCTCGCTGTGTTCTTCATCGACGGCCCAGGGGAACATCCCCGTAGACGCGTTACCAAATCCCATTGTCCCTAGACACAGGCGCGAGACGTCTAATCCCGTATGCCCTAATTTCACGTAATCCATAATACTCGGTGCTTCCTTTCTAATCTCCTACTGGATGCCAACCGTTAGCGTCACTCAACCGGTTCAAGAACGCCATGTCCTTGTCGTTGATTTCGAAGTCGAGTTGGGCGTTGGCTTCGACGTGGGCCATTGCCCGGGCCTTTGGGAGTGGTGCGACACCATTTTGGATGACGAAGCGTAAGGCCAGTTGTGGGATTGAGACGCCGTAGTTGCCAGCGACCCGTTCCAGTTCTGGGCTGTCGACCAAGCCACCGGTAGCCAATGGTGAGTAGGCTTGCACCACGATATCGTTGGCTTCAGCGGTCTTAACGATACTGTCCTGCGTATGGCCGACAAAGTATTGAATCTGATCAACGGCTGGCTTGACGGTCAGACCATCCCAAGTCAACAGGTTTTCCAGGTCATGTGAATTAAAGTTGGACACCCCAACGGACTTGGCCCGGCCACTGTTGTAAATGTCTTGCATAGCCCGCCAAACGTCGCGGTTCTCGGCATCATGGTTGGAACCCATTTGGGCCCATGGCCATGGCGCATGGATAATGTAAGAGTCCACGTAGTCCAGGTTCAGTGCAGCCAAACTACTGTTAAAATCAGCGATAGCTTCGTCGTAGGTCTTGGATTCAGCGGGCAGCTTGGTTTGAACGAAAATAGCCTCACGCGCCACGCCACTAGCGGCAATGGCCTCGCCGACACTCTGTTCGTTTTGGTAAGCCTTAGCGGTATCGATAAACCGGTAGCCGGCCTTTAAAGCATTGCTGACGGCATTAACCGTTTCCTTGCCAGGCTTGGTTTGCCAGGTTCCGAATCCAACCTTAGGCATCTTCAAGCCGTTGTTTAAATCAAACGTATCCGTAATTGTTGGCATTTTTAGTTCCTCCTCAACGCTAATAAGCTTGGTTTGCGTAAAAATAACTGGCTCACTGCTTTCGTTCCCGCCGGCGGGCTCAAGACGACCTGCTGTGGTCACTCACATGAATCACTTATTTTCAGCTTAACTAACAGCCAAGCCTATCGCTTATATTTCTGAGTATAGTACCTTCGTGTTGGTCTAAGGCAAGGGGAATCAGCAACTTTTTTCGTGATTTATCACCCAATCAGTTAATTTATTTAAATGATTTTTCGGTCTATTCACTAATCACGTGCTAAATCGTCTTAATTCCTTTAATGGCGGGATTTTTAAGCATTCATCAGCGTTGACTTACCTTTAATATTCCATTCATATTTGCCATTTTAATCATTATGGATATTTGCAATTATATTTAAACGGCATATACTTACCAATTGTAAGTGAAGAAAGTAAAAAAAATTCTCCGTGTTCTCGCAGACGCGGATAATCAACCGCTGACTCGAACTCGTATTTAAATGGAGGAATTTAATCATGGATACAACAACTACGCAATGGACTACTGAACAATTAGATATCTTTTTAAACAACAAAACATTAACGATGAAGCCTTTTAACCCCGACATGGCTACCTTCGAAGAAGAATCTCCCGTCTGGGAAGTCGTCGTTGATGGCAACGTCTACTCCCGCGGCTGGAACGGCGACCAAACCAAGTGGTTCATGGCAGCGACTGCCCAAAATGCTGGTGAAATCAGTGTCGGCGACCACGACTTTGCGGCCCAATTTGAAATGGCTGACCACTCCGCTGAACTAGATGCCAAGATCACCGCAGCCTACAAGGCCAAGTATGACGGGCAGAACTCACTGCCTAAGATGATTTCGGCAGGCCCCACCTACGCCACCCTCCACGTCTTACCTCGCTAGGACAAGTGACGTTCAGCGCCTCCGGGCGGGTGAAAATGAGAGCGGAACGCTGTGGGCGGACGCCCGAAGCCAAAGAACGGTCTTCGGACTTACTTTGAGCCACTGAGAATCGTGTCTCAAAGATACCAATTGCCTAAGCGGCCAAGACCGCCACTAAGGCAATTCCCACGGCTGGCCACATTTTCATCCGCCCTCCGGCTAACATCTGCTTAGCCCAACGAGGTAACTAATCAACTTTAATATATGTGACACTCTAAATAGATTCACTCAAAACAAGCAATCCTTCATAACTGGGGATTGCTTGTTTTTGTCACCTTTTGTAACCGTTTTCCGTTGTACTAGTCCTGCTTTCAGCCTACAATTAACTTATTGCTAAATTTAATTTCAAAGCAAAGTCTGTCCCCCATACCATCCAGTTCAACACGACCAGGCAACGACCTACATTCGGGCTAAACCAGTGTCAGCCACAGGGTTAGTGAAAATGGGCCAACCCGGTTAGTGTTAGTGACCAGAGGCGGATCAAAGTGACCAGCTGTGTCGATGGCCTTAGCTGAGGTTTCTCACTCAGCTTAGGCCATGGGGCGACCTTTGAGACCGCCTTTTGGCTCAAAGTTGAGGTGGAAGCCCGCTCCTCAGGCTGAAGCCGGCCCCACAGCAGGGCGCTTTGAGCCCGCCGCCGGGAACGCATGCCCCAATTTACGACTGACAAACGGAATAGCTAGTAACGACCACAGAATTCGGGCTAAACCAGCGTCAGCCGCAGGGTTGGTGAAAATGGGCTCAGCCGTGGGAGTTGCCTTGGTGGCTCTGCCGCCTAGGCAACTGCTATCTTTGAGACTCGCCTTTGGAGGCTCAAAGTAAGCCTGGAGACCGCCCTTTGGCTCCAGGCGGGCGCCCACAGCGTCACGGCCCATTTTCACCGGCCCGGAGGCGCAAATAAAAACTAGTTTAGCCCAAAATCAATTTAGAAAGAGAGACCTGATTATGGCCTACATAGAAGTCAAACACGAAACCAGACAATTCACCCAAGGCGACCAGATCACCACCGCCAACCACGACATCTCCTTTAGCGTGGAACGCGGCCAAGTCGTCACGATTCTCGGACCCAGTGGCGCCGGTAAATCCACCCTGCTCAACATTCTCGGTGGCATGGACACCCCCACCGACGGGCAAGTCCTGATTGACGGCACCGACATCGCCCAATTTACCGCCAAACAGCTGACCACCTACCGCCGCCAGGACGTGGGGTTTGTCTTTCAATTTTATAACCTGGTCCCCAACCTGACCGCCAAGGAAAACGTCGAGCTGGCGTCGCAAATTACCAGCGATGCCCGCGACGTGGACGAGACGCTGGGACTGGTCGGCCTGACCGACCGCGCCAAGAACTTCCCGGCACAACTGTCCGGCGGTGAACAGCAACGGGTCGCCATTGCCCGGGCCATCGCCAAGAACCCCAAGCTCCTCCTGTGTGACGAGCCCACCGGCGCCCTGGATTACCAAACGGGCAAACAGGTGCTGCAGGTCATTCAGGACGGCGCCCGCCAGACCAACATGACCGTCATCATCGTGACCCACAACGGCGCGATTGCCAAGATGGGCGACCAGATCATTCACATCAACGACGCCCAGGTCCAGTCGATTCAGCAGAATCCCCAGCCGACACCGATTGCCGACATTGAATGGTAGGTGATGACCATGACAAAGAGTTATTGGCGCGTTTTATGGCGTGAAATTGGCCACTCGAAGGCCCGTTTCATCTCGATCATGCTGATCATTTTTCTGGGTGTGGCCTTCTATACCGGGATTCGGGCGACCGGTCCGGACATGCTGCAGGCGGCCACGGATTACTATGCCGACCAGAACCTGGCGACCAACAGCGTCCAGTCCACGGCAGGTCTGACGAAAAAGGACCTGGCCGTCTTGCACCAGCATCGAGAGCAATTAAGCTATCAAGCCGTAAAATACTTAGATATCAATCAACTAAACAATAATCAGGTCGTGCGGGTCGCGGAAATGCCCAGCGGGTCCCTTAATCGGGTGACCGTCATTAGTGGCCATCTGCCGCGGCAGGCCAACGAAATCGTCTTGGATCAACAGGCACGAACGCTTCAGCCGAAACTCAAGCTGGAATCGACCTACCACATCGCCACGACTAGCGCGCTAAACCGCCAGTTCAAGCGGCGGACGTTTAAAATCGTGGGCTTCGTCAACTCGCCACGCTACATCGAGAAGACCACCCGCGGCGTGACGACCGTGGGCAAGGGCACGCTGGATTACTTTGCGCTGGTCAAGCCGGGAACGCTGACGCAGACCGTCGCCAGTCGCATCGACGTGGGCTTTAAAAATCTGCAGGGCGTGACCCCCTACACCGCCAAATACAAGCGGTTGAATCGGACCAATACGGCCAAACTCAAGCATTGGCTAAAACCACAAGCCGCTAAACGTCAGGCCCAATTACAACGACAGGCCCGCGCCCAACTGGCACCCCAAATCGCCAAGGTTCAGGCGTTGGCCCAGCAGCTACCGGCTGGCTCGCCAATTTTGACGAAGGCCCAAGCCCAGATCAAGCAGGCCCAGGCCAAGATTGCCGCGATTGGGCGACCGACCTACTTGGTGACTGGTCGCGCCGCCAACCCCGGCTACAGCGAATACCACGAAAACACGCAGCGGGTCGTCGCCCTGTCGACGGTCTTTCCACTATTTTTCATTGCGATTGCCGCGCTGATCTGCCTGACGACCATGACGCGGATGGTGGCCGAGCTCCGGGTCCAGATGGGCACACTCAAGGCCCTGGGCTACAGCAATGCCGCCATCGGCAGTGAATTTCTACTGTATGGTGGTCTCGCCAGCCTGCTGGGAACGGTGCTGGGCGTGGGCTTTGGCGTCAACTTTTTCCCCCGGTTCATTGCCCAAGCGTACGGCAGCATGTACAATCTGCCGGCCATCAGCGTGCAGGTCATCTGGGCCGACATCCTGATTGCGCTCGTGATTGCGTTAGCCTGCACGATTGGCAGCGCCCTGCTCGTTTTACGGGTCGACCTCACCAGTCTACCAGCCACGTTAATGCAACCGAAGGCGCCCAAGGCCGGGAAAACGCTGTGGCTGGAGCACTGGCACGGCCTGTGGAACCGCCTGAATTTCAATCACAAGGTCACGCTGCGCAACCTTTTTCGTTACAAGCAGCGCCTCCTCATGACGGTGCTGGGCATCGCGGGGTGTATGGCCATGATGATCACGGGCTTTGGCCTGAAGGATTCCATTGGCGATATCAGCGTGAAACAATTTGACCAGCTCTGGCACTACGACGCCATCGTGGTGCGGAACGGTTCCCAGACCGCGCAACAGCGCCGCGCCCTCCACCGCCAGTCCCTGGTAAAGAAGGACCTGGTTGTGAAACAGGCACAGGTCACCGTGGAACGAGCGGACGTCGCCAACCAAACGGCCACGTTGAGCGTGCCGCAACATCCCCAAAACCTCAATCACTTCGTCGTCCTGCGCAACCGGCAGACCCACGCGGCCTACCACCTGAACAATCGCGGCGCCATTATCGATGAAAAGCTGGCCAAGCTCTATGACGTTCGGGTCGGTGACACCCTTCCCGTGAAGCTCGGCAACCGTCAAGTGAAGCGGGTGCGCGTCGCGGCCATTGCGGAAAACTACGTCAATCACTTCATTTATGTCTCACCCAGCTATTACCACCAGCTTTTTGCGGCGACTCCCGTTTATAATGGCAACCTGGTCCAGTTCACCCACCACAGTCAGAAGCGGCAGAACGCCTTTGCCAACGACCTCTTGAAGACGCCGGGCATGTTGAACGTGACCCTGCTGAGCACCGAGAAGAAAAACAACTTCCAGATGCTCGACACCATGGATCTGGTCGTCGTCATCTTTGTGGTTGCGGCTGGTGCGCTGGCCCTGGTCGTGCTCTACAACCTGACCAACATCAACGTTTCTGAACGGATTCGTGAGTTGTCGACCATCAAGGTGCTAGGCTTCTACGACGGCGAAGTCACGATGTACATCTTCCGCGAGAATCTAATTCTGACCGGACTGGGCATCTTCTTCGGCTGCTTCCTGGGAAACTGGCTGCACAGCTACATTTTAAATACCGCCGAGACCGACAGCCTCATGTTCTCGCCGGGCATTCACTGGATCAGCTACGTCTACGCGGCCCTGTTAACGCTGGCGTTCAGTTTGCTAGTCATGGTCATCATGCACCGCAAGTTAAAGCACATTAATATGTTGGATGCGTTGGCTTCGGTGGATTAGAAATCATCTGCTAAAATCGTATAATGACCACATAAAAACAGGTTTCACCTCAAAAAATAAGGGTGAAACCTGTTTTTATTGACACGACATTATTTTTTAACCTTCAAACGCCGCGCCCATCGGCTTAACCAGCGTCTGTAACAGCTGGTCCACCTGGGGCTGGGTCTTGAACACGACCCGTTCCGCAAAGAGCGTGGCCGACTGTTGTGAATGGTACGTGACCTGTTGCTTGGCGCCGGTCTGGGTATCCGTCACCGTGGCCTGCGCAACGGGTTCACCAGCATTGACGGTCCCGGAACTCATCTGGGCGGGCGTCAGCTTAGTGGCGACCGTGGTGGTCAACCCGGCCGTTTTATCCTGGTACCACACCCCAGCCTGACTGCTGGTGGGCGCCGCCGTGACGGTCGTGGCCAGTCCGGTTGCCAGCGAGATGCGCCGGTCCGTTAACGCGGTCGTTTCCAATTGATACTGTTTTTTCAACTGCTTAATGAGCTTATTCATTGCGGTGAACGTGGTGTCGCCACCTAGAATCGTGGCGATCATCCGCTGGCCATTGACCGTGTAAGTCGCGGTAAAACACAGCTTGGCGTTTTCCGTGTACCCAGTCTTCAAGCCGTCAATATTAGCCTTCTTATCGTAATGCGATTGGCCCTTCAAGCAGGAGTTTTCGTTATAAATTTTGGTACCGTTGACGCTGGCTTCCTTTTTCCCAGAAACCTGGACGATGCTGGGGTCGGCCTGAATCAGATGCTGGGCCACAATCGTGATGGCCTTGGCCGAAACCAGGTTTTCTTCCTTTTTCCCGGTGCCCGGCAAGACCAGGTTGTAGTCCTTCAGGTCGGTGTTGTCGAGGCCGGATGAACTGATGAAATGGGCCTCGATGCCCCAGTCTGCGCTCTGTTGATTCATGAGCTGAATAAACTTGGCGTTGTTGCCGGCAACGTATTCGCCCAACGCGGTCGCTGCACTGTTGGAGGAGGCAATCATTGCCGCCGCCACTAGTTGCCGAACCGTGAACGTCTCGCCCTTTTTCATGCGGAGAGACGAGTACGCGTAGCTGTGACTGAGTTTCAACAGGTCGTGACTCATGGGCACCTGGTCATCCCAATTAATTTTGCCTTGATTGATGGCGTTGACCGTTAAATAGACAGTCAACAATTTTGATAATGACGCGATGGGGTAGCGCTTGTCTGCATTTTGCTGATACAGCACCTGCCCACTCTGCGCGTCCATCACGTAAGCGGACCGCGCCGCAACCTTCGTGACGGTCTTAGCAGCTGCGGTCGTTGTGGACCCGCCACCTAAAATGACCGCGATGAGGCCCAGAATCACGCCCCGCCGAAGCCAATGTTTAAATAGAACCACGAGCGTCAACGCTCCTTTCAATTTCGTACGTTCTATTATACAAAACCACGAGGCCGATGGCGCGCTAAAATCCAAACTTGCTAAAATTTTAACTTCCTATAAATCTATTTGTCATATTATTACCATAGTGTTATTTTTCGGGGCGTAGCGACCTGGCTAAGCCGATTGTTAAGTCCCCGCACTCACGCTACCAGAAAAAGTCTCACTGCCTATCGACCCCCACGCGAAAGTGCTACGCTAAGACAGACCCCCAGCCACTCGGCGCTCATCACTGCGGCGGCCGACCATCGCCGGCTATTTTCCACCCGAGACTTCCCCCTTGACAGGCTACGTTTACAGCTGTAAACTCAAGTCACCAATCAAGGTTAGGTTGGCTCAAACCACCACCTTGATTTTCCCTCAGTCGCTCACGATCACCGCGACTGACCCGCACCATTTCCCCTAACTAATAACCGTTCCACTAAAAAAGGAGTGTTCACCATGGCCACAGCAGAATTAGCCGTCACCATTTCCGACGCAGAATGGCGCGTCATGCGGATTGTCTGGACATTAAAAGAGACCGACAGCCGCACCATCATTGATTTACTCGAACAACAACACGATTGGAAACCCGCCACCATTAAGACTTTGATTGGCCGGCTGGTCAAGAAGGGCGCGCTGGCCACCACCAAGCAGGGCCGCCAGTTCATTTACACCCCACTGATTCCGGAACAGGCCGCCATGGATACCGCGCTGACCAATGAGATCAGTCAGATGTGTGCGATGCACCGGGGGACCGCGATTGCCCACGTGCTAGAAGATACCGAAATGAGCCGCGCCGACGTGCAAAATTTAATCGACGTGCTCGCTAAGAAATTACCAACCGCCCCCGAGTCAGTCCACTGCGACTGCCTGCCCGATGGTTGCGAAGGGAGTTGTGCAGAATGAAAAATGAACGCGATTTAGGCATGTCCCACATGAACATGCAACAAGACATGAAGGGCGGCCACGACCACCACGACATGGGGAACATGGATATGGGTGACGCCCCACACCAAGACATGAGCAACATGGACATGGCCCACATGGATATGGACATGGGTGACGGCCACATGATGCACATGGGTAATCTGAAACGCAAGTTCTGGGTCTCCCTCATCCTGATGATTCCCGTCATTCTGATGTCCCCGATGATGGGCATGACGTTGCCCTTCCAGCTGATTTTCCCCGGAAGTGACTGGGTCGTCGCCGTTTTGGGCACGATTCTCTTCTTCTACGGTGGCTATCCCTTCTTCAGCGGGGCCAAGGCCGAGCTACAAATGAAGCGCCCCGCCATGATGACCCTGATTGCCATGGGGATCGGCGTGGCCTACGTTTACAGCATCTACGCCGTCATCGCCAACAACCTGTTCCACGTCACGCCGACCGTGAACAACTTTTTCTGGGAACTCTCGACCCTGATTGTCATCATGTTATTGGGTCACTGGATTGAAATGAACACCGTCATGAACGCCGGGTCTGCCGTGGAGGCGCTGGGTAAATTGCTCCCCCAAGAAGCCCACGTGCAGGACGCCCAAGGTCATATGACCGACGTTAAGTTAAGTGACCTACAAATCGGTGAAACTGTGGTTATTCGGGCCGGTGAACAGATTCCCGCCGACGCCAAGATTCTCAGTGGGACCTCTGACGTGAACGAATCCCTGGTCACTGGTGAATCCAAGGCCGTCAAGAAGACCACGGACGACACCCTGATTGGTGGGGCCGTCAATGGAACCGGCACCCTGACCGCTACCGTCACGGGAACCGGGGACTCTGGTTACTTGGCTCAGGTCATGAAATTGATCAGTGACGCTAAGAACGCCAAGTCCAAATCAGAAAACCTGGCCGACCGGGTCGCTGGCTGGCTGTTCTACGCCGCCCTCTTTGCCGGCATCCTCGCCTTCATCGTTTGGCTGACCGTGGCTAACCTAGCCGTGGCCTTACCCGTCGCCGTGGCCGTCTTCGTGATTGCCTGCCCCCACGCACTGGGCCTGGCCGTTCCACTGGTTGTTTCCCGGAGTACCGCACTGGCCGCTCAGAACGGCTTACTGATTCGTAACCGGAACGCGATGGAACAAGTTAACCAGTTAAAGTTCGCCCTGATGGATAAAACTGGGACGTTAACCATGGGTGAATTCAAGGTCAACCACCTGGTTAGTTTAACCTCTGATTTAGATGAACAAGCCGTCTTACAACACTTGGCCAACCTCGAAAGTGGCTCCAGTCATCCCCTGGCAACCGGTATCTTAACGGCCGCCAAGGCAAAGGGCCTGACGGTCACCGCCGCTAGCGATACCCACCAAGAAACCGGGCTCGGCCAATTTGGCACCATCGACGGCACCACGTACGGCGTCGTTTCCGTCAACTATTTGGACCAGAAACACCTGACCTACGACCACGACCAATTCACGCAGTTCGCCGCCGAAGGAAACTCCATCAGCTACCTGGTTGCCGGCGACCAAGTCCTCGGCCTCGTTGCGCAGGGTGACCAAATCAAGCCAGCCGCTAAAACGCTGGTCACTTCCTTGAAACGCCAAGGCATCACGCCGGTTATGCTGACCGGTGACAACCAGGAAACGGCCAACAAGGTCGCCGCCAGCGTAGGAATCACCGAGGTCCAAGCCCGTCTTCTGCCGGAAGACAAGGAACGCTTGGTCCAAGAATACCAACAAAAAGGTAAGGTCCTCTTCATTGGGGATGGCGTGAACGATGCGCCAAGCCTGGCCCGTGCCGACATCGGGATGGCCATTGGGTCCGGGACCGATGTGGCGATTGAATCCGCCGACATCATCCTGGTCTCCAGTGACCCGGCCGACGTCATCCAGTTCTTAGATTTGGCAAGAGCCACTCACCGCAAGATGACCGAAAATCTCTGGTGGGGCGCTGGCTACAATCTGATTGCCATCCCACTGGCCGCCGGCGTACTGGCCCCGATTGGGTTCATGTTAGACCCAATGGTGGGGGCAGTGGTGATGTCATTGAGCACCATCATCGTCGCCATCAACGCCATGACGTTAAAGATCAAAGCGGTCCCGACTGCATAGATTGGATTTACCGCGCCTTACCGGTTGAAAAAAATGGACCGGAACGCGGTGGGCAGGACGCCCGAAGCCAAAGAGCGGTCTTCGGCCTCGCTTTGAACCGCCAAGAACGCGTTTCAAAGTCGCCATTTACCTACCAGCATTCCACGTTGGTAGGTAAATCCCACGGCTGAGTCCATTTTTTCCAACCTCACGGCTCACACGGTGTTGGCCCACGGGCCCGTTTGCTCCTTAACGTTGGCATCAACTAGTCTTTTTAATCTACTGTCACAACTAAAAATAGCGTAAGACCTGTCAATAACACGACAAGTCTTACGCTATTTTTGTACACTATTGAATTGCTTAACGCTTCAGAAAACACAAAACACTAGAAGCCAAGCCGAACAACCACCCACACTAAACCAGTCTAAGCCGTGAAAACGGTGAAAATAGGCTCAGCCGTGGGATTTACGGAGCGTTGCGGAGTAAATGGTGATTTTGAGACTCGTTTCTCAGAGGCTCAAAACAAGTCCAGAGACCGCCCTTGGGCTCTGGGCGTCCTCCCCACCGCGTTCCGGCCTATTTTCACCGCCCGGTAAGGCGACCCAGACCCGTTTAGTCCGGGTTGGTGCGGAAGCGGCGGATTAGACGAATCATCTGGCGCCCATTTAACGACAGCACCATCACCGCCAAGATCACCAGCGCGCCGCCAATCAAGTCGAACTTGGTCAGCTGAACACTGAGGAACATCACGGAAAATACCGTGGCGGACAGGGGTTCAAACGCGTCCAGCAGGCTGGCGGTGGTTGGCAAGATGTAGCCCAACGCGTGGGCAAACATCAGGAACGGAATGACCGTCCCGAAGACAATAATGATGCCAATCATACTCCAGCCGGCCCATGACACCGTCACGTGTTCCTGCCAAACGGGTCCGAAAACATTTAAACAAATGCCGGCAACTAGTAGGCCCCAACCGGTCACGGAAACGGCGCCAAACTTGGGCAACAGTGGCCGGGGAATCAGCGTGTTCGTGGCGACCCCGATGGCGGACAGCCCGCCCCAGAACAGGACGACCGGTGAAATGGCCAGGCTGTTGAGGTGCCCGTGCGTCACGATTAACAGGGTCCCGATGAAGGCAATCGCCATCCCCATGGCTTCGGGCCGCGTCGGTGTCACGTGTTTGAATACTAAGAAATAAATACTAATGATGAACGGTCCCAGGAACTGAATAATGGTGGCGACCGGCGCATTGCCGAATTTAACGGCCTCGAAATAGCACAGCTGAACCGGTACCAATCCCAATAGGCCGTAGCTGACAACGCGCAGGGCCGTCCCCCGCTGGCGCCAAATTTCAAACGGCTTGATGCCAATCACTTGGCCCAAGACCAGTAGAATAATCCCGGCGCTGATCATGCGGACCTGGGTCAGCCACAGTGCCGTCACTTCGGGGCTCATCGTAAACAGCGTGCTCGCCGCAACCCCTGAGATGCCCCACAAGATGCAGGCCACACTCGCCAGTAACACGCCGCGTAAATGATGTTGTGGCGTCATAGCTGCCCCACCCGTGTCAGTCCAAATTTCATAATCCGTCTCCCTCTCTCTGTGCCGATTTATGCATTATTTTATAACGGCAAGGCTATGCCAACCATCGCCGTTCTTGCGTTCTAAAATTAACGAGCAAAGACCAGTATAACAAAAATGACGAAAGGTCCCGCCCATTTTTGAAAATTTTCACGAGATTCTTATTGTTAAGCGCTTTATCTTTGGGCAAACAAAAACGAGGCCACCTTTGACGGTTAGCCTCGTGTAAATATCCTTGAAACTAGTTCAGACAAACGTCCCAAATGACTATTCGAGAGAAGTTCCCTTAGCCTGCATTAAGTTTACATCCAAGTCCAATTGCGCCTTTTCTTTCAGCATATCTGCCTTAACCCTATCATCCTGCATATATTCTGTAATCAACTCATCAACATAGACTTCTTCCACCAGACAGCCCCTCCAAAATCAAACAGATTCTTACCGAATAATATATCACATATGGTGGTATCCAATACGCCATTAGACTCAGTAAAACCAACGGGTCGACTGGTTTTGGGGGCTAAACCAGTCTTAGCCACAGGACTGGGGAAAATGAGCCAGTCGTGGGAGTGCGCACCAGTAACTCACTCAGCCAACAGCAAAACCAAAGAGTTCGTCCGGGTTTGGGGGCTAAACCAGTCTTAGCCGCAGGGCTGGGGAAAATTGGGCCAGTCGTGGGAGTGACCAGAGGCGCGCCAAGGTGACCAGCTGTGTCGATGGTCTTGGCTGAGGTGTTTTCTCAGCCTAGTCCATGGGATAACCTTTGAGACCGCCTCCCAGGCTCAAAGTTGAGGTGGAAGCCCGCCCTCTGGCTGGAACCGACCCCACAGCAGGGCCCTTGAATGTGTACCAGTAATACCCTCAGCCAACAGAAAAGCCAAAGACTTCGACTGGTTCTGGGGGCTAAACCAGTCTTAGCCGCAGGGCTGGGGAAAATTGGGCCAGTCGTGGGAGTGACCAGAGGTGCGCCAAGGTGACCAGCTGTGTCGATGGTCTTGGCTGAGGTATTTTCTCAGCCTAGTCCATGGGACAACCTTTGAGACCGCACCTCAGGCTCAAAGTTGAGGTGGAAGCCCGCTCTTTGGCTGGAACCGGCCCCACAGCAGGGCTCCTTGAGCGCGCCGCCGGGAACGGACGCGACCAGGCTCAATTTTCCCCAGCCCGGAGGCGAAACCAACGACCAATTTACCCCCAAACCAAAAAGGAACCTCGCATGCGCGAAGCCCCCCCAATCTCAGCTCAGAACCCGCCAGTCACGTTGATGGTAGTCACTAGACACGGTCCACAATTTCTCTGATAAAGCTGAGTAACCAAGTCACGTCATAACTTTGGCCATGACTTTGGATTCATTTTACGATACTCGCCGTCAGCACTCCCGTAGAGTCATTCGGTTAGCTTGCCCAGCAAATTAAGGGGAACGACTGGTTAAGCGTCAAACGATTTTAGCGTTAGACATTTTGCCCCATCGCTACGAAAAATTAGGCCCATTATCCCGCCAAAATTGGCGAATTGTCCTTTCCCACTCCAGGACAAAGCCTTTCATACCAAGGGATTCGCGCCTAAAAATCATCACAATCAAATTTCAAAGGATTCAATTTGAGACAAGTAAATGGAGTTGTTCCAGTAGAATCGCCATGCTATACTAAATCCAACTTAAAAAGTTTCTGGGGATACCGTTTAAACGGCACGAGAGTAAGTTGTGAACTTTGACCCATTGAACCTGTCAGCTAACACTGGCGCAGGGAGAAACGCGCGGATGCTCTATCCAGGCGGACTTACTCCCCCGGATGGGGCTTTTTTAGTAATGAAAGGTGGTTTTATATGAAACGCAAGCTATACCCGCTGGGCAGCCTGGTCCTGCTGCTGGCCGCTTGGCAACTCGCGGTCACCCTCCTCCACACGCCGGCATTCATTTTGCCCAGTCCGGTAGCCGTGAGTCAGGCACTGGTGGCGGATGGACCGGGCCTCCTGCAAAATTCGTGGGTGACGCTGTACGAATCCCTGATTGGCCTGGGTATCGCCTGCCTGCTAGCCTTCTGTACGGCACTGGTCATGGACCGGTGGCAGCTCCTGTACCAGTCATTTTACCCGTTGCTGGTCATCTCACAAACCCTACCCGTCATGGTGTTGGGGCCCCTGCTGAGCCTGTGGTTTGGCTTTGGCATGGCGCCCAAGATCATCCTGGTCGTCCTCATGAGCTATTTTCCCATCATCGTGGCCTTCTCGGAAGCGCTGGGAAAGGTCTCCGGTGAACAGATTCGTTTTCTTCAGACCATGGGCGCCAAAAGCTGGCAGGTCTACCGGCTCCTGAAGATTCCGCAAGGCATGCAGGGATTCTTCGCCGGCCTGCGCATCGCCGCTACCTACTGCGTCAGCGGTGCCATCATCGGGGAATGGCTGAGCGCCGAGGCGGGACTGGGCTACTACATGATTCGCGTGAAAAACGGCTACCAAATCGACAAGGTCTTCGCCGCCATTCTCTGCGTGATCGTTCTGAGTTTGGGGTTGAACATCGTCACTCGCATTTTTCAAAAATTATATTATAAAACATTTATCCAAGGGAGATTATCATGAAATTAACGAAGCTTTGGTTCCTGGTGCCACTCCTACTCTCACTGACAGCCTGTGGCAACGCTAAAAATCACGCATCTGATTCTAAGTCTGCTAAAAAGTTGACCGACGTTTCAATCGTCCTCGATTACGTGCCCAACACCAATCACACAGGGCTGTACGTGGCGAAGGATAAGGGGTATTTCAAGAAGGCCGGCCTAAACGTCAAGATTATCGAACCCGGCGACAACGCCACCAGCATCGGCATGGTCGGCGCCAACAAGGCCCAATTCGGGGTCAGCTACCAAGAAGACGTGACGTTCGCCCACGCCGACGGTAAAAACATCCCGGTCAAGGCAATTGGGACCGTCATCAAGCACAACACGTCCGGTTTCGTCTCCCTCAAGTCCAGTGGCATCACCTCACCCAAGGATTTCGCGGGCAAGACCTACGCCGGTTGGCAAACGCCTAGTGAAGAGGCCGTGTTGAAGGCCGTCATGAGCAAGGACAAGGTCGACCCCAAGTCCCTGAAGATTGTCGGCGCGACCGGTGATGGCCCCAAAAGTCTGGGCAAGAAGAACGACCTGCAGTGGTGGTTCCAAGGCTGGGACGTGATTCGTGCCAAGGACGACGGCATCAAGGTCAACTACATGCCCCTTCGCAAATTGGATAAGCGGCTGGACTACTACACGCCCGTGATTATCACCAACAATCCCCAACTAAAGCAGGATCCTAAGCTGGTCAGGGCCTTCATGAGCGCCACCAAGCAGGGGTATCAAGACGCCATGGCCCATCCCAAGGCCGACGCCAAGATTTTACACAAGTACGCCAAGGATTCCGACCTGAGCTTCCTGGAAGAATCGCAAGCCTTCCTCTCCGCTAACTACACGGATGACGCGGCCAAATGGGGCCAGATGGACGCCAAGGTTTGGGACAACTACACCGGCTTCATGAAGGACTACGGTCTGATCAAGAAGACCATCCCGGCCGATACCCTCTACACCAATCAGTACGTCGGGAACTAGCCATGCCGATTACCTTGCAAAATGTCAGCCTCACGCTAGATAAGCTGGACATCTTAAATGACGTGACCGCAACGATTGCGGATGGTAGCTTCGTGTCGCTGATTGCGCCCAGTGGTGCGGGCAAGTCCACCATTTTGAAATTGTTGACCGGGTTACTGACGCCGTCCATGGGCAGGTTAGCGGTCGATGACCAGCCGATTACGGGACTCAACACCACGTTCAGTTACCTGCCCCAGGAAGACATGTTGTTTCCCTGGTACACTGTCGATCAAAATATCACGTTGTATCAGCGGATCAACCACCAACCCGTGGACCAGGAACGCGTCACCGACTTACTCACGCTCTGTGGGCTATTGCCCTACCGCAAGTTCCTCCCCCATCAGTTATCCGGCGGGATGCGGCAACGCGTCGCCCTGTTGCGAACCATGCTCAACCCGGCCGACTACCGCCTGCTGGACGAACCGTTCGGGGCACTGGACGCAATGACTCGGGGACTGATGCAGGACTGGTTACTGGGACTGCCGGCCGATTTGAAACGGACGACCTTGCTGGTCACCCACGACATCGAGGAGGCCATTTACCTGTCCGACCGGATTCTCGTGTTGTCGGCACGGCCGGCCCACGTGGTTCAAGACATCGCCCTGACACCGGTCACCCGCGACCGTGCCTGGCTGGCGACACAAGCACCACTGAAGGCGGAAATCTACGAACTGTTGCGTGCGGATTGTTTAGCAGCGGGAGAACACTTATAATCCACCATTGAACGTCACGAAAAAGGTCAGCGTATTTGAGAATTTCTCTCAAACACGCTGACCTATTTTTAATTTCAGTTAATTAGCCTTTACGCCATCCACCCGCCGACGCTCATCACGCTGACCTTACCGGCTGGCGTGACCTTCACGTTGTAGGTGTACCCCTGAATATCAAAATCCGATTGGGCCTTGAACTTCAGGTTCTTCGTGGTTTGCGTCACGGCCGTGGTCTGCTTGACCTTGCCCGTTGACGTCCGCGTCGTGAGCTTAACGGCCTTGCCGGCAACAAAATCGTAAACCGCCGTCTCACTGTTTTGCTTCAGGAGGGCAACCCGTTGGACTTGCCCCGCCTTCAGGGCAACACCGACCTTCACGTGGCCCGCCTTATCAACGGTGGTTAACGCCGTCGAATCCGCGGACAGGTTCCGGCCCAGTTCCCGCTTCAGTAAGTCGGGGTATTGCCCCTTGATCACAGCACTCTTTGGCAACCAGCCAATCGCCTTGCCATCAGTCGTTTCGAAGTACAAGTAGTGCTTCTTGCTGGTGGTCGTTAACGATTCGACCGCGTACAACGTCCGGTAGCCATACGTGTGACCGTAGTGGCTCGCCGCCGTTTGCCCTAAAGAATGGGCGGGCATGCTCCAGAAATCGTGGTTAGTCGTTGGCGTCCAGTAAGCCGTCTTCTTCACCGACTTCATGCTCGCAATCCGTTGATGAAATTTCAGCTTATTCAACGCGACATATCCCCCGACCAATTTCACACTGGCCTTAGAGGCGTTCGGCACAATCGTCCCGTGCGGCAACGACTTGGCACTTACCTGGGCTAAACGCACGTAGCGTTGCCCTTTGACGGTAACCACCTTGTCGACCGTCCACTGCTTCGCGGTGCTCTGATCCGTTCCCAACACGCTACTGTGCTTATACGCCGCGCGGGGATAACTATAAACCTTGGTGCCCTTGGCTTTAAACGTAAACACCCGTTGCTTCGGGTACGCGGGTAACGTGACCTTTTTGGCCGCACTTGCCGTCGTCACGCCGCCCCATAAACTCAGCCCTGCCACACTAGCCAGGATTAACTTCGCCCATTTCATAGTTGTCTCCTCCTATATCTATCCTCAACTTTTAAGTCCCTACTCCATCAGGCGTGAATAAAAATTCATCCACCACCCTTTTATGTCAAATCCATTGCTGGAGTTAACGATTACGCACGAGTAACGCCAAATTTTCCTTAGTCAGAGGATAGACTAGTGAAGCTAAACAGAAATTAGAGGTTCTGACCCTTTTCCCAAGCCGTCTTGGATAATAACAAGCCGTGCTTGACCAGGTCATCGAACAATTGATGCGTCCGTTTAGAAATTTCGCCGGCCGTTTCAGCGTTACTCTGCGTCAAGAAGTCCGTCGCGTCGCCCGTGATGGCTGCGTCGGTCGCTGCAACCCGGGAACGGGCGTAGGACTGGCAACCTTCACGGAAGGCATTGACGGCTTCCACATATTCGTGGAAATGTGGTTCAATGATAACAGATAACGTCTTATTTAGCCAGTAAACATTCTCAACATCGACGTCAGTAGTGGTGTTTTGGTAGTCCACCGGCGTATCCTTGATGTTGGTAAAGAATGGTACATAGGGTGCATAGGCGAAGAAGCCCATGGCAATCCATTGAATCGCCGCGTGATTGGCCGGAACATCATTTCTAATTTGCAAAATGGATGAGCATTGGTTCCGGTCCATGGCGATTGGCCGGTACTTCTTCTGGTCGTCAGCCGAGCCGGAAGCGTAGGTGCCAAATGGATCGTAAGGCGTGCCGTTGTAGTGGGAACTCAAGAAGAACTGGACGTCTTCAATCGCTAATTTCTTAGCGGGTACCCGGGTAAACAGCATGTCTTGGTCGGTCGGCTGTTGGTCCGTAATTTCTGGATTGAACAGCTTTTGGCCGTACCAGGTCCGTGGCGTGTTGTAGTAAGCATCGTCTTCGCCGTGGGTGCCAAAGATCTCGCGGAAGTTAAAGCTGCCCGGTGTCGGGTTCAAGTGATTCTTTTCTACGAAGTCGACCAGGTCCGTGGCAACCAAAAAGTTGTCGGTATCATTAAGGTCGACCTCTTGCATCAACGTCTGGTTAGGCGCGATGGCATAGCTATCTTCTGGCAACCGCATCGCGGCCCAGTGGTGACCACCGGCCGTTTCAAGATACCAAATTTCATCGTTATCGTTAAAGGCGATACTGTTGCTTTCGCCAGTCCCGTACTTTTCGAGCAGGGCACCCAGGCGTTGGGCCCCTTCTTTAGCGCTCTTGATGTATGGCAGAACTAAGGTAACCATGGCCTCTTCGTTGATGCCATCGTCAACCAGTGGGTCGTAGCCCAAGACGCGAGCGTTCGTGGCCGTGGTTTCGGTGGCACTCATCCCCACGTTAAACTCGTTGATCCCAGATTCTTCGTACTGGCCATCGCTCTGGTCGGCCTGTGGCGTGCCTGTGTAGCGGAAAGCGTGATCGGGTAAGGGAACGTTGACGCCAGTAGTAATTGACGTAAACGATGCGCCCGGTTGGTCCGTCGCTGGGTGGACCACAAATTTAATTGGATTAATCGGGCCGTAACCGTCCTCGTTACGCGCCACAATGGTAGAACCGTCAATACTGGCGGCCTTACCCACTAAAATCTCGGTACAATCGGAACTCTTCTTCAACATTTTGTTGTTCCGCCCCCTTTCTTACCAGTATAGGATTAAGTTTTGATTAGAGCCAGAGGTTTCCCAAAATATTCCTAGAAATTCAGGTGGTGGCTGGCACCCGTTCCCGGCGGCGGGTTCAAGGTGCCCTGCTGTGGGGGCCGGCTCCAGCCTGAGGAACGGTCTTCCGCCTCGCCTTGAAATCACGCTAAGAAACGCGTGTTTCCAAGGTCGCCCCATGCTCTAGGCTGAAAAAGGCCTCAGCCAAGACCATCGACACAGCTGAGCACCTTGACCCGCCTCTGGTCACTCACACAATCGTTGGCCTTTCTAGGAACATCGTTGGCCCTGGCTCTAATCAACTCACCGACTTTTCTTGCTGCCTCCGGGATAGTGAAAATAGGCCGGAATGCTGTAGGCGGACGACGGAAGCCAAAGAGCGGTCTTCCCCCTTACTTTGAGCCACTAAGAATCGCGTCTCAAAGATACCAATTGCCTAAGCGGCCTAGCCGGCCACTAAGGCAATTCCTACGGCTAAGCCTATTTTCACCATCCCTGCGGCTACACTTTGTTTAGCCCCAGACACACAACGGTTCTCTGCCCTTAGTCACGAATTGTTATATTCTAAATATTTCAGCACTCTGTGGACTCACCAACTGGATCTCAACTGTCATTTCTACTCCAACAGAAAAAAAGAGCCCAGCCATAACGACTGAGCTCCTCCATATTAACGTTTAAGGGTAACCATTCGGTACAGGCCGACGGCAACAATCAGCAGCCACACGACCGTGAATCCCGTCACTAACCAGTCCGGTAGGCTGTGGCGACTGAGGTCAACGATCACCGCCGCCAGTACCATGATGCCGATGGGCACCCACCTAATTTTTCGTTTCATTTTGATCACCTATTTTTACCGCCACAACGTCTCATCCACTAGGAATTGATTAGAAATTCCGCTGTTCGCGGGTGATTGTGTTGGCGTCGAGACGATGGCGAATGGCCTTGGCAATTTCCGTGACCACCAGGACCGCGACCCCGGCCATGATTGGGATGCCCCAACCGTAGAAGAAGTTGACGGACGTGGTGTGGAAGACGCCCTGCATCGCTGGCCAGTAAATGATCATGGCTTGCAGCAACAGCAGGATGCCGACAATCACGAAACTCATCTTATTTCTGAAGAAGTACTTCGACAGCACAGGGTGGTCATTTTGCAGGTTGAATAGGTAGAAAATCTTCCCGAAAATAATCACGTTCAGCGTCATGGTACTGCCGATGACAGCAGAGAGGCCTTGGCCCGTTAAGAGGTCGTAGGCAAACATCCCCAGCCCGGAAATCAGCAACGACACGTAGGTGACTTCGAAGACGTCTAGCTTGGAAAGAATCCCCCGCGTCACATCCCGTGGTCCCCGTTTCATAATGCCGCTTTCGGCCGGTTCGAAGATGAAGGCAAACTGAATCGTCAGGGCCGACACCATGTTGATCCACAACAGTTGGGTTGGGAATAACGGCAACTCCTGGTCCATCAGGATACTCAGAACCACAATCAACCCTTCGGCAAAACTGGTTGGGAGGAGGAAGCGAATCGTCTTCCGAATGTTATCGAAGACGTGCCGCCCTTCCCGAACCGCGCCCAGGATTGAGGTAAAGTCGTCATCGGCCAGCACCATATCGGCGGAGTCCTTGGCAACGTCGGTTCCCCGAATTCCCATGGCGACCCCGATGTCGGCCTGCTTTAGGGCAGGGGCATCATTGACCCCGTCACCGGTCATGGAAACCACGTGACCACGGGATTGTTGGGCCTTCACGATTCGCAGCTTATCGGCTGGCGTCGTTCGGGCAAACACGGTGTATTTATCAATCTGTGACGCCAATTCGGCATCGCTCATCTGGGCCAATTCTGGTCCGGTAATGGCGCGCGCCTGCTCGGACAGGTTTAACTGTTCGGCGATGGCGGCGGCCGTTTCCGGGTCATCCCCGGTGATCATCTTAACCTTGATGCCGGCATAACGTAACTGCCGCACGGCATCGGCTACCCCAGGACGTGGGGGATCAATGATACCAGCCATTCCGGCCAAATGGAAGTTCTGCCCAACTGGCAGGTCATCGACCTCGTCGGCATCGGCGGCAACCGGCTGATACCCCAAGGCCACCACCCGTTTACCCTGTTGCGTTAACTGAGACAAACGTTTTTGCCAAGCGTTTTCGTCGACGGTTCCGCCCTGTTCTTGCATCAACCGAATCAGCGTTTGTGGGGCCCCCTTGACCAACAGGTAACGTTGGCCGCGGTAGTCGACCAGCCGCGCGGAGTACCGGATGGCGGAGTCGAATGGTAGGGAATCAATTTCAGCTGGATCTGGGTCGGCACCGACCATCTTGTGGTAGAGCGCGGTTAAGGCCCCGTCGGTCGGTTCCCCGGTCAGCACCCATTGGCCATCTTCCTCATGGAATTCGGCATCGGAGGTCTGCCCGGCAATTTGGACCAACCACTCCAGGTCACCGTCGGCTTGCCAGTCGACGTCTTGACCCTCGTCGTTTTGAATCTGACCCGCGGCATCGTAGCCCACCCCGGAGACGGTATAGGTATCCTGCGGCGTTAAAATGTCGGTCACGGTCATTTCGTTCTTGGTCAACGTCCCGGTCTTATCGGTGTTGACGATGTCGACGGCCCCCAGTGTTTCCACGGCGGGCAGCGTCTTCACGATAACGTTTTGCTTGGTCATGGCCTGGGTCCCCATGGCGAGGACCACCGACGTGCTGGCCGGTAAGCCTTCAGGCATGGACCCCACGACCATCGTAATCACGGCGATTAATAATGTTGGCAAACTGTAGACGTGGGTAATCATCCCCAGGACAAATAGCAGCACGGCCGCAATTAAAATGGCGATGGATAAGCCTAAACCTAAACTGTTTAAGTTTTTCATCAATGGTGTGGTCTGTTGCTTAACTTCGGCAACATTTTGTTGGATATGACCAATTTCAGTCTGCGTCCCGGTCACGGTCACGATTCCTCGCCCAGAACCGTTGGTCACGGCGGTTGAGGCAAAGGCTTGGTTGCTTCGTTCGGCTAATGCGAGGTCCGCCACGTCTAAGGGGTCTTCGCCCTTTTCCACGGAGTCCGTTTCACCGGTCAAGGCCGACTCTTGGATTTTTAAGTTATCCGCGTCGATCAACCGCAAGTCGGCAGGGACGGTATCCCCGGCTTCCAGTTGAACGATGTCCCCCGTTACCAGCTCACGCGCCGGCAACGTTATTTTCTGACCGTCACGAATTACGACGGCCTCGGAGACCAGTAGGGCCTTGATGCGGTCCAAAGCATTATCCGCTGAGCGTTCCTGGAAATAACCAATAAAGGCGTTCGCAACGATCACTAACCCGATAACAATGGAATCGGAGTAATGGTGCATGAAGAACGTCATCAGGGCAGCCGCCGCTAGGATGTAGATGATGGAGTTGTTAAACTGCTTCAAGAAGCGCAGCAGGTTGGATTGCTTCTTGGCAGTTAACTCGTTGGGACCATTTTGCTTGAGCCGCTTTTCGGCCTCGGCGGTGGTCAATCCCGCATCTTCATTAGTGGCAAAGTCGACGAGTAAGGACTCAGTCGAGCGTTGCCATAGGGGCGACTGCTGGCTGGGTCCAGGGTCAGTGGTTTCTGCTTCGGTTGGTGTGGTAACTGTTTCTTTCGGGTCTTTCGACATGTAAATGGGTCTTCCTTTCTATTCCTGAAAATTCAGTTTAGCGGTCGGGAATCGGGAATGCAGCGTACGGTTGGTGCAAGGCGTCCACCTCCAAATCTCATTTTTAGTTAATTAATTTTACCAAGTTTTCATGAAAATTGCATCCCATTAGAGTCGATTGCAACATACTTTTAATAATAGGATGAATTGATAACGGTCACAATCAAAAGGTGGCCTGCTTCCGATACTAAAATTGGCTATCCTAATCGATGTAGTATACTGACTAGGGAGACTGGTTCTGACCAGTCATGATTAACATCTGAAATTTACCAGCGTTAAAAAAGGATGACTACTATGAAAGCTTGGACGATTACGGGGCCCGCACCCCACACATTAGATGACTTAAAATTCACGGAAGTGCCCGAACCAACGCCGCAAGACGATGAGGTCAAGGTTTACGTGCGCGCCGTGGGCCTCAACCCAGCAGACTACAAGGTTATCGAAGGCAGTAATACCACCGATTCCCGTGTGGTTGGCATGGATTGTGCCGGCGAAATTGTCACGGTCGGCGCCAACGTGACGGACTGGTCCGTGGGTGACCGCGTGATGTACCACGGGGATTTGCGCCGCGCCGGTAGTTTAGCTGAGTTTACCGTGACCACGTCCCTGAGTCTGGCGCCGATTCCCAGCAACGTCAGCTTTGAACAGGCGGCGGCCAGTCTTTGTGGCACCTTGACCGCCTATCAGGCCCTCTACCGCAAGGCTAACCTTTCCGAACTACCGACCGTCTTAATCCACGCCGGTGGTGGTGCCGTGGGGTTAGCCGCCCTGCAGTTTGCCCACGACCTACACTTAAGAACGATTGCCACCACGTCCGCTAGAAAACGGCCGCTGGTCGAGCGCGTTGGCGCAGACGTCATCATTGACTACCATGAAACGGACGTGACCAAGGCAGTTCTACAGGCCACGAACGGTCTCGGGGTTGGCCTGAGCCTCAATACCATTGGTGGCGAAGAGCTCGCAGCCGATACCGACCGCATGGCCTACAATGGCCAAATCATCGCCATCGGTGACGGAATGCCGGCACACCTGAACCTAGATGACAAAGCGTTGGGCCTAACGCGGTCCGCGCTCGGCGGCGTCTACCGCTCAAACAATCCCCAGGAGATTGCCGACCTCGGTTTCATGGCGGGTGTCGTTGGTCAGAAATTAGCGACCGGTGAATTCGACCCGGTCATTGACCGCGTCTTGGCCTTTGATGATGCAGCCGCTGGCTTGAAAATGCTCCAACGTGGCGATAACCTGGGTAAGCTTGTCGTCCGAGTCGCCTAATTTATAACAACTAAAAAGAGCCCACACCCGCATTTTCTGCTGGTGTGAGCTCTTTTCGTGAGGTGCTATTCAGCGGTCAGGTTGACCGTAAAGTTCGTCTGCGGCCGGCCGACAACGACTGGCTGGGCCACAAAGTACTGACGGATCAGCTCCGCCATGTCGACATTGACCTCGCGACAGACCTTGTCCGGCGAAAACATCGGGTAATCCCCGCCCCCATTGCCACGATACTGATTCATCGCAATGGCTAACGTCTGCGTCGCTTCGACCGGTTGTCCGTGATACATCAGCCGCGTCACGCGCCGACCGACTGGCTGAGTCAAGTCGAAGTGATAGTCAATACCGCTGTAAATATCGTAATTGTACAGCGCCAGTTTGGGGGTCGTAAACGCTGGTGCCACGCCAACCCGGCCATCTTTAGTGACGGTAAAGAAACTGGCACACCGTTCCAAGGCAGCTCGCAACTCGGCCCCCGTCACCCGCTCGACGACCAGCGTATTGGCGTACGGGTAACTATTGAGGAGTTGGCGCAACGAGACCTGTTCACCCAAGCCCCGGACCTCGTCGTTAAACAACGCCGTCGCCGCAATGTCCGTCTGACCAGCAGCCATCTCAACCGTGTTGATAAACTGGAGATAGGGGTGACCACACAGCCGTGCCGCCATTGGATCAGTGACTGCCAGTGATTCACCGGTGAGCTGGCCGACTGGTTGATCCAGCCAAGTTTCAACTTTCTCTTGGATAGGTGCCACTAACGCAGCCATGGCACTATCTGGTTTAGCCGTCGCCGTCGTCAGTAGGGTGGCCGACCGGTCGACTACCTGCTTTTTCTGATTCAGTGTTAGTGTGATCTGGCCTACCGCAATCCCCTTTTCACCGGGCTGCGTCGTCGGAATCCCACGATAGACGCCCGCCAGTTGTCGGTGCTGGTGACCGGTCACTAACGCGTCGATCCCGGGAACATCCGCTAAGAGCTGAGTCCCTTCGTTTTCGCCCGTCAGTCGTTCTGTCGGCTGCCTAGTCGCCAGGTCCGCTTCAAATCCCCCGTGATAGGCCACGATGACAACATCGGCTAGTGCCCGCAGTTGCGGAACAATGCGCTTGGCTGTGGCCAACGCAGACGTGAAGGTTAATCCCGTTAGATGGTCCGACCTTTCCCAAACGGGAACGTAGGCGGTGGTCAGCCCTAAGATGGCAATCTTGATGCCCCGTTCTTCAACAATCGTGTACGGGGCATCTAAGATTCCCTGCGTAACACCACCTTGAATGTTGGCACCCAGCAACGGATAGTTCCGTTGGCGTTCACAATTTCGCAGGTAATCTAAGCCATAATTGAATTCATGATTGCCCAGAACCCCCGCATCATAGTGAATTGACCGCGTCAGTTGGGTAAACAGTGCTTGCTGGTCAGCCGACTGCTGGGCCAGATAACTGGCAAATGCGGACCCTTGAATCCAATCCCCATTCTCAATCGTGATGACAATCTCATCCGACGTCGCCCGTTGCTGGACCTCTTGAATGACGGTTGCCGCCTTCAACCACCCATAGTCCTGGTGGTCATCCCGCCGGCTATAGTTCGTTGGCAACACGTAACCGTGAACATCACTGGTCGATAAAATTTTGACTTTCATTTAAATCAGCCGCTTTCGTAACTGTTCGGACAGGGAGTCAATCAAGAGTACCATGATAACGATGCCTAACAGAATAATCCCGACCTTGGGCCAGTTCCGCGTTTGAATGGCAAAAATCATGGGCGTCCCGATTCCCCCAGCCCCCACCATTCCCAGGATGGAGGCGGACCGAACGGCAATCTCAAAACGATACAACGTATAGGAAAAGAACTCTGGCAGAATGGTTGGTAGCGTTGCTAGGCCAAATACCTGACCGGGACGGCCACCCGCACTCACGATGGCCTCTTCCGGCCCCCGATTCATGTTCTCAATGGCCTCGCTAAAGAGCTTGCCCAGCATCCCAATCGAATGAATGCTAACGGCCAAGACACCCGCGTAAGATCCCGGTCCCACGGCCTTAATAAACATAATCGCCAAGACAATCTCGGGAAAGGTCCGGATCAACGTCAAGACAACTTTCCCACTCCCTGAGCGTAGGAAGAAACGTTCATGGTCACCGCGAGCCGCCCAAAAGGCAAAGGGCACACTGATAACTGCGGAGACAATCGTCCCCAGAAAGGCAATGGCCAATGTTTGCAAGATCAAGGAAACCAGGTCCTCACCACTCCCGTCATACACGTACGACCACTGGGGATGGACCAACCCGGCCATAATGGACCGTGAGACGACACCGGCTGATTCCTGGAGACCGGTGAACTTCAACCCACTAATCGTCCAGTCATATAGCGCACCAATCACGACGACCCACAAGAGCCAGCGCCACCGTTGCCAGATACTTCGTGACGGCTTTTCAATCAACGTAGTTATCATTAGAGCAAGACCCTCCTCAGGTGATTACTGATGCCGTCAATGACTAATACCACTGCCAGAGTAGCCAGAATAATGACAGCGGTTTGGCTGTAATTAAATTCACTGAGTGAGCGCTGAAGAAAGACCCCAATCCCGCCGGCGCCCAAGTACCCCAAGACGGTCGACGCCCGCACGTTGATTTCCAACGTGTAGAGAAAATAACTCACAAACTGATTGAGAATCTGTGGCAACACCGCGTACCAAATAATGGTGACCTTGCTGGCACCCACGGAGGTCAACGCCTCCAAGGGCCCCATATCAATGGTTTCGATGACTTCATAGAAGAGTTTGGAAACCATCCCAAACGAGAAAATGGCTAAGGTCACGACCCCCGCCGTCGAGCCGATACCAAAAACAGCCACAAAAATAGCCGCTAATAAGAGATCGGGTAACGTCCGAACCAAATCCAAAAATAACCGGGTCAATCCCCGTAAGAACCGATTGTGAATCAAATTACTGGCACTCAAGACGGCGAACGGCACGGCAAACGCCGCCCCAATCGTGGTTCCCAGGATTGCCATTTGAATGGTTTCCAACAGTGGCCGAACAATCACATTGGCATATTGCCAGTCTGGATGTGACATCCGCACTAGCAGATTCAGAAACTGCCCGAAGTTACTGAAGAACATCCCCACGTCGACTCCGGTCATCCGCGATGATGTCACCAATAGAACCAGCAGCAGGCTAGTCACAACGATGCCCTTCACGTGCCACCGCTGCATCCACGAACGCCGTGGGGCTTCTGGAATACTCATGCCTGAACCGCCTCCGTCACATAGATCTCATTCAGGTCGGCCTCAGTGACCTCACTGATTGGCCGATCATAAACCAATTGGCCCGCCTGCAGCCCAATGATTCGATCCGCATACTGCCGTGCCAACGGAACCGAATGCAGATTGACGATGACGGTGATATTGTCCTCCCGGTTTAACCGTTGAAGGGTATCCATCACAGCCTTGGTCGTTAGGGGATCCAACGACGCCACGGGTTCATCCGCCAAAATAATCTTCGGCTCCTGCATCAACGTCCGTGCAATGGCGACGCGCTGCTGCTGGCCCCCGGACAATTCGTCCGCTCGCGTGTAGAGTTTATCGGCTAAATTTACCCGCTGTAAGGACCGGACAGCCATCTCGCGGTCCGCCTGGGTAAACAGCCCACAGAGTGTCTTCCAGGTCGGGTAATAGCTTACGCGGCCAGATAAGACATTGCGTTCGACACTCGAACGATTAACCAAGTTAAACCCTTGAAAGATCATGCCAATTTTACGTCGTAATAGGCGTAAGGCCTGACCTTTGTACGCGTGAATCGGTTCGCCATCAATCTTGATTTCACCAGAGGTAATCTCATGCATCCGATTAATCGTGCGTAACAAGGTACTCTTTCCCGCACCTGACAACCCGACGACCACCAAAAACTGACCTTGCGGAATTTCAAGATTGATATCCTTCAATCCGACAGTCCCGTTGCTATAAATCTTATTCACATTTTTAAAAGAAATAATGGGTGCTTCTACCATTTATTCGTTCCCCCGTAAAAAAGTAGCAAGGTGCCAGAAACGCGCTACCCTACTACTTTTTACCATCCTTGACGACTAGACGTTTAGATTCAGCTGCTGGAAGCCGCCTACTTGTCTAAGCTCTTAGCCTTTTTATCATATTGGCGAATAATATCAAAGTTACTGTCCTTAGAATCGGCGTAGCCTTGGTGTGAGTACACACTGGAAATAATGTCATGGCCTTGCTTGGTCTTGGCAATTTCCTTAAAGGCGGTCGCAATCTTCTTTTGCCACTTCTCGCTCATGTCGCCACGCGCAGTGATAGTATCGTTTGGAATCTTACCCGTGGTGTAGATTGGGACAACCTTACTCATGATGTCCTTCTCATCCTTCATCACAATGTTCCGGGCACCTTGGAAAACAAAGGCGGCATCGGTGTTCTTGTTGTAGACGGACAATACCCCTTGGTCATGACCCTTAACGGTGACGGTCTGAATGCCATCCTTGTTGATGTTGACCCCATGGTCCAGCATTTCAACGGCGGGATAGATCCACCCGGCAGTTGACGTCGTATCTTGAACGGCAATCTTCTTGCCCTTCAGGTCCTTGATGGACTTGATACCACTATCCTTACGAACCAAGATTTGTGACCGGTAGAAGTTCACCAGTTCCTTAGTGGCCTTGTCGTTAGGCTCACTGACGCCATACCGCTGTGCTTGCAGCAGAACCTTGTCACCATATTGCTTGTGCGCTAAGACGTAAGCATCAGGTGGCAGGAAACCAATATCAACCTTCTTGGAACCCATGGCTTCAACGATCGTGTTGTAGTCGGTTGAGACGCTCACCGTCACCGGGATCCCCAGTTGCTTCTTTAATAACCCTTCCAGTGGCTTGGCCTTAGCTTCGATGGTCCCCGCATTAGATGACGGCACAAATTCAACCGTTAACTTCTTTGGCGCGTAAGCTACTGACTTGGAACCTGCACTACTGGATGCCTTCCCACAAGCGGCTAATGTCGCTGGCAAAATCAATAGCGTTGCCATAATTAAGAGCAATTTCCCCTTACTCTTCAAATGCATCGCATTCACTCCTCAAATATGTATTGTTTTTCTCTAGCAAGTTCCAGTTTAGCATAGAATACGAACGAATCAATGATTATGTTATTTATAGTTCGTTATTAACTATTTTATATTCAGCAAAATCTGATTAATAGCCACTACATTTCGTAACAAAGGAACATTAATCATCCTTTTTCCGAACTCATTTATCAATTTCATGCAAAAAGAACCGGATTTCCAATCAATCGCTTCCCAAAATAAACCCGAAAAGTTTTTTGACGGCCGCCTTTTTTCTGAATATGTATTCATGCATCTCCTCATCGGCCAAAACCGACAGCGCCGGATCGGCCACTTCGTTTACAATATGACTCATTAGAAACTAGTGGCGTTGAAATTGTAATATTACAAATCGTCAAATTCGCCCGCAAGCCTTGATTTCTCTGTTATAGTAAATATGTCGTAAACAATTGCTTAACAAACTAACGACAAACTAAAGCTTTTTTGGTAACAGCGATTAAGGTACCCGGAAAATGCCTTAATTCTGTCTGTCCCCAATTGAATAATTAACCTTATTGAATCAGACTAAATCCCAGTTCGATTCAATGAGGTTAATTTTTTTGCCCATTTTTCCACCAAAAAAGGACGGTCCTGACTGGATTGCCCTCATTTTGTCTGCCTATTCACTTACGCAATCCACCAACGGTCCTCCACTGGCCAATAGACAAATCCTAGCTGGTAAACCTTAATGCCCAAACTGTTTTGATCAGACACGGGATAACCCGTTGTCCCCAACAGACCTGGTTCCGCTACCGCCGGATCCGCGGGTGAATAATCCAGGTAATGCGCCTCACGCAACGAACTGCGGTCTGCACTGTACGTCCCGACGACGGCCGGATACGGGGAGTGATACCCCGCCACGAACAGCCGCGCGCTGGCCTGTGGTGCCAAAAGACACAGACACGTTAGGCCAGCCACGATGCCGCCGACCCATTTTGTCGACCGTCCGAAGGCCAATTTCAGCTTAGCGGTTGCCAACACCCAGCCCGTAAACAGTATGAGCCCGGGAAGAATGACTGCCGCATAACCGCTCAGCCACTGACTAGAAAGAACCGTCAGGGGTAACAGCGTTGCCGTGATCAGTCCATACCCGCCCGAGAAAAAAGCGAACGATCCCAGAATCAGGACCCAGGGGGCTAGTAGTAACAAGACTTCGCCCACCAAAATCACGATTGCCCAGCCCGACTCACTATTATTCCCGTTAATGGCGACCCAGCCCACGGTTCGCAACCACCACAGACCGTAAAATCCAAGCATGATGGCGCCTCGTTGCCACAACATTTTTTGTTTCATAATTGACTCATCTCATCTACATTTATTCGCGATACTCGCCGGGCCCCGTCAAGGTCGTTGCCAATTGCTGCAAGACCTGCAGTAGCGCAACCTTGTCGGCGTTTGAATAGTCCTGTAGTTTATCGCGTAAAGCAGCTTCTCTGGCAATTTTGATTTGTAACAGCGCCCGTTGGCCTTGGGGGCTCAGTGTGACCTGCCGAATCCGCTGGTCACGCCGCTCGACCTCCACGAGCCATCCCGCTGTGACTAGCTTATCGACCTGGCGACTGATGGACGAATGATTCCGCCCAATCTGGTTGGCCAGTTCGCCAATACTGATTCCCGGTTGGCGACCGACCCGCACAATGATTGGCAGGGCGGCCGGTTCCAGCGAGATGTTGGACTGCTTTAGCAAACGTCGATCTTGCTGGGGCTGATTGAAAAACGTCACGATTTCAAAGAGTGCTTCAAAAATTTCATTATCCATGTTGTCATTATACCAGAACCATGCTAAGATGTGTGCATATTGCACCATTAACTTTAAGGAGACCCATTATGACGAAAAAAATTGGCTTAATCATTGGCTCCACGCGTCCCAGTCGAATCAGTCCCAGCATCGCGACCTGGCTCCAACAAAACGTGGCCCACGACAGCCTAGACATTGATCTCATTGACTTGGCAGACATCCATCTGCCCTTCCTGGATGAGGCAGCCATGCCTTCCGACAACCAGTACGAACTGGCGCACACTAAGCAATGGAGCGCGTTGATTCAGGGTTACGACGCCTTTATCCTGCTGTTCCCGCAATACAATTGGGGTTACCCGGCGCCACTGAAAAACGCCCTCGACACACTCTACTGGGAATGGCGCGGCAAGCCCGTCAGCCTAGTTTCTTACGGCGGTCACGGTGGTTTTCAAGCGGCCCTAGGCATGCAACTAGTGGTTCGGGGATTGAAGATGCCCATCATGACCAACAACCTCCGCATCGATTTGAAAAAGGATGCCTTGGACGAGAACGGTCAATTCAAAAACACGGATGACGCCTTAGCCCCCTACGCCTTCTCTGCCCAACAGTTGGGCGCAGAATTTGCGCACGTCCTTGCCGACTAATCTAATCGCAACTCAAAAAGCAGCGTGTTCGGAATTTTTTCCGAGCGCGCTGCTTTTGATTGCACTGAGTTTTATTTAACCTGCCCCTACTAGATTCCGTGGACGCCCCGCTCGCTACCAGCGTCGGCGAACTAACGCCACGTCAGCGGAGCCGGAGGAGGATAGACATGGACCCACTGTGTCGGTGGTGTTAGACCGAGCGTTTTTTCTCGGCCTTACACCACGGGACGAGCTTGGAGACTCGTGTACTCCGAGGCTCAAAGTCGAGCTGGAAGACCGCTCCACAGGCTTCCAGCGGTCCCCACAGTGGGTCCGTGTCTGTCAGCCGCAGGCGCAGCGAAGGGAAACGTCAGTCCACCGTAAGCTCGTCGCGAAGGGCGGTCATGGTGACGAAATCGTCAGTGAAGATGCCCGCCACACCCTTTCGAAACAGTGCCGCGGCTTCCTTCGGATCATCCACGGTCCAAATCCGTTCATCCCCGGGCACGTCGTCTTGGTAATGGCTCAAGTGTAGCCCGGCCAAATGCTCGTTGGCCACGAAGGCCCCGGCATTTACGACCGGCTTGCCCGTCAACCAGCAGTAAGCCTCGTTGGGCGCCAGTTTTTGACAAGTCTTCAGCGTGGGTAAATGAAACGAGGAGTAGATCACTGGATGCTTTAACGGAGTCGCGTGGACCATTCCCATCACGATTTTTTCAATGTTGGGGTACTGAATCTTATCGGTCTTAAACTCCAGGTTTAACTGAACATCGTGGGTCCCGACCAGCGTTAAAAATTCAGCCAACGTGGGAATCGGTTCATTTTCAGCTAAATGAAATTGGCGGAGCTCCGCTAACGTGTAGTCGTGGATGTACCCAGTCCCATCGCTGGTCCGGTCGAGGCGCTCGTCGTGCATGATCACGGGTACCTGATCCTTGGTCAGATGCACGTCAAATTCCAAGCCCTCGATGCCGTGGTCCAGGCCGTAGGCGAATCCCGCCAGACTATTTTCTGGAAATTTAGCCGGGTAGCCCCGGTGCCCAAATACTAACGTTTTAACTGTCATTTTACCGCTCCCTATTGCCATTTTATTTTTGCTTATCTCAGTAGCCGTTCGCACGATTATTTCCCTGAATGTACGCGTTCATCGACTTTTGAGCTGTGGCCAGTGATTTCTGAATATCACTCCCATTATAAATCTGTTCCATCGCCGTTTGGGTTAAGTTTCGTTCCTGAATCAGTCCCTGTAGGAAAATCCCGGAATTGGTGGCATTTGGCGTGGCGGCCCGTAATTGTTCGCCAGGCACCTTCGTCGCGGGCAACTTCTTATAGAGATTCTGCAAGACGGCTTCCTTCTGTGAGTCTTTGTTCAAGGCCAGGTAGCCGGTCGCAACCTGCCACTGGGCTTGGCTCTTCGCCGTCATCAGGTACTTGATGAACTCCCAGGCGCCCCGTTGGACGTTGCTTGGTTTATCATTTGAAATCCAGAGTGACGCGCCCCCAATGGCGACCCCGTTACTCTTCTGACCATCCGGATGTGGGTAGTAGGTGATACCCAGCTGATCCTGGTTGCCAGTGGTCAATTGCCCGATTGAGGCGGAACTTTGCATGAACATCCCCAACCGACCGGACAGGAAGCTGGCCGTTTCGTTGTTCTGCGCGTTGGCACCCGCGCCGTAGTTCACAAAGTCTCCCTTCTTCAGGTTATCCTGAATCCACTTCATGGTCTTGACGGTGGCGGCGTTCGTGAAGTTGACGGCGGTTGGGGTCCCTGCATGGCCATCTTCCTGGTTGGCCAAAGAGACGCCAGCATTGGCCATGAACTGTTCAAACAGCCAGCCATAAATCTCGACCGTCATCCCTTGGACCTTCTTGTGGGACCGGTCCGTCAATTGCGTGGCCACCCGCGTAATGTCACTGTATGACGGGTTGACCGGGGGTGGTGTGATCTTATATTTCTTCAGCAGCGTGGCATTGTAGTACAACACGGGTTGTGAGGTGTTGAACGGCATGGAGAGTTGGGTCCCCTTGTTCGCGTAAAACGCCCGCGCCCCAGCGGCAATCTGGTTCACGTTGTAATGGTCCTCGTCAATGAACTTCTGGACGGGCGTGGTGTAGCCCGTATGGTGAATCTGACTGGTCGAAATGTCCATCGACTGAAAGACCGCCGGCGAGGCATCGGTGCCATGCGTATTGATAATTTTCTGCACAGCCTCGTTGTAGTTGCCTTCAAACTCCGACACCACTTCATACTTGCTCTGCGACTGGTTGAAATCCTTCACAAAGGTATTCAACTGTTGCTGGGCGGGTCCGGTCATTTCGTTCCAGAAGACCACCTTGGTCCGTTTAGCCCCCTGGGCCTGGGCAGCGGGTTTACTCATGACCGACCACCCGGCAAAGGCAGCAATCACGGCGACCAGAATCGCCCCCAGAATCAACAAGCGTTGCTGTGATCCATTTTTGGTTGTCATTTCGTGGCCCCCTCATTGAGCCCGTTCTTGAAGTAGTGTTGCCCGACGAACAGCACAATCAGCGTGGGCACAACGACAATCACGGCACTGGCTTGAATCATGCCCCAGTTGTTAAACGTTTCCTGCGATTGCAGTTGCCGCAGGCCGTCTTGCACGGGTCGGAATTTATCGCTAAACGTGGTCAACATTGGCCAGAGGTATTGGTTCCAACTCTCCAAGAAGCTGTAAGCCGCCAGCGTAAACAGGCTGATGCGCGCGTAGGGTAAGGTGACCCGCCAGTAGAACTGCCAGTGGTTCAGGCCCTCGACGTCCGCGGCTTCCTTCAGTTCGGGTGGAATCTGCCGGAAGGCCTGTCGCAACATGAAGATTCCAAACGCTGAGGTCAGAAACGGAATCACCATAACGGCGTAATGGTTCAGCAGGTTCAGCTGCCGCACCGTGGCAAAGTTGGGAATGACTTCCGCTTCAAATGGCAACATCATCGTCGCTAAAATCAGGTAGAACAACAGGTCGCGGCCCTTAAATTTCAGGAAAACAAAAGCATAGGCACCCAGTGAACAGAACAGCAGCTGGGCCGCCATGGTCAACGTGGAAATGACAAAACTGTTGAGTAAGTAGCGTAAGATGGCCGTTTGCTTAACGGCTTCGGCGTAGTTGGCAAAGGAAATATGGGTACTCCACAGCGCCCCTTTAGCAATATCCGCCGTTGGCAACAAGCTGGTCCAGAAGCCGAGGATAAAGGGCCCTAGGATGATGATGGCCAAGAGAATCAACACCAAATAACGTAATGGTTTACGGGTTTTCGTCTGAATCATTAGTAGGTCACCCGTTTCTCTAAGAATTTGAATTGCAGCAAGGTAAACAACGCGATAATGACGGCTAAGATGACCGATTCGGCGCTGGCGAGGCCGTAGTTCCCGTTTAAAAAGGCATCGCGGTAGACTTGATAGACCATCAGGTTGGTCGCGTTGTTAGGTCCCCCAGCCGTCATCAGGTCGATCAACCCGAAGCTCTTGAACGCCCCAATCAGCGTGACCGTTGACGTAAAGAACAGCGTGGGTGAAATCATGGGCAAGGTCACGTGAAAGAACTGATAACTTGGCGAAGCACCTTCGATGGCTGCCGCTTCATATAGCGGCTGTGGCACCATTTGCAGGGCCCCAAAGAGAATCAAAAAGGTGAAGCCCAGGTTCATCCAGACGGTCGAGATGATCACGGCAATCATGGCCGGACCGGGCGTCGTCAACCATTGCACCAGCGGCAAATGCAACAGGGTGCCAATCTGGTCAAATAGGCCAATCGACGGACTGAAAATGAACAGCCAGAAGATGGCGGCGACGGAGACGGAAACCCCCATGGTCGCGGAGAAAATCGTCCGGAACCACTGAATGCCGGCCAGTTTGCGGACAGCCATTTGCGCCAGTAGTAACCCGAGAATCAGGGTGAAGGCTACGACACCAATCACATAAACGGCGGTGGCTTGTAGGCTGGCCTGGTAGGCGCTCGAGGTCAATAAATTCACGTAATTTTTCAGGCCGATAAATACGGTCGGTCGCCCAACGTTATTGGTCAGGAAGAGGCTAAGGTAAAGCGTCCGCAACATTGGGTAAAAGACGAAGACGCCCAGAATCAAGACGGATGGTCCTAGAAAGGCTAACGCATACCATTTATCGTTGACGTGGAGGTTAAACCCCTTCGCGTTTGCTTGATTCAGCGTTTTCGGTTTTAGGCTAGGCTTGGACGCTGGCGTGATTTCCTGTTGCATGACGCGTTCCCCCTTCCACCATGAATTGGGCCTGACCATCATGGTCGAAAACGTAGGCCTGACCAGCAATTGCCACGTTTAGCCAGTCACCGACGTTGTACTGGTCCTTAGCCGCGGCAACCAATTCTAGTGGCGTTCCATCCGCGAGTTCGGCCTCCAAAATGATTTCGGACCCCAGATACTCGACGGTCTTCACTTGCGCGTTGGGTTCGCCGGCACCTTGGGGTAAGAGGCGCAAGGCGTTGGGCCGGATACCGACCACGTAATCCGCCACGGGTAAGGGCTCAGGGACACTTAATTTCAACGTATTCGCTAACAAAAGTTCCCTGTCGGCTTCGACGCGGGCGGGCAATAAATTCATCCGTGGCGTCCCAAAGAAGCTGGCCACGAAGGTGTTAGCGGGCTGATTGTAAATGTCGAGGGGCGTGCCAATCTGTTGAATCTCATGGTTGTGCAACACCATGATGTGGTCGGCCATGGTCATTGCCTCCACCTGATCGTGGGTGACGTAGATGACGGTCAACCCCAACTCCCGCTGGAGGTTGCGTAGTTCCGTGCGCATCTTGATTCGCAGTTGCGCGTCCAAATTGGACAGGGGTTCATCCATCAAACAAATCTTGACGTCGCTAGCAATGGCCCGGGCCAAAGCGACCCGTTGCCGTTGCCCACCGGATAGGTCACGGGGCTTACGGTCCTTAAACTCATTTAAGTTGACCAAGTCAATGGCCTTGTCGACGCGCTTCTTGATCTCATCGGCCGGAAACTTTCGGGCCTTTAATCCAAAGGCCACGTTGTCAGTAACCGATAAGAATGGAAACAGCGCATAGCTTTGAAAAACCATGGTGAGCTTGCGATCCTTAGGCGGCAGGTTGGTTGCGACCTGGTCGTCAATTTGTAATTCACCAGCAGAAATTGGAATCAAGCCAGCAATCATCCGCAGCAACGTACTTTTGCCACAGCCAGAAGGCCCGACGATGGCAAAAAACTCGCCGCTTTCAATGTGGGCACTCACATCTTCTAGCACCCAATTACCGGCCGTATACTCTTTCCCTAATGCTTTTAACTCAATTGACATTTTGCCACTCCCCTTTTTGAGTCTGGACTTAGTGTACGCGGCCTATGTAACGGTAAGATGTTGCCCCTGTAAATCCTGTGTAAAGTCCCCCGGGAGTTGCCATTATGATAGTTATATTAGTTGTGATTTGCCGCCTGCGGCTTCCAGGACTACGCCTGCTGTGGGGTCGGTTTCCGCCAAAGTTCAGGCTCCCACCTCAACTTTTAGCCTTGAAGCCCGCAAGTCTAAAAGATTGCCCCAGGCTGTAAGCCGGCCAAGAACACCGGCCAACACCCTCGACACAGCTGGCTCCGTCCTGGCTTCCTCCGGCTCCGATTGAGCATTATGGCAACCGTATCAGGGCCGAACTTACCCAGTTTTACTAATATTTCGCTGTCTTCTACGTTGAATGAACACCCACTATTTTCCAAAATCATGCTCACGTTTACATAATTTTCTGCATAAAAAAGGAGCGAGAAATCATTAATTTCTTCGCTCACTTAATCAATTAACCTATCGAATTTAGGCTTCTGGCCAGACGTCTTCGGCGATTTCCTTAACCAAGTTTAACTTGGCCCATTGTTGGTCTTCCGTTAACGCATTGCCCTCTTCCGTGGAGGCAAATCCACATTGTGTGGAGATGGCCAGGTTGTCTAGAGGCACCTGTTTGGCAGCGTCTGCGATACGGGCCTTGACCGCCGCCTGATCCTCTAATTCGGGGAACTTGGACGTAATCAGACCGAGGACCAGGCGCTTGTTGGCGTCGTGGTTCCAGATTTTCGCTAACGGCGTAAAACTCCCTGCCCGTTCGCTGTCGTACTCCAAGAACAAGCCGTCGTAGTGCAACTGGGCCAGGTAATCGGCCACGTCATCGTAGCTGCCGGAGAAGAGGTACGTTGATTTGAAATTCCCCCGGCAAATGTGGGTCGTCACCGTCAAATCGGCTGGTAAACCTTCCAATAAGGTGTTGATGACGTGAACGGCATCCTGGGCCAAGTTCACGTAGGTCTGGTGGGCCGTCACGTCGTCGGCCGTCGCGTTGAGCTTGCTGATCAAGAACGCCCAAGTCGTGTCATCGAGTTGAATGTACCGGCAACCGAGTTCGTAGAAATGCAAAATCGTTTCGTGATACGCCTTGGCCAGGTCATCCAGGTAAGCATCCCAGGTTGCATAGAATTCATGCCAGTTGTCACTACGGTTGTCGCGGAACAACATAGTTGGTGACGGGATGGTCTGCTTAACCAGCACATCATCTGGCACCAGGCTTTGCAGGTACTGGAAGCTCTCAAAGAAGGGGTGATCCGGATTAAAGGCAATCTTGCCGACCAAATCGGCGTTGTCGGTCCGGGTCTTACTGCCGTGGAATTTATAACTTTGCTTGTAATCGTAGTGGCCGACCCCTGTCAGTCCCCAGAGAAAGTCCAGGTGCCACCAACTCCGGTTAAATTCGCCATCGGTCACGGCCTTTAACCCCAGGTCAATCTGCTTTTGCACGACTCGCTTGGTCTCCGCGTGCCGAATCGTCTGCAATTGCGCGGCATCGATGGCCCCTTGGGCAAATTCAGCGCGTGCCTGTTTCAACTTAGCCGGCCGTAACAGGCTGCCTACAACATCGTAGCGGTACGGAAAGTTCGTTTTAGTCGTTGTTGTCATAACCTTTTTCCTCCTAAATTTAACCATCGACTAACTCGTTCGACTGGCCCCGTGACTTTGCGCCCATTGCCAGTCCAGCAAGTTAGTCCTCACCAATTTTCTAACGTCCATCACGGTAACAAAAAACGCGCTCATCCCCCGAACCAATTGCTTAGTTCAAGGGACGACCGCGTCGTTTTACCACCCTAATTCACAAAGCCCTCACAGACTTTGCCTCACCGGTACCGATTGATACCCGGAAAGTTAACGGTTCCTACCGACCAAGCAGCGTGAACCGCTTGATAGCTATTGGGAGCTCATCTTCGTGGTTTGTCGCAGACCCGTTTGCACTGGCTCGGGCTCACTGCGCAACGACAACGCCACTACTCTTCTCCTAGCTTTATTTATGACAGACTCATTAGAAATTAATGATAATCTTACGGCTAGGGCGCATTTCTGTCAAGGGAGAATCTGAGATTGGCACTACCCTGTCGTTCGCCAGCAATCCTTTTTGAAGACACTGCTGGTTATTACTGCTATGCTATGCTTACCTCGAAAGGATGGTCATTCCCAAATGCCAAGCCAATTAATCTATCCCCTCATCGCACAAGAAAATAATGATGAGGATGGTCAATACTATGTGGGCTACTCACCCAATATTCCGGGTATGGTGACCCAAACTGATTCACTGGTCAAACTCCCACTAGCTGCTAACGATGCTATCGCGACCATGCTGGAAGGTAGCAATGGGATTTACCCAACCGTGCAAGATCCGCGTACCTGGAACTTGCAAAGCAATGAAACTGTCATTTACGTCAGAGTCGACCCATTCGACTGATTCTAACCAAAACGCGCCGACACCCTGTTAGACAGTGTCGACGCGTTTTAATTTAGCTGAAAATGCACGCACGTTAGTCCAACAACCCGTGGCTCCGCAAGTAATCTCGCGCCACCGTAGCGGCCTTTTCGTGCTTGACCGTCACCTTGTAGTTCATCTGCTGCATGTCCGCCGTGGAGACTTTCCCCGCCAGTTTATTCAGCGTGGTCCGCAGCTCGGGATGGGCCGTCAATAACTTTTCCGTCATCAGCGGCGCGCCTTGATACGGTGGGAAGAAGTGCTTATTATCCTTTAACACGACCAGGTGATATTCGCGAATCTCGGGGTCGGTGGTATAGCCGTCGATCAGGTTGACCTTGCCGTTGGCGATGGCCTTGTAGCGAATCGAGGGCTCCATGGTCTTCGCACTGGCCAAGTTCAACCCGTAAGCCTTGCGTAACCCCGGATAACCATCCTTGAGTTGATAGAAATCGGGGTCAAAGCCCGCGTGAATCTTCCCCTCAACGGCGACTAAATCAGATACCGTCTTCAGGTTGTATTTCTTGGCAAACTGCTTCGTCACGGCCAAGTCATACCCATTTTGATAGCTCATCGGCTTGAGATAGGCCATCTGGTACTGCGCCTTCAAGCCGTTCTTCGCCACCTGATAGGTCTTCGCTGGATCATGACTCGCCAGCTTGTCGCCCTTGATCAGCGACTCCAACACGGTCCCAGTAAACTCAGGATAAATGTCGATGGACCCCGATTTCAGCGCCTTAAACAGGAACGAGGTTCCCCCAAAGTTGGCCTTGGTCGACACCTGCATGTTGGGATGGTCATGTTCAATTAAATCCTTATACATATTGATTAAAATTTCTGGTTCACTGCCCATTTTTCCAGCAATCGTAATTTCTGTTTGCGGATTGACCAGCTTCCGGTAACCGGCAAAGCCGCCAATCAGAACGACCAGCGTCAGCAGGACGATCCCAGCCTTTTTAAACGACAGCTTGCCCAACCAGTCGATGCCGGCGCCAAAAATCAGTGCCAACGCCGCCGACAGCACGGCCCCAATAATCAGGAGCGCGTTGTTGTTGGTTTCGATTCCCAACAGGATGTAGGTCCCCAACCCACCGGCACCAATCAAGGCAGCCAGCGTGGCGGTCCCAATGATCATGACCGTGGCAATGCGAATCCCGGAAATAATCATCGGCAACGCTAAGGGGAGCTCAATCCGAAAGAGTTTCATCCGCCGCGACAAACCAAACGCCGTCGCCGCCTCTTCCAAGTTGGGGTCGATAGTGGTCAGACCGGAATAGGTGTTTTGAAAAATCGGCATCACTGCGTAAATCACTAAGGCAATGATGGACGGCACCGTCCCAATTCCCACGATAGGAATCAGAATTCCCAGCAGTGCCAGGCTAGGAATCGTCTGGAGCACACTGGTAATCTGAAGCATCACCTTGGCCCACCGCTCGTGGTGCATCAAAACGATGGCCAGCGGAATCGCAATCAAGGCCGCAATCAGCAGCGAAATCAGTGACAGACCAATGTGTTGGCCAATCGCGTGGAGAATGTCGCCACCTTGCGTTTGTAAAATATGAATAATTTGGGCCAACTAGTCCGCCTCCTTCGTTGCTAAATAGTCAATGACATCGGCAGTCGTCAGCTGGCGGGCACCCTGATCCGTCGCCACAACCACCGTGGCCGCCGTCTGCAGGGCTGCGGCCAACTCACTGACCGGCGCCGTCACAGCCAACGTTGCCGCCGCAGTGGTCGCTTGACCATAACCCTTGACCACTAAATCCTGAACCGTGGCCGGCCGCGGCGTGTGTTCATTTTCAAAAAAGCCACGCACAAAATCATTGGCCGGATGCTGCATGATAGCTTCGCCCGTCCCAACCTGTTGAATGTGGCCTAGCCGCATCACCGCAATGTGTTGGCCCAATCTGAGCGCTTCGTGCATGTCATGGGTGACGAAGACAAAGGTCATGTTCAGTTCCTGATGTAGCTGTAACACCAGGTCCTGCAACTGTTTACGAGAAATGGGGTCCAGCGCACTGAACGGCTCGTCCATCAAGACGACCTTGGGCTTGATGGCCAGCGCCCGGATGATGCCGACCCGCTGTTGTTCCCCACCGGACAGCTCGCTAGGCATCCGCGTGGCATACTTGTCGGGGTCCAGGTCGACCTGTTTCAGTAACGCCCGCGCCCGCTCGATTCGTTCCTTTCGCGGCCAGCCCAACGACTCCGCCTGAATTGCAATGTTTTCTTGAATGTTTAAATTGGGGAAGAGTGCAATATTTTGCAGCACGTAGCCCATTTGCTGACGTAATTGTTTGATGTCATAATCAATAATCCGTTTATCATCAAAGTAGATGTCGCCGCCGGTCGGTTCGATCAACCGGTTCAACATCTTCAGCGTCGTGGTCTTCCCACTCCCGCTGGGCCCAACGAGCACAAAAAAATCGCCCGTCGGTATCGTCAAGTTCAAGTCGTCTAGGGCTTGGTTCTTGGCGTAACGCTTGGTAACGTTCTTAAATTCAATCAATAGTACCCCTCCAACCTCTTCTACTCATCTCATGTTGATGAGAGTGACTGATCAATTTGTCGTTCCCGGCGGCGGGGGCAAAGCGCCCTGCTGTGGGACCGGTTCCAGCCTAAAGAACGGGCTTCCACCTCGACTTTGTGCCTAAAAAGCGGTCACAAAGGTCGTCCCGTGGACTAGGCTGGGCAAATACCCAAGACCACCGACACAGCTGGACACTTTGGCCCGCCTCTGGTCACTAACGTTGATCACTCACGCTCACCAGCAATCGTCTCATTCATTCCTGTTTAAGCTCGTATCCATTAACTCAGTCACCTAATATCACTGCTATTTAACCTGATTAAAACTGGTTCATTCTTACAATCTCACCTAACAAACCACAGCGACACCCGCAGTTACAGCCCAATTAACAGCCATCCACGGCCCACTAATCAGTCTGATGGGACTTACATCCCCATCACTAACATCAGCCGTGAGGGCGGGATAAATAGGCTCAGCCGTGGGATTTACGAAGCGTAGCGCAGTAAATGGTGACTTTGAGACGCGTTCTTCCGCTCAAAGCAAGTCTAGAGACCGCTCTGTGGCTCTAGACGTCCTCCCCACCGCGTTCCGGCCTATTTATCCCGCCCGGTAAGGCGAGGACAACGACCAAAACATGTAAATCCAATTATACTAATGTTTCGGGGATTACCGAAGCAAACGGCTTACAAATTTTCAAAAGCGATAACGTCTACTTTACACGTCAAAGCAGCGACTGTTAATATTGAAACGAAAGACTTTTAGCCCGAAAAACTTAGAAAACAAGGTGTTCACCATGCCAGACGAAATTGATATTGCCATTATTAAAGCACTCAACCAGGACAGTCGCGTCAAGGTCAGCCATCTGGCGCAAATCGTCCACCTTACCGCTCCCGCCGTTGCTGCGCGGATTCAGCGGTTGGAGGACGCAAAGATCATTTCTAAATATACGATTGAAGTCGATTTGGATAAACTTGGATTACCGCGGCAGGTCTTCATTCAGGTGGCCGTACAAGCCCCGCAACAAGCGGCTTATTTAGCGTTCGTTAAACGGCACCACAACACTTTTCGCCATCACTACCGCACAACGGGCAAGTTTGACTACCTCCTGGAAGGTGCCTTCCCGACCCGCCACGTCCTCACCGATTTTCTCCTCGAGCTCGGAAAATTCGCCACGTACGAGGTCATTGACGTGATTGATGATATTTAAGTGCGGACATTCTTGACCCTTCCTTCAAAAAGTGCTGTAATCAAGTTGAGTACAATAGTTCTTTTCCTTAATCAGTCATAGTATCTGGTGCTTGGGGTGGTCAATTGGATTGCACCTGAAAATATGACCACTGCCACCAAGAAACTATCTCCCGATTAGTTGCCAACTATTGCTTTCGAGTTGCCCCTAAATTAATCAGGATCAACCCTTTTCAACTGGTAAACAGAACCATTTTCAGTAAATAAATCGAATAACGACGAGTTAGATTCACGTCAGTCGCAGAATTGGTAAAATTGACCGCTAACGTTAGTGACCAGAGGCGGGCCAAGGTGCCCAGCTGTGTCGGTGCTCTTAGCTGAGTGTCCTTCTCAGGTTAGAGCACGGGACAAGCTTTGAGACCGCTCCTTGGCTCAAAGTTGAGGTGGAAGCCCGCACCTTAGGCTGAAACCGACCCCATAGCAGGGCACCTTGAACCCGCCGCCGGGAACGACATGCGCACACCATTTTACCAGCCCGGAAGCGGCCGACAATGCCGAATTTAACTCAAAAAACAAAACTAAGGTGGAATGTATTATGGATGAAGTCGTCCAAGCACTAAGCGACGTTATTAAATTAAACACGGTCAACGGCCACGAAAAATTGGTTGCCGACTACCTAGCCGACCTGCTGAAGAAGCACGGGATCGACAGTAAATTGATTGCCTACGAACCTGACCGGGTCAGCCTGGTCGCCGAAATCGGTGACGGCAACGGCCCCGTTGTTGGTTTTGATGGTCACGAAGACGTCGTTGCCCTCGGTGACGCCGCTAAATGGCAAGTCGACGCCCTTTCCGCGACCATCAAAGACAACAACATGATTGGCCGAGGCACTTCCGACATGAAGTCCGGCTTGATGGCCGGCGTCTTTGCCATGATCAATTTGAAAGAACAAAACGTCCCACTACACGGCACGCTGCGTTTCATGGCCACGGTCGGTGAAGAATACGGCCAGTACGGCGCCCAACAACTCGGTGAAGCCGGCTACGCCAATGACCTCGACACGTTGATTGTCGGCGAACCTAGCGGGGTCCACAAGCAACTCTTACTTCAAAAGCAGATTCAATACATGCTTCAAAGCGATGAGGCCGGCGCTAAGGCCCTGTTAGCCGCTAACCAGACCAACGAACAACACTTCATTGAACTGGCGCACAAGGGCTCACTGACCTACACCGTTCATTCTAAAGGGGTCGCTGCCCACAGCTCCATGCCTGAAATCGGCAAGAACGCCATCACACCGCTGATGACCTTCTACCAAAAGGAAGAAGCTTACTTTGACAGCATCAAGGATTACCGCAACCCTGTTCTGGGCGCCATCACACCCGTCGTGACGGTCATCAAGGGTGGCGAGCAGATCAACACGGTGCCGGCCAGTGCCGACTTATCCGTGAAGATCCGGACCATCCCCGAACTGCCAAACGCCGACATCACTGCCGCTATCAAGCAAATCATCGCTGACATCAACGCGCAAGGCGCCGACCTCAGCTTGGACATTCTCAGTGATTTACGGCCAATGCACACCATGGAAGACACTGAACTCGTCTCAACGGCCAAAGAAATTGCCGAAGACGTGCTGCAACAGAAGCTGCCACTGATCGGCGTTCCCGGCGGCACCGACGCCTCTTCTTTCCTGGCATTCAACCCGGACATCGACGTGATTGTCTTTGGGCCTGGTAACATTACCGCGCACCAGGTTAACGAGTACGTGGATTTGGACATGTACCACCGGTTTATCACCATCTACGAGCGCCTAATCACTTCCTTGCTGAAATAGGTTAAACTGGCCGTTGTCATACGCCTCCGGGCCGGTGAAAATGGGCCTCGTCGCGTCCGTTCCCGGCGGTGAGCTCAAGCTGCCCTGCTGTGGGGCCGGTTCCAGCCAAAGAGCGGGCTTCCACCTCAACTTTGCGCCTAAGAACCGGTCGCAAAGATTGTCCCGTGGACTAGGCTGAAAAAGAACTTCAGCCAAGACCACCGACACAGCTGGTCGGCTTGGCTCACCTCTGGTCACTCCCACGACTAGCCCATTTCCCCAGCCCTGCGGCTCACACTTGTTTAACCTATTTCTGGTCGGGTTCTCTGCCATCACCATTCATTCGGTCTATGCGACACTGAATGGCTGGACACCGGTAGCCCCTTCAGCTCGTAATTGCTTAACCGATTTCTGGTCGGGTTCTCTACCATCTCCATTCATTCGGTCTATGCGACACTAAATGGATGGACACCAGCAGTCCCTTTTGCTCGTACTTGTTCAACCTCTGTCTAGGCGGGTTTCCTGCCATAAACCATGGTTCCACCAAATTAACCAATTGGCATGATAATCCAGCTAGATGTTAACCAACTATTCGTCACAATGATTCCTTAAAATTAACCATTTAACCCAAACAAGCCGAAGACCGCTCATCTCACCGATGACCGTCTCCGACTTGTTTTTTAATCCCTAATACCAAAAACAGCCGCCCTTTTACGGACGACTGCTTTCGGGAACATAAGCTATTGGACTTGCCACTTCCAGACGGGCACCCGGTCACGTTGGCAGTTAGCTGCTTGCTGAGTAGTTAACCGGTAGTCGTCTGTGGCTGCCTTTACGGTGTCAAAGCGTACCCGCGACATTCCGTGTTGACTGTTTGGTTTTAACGTGGCAGCCGGTTCCTCTAGCCTGGTGCATTGGCCAGTGACCACGTGAGCGTTCCCTGGTAGCGACCTTGGCTGGAGCTGCTCTGGATGTCTAAGAAGACACCCGTTTGCGGCGTCCAGCTGCCGGCCACATCGACCAGTCCATCGTTGACGCTGTCGTCCGTCACGTGTGACAGAACGGGCGTCGGCGTTGGCCCGATCCGAATTGTTTGGTAGGGCGTCACGTACACGGGATAACCGGCCATGACCCGACCATCTGGGGCGGTAAACGCTGAGGCCTGCGCTGATAGCGTCCAGCGTTCACTCGTCCCCCGGGTATCGCGAATCGCCAAGCGCCATTCTCCGGCGCGTTTGACCCGTTGCGCCCGGCCAGTTAATCGGGCAGCTTGAAAGCTCTCACTCGGGGAGATACTCGCAAATGTTAAGTTACCCGCCACCGTTAACTCAAGGGTGACTGGGCGTGAAGCATCGCCTTGTTCCGTACGTGCCACCAACTTCAGCCGGTTGGTTCCGCCTTGGAGTTGCGTAGCAGTCAACGGTACCTGAAACGTGCCATCTTGGCCGACGACTTGTTCTTTGAGCGTTTGCCCGTTGAGCACCGGGGTGACGACCACCCCAGGCTGCTGGGCCTCTGTCGTCAGAATTGCCACGTGTCCCCTGACCGTGGTATCCTGGCCGACCTTTAAATTTACGGAATTGTCGCTCGTCACGCGTAACTCAAGGTCGGTTCTCGGATTGATAATAAAGTCCGGTGTATCCGCAGCACTGACCAGATCCGGAGAGGTAAACGTACTGGTCGTTGCCGGAACCTTGTGCGTTTTGGTGGCGTTGGCTGCGTGCCCAGTCAATCTGATGGTTACCGTCGGGGTTGCCGCGTTCAGCTGTTTCGCCAGTTGAACCGGTAACCGGCCCTCCTGAATAGCCGCTACATCTAGCGACTGGGCCGTTCCATCGGCGTAAATCATTTGACCATCCGTCACGTCAACGTTCTCGGGGATTTTTAAACTAGTGCGAACATCTGACCATGGTTGGTTGCCACCGTGGTAGGTCAGCTGGTATTCCAACAATAACCGGTCGTTACTCAGAACCTGATCCCCCGCTTGAATCACTCGCCGCCGCGTCAAGTTCGTTAACGTGGCCTGGCTCGTCGCATCGATCAGGCTGGGAATATTTTCCAAAACAACGAGGTTATTTTCAAAATACCGACTACTCGCAGACGTTAATCCCCAGCGGACTTTTCCGGTCTTATTCGGATCAATTTTAGACGGCATGATCCGCGCCGATTGGCTGACGCCTGGTTGCCGTTCATTGGTCAGCGGATCCCGGTCGTCAAAGGTGTAAGTCATGATTTCGGCCTTAGCATCCCACTTCAAAGTGAGGTGGTGCCAGTGACCGTTCGACAAGAAATCGGGCTCATTAACATTGGCAATCAGGCCATTGTGCGTCATGCTGTAAAAATAATCTTTCTGTCCGAGAAGTGCTCCAAAGAAATTCGTTGCCGGTAAAAAGTGTTGCACGTAAGTCGTGGGTTGGGCGGGATAATTGGATGCGATGTGTACCGCCGGATAATTGGTATCAAAGGCATTTGCCTTGCCCGCCGGTCGATTGTCCGGCTGGTCGTTGAAGTGCGTGTCGAACTCCAGCGCCCAGCTGTTCTGAATGGCGGACTTTGCCAGGTTGACCGCTGAAGCCTCGGTGGCGTCGGTATCTTTGGCCCAGACACCCAGCGTTTCGCCGGGAATCTGACCACTAACTTTACCACCGGGCATGGCGGCCAATGCGGCCGGATCATTTTGCAAGACAAACGCTAACCCATCACCGGCTTGGGCGTCCTGATCGCCCAGGTACAGCCACATCCGTAGCGTTTGGTTCTGCGTTAGGTCCAGCGCCCCCACGGTCGTTGACCACAACGCCCCAAACTGATTGGGACCCGTAGTCAGCCTAGCCGCTTCGGTGCCGGGAGACTGGGGATTGGTGCCATCAACAACGGTTGCCGAGCTCTTATTAGTCGTTTTTGTCGTGACAAACGGATCTGTCCGGCTTAGGCGAATGCCCTGAGGCGCCTTTTGCAACGCTTGCGTGTAATCCGCATCAGCCCGGGCAACCACGCTGCCAAGGCAACCGACTAGTAGAATCAAGCTAGCGCTCAGCCACCATTTCAACAACTGCCATCCCTCCTATTTCGCTGATTTTTGGTGCCGATTGCGATACCACAGGTACCCAATGATTGCTAACAGTAAAGCAATCAACAGGCCTAATAAAGCGTACAACCAGTAGTTAGGCTGGCGTGTTGGCGTCAAGACGGTCTTGTTCATCCGCTTGACGGTGCGGTTCGCAATGGTGAAATTACGGGTAAACTGCCAATCTCGTTTGCCAGCTTGGGCCGTTAAATGCAGGGTGTACTGCCCCGCCGGTAAGTTCTGGGTCCCCCACGGAATCCCAAAGTTAAAGTTACTGTTGGGCGCCATCCCCAGCCCACTCTGCTGTTGCCGGATGAGGGTCTGGGTCGCGCCGACCTTGGTAACTCGCGCATTGATCTTCAGTTTTTGCATAATGCCTGGCTCAGGGTTTTGCAGATTGGCCGTCACAAAATTGCGACGGTTGATCTGTGTCGCTTGAATCTGATGTAGTAACAGGTTCGGCGCTACTGGCTGGCGACTCTCTTGCAACTCGATGCCGATTGCATAGGCAAAGGCATTTTGAATGGTAAAGTGGGCCGTTGGCTTTTTCGTTTTGCCGGGAACCTGTTCCACATACACGCCACCGAGAATCATTCCCCGGAGCCGTTTGGCGGGCATCGTATAGGTGAGCGTCACTTGTTTCCGGGCATTAGCTGGGACCGTGACCTTCTGGTTGGACGCCCGACTGAAGATGTCTTTGATGCCGACCTTCAGCGATTGATCCAACTGTGGCTTGAGCTGACTGTAGTCGATCACCCCGTTATCGTTGGTGATGGCTTGGGTCACACTGACATTGAATGATTGCTGGCGGTTACTGGTGTTCGTAATATAAATCGTCAGGTGTTGTTGCGCCCGGGGTTGTGTCAACAGGTCAAAGTAGCCGGCCTGCTTGTTCAACTGATTACTGGGTAACGACGCTTTAACGGTATAGCCTACGGAATCCGCGGCAGCCGTCGGTACGTGACCGGCTAACGTCAACATGGCCAGTCCAATGGCAAACAAAATTTTTAGTCCCCGATTCATCACTGACTCCCCCTCAGTTACCAAATTAACTACCGGTCAGCCATCATCATTGTGGCGTCTCACTCAGCTGCCACGTCAGCGTTGAGGTGTAGTCCCCTGGAAGTTGCCCAGCGGGAACCGTCAAGTTAACTTTGGCTGGGGCATAGGTCGCGTCCCACACACCTAAGCCACCCTTGGCTTCAGCGGCGAAGACTAACTGATTGATGCTGCCACCCTCGAGCGGCGAAATCGTCGCAATTGGTGTGGCCGAAGGGTTGCCCTCGTTGGCTGCATCTACGCTCGCGTCACCTAAGCTCAGAACGGCACCGCTCAAGGTATCGCCCGCGGTATCCGTGAATGGCGTGTTCTTTAACTGAACGCTCCACCCAGTGGCTACCCCAGGGTTAGAAACCTCAAGTGGATTGTCGACGGTCGTTGAGAAGTAATTCCCGTTGACCTTGCCGTTAGGTGCTGGGTTGCTCCCAAAGCTAATGTTTGGGGCACTATCCAGTGAAACAGCTGCGTTTGGATCCATGGTAAAGTCTGCAGACGTTGTCGTGTTTTCCGTGGTAGTGGCAGATGAACTGCTACTACTGTCGCTGCTACTGCTGGTATCGGTAGTTGCCGCTGCAGCTGGAAGCGCACCGGCAAAGCCAATCCCGAGGCCTAGAATGGCTAGGCTACTCAGCAGCGAAACCTTTAATCTGCGAGTCATCATACTCACTCCTCTAAAAGTTAGTCCTACGATCTCCGGGCTGCTTTGAAAATAACGATTAGCAAATGGTTCGTTCCCGGCGGCGGGCTCAAACCGCCCTGTTGTGGGGCCGGTTCCAGCCTGTGGTACGGGCTTCCACCTTGACTTTGAGCCTGAGGAACGGTCTCAAAGGTCATCCCCTGGTCTTAGCTGAGTGAAGAAACCTCAGCTAAGACCAGCGACACAACTGAGCGGTTTGGCCCGCCTCTGGTCACTGACATTTGCGGGTTATTTTCTATCTGCAATCCGCATTCGTTTGGATTGCCGTGGGTTATCCCGTTAATCAGTTAGGCCTGTTGCCGTGCCCCTCACCGACTGTTGCCATCGTTAAGGGGGACCTGCTGACGAACCGAATTTAAACCCATTACCCATCAAGCATAGTCTCATGATTACCAGTTTTAGAGTAAACGAATAGCCCCGGTAATGGCTGAGCCACCCGTAAGCTGATTCCCTAACTTGTTCCGTGTCGGCCACTTGGTCCGCCGACGGTCTTACTAAATAATTCCTTTAGTAGCCAATTGCTTGATTCACTAATGATGATAACCGGTTCCAAATAAAAAGACCAGCTTTAAGCCGGCCTTTCGTACCTAGTCATTTAATGATGGAAGTCGGCCACGGTTAAGGCCAACAACCCGTTTAACCAGTCACGCGTGGGGTCATCTGGCGTTCCCTGAATCTGATACCCCAAGGGACTAAACAGGGCGTCGACTGCGGGCCATTGTACCTGGCCATCGTGGAAGAAACTCTGCGTCAGCCGCTCCCGTTGTTCGGGCGTGATGGGCGTTGCCATGACGGTTAGTAAGTTCACGGCTAGTTGGTCGGCCACCAAGGCCGCATACGCCGTCGCTGTCAGGGGCTTCACGATTTGCCGGCGCGTGGCCAGTGGCACGGCGGGTCCTTCCCGTAACAGGAATTTTTGCCAGTTCATCACCTGTCCCAGCAGGACGCCGTAGAACTGCCAGGGCACCTGATTGCCAATCCGCTTCAACGTGGTCGCCGTGGTGGCGGCAATGTCCCATTGCACCTGGGACTCGCCTTGCGCCAGTACGGTGGTCAACCATTCACTGAAAAAGCGCTGAACGGTGGCGTCCACTAAGGGTGAGCGCTTGCTGCCCTGGGTCAAATGGTAACGGCCGAGGAGAAAGTCCTCCACCTGTTGCCAATCAATGACGTTACCGGCCTGACGCTGTTTGCGGCGCTTTAGCTGACGTAATTGTTTTAGACGACTCGATTTGCCGTAATTCCCTGGTCGACTCATATTTTTTTGCTCCTTCTTTGGGGTTCTCATTCTGCTTTAGTGATTAAGGTCAAGTGCGGGTTGTGATAGCCGCCTGCGGCTTCCAGGACTACGCCTGCTGTGGGGTCGGTTTCCGCCAAAGTTCGGGCTCCCACCTCAACTTTTAGCCTTGCGAGGATCATGCAAGTCTAAAAGGTTGCCCCAGGCTGTAAGCCGGCTCAGAAACGCCGACTAACACCCTCGACACAGCTGGCTCCGTCCTGGCTTCCTCCGGCTCTGATTGCGCGTTATGTCTACTCTGGTTTGGAAACCCAAAAGCAGGAGCTGGTCATATTCGTCGCTGCTGGCCGCATAGTTGGTCAACTTTCTTATTGTGGGTCGGTTGCCATAACTCGTTGCCGATAGTGTGGAATCGTGCTGATATTTTTTACCTCAGTTACTGTATCATACCGCAACTTTACGGTGAATTAAAAGGTTAATCAGCTATCTAAGCACATAGAAAGGCCCAGTCCATAACTACTGAACTGGGCCCCAATACACATTTAATTTTATTAGACCTACAGTGAAACTGCCGCTGCTAACGGCTAACGACACACAGATTGTCATCGCCGGAGTCAGCCAGGCACAGAGCCAGCTGTGTCGGTGGCGTTAGTCGGTGTTTTTTACCGGCTTACGTCACGGGACGACTTTTGAGACGCGTGATCTTTGCGGCTTAAAAGCGAGGCGAAGGACCGATTCTCAGGCCGTAGCCGTTCCCCATAGCAGGCGGCGTGCCTGGCTGACGGAGGTGTTCAACGCACAATTTACTTCTTAGCCGCAGCCTTTTCGCGTGGCTGGTACTTGCGGAAGTAGATCAGGGTCATGACGGCCAGGAAGACCACCCCAACCAAAATGGATACCCGCGTTTCTGGATTCAGGAACATAAAAATCAGTGTGACTGCCAAGAAGACCAGCGTGACGTAGTTGGACCATGGCGCAAACGGCATCTTAAACGGATGGTTGGCCATCTCTTTAGGATTTTGCTTGCGGAACTCGATTTCACTGATCAAAATCACGAACCACGGCACCATGCCGGGCAGGACACTGGAACTGTAAACCATCACGAAGATTTGGCTCGCATCCTTGAAGAACATGGGCAGGACCACGTTTAAGACCACCCCAATCGCAATCCCCAAAGAAATCGCGATGACGGAGTAAAATGGCACCCCATGACGGTTAAGCAGCGTGACCTTTCGGGGCAGCTGACCCTTGTCCGCCAAGGTAAAGGCCATCCGGCTGGCACTGTAGATTCCGGAATTAGACCCGGACAACGCGGCCGTCACAACCACGAAGTTGATGATGGAAGCCGCTGCCGTAATCCCAATCTTAGCAAACGTTTGAACGAATGGTGAGCCAATTTGGTTCAATTGGTTCCACGGATAGATGGCCACAATCACAAAGATTGCGCCCACGTAGAAGATCAAAATCCGGGCAACCGTCGAGCGAATCGCGGCGACCAGGGTGTGTTGCGGATTCTCGGCTTCACCGGCCGTGACCCCAATCAACTCGATACCTTGATACGAGGCCAACACGATAGCCAACGCGTAAATGAAGCCCTTGGCGCCACCGGTGAAGAAACCACCGTGACTCCACAAGTTACTGATACCAACCGCGTGACCGCCATTGCCAAAGCCAAACAGGATGACACCCAAGCCGGCAATGATCATTAAAATAATCGTGACCACTTTGATCAGGGCAAACCAGAATTCCAGTTCCCCGAACATTTTCACGGAAATCAGGTTAGCGATACAGAGGAACGTGATGGCGACCAGGCCGGGAATCCAGTCCGGTAGGTTGGGCCACCAGAAGCGGAAATACCCACCCAGGGCAATCATTTCACTCATGCCGACCACGATGAACTGGAAGATGTTACTCCAGGCGGTCAGGAACCCAAAGACGGGGTGCATGTATTCGGACGCAAACGTTGCGAATGAACCGGTTGTGGGGTGAACGTAAAGCATTTCGCCCAACGCCCGCATAATTAAGTATAAGAAAACACCTGAAATAATATACGCGATAAGGACGGAAGGTCCCGTCCACTTGATTGTGGAACCAGACCCCATAAATAATCCAACGCCGATTGTACCGCCCAACGCAATCATCTGCATTTGACGGGCACTTAGTTTTCTCTGCAATCTAATTCCTTCTTTCTGTACATATGATCACGCTTGGTCCGGGTTAAACTCGTTTTTGTCAGCGCCTCCGGGAGGGTGAAAATGAGGCTGTGGTCAAATCCGTTCCCGCCGGCGGGCTCAAGGTACCCTGCTATGGGGTACGGTTCCGGCCTGAGAAACGGTCCTTCACCTCGCCTTGAAACCTCACCAAAATCGTGAGTTTCCAAGGTCGACCCGTGCTCTAGGTTGAGAAAACCACTCAACCAAGACCACCGACACAGCTGGGCACCTTGGCCCGCCTCTGGTCACTAACATTGACCCCTCATTTTCACTGTCTCGGGACTGACACTGGTTTAACCCTACACAAGCGTTTCATTTAATGAACAATAATCTCGTCACTACCTGCCAGCTTAGAGATAGGTCTGGCACTAGTTAACGAATACAAACATGTATGATTAAAACTTCATGAGAAAAGGTTACCTGATTTGGGTCCTTTTCGCAATCTTTTTTTATGCAAAAAATGCGTATGTTTGTTAATTCTATTTTCAAGTATGCCGCAAAATTAGTGTTGTTTCAATCTGACCTGTATACAAAAAAGGCCGTTAGCGGCGGTGTGCCGGTAACGGTCTTCACGAAACTTTTTACAAAACCTTCTCATAAACGAAGCAGACGTCGTCTGGATGGTAAACGCCAACGATTTGCCCGGCCTTGACGAACCCAAATTTTTCAATTAAATGTTGCATCTTGGCATTGTCCCGGTGGGTATCAATCCGAATACTCTCAGCATCTGGATGATTCTTCGCGATATAGTCGAACAAGTCGCGGAACAATTGTGAGGCGTACCCTTTTCCCTGGTGATGGGAGAAGATGGCTACCCGGTGGACCGTCACGTACTTATCGGTATCCTTTTGCCATTCGCCCTGCAGGGTGTCGTAGGCGTGGTCTGGCGCTTCAATCACAGCGGCAACGCCCAACGTTTCGTGGTCATCACTGTTGTAAATTACTGCCCGGCCGTCTTCAATATCCCCCTTGATCACGTTGCGGTTAGGGTATTCGTTTTGCCATTGGTCGATGCCGGCGTCAGCGAGTTGCTTCTTGCCGTCTTCGATAATGTCACAAACTAGGTCTAATTCTTCAATCTTTGCTTTCCGTAAATACATGGTGGTCTCACCTCATCTTAAATTTTATCTTACATTGGTTGGTGCTGGTTATTCTAGTCTTTGATTTCGCCTTACCGGACAGCGAAAACGAGGCCGTGGTCAAATTCGTTCCCGCCGGCTGGCTCAAGGTATCCTGCTGTGGGGCCCGGTTCCGGCCTGAGAAACGGTCCTTCACCTCGCCTTGAAACCTCACCAAAACCGTGAGTTTCCAAGGTCGTCCCGTGCTCTAAGTTGAGAAATCCACTCAACTAAGACCACCGACACAGCTGGACACCTTGGCCCGCCTCTGGTCGCTAACATTGACCTCTCATTTTCACTGTCTCGGAACTGACACTGGTGTTACCTGCATTCAAACACAATACTTCTCGAGTTTCCGCTGTCCTCACGGCTGACATGGGTGGTACCTCCCACAATGGTCGCGGCATTTAACCTGACCGTGACCACTGTGCCAGTTACCTAGCTGATGCCAAGTTGCATCACCCAGACAACCGGCCCTCAGACTTAGCCAGTCTACCGGCAAGCCCACAATCAGGAGCCGGAGGCAGCCAGGTACGGGGACGACCTTTGAGACCTGCATGATCCCCGCAGGGCTTAAAGTCGAGGTGGGAGCCCGCTTCTCAGGCGGGAACCGACCCCACAGCAGGCGGAGTACCTGGAGGCCGCAGGCGCAACAGTTTACACAATCTGTTTCGCTTAAACCTGCAGGCTAGCTAATACCTGAGCCGTCAAGGCGTCGACCCGCGCCCAGTCTGAGTCGTCCGGATCCTGGTCAATCTTGACTGAGTCAGCGACCTGTTCACCGTTGCTGGAATTCAGCTGGATGGTGAGGTAGTCGACGGCCCGGCCAAAGTGGATGTGTTTCTTTGAGCTGGAACCCAGAACGGCAAACTTGGTCCGCGCCAAATCAACTTCTTTTAAATCCTCAAAGAAATCCTGGGCCTCGTCCGGCAAGTCGCCGTCGTGGAAGGTATAACTAATCACAATAATGGCATCGTTCGCTGCTAAATCAAAGGCATTGGCCTGTGAAATCTCAGTAATCACGGTCTGTGCCCGGGACGCCAGTTGCGCTTGCACGTGGCCAGCGATGGCCCGGTTACGACCAGATTGACTGGCAAATATAATCTGAATTGATGGTGTCATAAGTTAAATTTTCTCCTCAAGCGATTTCAACTAGCCGCGTCCTAAAGCCCTTTAACGCCACTAGAAACTGCTAAGTATTATAGACCTTTTTGCCCCATTTCCCTAGCAAAAAGCAATCGTTCGCGTGAACTTTTTTCTGGGCCTGATGACGCTAATTTGACGCTAGGCCCCCGACTAATCCCGGTATTTCACAGATTAAACCGCTCTCGTGCCACACAGAAAAACGACACCACTAGCCGTGTCGTTCTCATCAATTTCTTATTAAAACGATAAATTTGTAAATTCATCCGAGTCCAGCACGTTCGGCACCCCGGGGACCCCGAACCCGTTTAGCTGACGGAATTCCTGACGAAATTGTTGGTAGCCAGGAAAATCCGAGGTGAAATTGGCCGGCGTGATTTGCGGCAAAACCGCCTCGACCACGTCCTGGACCGCCGGTGACAATTCCCGTGCATCCGGACGCAACCGCCCGCGGCCATCCACTTCACGGCGGTTCCCGTAGACCATGTCCCGGAATAGCCGGTCAATGTGGTCGCTGGGTTGTTCATGGCCGCCACGGTCCTGTTCGACCCGGTAGAGCGCCATGCAGTAGCGTGAAAAGCCCGGAATCACCACGGACGCCTTGGTCGTCACGGAACGGTTGACGCTGACCAGTGCTTCTCCGCCCAGCGGTGCCAACTCGGCCTGTAAACGCCGCCCGCTGGCTTCAGCTGCCCGCTTGGCCTGGCCCAACGTGCCATCGTGATAGATGGGCGCTGTGACCCGGGGACCCTCGTAGGAATAGAGAATCGTTTTGAAATTGTCGGCGAGAACTCCGGCCGCCTGTAGCGCGTGAACCCAGAGTTCCCAGTCCTCGCCACCCATCACATGGTTGGTCGCGGCGACTTCATCCGCCGTTGCGGGGGCCAACGTGGTCTCGACAAGTTTTTCGTGTTCCAGGTCCAACGTGTAATCCGTGAGTGGCGCGCCCAACGGCTTGATGACGGATCGCCAAGCCTCATCGGGATTCACCGGATTTTTTCGTTTGGGCGCAGCAATCGAATAGACCAGGAGATCAATTTTGCCACCGAAATCGGCCTTGATGGCCTGAATGACTGCGCGCTTGGTTTCCGGCAAGAAGACGTCGGCGTTCAAATTTTCTGCCAACAAGCCTGCTTTTTCCGCTATCTGCTTGAAGAAAATCTGATTCCACCAACCGGCCGTTCCCAAAAAGTCAGGCCGTGGTGGGCGTTCGTAGCCGACGGACAATGTCGCCGCGCCCATGCCAAAGGCCGCCGTGAGCCGACTGGCTAGCCCATAGCTGGAGGAGCCACCTAAAATCAACGCGTGTTTGGCCCCCGCGTACGTCCCCTGTTTCGTAACTGTCGCAATCTGTTGGGCCATCATTTGTTGGAGTCCTAAAGGATTTACCGAACGCGCAACGTTGCCTGCAATTTTTTCTGTGAGCGTCATCTGTGCCATGCCGTCGTCACCCTCCCGAGTATTTACCTCTAAAGTACCACTTCTAGGGGCGGTGCCGGTAGGAATTTGCCTTACCGCTTATTAATTTCACTCGATTGACCAATTAGTCGACATATTAGATTACGATTAGTGTATAATTAGAAAAAACTAATTTAGAACTGATTCATTGTGGAGGTTCTCTAATGCTCTTATCTAAGTATTTTCGACTAGCTGGCAAACTTACCCTGGTCCTGTTGTTACTCATCCCCTGCGCCTCCGCCATTGAAATTGCGGTCTCCTACTTGCTTCAACTGATTACGGATTCCGTGACGGGTCACGCCAACTTGGCCTATGGTGTCCTGATTGCCATTGTCGTTAGCTACATTCTGGCGGATTCACTGACCTCCTTCGTTGAATCCTACACGGAACAGGTCGTCTTGAACCGTATCATTTTCGGCGTCCGCCATCGCCTCATGCAACAATTTTTGCAGCAAAATACCGGGGTCAGTCACGATCGCCAACAGCTGACGACTCACTACAACAATACGTTCACGACCACCGTTGACGTGCTCCACGGCGATTACCTGCAGGGTAGCGTGAACGCCTACAAGCAAATTTGTCAGCTTGTGATTGCCCTGACATTATCCGTCCTGATTCAACCGGTTTTGAGCCTCATCATCGTGTTGCTGTGTCTCCCCGCATTGGCCTTACCCTTTCTCCAAAAGCGCCTCCTGGCAACCAATAAGCAACATATCTTAGCTGCCGGTGAACGATACACGCACCAACTCCAGGACCTGCTCAACGGGCTCCGGACCGCGCAGCTCTTCCACCTGGAACGCCGATTGCTGCGCCGGTTTCAAACCAAGAACCAGCAGCTACTGGCGGCGCAAAATCGCGACCAACTCAAGCGTAAACAGGTCGGTGGGCTCAGCCAGTTGTTGGATAACGTGCTGTATCTGGGCACCTGGATTGTCGGCATCTATTTCGTCATGCACAAGGCCGTGACCCTGGGCCAGTTAGTCGCCTTTTCCCAATTGATGATTTTCATTGCGGAACCGATTCAATCCGCTTCAGGTTTGCTGGCCGATATCGTCGGTGGTCGCGAGGCGGCGAAGACGTTGGCTCCAGCATTGACTGAACAATCGATAGCAGCGCCGTTAAAAGCACCAGCAGCCTTTCGGACCTTAGCCTACCAGGATGTCTCCCTACACTTGGCCGACCAGCCCATCTTGCAAAATGTCTCGCTAACCTTCGCAGCGGATCAACACGTGTTGATTGTGGGCAAGAGTGGCAGTGGCAAATCAACCTTGCTCAATCTGCCACTCAGTCCGCAGACGACCTTTACCGGGACATTGCGGCTCAACGGTCAGGACTTGACCACGCTGGCGCCGGCAACCGTCTCCGCACAAATCGGCCTGCTGGAACAGACCAGCTACATTTTCAACGACACGATTCATCAGAATCTCACGCTCTACGATCCGAAAATTACTGACAGCCAAGTGAACCGGGTACTGACGGCGGTGGGCCTGGACGCTTATGCCACGACAACCGGCCAACAACAGGTCGTTAGTGCGCAAGGCAACACGCTGTCCGGTGGTGAAAAGAAGCGGTTGGCCATGGCCCGCTTGCTCCTGCATCCCCACGGCCTCACCTTCTTCGATGAACCGCTGACCGGGCTGGATCCCCGTACGGCCCACGACATGGTCGGCTTACTGACGCGACCCAACACCGCCGCCTGGGTCACCATCACCCACCAGTATGACGCGCAATTGTTCGCCTTCGCCGATGAAATCGTGATTGTCGACGCTGGCCGAGTCATCGCACAGGGCCCCCTGCAGGCTGCCACCATTCAAGCCGGCTTAACCCAATTGGATTTAATCTAAAAAGACACCGCCCATCATCAACCTCGTAATTGGCTGATGATGAGCGGTGTCTTCTTTTTTAACTGTTTAATCGGTAAATTCCGAATCCGCCAATAACTGACGAACCTCATCCGTGGAGTGGGTCTCCATCATCGCGTTCCGTAGGCTAGCAGCGTTGCGCTGGTTGCGGACGTAAATCTTGAAGAACCGCTTGAGTGAGGGGAACCGCGACGTATCGAAGCGCTTTTCGAAGTCGTCATACAGGTCGAGTTGGTAGTTCAACAGGCCCAACAGCTCCTTGATGTCGTGTTCCTTGGGTTCCTTTTCAAAAGCAAAAGGACTGGCGAAGATACCCCGCCCAATCATGATACCGTCGACGCCGGGATGTTCCTGGGCAATCTGGCAGCCTTGTTGGTAGGTTTCAATGTCCCCGTTGAGTTGCAGCAGGGTGTCGGGGGCAACTTCATCGCGCAGCTTCACAATGTCGTCGATCAGCTCGAAATGCGCTGGTACACGACTCATTTCCTTCTTGGTCCGCAGGTGAATCGTCAACAACGGAATGTCCTGTTGGAGCAGGAAGGTCAACCAATCGCGCCATTCATCCAGGCGACTGTAGCCCAGCCGCGTCTTCACACTAACGGGCAAGCCCGCCGTCTTGGTTGCCGCAATCACGGCGCCCGCGGTCTCAAAGTTGCGGATCAAGTCACTCCCACCGTGGTTCTTGATCACGGTCGCGTCCGGGCAACCCATGTTCAAATCAATAGCCTCATAACCGCGACCCTTGACGTCAGCGGCGGCCCGTTCAAAGGCCTCCGGTTCATTGCCCCAGAGTTGGGCGACCGGCATGTGGGCCTCTTCTGGCGCCACGTAGAGCCGACCCTGAACGGTAAATTTAGCCTTGGGATGGGTCACACTAATAGCGTTGGTGAATTCCGTGAAGAATACGTCGGGCGCAGCGGCCTTAGCCACGACCCGCCGGAAGATGGCGTTGGTCACAGCTTCCATGGGTGCCAAGCTAAAGAACGGCCGGTTTTCGGCCTTGGCGTGGTCCGCAATAGTTTGCCAGTAAGATGAATCAGACACGATAAAGTCTCCTTAATGTAAGTAAATTTGATGTTTAGTCCGGTTTAGTGCAGTCCATACATTTTACCACGTTTAGCAGCGAAAGCTAGCAAAAAAGAGAGTGAGACAAAAGGTGATTAGCCGGCGAGCATTAAGGCTGCTAACCGAATAATCCCGGTCTTGGATTGTTTGGCTAGCAGTTTTAAGCGGAACCGACTGCCTTTTGTCTCACGTTTCGGCCAGATAAACGGATACGCAAAAATGCGTCTGGGGTTCTATCCCAGACACATTTTTAATCAGTCCCGACAGTCACATCACCGTCTGCCGTGGTCAGTTTATACTGACTCGTGGCATTCGGATGTAACCAATAACCACTGCGCCGTGCGTGACCCTTGACCTTGATATCCCCCATATCAGCGTCTTTGACCACGACCTTGGCCCCGGCCGTCTTGGCGATGTGGGCATTGATGTCACCATCATCCGTCGACGCCGTTAACGTCTTGGTCAGCCGATTGTTTTGCAAATGCACATCGCCATCCGCCGTGGCTAAATGGCCGCCACCCAGCTTCGTTTCCGAGACCCGGACGTCCCCATCCGTGGCTGTCAGCTGATTATTCGTTGCAGCTAAGCGACTATTACTGATGCCAATGTCCCCGTCAGCCGCCTTAACTTGTAGGCGATTGGCTTTGACTTGGCTCGCCCAAACATCCCCATCGCTGGACGCCGCCGTCACGCCCTTTTGAACGGTCAGATTCATCAGACTGATGTCATCTGAACTTTTCACGTTGACCTGTTTGACGGTTAAGTCCCTCAGCGAAACCCCACTGTTTTCCCGTTTGATGTCGATACTAGTCAGATGCTTGTTCCGCGGAACCGTGATCAGCACGCCGCCATTGGTATAGTCATCGTCGCTGAAACCAACGACCGTCTGACTCATCTGTTTCGTAGTGCGACCGCCCCGAACCATCAGGGTGCCCTTGGAAACCGTTGCCGTTGGCCGTCCCTGGGTGTTGTCCAGGTAGCTGGCGGTCACCCGGTCGGTATTGCCGGCCTTGATGGTCACCGGTGCCTGGGCATCCACCACAATTTTATCGTAAGCGCCGGGCTGGTAAGACAGCTTGCTGCGCTGAACGACCCGAAAGCTCCGCGAATCGTGGGACCACACGACAGCTTTGTCGCCATGATTCCACCAGCCAATCCCGATTAAAATGGCCCCCAAGACCACTAACACTAGCGCAATTTTTGTCGTTCGTTTCATAGTTTCCGCCCCCGTTCTGCCCGACTCCGTGGAATGAAGCGGTGATAAATCTTCTGTGCCGTCCACGACAGAGCCCAAGCCACCTTACTCCCGATCCATTTCAAAATTAACCAGCCAATCCAGCTTGCCCCTAACGCGAAGAATCCGATACCGAGATAAAAGATTCCGGTCCAAGGCGCTTGAAAGAGGGTGCTCAGGCCCATGACCAACCCCATGACGCCCACCGCAATAATGCTGAGGTAGACGGCTAGTGCGGCCACAAACAGGCTAAAGACGACTGCGGCAAACGCCAGAAAAAGCCCGCCGATCACAATTAAGATGGGAATGGTCACGGGCGTCGATAGTAAGGCCAAAATAATCAGCCAGACCGTCTTCACGTTGTTCTTCGTCGCCTGAACGGTCGACCGTGACTGTGCGTGGTCGCCGGTCTGTTCCGCCATTTTAATGGAATAATCGGCGAGAACCTTGCGTGCCAACGACCGGGGTGAACCCAATTCATCCACGGCCTGCTGGTAGGTCTCAATGCCGGCATCCAATAAGTATTCACGATAATATTCCACGACCTCCTGCTGCTCCGCCGTTGTTAACTGGCCGAGTAGCTTTTGCACGGTCTGAATGTATTCATTCATCTTGGTTGCCCCCTAATAACTTTGTGATTGCTTGATCGAAATCCTGCCACTCGGCCTGAATCTCGGCCAGCCGCTGCCGACCACTCGTCGTTAGCCGATAGTAGCGGCGATTGCGCCCCTGAAAGGGTTCGTCGTAGGTTTCCAGCCAACCATTTTTCTTCAGCCGCCGGAGGACTGGGTACAGGGTCGATTCTGAAATGGGAATCAACGCCCGGACCTCCTGCGTCAACGTGTAACCGTAATGATCCTCGCGTGTGAGTAGGCCCAGCACACTGCCGTCCAACAACTCCGTGGGTACTTGAATCGCCATGTGACTGCCTCCCTTGCAATGCTATATGACATATAATATCAATTCACTAATAATATACGATAGTCGTTAGGGGTTGTCAAGACTTTGGTAGGAAATGATTGGATGTAAAAACGACCTCGGCATTGGGCTGAGGTCGTTTGAATTCTGGACAGAGTTTGATGAGCCAGACCTTATTTGAGTAAGGCGTCATTCAAAGAATCAAAGTCGTGGTAAGCGGGCAATTTTCGCTTACCAGTAGCATTATCGATAACTTCTTGTAGTGAAGCCAAGACTTCTTCATTAGCGATTTCTAGGCTATCATCTAGTTCTCCCGCAACGAATCGGCTAAGAATAAAACGGGTGAATTCTTCGGGAGTTAAATCCAGCTGATGGAGCTTTTTTTCAGCCTCTTGTTTAAGGACTGAATCAACCTGAACTTCAATATTTTCGGTAGTTGGCATATGCGGTCTCCTTCCCTATCGTGAGCTAAGCGTAGCACGTTGTCGGGTAGATTGAGGTGAATTAGCTCAGCCGTTTGCTACATTTTAAAAAGCAAAAACGGCTCAAATCCATCGAGAGGACTTGAGCCGTTTGGCTGTTACCAATTAATTTTAGGCGCGTGCTTAGCATAGTGATAAGTCCGAACCTTCTTACCGCGAAATGTGCTTAGACTAGTAGCGGTAAACGACTTGCTGGCGGTCTTATGAATTTTGTACGTGTGCTTCTCTACTTTCATGAGACCAGGAGCTTCAATCTTACCTTTAAGATAGTAATTTGTCCCCCGCTTCTTGTAATGTACGCCACTCAAACCCGTGTCGCCGGCCTGACCGAGTCCTTCTGTTAAGGCTGTCTTACGGAAAGCGAAGAAGTAGTAGCCGCTAACGCCCTTCTTGGAGTACATGTTGGCATAGAATGACTTGTGCCGTAAGAACTTGGGGAAGCCTTTGTGCCAAACCTTTTTGGGCAGTTTACGCGCAATGGTCCGGTGCTTGGTCGTTGTCCCGGGTTCATACGATTCGCTGTATGTTCTGGTTACAGCAATCTTTTTGCTTCCCTTAGGCACTAACGTCAAATGGGCCCGGTAACCACCGCCTAGGCCAGCATAATCGAGCTTCCAGCCTTTCTTATAGCGCTCCGCACCAGCCGCAAAATGCTTATCCTTGGCAATTTTTCCCTTGCTGTTTAATCTCAGCTTATCCATTTTAACAACTTTAAATAAGTTGTAGTGATTCGTTAATTTAACCGCCTGCTTCAAGCTCAACTTCTTCACACTAGCAGACGCCGTCGTGGTGCCAACGACCTGAGTCATCCCCACTAAGCCAATGCCTAGTCCTAAAACGGCCAAACTGGCCATTAAAATGCGTTTCATATTTTTCATGACGCTTCCTCCATCTATGTACAATTAACTCAATATAGTCTTATCCGGAACTCTTCGTTCTGTTAATCATCTTAAACTCACAACAAGGCAGAGGGTAATGCGTTATCACTTACGAAATTACCGCTAGCCACACCGTAGTCTTCCCCAGTCATTTCATCGCTCGTTGGTTGATATAACAAAATAAATAGCGTAATCCTTTGACTTCGCTCGTGGGCTTCGACATACTGGTGAAAACGACTGAAAACGGGGGATTTTTCATGACAAATCAAGCTTTGTTGATCATCGATTACACCAACGATTTTGTGGCGGACACCGGGGCCCTGACTTGCGGCCAACCGGGGCAGCTCCTAGCACCAGCCATCACCAAACTAGCCGATGAAACGCACCAGGCTGGCGGTTGGGTACTCCTACCGACCGACGTCCATACGCCGAACGACCCCTACCACCCCGAGACCAAGCTCTTCCCACCCCACAATGTTCGCGACAGTTGGGGACGCGAGCTATTTGGCGACGTGAAAGAATGGTTTGAGCAAAATCAAGCCGCGGAAAACGTCTGGCAATTCGATAAGACCCGCTACAGTTCATTTGCGGGGACGGATCTCGACCTGCGTTTGCGCGAACGCCACGTGGACACCCTGATTCTCACGGGCGTTTGTACCGACATTTGCGTCCTGCATACTGCAGTGGATGCCTACAACCTCGGCTACCACCTCATCATCCCCGCCGATGCGGTGGCTAGCTTCTATCCTGCTGGTCACGCTTGGGCGTTGAATCACTTTAAAACGTGCTTGGGTGCGGAAATTATTTAAATTAATCACGTTAGCGTTATGAAACGGGCTACGACTTTCTGAAATAATGAATGTCGCAGCCCTCTTTCGTTACTTTTAATATTTCTAACATTCGCTCAACTGCTAGCCATAAGGAAAAACTATGTCCCTATATAGCTATTAGTTTACCGTACAAAACATAATTTAGACGACCATACAGTAAGATACTTTGTCTGATGCTTTTCTTATAATTTTCCAATTTAGACTCCAGTTAACAGCATATGGTATCAAGCTATATTCCACTTTTCACGGGTTTGTCTTTAAACAATCAAATTCATTCTACGTGGAATTATTCATTGAACTCAGCATTAGTACACGCCACGTACAGATTTGGCAACAACTTAAATAACAATCAAAATTTCACATACTTAGTTAGTCCAATATACATTTAATATTGTCGCGCAAATATTTTTGATGTATAATTGCCTCTGTGACAAACATACATATATAGGAGGAACCATCATGGTTAAAACTAGTCTGAGCAAGCGACTACTCCGCAATGGGGCAGCCTTACTCGCTATCATCACAGTTGGTAGCAGTATCAGCATCCCATCAGTGACACCAGAACCACTCACCGCTAACGCCGCAATGAAAGCGGTACCGGCTAAGGACAGCAAATCCTGGAAATCTTTCAGCCACAAAGTCCACTTTGTAAAAAAGGACTACAAAGTTTATCAAGACAACTGGCACGCAGTCTCATCTTCAAATAAGCTTTTCCACAAGGGTTATAAAGCAAATGGTAAGTATAAGTTGAGTAATGGTAGAACCTACTACCGTCTTTATAATTCGAAGAAAACCTACTTAGGTTATGTTAACGCAAAGGCTGTGGCTACCAATACAGCAAGTAAAGTTATGAAGGTTCCTTACGTCAGTCAATACAAACCCGTGTTTGCTCCTTGGGGCTGTGCCTCAGCTGCAATGAGCATGTTGCTCCGTTACCGTGGTGTAAAAGTTAATTTACGTTATGCCCAAAATCATCTGCCAATGGTACCAACTAAAGGCGGTCAAAAAGGTAATGTTTACACAGGTGTCGGCTTCGGCCACGTCATCACCGCTGCTGCACTAACCAAGTACTCTCATCATTGGACTAAGCGGACTGCAAATATCTCCAAGGCTAGCGCCAATGATATCAAGATGTACGTTCAAGGTGGATATCCTGTCCTGTTTTATGGTTACTCATCCTATCAAAAGAACAATGACAAGAACCGTAATCATTGCAAGGTTATCGTCGGCTACAAGAATGGTAAATTCAAAGTCAATGATCCCTTATACTACAGTTCAACCGCTAAGGCCGGTACCGGTGGCAAAAATATGAAGTATGATCACGGTGCTATTAGTTGGGAATCAATTTCACACTTCAAGAAGGAATATGGCAAACACGCTATGACAATCTATTAACTCTATTCGGTATAATTCTATTTTGAATCTGGATAAAAATGATAGTGAATCTTAGTAAGATTACACAGTTCAATCAAACGTGGCTAACCTGATTCTGAGGTTAGTCGCGTTTCGTCGTCTTTGAGATAAGTTTACAGACTAACAGTCCTTGGTCTAGTGACTTCCTTCAACACAGACAAGCTATTCAAAAAAGCTCGACCTGGTCTTCTACTACGAACCTGGTACCCACGTCATCTGGCACGTGGCCATTTACTTAGGTAAGGGCAAAGTCATCGAAAGCTGGCCACCACGGATCATGATTCAACCTATCAAGAACGGTCAACGCTCATACGTTGCCGGAATTGCTCGGGTTTTCCACTAAAAATTCAATTTAATGCATGACAATTAAGCGACTAATCCGATTGGGGGTTAGTCGCTTTTGTTGTGGCGTTTCGTTGCTATTGGGGTGGGTCCATGGTAAAATTCTGTTATTGTGTAATAACATTTATGTTGTTTTAAACTTTTTCCATTTCAAAAAAACATTTGGCTGTTTTTTACGGAGTTAACCTTTAGAACCTACTTCTGGAATCGAGGAACTCACGTGAATAATCAGCCAAACATTGACCGCATCATTCAACGATTAGAAGATGATTACCAATCAGGACAACTCAGAATATTCCTTCATAAAAAATCCAAAGATTATTTAAAGGCCCATCGGTTGACCATAGATGCTATGATCCAAATGGCCATTAGTCAGCTATCCAACAATCATTATTATCGTGGACCCTCTCCTCATCATTGGAAAGCGCATCTCACTGTCTACGAGTTTATTACGATGATTGACGACAGTGACATGTACATTAAATTTGATATTGGCCCAGAATTCAGTCAGATTGAATCATTTCACTCTCGAGAAAAGCCCATAAATTTCACTTGGACATACCACTAAACAGAAAGTAGGTAATAGATATGAAAATCATTGATCACGTAACCGCCGCCGATGCTATGGGAAATAGCCTAGCCTATACGGTCATTGAACTCACGGAAACGGAGTTAATTGGGGGCGACCCGCTAGAAAATACACACCGCTATTGGGTTCCTGCCGGGAGCGATATTCACGATTCGGAGACCTACCTGGAGCCCCTAGATACGGTTGATACTAATTTCACTTCAGACTATCGGCTCTATCGCGAAACATACGGTTTTCTTTTTCCAGCAGAGATAAAAGCTGCCCGCGAACAATTAGGCCTAACCTTACGTGAAGCCGCCTTGATTCTGGCTATGAGTTTTGCGACTCTCTCCAACATTGAAAACAGTCTTCTTCTACAATCTTTTGACCAGGAAATTAAGCTCCGTCTTCTGACCCAGCCAAATGACTTACGGAATCTCATCCGGCAACATCGACCGCTAATTCGTTCCCGAGCTCCTAAAAATGACGTCAACGCTGATAAGCTCTTTAGTAAGCTTAATTTAGCCATTGATTAGGCTCATCATCCCAAGCAAGCATGTCATGTAGATTGTCAAAAACAGCCACACAAAAGCGACGACTACAGTTTGCAAGTAGTCGTCGCTTTTAGTATCGATTGGTAACACGCTGTTATGATCACTTATTTTAGTTAAAGATTGAAATATCACTCAGAGCCTGGCGCAGATTAAGCGCATCTTGAGGCAATGGTGCGGCGATGCTGAACCCAACTAACTCGGCTTGCGCACTGACATCTTGCAGCAACCGCACGACCTGCCGCAACGCTAATTCCCCCGTACCCGCATCAGCTGGTTCCGTGTAAGATTGGGCCGGTAAAATCGACCGGAAGTCCGCTGGTGTCAGGACATCCAGGTCGAAGTGAACGGCAACCCGGGTCAGGTGTTCCGCCGCCAACCAATCCAGCACGGACTGGCTGTCACTGGCAATATCCTCCGCGGTGGCGTGCCGAATGCCTAGCGACGTGACGGCCTGATCCATGGGACGCAACGGCTCATTCAATCCCGCATACATCAACTGACGGGGCAGGAGTGGTTGTTGGACGGTCAACGCTGGATCGCCCTGACCCAGCAAGTTACCCGCCACCATTTCAGATAAGTGCGATGACGTGCTCGGGTCGGCAATGTCTGGGTGCACACCTAACCATAGCAGGCCGAGATGCTCGCCATACTTGCCGCTCAAGTAATCCACCGGTGCCGCGGAAATGACACTCCCACCACCGGCCGTAATCACGTGGTCAGGGTGTTTGGCAGCTAAGATTGCTTGTGTCTCCGCAATCTGTTGCAAGACGACCGGTTGATTCTCTCCGCCGGCCACGATTCCCTCAGCCAGCGGCACCTGAATTGTCTCTGCACCAGCGTCTGGCGGCAAAATCAACGACAGCAACTGCGCACTCAGCCGATTATCGGCCGAACTAGCCCCCGGCCACTGTGGCAAAACCAACCGAATCGTTCGCTTCTTATCCATGAAAAACGCCCACCCTTCCATTTGTGAAATAACTAACTATCCCTAGTCTATTTCACTTCGGTCGGATTAGCAAATACCTCCACACAATACGATTTACGCCCACAGTGGGGGCAAACTAGCTTCCGGGCTCGCGGATTGTGGCCCGCCCAAAAAGCGGCCCAAAACCGCGGCTGAAAGGTCGTTTGGCAATGCGAGCAAACGTAGGCCACCGACCGCATATACCATCGCATCAGTACCGTTGCCACGACAACGGCCAGGACCATCGTGCCGCCGAAGACCCACCAATTCCCCGATTGCCAAGAGTAAACCAGTCCAGCCACCTCAATGGCGTCCATCGCGAGACCCCCCGCAACTAACTTGAGGCGTATCTGTTTCAAAGACTGATGGTTATTCATTAGCTGATCCATGTCCTGAATGGATTTGAGGGACACGTTGGCTGTATCGGTTAGGCTCTTCTGCACGGTCATAACCGTCTTGAGCTGGATTGTCGCCTCGTCGCGGTCATGTGTCAGCCGTTTGGCCTGCTCCGCCAGCAGTAAGGACAAGACTTCCTGCGCATTATCACTGGTTCGAATCTCCTGGATGGCGGCCAGCTTCAGGCCAAGACTCTTTAGGAGCAAAACCAACTTCAGCTGTTCGTAATCATTGGCCGTGTAGATGCGCCGGCCACCGTCAGAAACCACTGTGGGTTTGAGCACATTCTTCTGGTCATAGTATTGCAGCGTCCGTACCGAAACGCCTGCTAGTCGAGCCAATTCGCCCGTCGTGTATGTGGTTGACATGGATCTCACCTCCTAAGTCTAGTTATAGTGGATGACGTCGCGTAACGTGCAAGTCTTTTTTCTCAATTATACAGAAATAACCCGGGACATATCAATTCTCTCCGATATGTCCCGGGTTATATTTTTAAGCCTTAGCTTCAACGTCCTTATTCCCCGGGTTATGTCCTAGCAAGAACGCCCGCATAGCCGTCATTCCGGCCTGCTTTAATAACTTAGGCGTCTGGGAAATTGCTTCGGTAACCGACATGGGTGACACCGTCGATGAGAGGACCAGGTCCGCGCCCGCTGCGTACACGGCCGCTAAATCTGCCCCCAGGCTCCCGGCAATCAGGACGACCGGCTTACCCTGAGCCTTGGCCAACTTGGTAATGCCGATTGGCGCCTTGCCCATCAAAGACTGACCATCGATCTGCCCCTCACCACTGATGACCAAGTCTGCCGTTGCGAGTCTGGCCGACAGTTGGGTCAACCGCAAGATTTCCTGAATTCCTGGTTGGAGTTGGCCGCCTAAGAAGGCTAACAAGCCAAACCCAATCCCACCAGCCGCACCGGCACCCGGTTGTTGACTGAAATCAGTTCCCGTCTGCCGCAAAACTAGCGTATTCAGGTTCTTCAGCCCGGCATCTAATTGCTGAACGACAGTCGGCGTCGCACCCTTCTGGGGACCAAAGACAGCGGCGGCGCCTTCAGGTCCTATCAGCGGATTCGTCACGTCCGTCAGGCCAATAATCTTGGCCTCGGCCAGCCGCGGATCCATCTGTTGGCAATCCAACCGGACAATCCGCCCGACACCGGCGCCCTGATGCGTGACTTCGGCACCTTGGGCATCGTAAAAATGCGCGCCTAAGGCCTGAGCTAGCCCCACGCCACCATCGGTCGTGGCACTGCCACCGAGGCCCACGTAGATGGTTCGTGCCCCAGCGTCCAAGGCCGCCTCGATGACCTGACCAACACCGTAACTAGTCGTTCTCAACGGGTCAAGCTGACCGACCACCTGTGTAATTCCAGCACCCTCAGCGACTTCTATAACGGCCACGTGATTCGCCAACAATCCCCAGTGTGCCTGCAACGGTTGACCAGACGGCTCCGTCACATCAGTGGTCATGCGTTGGCCACCAACCGCCGTTAGAATACTGGCAACCGTACCCTCGCCACCATCGGCAACGGGCACCTTAACCACTTCCGCCTGTGCATCGACGGTGTGAATCCCTTCAGCTAAATAGTCAGCCACTTCCAACGACGTCGCGCTTCCTTTAAAGGAATCCGCGGCGATAATAATTTTAGTCATCATTGACACCCCTTAACTAGATGCTCCTAGTATACGCCATCAGTTCAATCAACCGGGTAGTGTCGTGTTCCAAGAACTTTTTAGGGGACCATGCCTCACTCAGAAAAAGCTCTCACCTCATCTTATTCAAAAAAAACGTCATGCTTTATTAGTGGACAGTTATGATAGGATTGATAAAATTCACAGGATGTTCACACAATTTTCAGAATTTATTAACATGCCTAGATTATATGTAGCGTATATTGTAAGTGTTACATAGATAATTTGGGGGAGATTGGTCTTAGTGACCAGTCCCCCCTTTTTTCGACAATTTTAGAAGGAGATGGCTCATTTGCAATTCAAACACCCCCGGATGGTGACGCTTGCTGTTGCTTCCCTGGCAATTCTGACAGTCGGTCTAGCCGGTTGTTCCACTACCAAGAACTCGACCTCATCAGCGGCGAGTTACAAGATCAAGAGCAACAAGGCCGTGTTGACGACCGCCCAAATCAAGAAAAATTTGGACACGAAGATCATTACGACACGCCAAGACAATCAGAAGAGTTTGACCGCAACCTACAAAGCAGCAGCGCAAAACAGCAAGTACACCCTGGACAGTCCCTACGTGAAGGTTAACCCGTACGAGACGTCCCCACTGTCCGCCCTGGTGACGTTTACCACCAGCGACGCAGAAAAAGTCAGCTACACGGTCGTAGGTAAGACGGACAAGACGTCCATCACCAACACCGTTAACGGCGGCTACACCAAGACCCACCAGGTTCCCGTGGTTGGGCTGTACGCCGATTACAATAACACTGTTAAAATTACTGCCACCAACAAGGATGGCAAAACCAAGACTAAAACCTTAAAGATGCAAACGAGTGCCCTGCCAAAATATATCAAGGACGCCACGTTGACCACGAAAAACGTCGACAAGTCCAAGATGGAAATTGGCAAGAACAAGTTGACCATCATGAACCGGACCACCAAGCAACCCTTTGCGATTGACGCAGACGCTGCCGTCCGGTGGTACAGCACCGACTACTCCCAACACACGATTGAACAGTGGACGGGCGGTCACATCATGATGCTGTCCAAGAAGGACGTCGACTCAGACGTTTACAACGATTTAATTGAAACCGACTACTTGGGCCGGGTTTACAAGGAATACAGTTTCGCCAACAACACCAGTAGTTCCGACAGTGCCAGTGTCAGCAAGGCTGCGGCCAAGGCCAACACTGAAACCACGGTCATTCACCATGACCTGGTTGAACTGCCAAATCACAACTTCCTGGCCACCGTTTCCGACGGGTCCAAGTACAAGGAAGACACCATGATCGAGGTTTCCCACAAGACTGGGAAGATCGTTAAGGTCATCGATATGAAGAAATTGATGCCTAAGGCGATGTATACCAAATTTGCCAAGGGTGCCGATGGTAAGGTCGACTGGCTGCACCAAAACGCCGTGGACTACGACAAGAATGACAAGTCCATCGTGATTTCCAGCCGGAACCAAGATCTCATCATGAAGATGGATTACAAGACCAGCCACATCAAGTGGATTTACTCCGGTAAGAAGAAGTCCACGTGGCCCAAGGTTTACCGCAAGTACCTGTTGACACCAAAGAAGGGCACCATCATCACCGGTGGTCAACACGGGATCTACCTGTTGAACAACGGCGGCAAGAACACTGCCGACAGCGAAGACTTCCTGCTGTACGACAACAACATTGCTGTTACCAACGGGAATAAGCAGACTTCCGGGAAATACTCGCAGGCCGTTCAATACCACGTGGATGCCAAGAACATGACCATCAAGTCAACCTGGTCATGGGGTAAATCCCTGGGCAAGGCCAATTTCACCTACGTGATTGGTTACGCCGAACGCCAAGCCAACGGCAACACGCTGATTGACTTCGGGTTCAAGAACAACGGGGCCGCAAGTAACGTGATCGAAGTGACCAAGGATGGCAAGCAGGTCTTCAACGTGACGATGAAGAGTGCAGCGGCTAAGGCTTATGCTTACCGGGCCTACCGCGTCCCATTCTACAGCGCCAGCTACCAGTTCGACGCTACCCGCTAGCAGGCGCCTCCAAGGCAGTCAAAATTGGGCCGGAACGCGGTGGGGAGGACGTCCAGAGCCAAAGGGCGGTCTCTGAACTTGCTTTGAGCCTCACAGTACGAGTCTCAAAGTCACCATTTTCTGAGTAGAACACTCAGAAAATCCCACGGCTGAGCCCATTTTGTCTGCCTTTCCGGCTCACACTAGCCGTATCCTCGAACGAACTTTTCACTTCAAAGGTATCCATGAGACAGTTTTAGACTGTTTTCGTGGATGCCTTTTTATTTTCCTAAAGTCATCCACTACTATCACAGCGTACCCCCCCCACTGCCTCCGGCTACGTGCTGGCAATATTAGCTGAGGTCGAACTTGTGATTCACTTTTACTTTGTTTCTGAGCGTTACACAAAACACCTGCAAGAACGGCCGATATGACTGCTCTTGCGGGTGTTTTTTCGTTTTAAATTTTTATTCACGCCAAAACTAAACAACCACTTTGAACGACCACGGCTTAAATCCGTGTCAGCCACAGGATTGGTGAAAACGGGCCACGCTGGTGAACATCAGTGACCAGAGGCGGGTCAAAATGCCCAGCTGTGTCGGTGGGCTAGGCTGAGGTTCTTTCTCAGCCTAGCCCACGGGACAACCTTTGAGACCGCCCTTTGGCTCAAAGTTGAGGTGGAAGACCGCCCCTCAGGCTGGAACCGGCCCCATAGCAGGGCGTTTTGAACCCGCTGCCGGGAACGAACGTCACCATGTTCCGACCCAGCTTTCACTCGTCTAAGGCCGGACGACCAATGACCTAGTAAAACGCAAATCAACGGGTTAAATCCATGTCAGCCACAAGATTAGTGAAAATGGGCCACGCTGGTGGATATCAGTGACCAGAGGCGGGTCAAAATGCCCAGCTGTGTCGGTGGCCTTGGCTGAGGTTCTTTCTCAGCCTAGTCCACGGGACAACCTTTGCGACCGATTCCCAGACGCAAAGTTGAGGTGGAAGACCGCCCTTCAGGCTGGAACCGGCCCCATAGCAGGGCGTTTTGAACCCGCCGCCGAGAACGAACGTCACCGCGTTCCGGCCCAGTTTTCACCAGCCCGGAGGCGTGGACAACGGCTATTTAACCCTAGTCGTTGTCCACGATGACTTGGCCTAACTCGCGGCTGGCCATCACGTATTCGTGGGCTGTGCGGATATCCGCCAGCTTAAAGACCTTAGCAATTGGAATCGACAAGTGATTATCATTGATCAGTTTGAACATTTCCGTTACCATCGCAGGGTCAACTTCAGTGGAGTCGAAGACCGTCAAGAACTTGCCAGCCAGCATGAAGGGGTTGAAGTTTTCCACAATCCATTCACCAGACAACAGGCCGATAACCGTGACCACGCCACCCTGGTTCAGATGGCTGATAGAGTTCGCCAACGTGACCGTCCCGACCATGTCGATGATCCCATCAAATTGTTGGTCAGAATCCAGCTGGTTATTGGTGTCAAGAACGGCAAAGTCTGCGCCATTCTCCTTCAAAGCGGCCAACATTTCTGGCCGTCTGCTAGTAGCCGTGACCGTCAGCCCCAGGGTCTTCGCAAGTTGAACAGCTGCCAAACCAACGGCGGTCGTGCCTCCGCGCACTAATAACGTCTGACCGGCGTGAAGGGATAACGTCTTTAAAGCCCCGAAGGCCGTGTAGAAGTTTTCCGGATACTCGGCCAAGGTGACCCAATCCCCGTCAAAATCAACTGGGAACAGGTGAGCATCGTCGACGAGGGCGTATTCTTGATAGCTACCATCAACTTCGCGGCCCAGGCCACCCATCATGGTCACAACCTTCTGACCGACCTTAAACCCGCTGTTTTTAGCCGGAACGGCAATCTCACCGACGGCCTCTACCCCGATGACCCGTGGGAATTTAACCGACGGTGAGCCACCAGCTCGGGTCAGTGCTTCGTAGCGGTGCACGCCAAACGCATGGATCCGCATGACGGAGTGGTCCGCCGTAACTTCTGGAATTGGCCGTTCAACTAAATTCATGGCGGTAACGTCGCCGGGTTTATCAATAACAATTGCACGCATAATAAAAATCTCCATTCATTTTTGATTTGCTTAATCAATACGCTTAGTATAGAGTGTGACGTAACGTTACAGTCAAGAAATTAATTGGGGTGAATTCATGTTAACCATTCAAAAATTTGCAGAACTAGCTGGCACAACGCGGCGGACGCTCATTTTCTACGACCAAAAGGACCTGTTTCACCCGAAAAAGGTCGCGGAAAATGGCTACCGGTTCTATGATTACGACCAACTGTACACGGTCACGTTCATTTTAGGATTACGCCAACTCGGCCTCTCCATTTCAGAAATCAAGTCCCTGAACGCCAGCCATTCATCGGCGTCGCTAAACACGAACCTGAAGTCCGTGCTGGGCCAGATCAATCAGCAAATCGATAACCTGACGCTACTCAGGGATACCCTGACGACGCGCTTCGGTCAACCGGTACCCGCGGACACGCTCCCGCAAAATCGGCCATTCACGACCACGGAGACCGCCACGTTATTCTGCCGGTCCCGCCAGTCCGTTGCCTGCACGGAAAAGGAAATCGCCGAAATCTACGCCGATTTTTATCAGCAACTGGGCAAGCTCAAGCTGGTTAATCGCCAGGACTCAGGCTTTTTGACGCAGCTCCCCGGCAGCGATGCCAACGGTTACCCGACCGCCTCATTCTGTATTCTCAAGGCCGTGGCCGCCCGCACCAACACCCAGGACCTGCCACTCCTTAAGAAGCCCGCGGGACAATACGTCGGCATCGACACCACGAATGATACCAAGCACATCTGTCTGGCGTTGACCATCTTAGCTAACTACATTCAAAAAAATCAGCTAAAAATTGACGACCAGCTGTGGCAAATGAACCTGGACGAATCCTTCACCAGTAAGGGATCCTCTGACCTAGTGCGGCTACAGTATCAACTACTTTAGCCAGCCGGTCTATCTCTTAGAATAACAAAAACTGTGATTAGCCAGTCAGACGACTTGGACCACTCACAGTTTTTTTAGTCTAATAATTTCAAATTTACCTTAGTGCTTCCACTTACGCCGATGACTTTGCTGATACTGCCAAAAGATTAGGCCAGCTAATAATAAGATTGGCACTAAGACCGTGTACCCCGCCAGTAGCTTGCTAAAAGCCGCTACCAAAACGGCGCCCAAGGCAAAGCTCCCCATCACCGCCAAGCTATTCTTAGCGTGCTGTCGCGCATCACGGTCCCGAAAATGACTCGCCGCTAGTACCGTTGTCGCCATATCCCGTGGGTTTCTGCTAGGCAAAATCTCCCGGAACCCCTCGAGTTCCACGGCTGCGGCCAATGACAGCAAGGCCGTCGCCACCCAGTTAGGCACCACGTTGGTCGTTGCTAGAACTACGATCAGCACACCAAATTCCACCCATAAGGCCACCTGTTGGCTGTCCCACTGTCGCTTGGCCAGCAGGTGTTGCAGGCCTTGAATCAGACCAATCCCGATACCAAAGGCCAGTAACGCCGTTAAATAACGGCCCATCTCAGCTAGTTGGAGGTGGCCAAAGTTCAGCCCCAGCAGCAATAAATTCCCCGTTTGAAAGCCCGCAAAGACCGCCCCGTGTTCCAGGTAGGTATAGGCGTCTAACGCGCCGACAACAGCCGTTAAGCTGCTCCCCAATAACAGCTCCTCATGAGCTGGAAAACCAGTCTGTCTCAAAGTTGTCACCTCTCCGAAAAATTTCGTCTTTTCAGTATAGGTGAAATTGTTTAAGATTTTCCAAGGACGCTCAAAAGTCCCACTGACCCTAAGCGTTCAGGTCAAGTGGGACAAGGGATTTTCCAGCTAGTTAAATGTTTCTAAAGACGTCATGATCAACCGGATAAAGGCGTCGCGGTCAACATGTAACAGGACGTCGGTATTCTTCGGCTTACCCGTCAATTCATAGTAATCGCAAACCGTTTCGCCACGAACCAGTTCGCCCTGCGTTTCCACATCCACGTTCATCAATTCGCTCTCAAACATGTCGGGGTGCAGCAACCAAGCAATCGTGCAGGGATCATGGAGTGGCGCGCCCTTGAACCCCCATTTAGGATTCTCGTGGTACAGCTCAAAGAAGTTCAGGAGCCCGTAAAAGGCCTGGGCCACGGGATTAGCAATCTTGCCAACGGCTTCGATTTCCGGTTTGAGGATCTGGGCCTGATGAGTCACATTCAGTGGCGCCATCGTCAGTGGAATCCCAGCATTCAAAACGATTTTGGCCGCCTCGGGGTCCACGTAAATGTTGAATTCGACCGATGGCGTCCAGTTGCCCAGACCCATGGCGCCGCCCATGAAGACGATGCGGTCGATTTTAGCCTTCAACTCTGGGTAGACGCGCAGGAACAGCGCCATATTGGTCATCGGCCCGGTCACCACCATCGTGACGGGCGTGGTACTTGCCCGCAAGGTCTTGGCCATCAGTTCAATCGCGGTCATGTCCTGCACCGCAAAATCGGGATCTGGCAGCTCAGCCCCGTCCAGCCCACTCTTGCCGTGAACGTTACCGGCCGTTTCCAGCGGCTTTAACAGCGGTGTCCGATTGCCACCAGCCACCGGGATCTCTTGGTGGTGCATCAGCGTTAACAGCCGCATCGCGTTGTTTAACGTCTTCTCCGGCGTCTGGTTGCCGGCGGACGTGGTCACGGCCAACAGGTCGATCTCAGGGTTGGCAATCGCCAACATCATGGCCAGCGCATCGTCGTGACCGGGGTCGCAGTCTAAAATAATCTTCGTCATATGTAAAACTCCCATCCTCATCATTACCCTCATTCTAAACGAAAATGGTAGCGCTTTCTACAGATGACAAAAAAATTCTCGCCATTGCCTACGCAATCGACGAGAATCCACATACTTCTAATTGGGCTAGCTGGGTTCGAACCAGCGCATGACAGGATCAAAACCTGTTGCCTTACCACTTGGCTATAGCCCAAGAATTAAGTCATCACTGACCCAACAGAAATAAATTTTATCATTAAGTAGGGGGGTAGCGCAACCCCTTTTTTGAATTTTTTGTCGGATGAATAGTTGCGTCCTTACCAGTAAACCGCTAACATTACCGTAGACACTATGTTTGGTCGGCCCAGTTGGTCGCAAAAAAGACGACTTCTTCTAAAATAGATTAGCACCTACTGCTAGTTCTATTTGTGCATTGTTTTACAATAAGTTGTCGCTACAGGCTACCAACTAGCCACCACCAAGCCACTATTTCTATTCTTAATATTAATAATCAATTATTAATTACAAGAGGTGAACGTATTTGACAGGAAAAGTCACCATTAAGGATGTGGCCAAAGCGGCCGGCGTTTCCGAAGCCACCGTTTCTCGGGCACTGAGCCACAATCCCCGCGTCAAGCGCGATACGCGCCAAAAGGTTCAGAACATCGCTAGCAATTTAGGCTATCATCCTAACGGTCTGGCCCGCAGCATTCGGGTCCAGCAAACGCACACATTAGGTGTTATCATCCCCGATATCTTAAACCCCTTCTTCACCCACCTAAGCCGCGCAATCGAAGACGCGGCTTCCCGGTCCGGCTATGACGTGGTGCTGGTCAACACCGACGAAAGCCTCGCCAAAGAAGCCAGTGCCCTGAACCTCCTCCTGGAGAAGCAGGTCGATGGAATTATCATTACCAGTGCCGGTGGTCCCACCGACTACGCCGCCATTCTTGGCAGTACCCCCGCCGTCTTCGTCGACCGAATGCCGCCTAACGTCCAGGATACCCCATACGACCGGGTGTTGGTCGACAACGTTCAGGGCACCCAAGCCATCGTGACCCGGCTGATTCAACAAGGCGCCCAACGCGTGGGTATTATTAATAGCGCGGTCTCCTTCACGGCTAGCGAACGGTTGACCGGTTATCAAAGGGCCCTCACCGCGGCCGGTCAAGAACCCGATGCCGCCATTGAGGCTACCGCCCGCGAAGATAATAGTAATGTGCAACAGATGACCCGCCAATTATTAATTAATCAAAAATGTGACGGCTTATTCGTTGGCGACAACACCATCATGGAAGAGGTGCTCCGTAAGCTTCCGGACCTGAATCTGCCCCACCTCCAATTGGGGGGGTTCGATGACCAGGACTGGTTCGACTTTCTGCCACAGCCCATCGTCACGGCCAAGCAACCCATCGCCGAACTGGGACAGACGGCTATCGACCGGCTCCTCGCCAAGATTGAGGACCCCGACCTCTTACCCAAAGAGATTCGACTGTCCGCAACCACCATTTCACGCTAGGTGAATCCCCAGAAACTGGCTGGCAAAGTAGGCGGCCTGGGTCTCATTGAGCCGACAGCCATGCAGGTCAAATTCGGTTGCCCGCAGCGTGTCGAACTGACAGGTGCTCAGGTCCACCTTGTTCAGACTGGTGTCCGAGAAATCCGCTTCGTTGAGGTCACAATCCACCAGCTGGACCTTTTTCAGGGTGCTATCCAGACAGTTCAGCTCAGTCAGCTTGCTGTGTTGGCAGACGACATCCGTTAATTTTGCTTCATTAAAATTTGTCAGAGAGAGGTCACAGTCGGTAAAGGTGACCTCTTTTAGCATGCTCCGGTCAAGGGTCGTGCCCACCAGCTTGCAGTTCTGAAACGCAGTCCGAAAGAAGCTAGCACCCGCTAAATCACAATTTACCAGCGTACAATTTTTCAGGACCACATCGGTCAGCTCTAGGCGACTAATGGTATCCGCCATTAGCGTCATCCCCGTCAACGTGGCCTGATCGAACATCACCCGTTCAAAATTTTGGTCGGTAATGGTCTCCTGTTGTAGCTTCACCTGGGCGAGTAAATTATCCTCCACACGAGTCACAGCCATGAAGCTCTGCGGTCCGAGGGTTGCTGGGATTTTAGGATTGGTCATGTTGGTCAGCTCCTAGTTGATTTTTCTCTAGTATACCGAATTCCGGGTGTCAAAAATAGTTTCCATGAAAAAAGCGGATCACCCTGACTGGGGTCATCCGCTTTTGCTGATTATTCGTGAACCTTAGCGGCCCTTTGCTGACGCGCCGGGCCGGGAATTTTCGCAAGTTTGATGAGGTGCTCTGAGTTGGTCCACGAATAGTTTCAGCGAGCATTGCTAACTGTTTGATGCACTCTGCCAGGAGATGATCTGGTGCTAGGGACTTGCTCTGGTCCGTTCCATCTGAGACCTGGCAGGCGAATCAGTCTTACCAAGACAGGGGGCTTGCCGGGAGCCAAAGGCGGTCTCCCAGTTGTTTCTCCTTGCCATGACGGCTAAACCGATTCCACTACCAACTAATTCTGCATTAATTTATTTCTTAGACTGATTGATTTTGAAAGTGACTTGGTGGGGCGTCGGTACATTGGACTGGCTCTGCACTTGTCTATCCGGAAACTGGCGGCCTCTGAAACGTGCTACGAGAGCCAGACGCCTGCGCTTAACCCAGCTAAGAAGTCCAGTTTGTTTAGGGCTTGGATTAGCCTTTTTAAGCTATGTTGCGTTAGTGCGCTTGACTGGCTCTACACTTGCCTATCCGGAAACTGGCGGCCTCTGAAACGTGCTACATAAGGCAGGTCCCTGCGCTTAGAAAGCTAAAGGCCTCCTGCCCGGCGCTGCCGAACAGAAGCCCTTTAGCTCCCTAATGCTCAGGACCTAATCGCCTTATTCCGCACTCTACTTCAAGATCTCACAAAATTCAATCGTCTCGTGGTTAGGTCCCAAAATGTTAAAGAACCGAATCCCCTTGTCCCAGAAGGATGGGATGGATTGGACTTCGTCGTTGACCATGTCTAAGCCCTGTTCCTTGGCGGCGGCAAAAGCCTTGTCGACGTCGGTGGTGTTCAGGGAAATATGGTTGATGGCGCCAGCTTCTGGGTTGGTTGGGTCGCCTTCCCACGTTTCAATCGTCAGGTTGCCGAACCGCATGAAAGCACACCGGTTTTCCCCATTTGGAAATAACCCGGCCCGTTCGAAGCCTAATGATTCGTAGAAAGCCATCGTCTTGTCTAAATCTGCCGTGGGAATCCCCACGTGTTGAATTCCAGTAATAAAATCTTGAACTGCCATTTTTAATTAGCTCCTATTCAATCTTTTGTCCGACGTCAACGGCCTGGTGTTTCAGCTTAGGGAAGATCACCTTATCAGCGACCCCGGTAATCCCACCCTGTGCCAAGAAGGCAAAGATGGTTCCCAGACCAAAGTTGGTAAACTGCCGCGTGATGATCAATGCCACGATGGCCATCAAGGTAGGCGGAATGTAGGAAGCCCACATCGCCTTTGCAGCATTCCCCTTGAAGTAGCGGAACCGCAAAATCTGCATCAAATCATCGGCGGGATGTAACACTAAATTGACCCGTTGGTAAATGGAAATCGCAACGGCAATAAACGCCACCCCTAAGAAGTTCAGGGCGATGTACAACACAATCATCCCCGTGCTCCGGGCATCAGGAAGCCCCGCGAACAGCGCTGGATATTTGCCGTCAAAGAAGTCCTCAAACACTTGAATCAACGCTGAGAATGGCACCATGAAGATCATGTTCCCGGCAATCCGTTTCCAATCCCAATGATGAATTAGGATGGCATTCAACACAGCCGTTAAGAAGCCCATGATGAGAAATGCCCAGAATAGATTCCAGTGAAAAGCCGTTCCCAAGTTGGCTTCGGCTGCGGACCAATAGGCCGCCCCCAAGAAGGACGGGTGAATCTTGGCGCTCGTGACCAACGTTAACACGTTACCAGCCGAGTTGATGACCAGCGACAGTGCAAAGAAGGCGATGGCCTTGGACATGGAAATCGTCCGCTGGCTACTTACCGTCACGTCGGCACCCGTATTCAAATCGCTTGCTTCTTCTACTTTCACAATAATCCCTTACCTTTACTAGTCACTAACTTTAACGACAGCCTTGCTGACACCAGCAACCTTACCGTTCAAGACGTCTTCAACTTGTTCCAAGCTAACTTCGTGGCTGATCAATGATTCAACGTCCAATTGGCCGCTGGATAACAGTGCGATCCCGTCTTCGAAGGCGTATGGGTTGATGAAGGCCCCTTGGATCTTCAGTTGCTTTTGGTAAACTTCGTAAGTGTTCATCGAGAAGGTTTGGTTAGGCTTACCCACACCAAACATCAGGACTTGCGCACCCTTTTTAGTTGCTTCAACAGCTTGTTCCTGCGTTTGTGGTAACCCAACGGCTTCGATAACCACGTCGTAGTCAGCGGGAATGCTGTCACGCGTCGTGTTGAAGGTGTTGGTCACGCCAAATTTTTCCTTGTTGAAGGCTAACTTTTCGTCAACGATCCCAGCAAAGTCGACTTGGTGAACGCCGTAAGCTTGTAATAATTGCACGAATAATTGCCCCATGAAACCATCGCCGATAACCAATGCCTTTTGGTATGGCTTAACGTCTAATAAAGTCATCCCGTGAACGGCACATGAAATGGGTTCAGTCGTGGCAGCGGCCTTTAAGGACACGTTGTCAGGAATTGGGTAAACGACGGATGAAGGTGCCGTGAAGGATTCTTCCAAACCACCATCGCGGGTAACCCCAACGGCGGACAAGTTGTCACAGAGTTCTGGACGGTCAGTCCGGCAGTATTCACATTGGCCACAGTAGATGTTAGGGTCAACAGTGACGCGGTCGCCAACCTTAACGTTGGTGACGTCACTACCGATAGCGGCAACGATCCCGGAGTTTTCGTGACCTAACACGATTGGGGGAACGGCGTCGGCTGAACCTGGAAGGCCAGCGTACAGTGCGCGGTCGGTCCCACAGATACCTGCGTAGGCAGTGTTAACTAAGACTTCGTTGGGCTTAACTTCTGGCTTTGGTAAATCTTGGATCTCCATCTTTTTGGTTCCAGTTAAAACTAAGGCTTTCATAAATAATTTCTCCCTCTCTTATGTGTATTACTTGTTGTACTCGTTGAGTGCTAACGCAAAATCGCCGAGCGTGGCTGAACCATTGTCTTTGACGACGGGCATCACGATGTAATCCGTGAGCTTGCCGACTTCAACGTAGTCATTCAATAACTTAGCAAATTCGTTGCGAACCTTATCCAGGAAGGCTTCACTGACAACCCCGCCACCAAAGACAATCTTGTCAGGACGCATCATCAACGTGACCTGCAAAGCTGCTTGCGCAACGTAGTAAGCCATGATGTCCCAAACGTGGTCAGTCAACGGCACGTCCTTACCGGGTTTCCCCAGCCGCGCGTCGAACGTTGGCCCGCTGACCAAGCCTTCCAAGCAATCGCCATGGAATGGGCAGATACCGGTGAAATTCAAATCGTCGGGGTGGCGCTTCAGCCGAACGTGACCCATTTCTGGGTGGCCTAAGCTCCCCACAAAGTTCCCATTGATAATGGCGCCGGCACCCACACCAGTCCCAATCGTGAAGTAAACCAACGAGTTCACGTTCTCATTGAAGAGCGTGGACATCACGTATTCGCCGTAAGCGGAGCCGTTGACGTCGGTCGTCCAGTACATGGGCACATCCAAGTCCCGCTTGAGCCGGCCGATAAAATCGGTGTTGGCCCAGCCAGGCTTGGGCGTGTTGGTGATGTAACCATACTTAGGTGAATTGTGACGCAGTTCAATCGGGCCAAATGATGAAATGGCAATGGCCTTCAAATCAGGAAACTGCTTAAAGTAAGCGATGGTTTTGCTTAAGGTTTCTTCCGGGGTGGTGGTTGGGATCCGCACCTTGTCTTTCGTTTGGTAATCCTCGTTACCGATTGCACAAACAAACTTGGTTCCCCCTGCTTCAATACTTCCGAGTTGCATATTTGCTACCTCCATATTATCGCCGGGGGCCGTGACCCGCGGCACCGTATTAACTAAGTTATGATGACTGATACAGTCATTTTTAAATCGTTTTCAGTATAGCAACCACATCGACCAATTTTAAGGCTTTTTCACAACTAAAATTTTCAGAAAATCCGAAGAAATCACGGTCTGACGGAAATACAATCGATTTCATTTTTCGTGAAATTTGTCACTTATGCACAAAATATCGGTGAATTGCTCGTTTTCTGGAGGCGCTTACATTTTATTTCATGCCTAAAAGTCCCTGACTTTTAGGGTCAGGGACTGGGGGACGCTTCGGTTAGACTGATTTGCTTTTCTTCTATAGAGACTGCCACGTAGCTAGTTCTGCTTAACAACCCTAAGCAAATAACCCAAGACCGGGGTTTACCTTGAATCGACTTTGGTTAAACCCGTTGGCCTGGTTCTTCGCGGACATATCCCGGTCCTGGCGACCGCCGAAACGTGCTCCGTAAGCCAGGCCCCTGCGCTTAGACAGGAAAGGACTCCTGCTTGGCTTTGCCAAACAGAAGCCCTTTCCTCCCTAATGCTCAGAACCTAAACGGCTTACTCCGCACTCTTTCTTTCCTGGTAAGCCCGACTATAAGCATCCACCCCACGCATCGCTTGGGCGACGTCGTCTGGCGTTACTTCAAACGGCATGCGGCTCATGGTGTCTGCTGGAGCCGTTGCTTGTTCGCCGACCTTAAGTAAATCTGCATCGGTGGCGTCTGGAATTTTGAGGTCTGCTAAGGTCGTTGGGAGACCCAAGGACAGATCAAAGTCCAGGTAACGGTCGAATTCTTCTTCACTCCGGCCTTCCAAGAAGAGCTGGGTCAAGGTGCCGTACGCAACCTTTTCCCCGTGGGTCAGGTCGTGGATGGGGCCATCTAAGGCGGTCAATCCGTCATGAATGGCGTGCGCAGCGGACAACCCACCGCTTTCAAAACCGACCCCACTCATCAAGGTGTTGGCTTCTACAATCTTGTTCAGAGCGCTGGTGACGGCATGTTGCTTCACAGCAGCTAATGCCAAACGGCCGTACTTGAACAGCGTGTCTTCACATTTTTGGGCAATCGCGTTACCGACCAAGGTCTGCTTAGCACCCAACATGGTGTCGTTGTCACCCTTGGCAACCGCCTGGGCTTCAACGTTAGTCGCTAACGCATCAGCGATCCCAGAAGCTAACAGGCGGGCAGGTGCGCCGGCAACCAAACGCGTATCGATCAAGACCAGGTCGGGGTTCTTGTCATAGAACCGGTAAGCCTTGAAGGAACCATCTTCGTTGTAAATAACGGACAACCGTGAGCAAGGTGCATCGGTTGAGGCCAGTGAAGGTAAGATAGCCACTGGCACTTTGAGGTTGTCAGCGATGGCCTTGGCTGAATCCAAGGTCTTCCCGCCACCTAAACCAATGATAACATCGGCGCCGAATTCAGATGCGATTCCGGTAATCCGGTCGATTTCTTCCGGTGAAGCTTCACCATGGAAAATAACCTTGTGAACGTCAAATTTATTATCACTTAAGTAGTCTTTGAACTGGTCACCCACAATTTTGTAAACTGCGGTATCGGCCATCAAGATTGGCTTGCGGCCTAATTTTTCTAAGTACTGAACACTGTCGAACAAAACATCCTTGCCCTGAACGTACGAAGCGGGACTCCCAAACATTTGTGTCATCAAAAATCGCTCCTAACTGTATTCATTCTAATGCCAAGTCACTATCCCAAATAAAAAAACGGAATCGTGACCAACTATGTGTGATTATCTTCACAACACCTATAGTATACAAATGGAAACGCTTCATTGCAATAGTTTCGTTAGAAATAGTTTTATATTTCGTAAGAAACGTTCAATTTTTCTTTTAACACGTCACAGTCTCTAAGTAGTTGACCCCCGTCAGCCATCCGTGCTAAACTGGCGCTATCGAATCAGCTTGGTGTCCGCAACAATCTGCTGGTGATATAAACCAAAGATGCAATGTTGCTCGCGAGTTAAACCCGTGTCAGCCGCAGGGTTGGTGAAAATGCGTTAACACGGTCAGTCTCAGTGACCAGAGGCGGGCCAAGGTGCCCAGCTGTGTCGGTGATCTTAGCTGAGTGATTTTCTCTGCTTAGATCACGGGACGACCTTTGAGACCGCTCTTTGGCTCAAAGTCGAGGTGGAAGCCCGCTTCACAGGCTGGAACCGACCCCATAGCAGGGCACCTTGAGCCCGCCGCCGGGAACGAACGTCACCGCGTTGTGCCGCATTTTTTTGCCGACCCGGAGGCGCGGACAACAATCTGTTTAACCACGCCAAGCAAAACTGAATACTTTTGTTCTCTAGGGTTCCGCCAATCCGTTGGGTCTGGTCCGAGAGAGAACCTGTGGTGACTACCGCAGACACGGAAGGGAAAAAGCCTGGGAGATCTTGTCAAAACTGACAAGGTTTCTCAGGCTTTTTCTGTAGAAGGAGGACTTATTTATGTGGAAACATTGGTTAACCGTCGTTTTAGGCGCAATTTTTGAGGTCAGTTGGGTCGTCGGGTTCAAACACGCCACGACCCCCTGGGAATGGCTAGTTACCGGCATTGCCGTCTATCTGAGTTTTTATTTCTTGATTCGGGCCAGCCGGCACATCCCTGCTGGTACCGCCTACGCGGTCTTTGTCGGTCTGGGCACGCTGGGGACCACCAGCGTCGGCATCTTGGCGTTTGGTGAACCCGTTAGCCTGGCCAAAGTTGGCCTGATTATTCTTTTGTTAATCGGTATCGGTGGCTTACAAGTCACGACGAAAGGAGCGAAATAATTATGGCTTGGCTCTATTTAATCTGCGCGGGACTCAGTGAAATGCTAGGTGTCACCTTCATGAACTGGGCCTTACATGCCAAAAGATGGGGGCTGTGGGCGCTCATGATTCTAGCGTTCACCCTCAGTTTTGGTGGCCTCGAATTGGCCCTAAAGACCCTGCCGATGGGCACCGCCTATGCCGTGTGGACCGGTATCGGGGCGGCCGGTGGCGTGATCACCGGGATGCTATTCTTCCACGAATCCAAGGACTGGCGCAAGCTTCTTTGGGTGACGGTTATTTTGGCCGCCACCATGGGCTTGAAATTAATCAGCTAACGGCAACACCAGGTTATACCAGGTCTCTCCGGCGTGGGCTGAGGCCGACACGCCCTCATTCACGTAGCCGTTGCGTTCATAGAAAGGAACCAACCGCGCCAAACAGGTCAGCGTAATCGCTTGCCGGTTCTGGTGACGGGCCACTTGGGCTAAGGCCGTCAGCAACTGACTGCCGAGGCCCTCTTTTTGATGCGCTGGACTAACGGCTAGACTCAGGACCGTCTGGTAAGCATCAGTGGTATTGTTAGGCGTTGATTTGTCAAAGAGTTCATCGGTCAAATAGCGCTGATCAAAGGCCGGACCAACCACGTAGCCGAGGACTTCTGGGCCCTCTCTGGCAACCAAAAAAGTGTCAGCAATCAGCCGAATGCGTTCGGCCATGCTGGCTTCGGTCGCTGCCTCGGCCGGTGAAAAGCCGGCGTTTTCAATGGGCATAATTTGCGATAGGTCTTGCGGTTGTGCAGGGGTGATGGTCAGTGTCATGGGTATTTTCCTCCAGAAGTTTAATTACTCCCAGTATACCGCTCTTCTCCCAATTAATTACGGTACCCCGTCACGTGCGTGGTCTGCTTGAACTTCTCACCGGAATACTGGTAGAAGAAGTGTTTTCCCGAGACAAAGTGAATTTGCTTCCCCGTTTTCTTCAGGGCAAACCGGACATTTCGGGCTTTGACCCATCCTTGATGTTCCATATGGCCTTTGAAATAGTAAACGCCATGGGCTTTATGGTACTTCACCTTTTTTACCAGCTGGATAGGATTATTCGACTCCCCCAGTGAAAATGTCTTGCCATCCAGCTCAATGACTGGTGGAAACCCGGAGGCTGAATTTTGTCTGGGCGCCGTTGATTGGTACAGTCCCCGGAGCGCTTTCGGCGTCCCCTTATGCCAGGTTGCTGCCTGTACGGTGGTAGCCATCCCGACGTTCCCGACAAAAAGGGCGACGAGGCCCACTAAAATCAATCGTCTAACTTGTTGCCATCTTTTTTTCATTTCTTCAATTCCCCTGTCTGCTAGTTTTTGGCGAAGCTGTTGGCTCTTAACTCCTCCCATTCTAAAGAACTGAAAAGGCGTTTGCAAAGCATTACCCTCAATAATGTTTACAATAAATCCGCAATGAATTGGTTATAAAATAAAATAAAAGTCAGCTTTAACTTCTGCTGACTTTCTAATAACACTCAAAATGTCCGAACAATCCGGGTCACCACGATTCGGCCCCCCAGTAAAACCTCACCCAACCGTTCTCCCGTGGCTGGCGTGCTCCAATACCTTGCCGCAGCCGCTAGTTTCGTGGTGATGGCCGTACCATCCGTGGCTGGCAACAGCGTCGCATCCCCCGCGAAGGTTGGTCCGTCGGTCGTGACCTGCACCAGCTGCAGCACCTGGCGCCCCTCCTTTTCAAAGAGGTCGCGCCAGGTCAACGCCTGCTTGTAGCTACTAGCGACAAATAAACAGCGGAGTCGTGACGGATACGCCGGGTGATCACGCAAGCGGACCAGTTCCAACAGGCTTTCCCGTAGCGCGTGAGCCTGCCGATCACGGTCCCGCCGTAACTGGGTGGTCTGAGCCGATGTTAGCGCCAGCCGCGGCGTCTTCAAGAGTTGGTCCAAAGGCAGCTGTTCGCCATGGTCCAGGAAAAATTTAGCCTGCCAATTGGTCTGGCCCTGCGAAAAATCAAAGACTTGGCGTTCATGGACAGCTTGACGTGTGACTAAATGGTAAAAGACTGACATGCTGGCTCACCTCCGTGGTTAGAATACCTTGATTATACCCGTTTCGGCGGCCAACACCTCCCCGCAACTCCCCGTTATTTCCAACACTTGGCAAACAAAAAACAGGTCGGATTTCTCCGCACCTGCCTTCAAAAAACTATTTAGCGAGCTTAGCGCCCTTGTTAGCGTAGTACATGGAACCGATATTCCCAGACACGCTGAGCTTACCGTTCTTGTAAACTAACTTGGTAACGGAAACGTTCTTCAATGGCGTTCCCTTGTACTTCTTGGTCATGGTTGAGAGGTATTCGTTGATGGACATCCCAGAACTAACGACCAGCACGTTTCCACCGCCACGCTTCTTGGTGTTCTTGGCGATCGTTAACATTTCCTTGGCCATCCGCTTTTCAACTTGCTTGGAACTTTCGGCACGGTCAGACTTAACCAATTTAGTCTTCTGACTGTTCTTTTTGTCCAGTTTGAAGTAAGCGTCTTGGAGTTTCGTCCAGTAGTTCTTACCTTGCTTAGCCATCATTTCGTCACCGTTCTTGAAGCCGTAAACGCCGGCAATCAAGGCGTTGTCAGTCGCGATACTGTCGCCTTCAAAGCTACCGTAGCCACCTTCACGCAGGTACTTAGAAACGTTGACTTTGACCTTCTTGTTGCCGGAGTAATTCAGAACGTGCTTAGCGGTAACTTGTTGCCGCGTCAGGTTCCCAGCGTAGGCAGCCTTGAAAGTCTTGCCCTTCAAGCCACGGCCGAGGTCGTTAGCCACCTTGGTCCCGTTCTTGGTCAGTGGAAAGTCGCTCCAACCTTGAACCCGGCCCATGACGTTCCCAGTTGTTTCCCCATGACGGGTCAAGTAGATGGTAACGGGCTTCGTGGTCGTCTTCTTCTTAGCTTGGGCGGTTGTGGTGCCACCAACCATAGCAACGGCCCCTACCGTAACTGCTAAGACGCCGAGAACTTGCTTACCGAACTTCATCATAAATCTCCTCCGTATATGTAAAGATTGTTAAACGCCATCCCCGAAACAGCCGGCTTAGCTAATGCTAATTAGCCATTTTGGCAAGCGCTTACATGTCTCATTTTAGCATAAACCAATGATTAAGACAACGAATATTTTTTATTTATTATTTTATATCAAACGACTAATTGGTTCGTTAGACGTTATACACAATTTGAATATTCTAACGATAATCACTTCCCCTCGTTGCCAGTGGTATACTTTGATTATTGCGAGGAGGAACTACATATGAAAAAATTCAAGCTAGCTTTACTGCTACTACTAGCAACGCTAACGCTAACCGTTCTGGCACCCACGACGGCCAGTGCAGCTCGCCAAGCGCCAACAATTCCCAGCGCACTGCGGGGAACCTGGTATCTTTGGAATAAGAAAAATCATCAGCGACTGAAGATCAATCGCCACAGCTTTCGATTGTCCACCTACCGCCATGGGAAATACAAAACGGTCGTAGCGGTCAACGGTCATAAGTGGCTCTCGAAATCAACTAGCTACTTAACATTTTCCGCACCTAGCAGTAAGCACGGCTTCTGGTATCTCGGCCAAAACTCCGGTGGGGCCAATCTGTATCTGAAACGGACCACTCACAAGCACCACGCTGCGATTGCCCGGCAGATTTCCGTCATTGATGATGACGTGAAAACTTCCGCCCACACCGTTTACTACACCCACAAGAAATAGAGGACTTTATCGATGAAAAAAATTAGTACGCTACTCACTGTGCTATTGGCCGCCCTCACCATTGGCGCAACCCTGCCAACGACAACCGCCTCGGCTGCCAAACACGTCACCACGCCTAAGTCCGTTCGCGGTACTTGGGTGGCTAAGTCTAAGCATTTTAAATTGCGGTTAAAGATGACTAAACACACGCTGACCGTGACTAAATATAAGAAGAATGGTCACATTGATAAAGCCAGTTCCTACACGGCTTACGGCAACAAAAAGGTCCGCGGTCTTATCGGTCTAAGTGTCTCAAGCCACAAAAGTCCCAAGGGTTATTGGATTGTCGGCTTAAATCAAAGTAATGACAGCTACATGATTAAAAAGGTTAAACACAATGGTAAAGCGGCTCTACGTAACTACTACTGTACCTTTAACCCTAAACATCCCAAAGAACACAAGATTCGCTATTACTATCGCTTAAATAACTAGTATGCAAAAGTGGTCCGCAACAATTAATTTTGTTGTGAACCACTTTTTTGATTTGCTGTTTACTTTTGTCTGACTTGAAAAATAGTTTGTGTCTGGACTGGCCATTCATTTCAATCTGCCTTAGGTCGCTTGTCTGGTTCTTCGTGGAACAATCCTGGTCCTGGCGGCCTCCGAAACGTGCTACGCGAGCCAGGTCCCTGCGCTTAGAAAGTCAAAGAACTCCTGACCGACGCTGTCGGACAGAAGCTCTTTGACTCCCTAATGCTCAGGACCTAATCGGCTCGCTCCGCACTCTACCCGACCTTCTCCAAAGAAATCAAATGCCCATTCACGCTAACCCCATAGGTTGGGATTGGGCCACTAATGACCGTGACATTGGTTGCGGTTGCCGTCAGATCAATCTCTAAGACACTAGCCGCAATCTTCATCCGGTAAGTCAGCCGGTGAATCTCCTTTGGTAAATGATTGGTAAAGTGGACGACCTCATCTTGGACGTAGAAGCCCGAGAAACCGGCAACTAACGCCAGCCAGCTGCCCCCCAGATTTGCCAGGTGCAAGCCATCCGCCGTGTTCTTTTGCAGGTTGACCAGATCCATTTGCGCCGTATCCATGAAGTAGTGGTAGGCCTTTTCTGGATCGCCCATCCGCGCCGCCAAAATGCTAAAAATTGAGCGTGACAGCGAGGAATCGTGCGTCGTGACCCCTTCATAGTAGTGATATTCGCGCTTCAATTGGTCATCCGTCAAGTCCTCCGGGAACAGGTAATCCGCCAGCAAAGTATCGGCCTGCTTCGCCACCTGGTAGCGGTAAATCGTTAACGGATGGTAGTGCAACAACAGCGGGAAGTTTTCCGGTGTCGACCGGTCGACCGGCCAGCGCGGCTTGCTCAAGAAGCTGTCGTCTTGCTCGTTAATGTGCAGGTCCGCACTGTATGGCAGATAAACGTGTTCAGCCAAATTTTCGAAGACGTCTAAGTCCGCTCGACCGATACCAAACTTATCTAACCCCTGCGGATCATCCTTTAAAATTTCCTTAGCTAAATAGGCCACCAGTTCAAAGTTATGCTTGGCCAATCGGTTGGTGTAGTAATTGTTGTTGACTAACGCCGTATACTCATCCGGCCCCGTCACCGTGTGGAATTCAAAGCGGCTATCGGTCCCCACTTGATGCCAGGAGCCGAACGCTTCCCAGAAGTGCGCCGTTTCCAGCACCATTTCAAAGCCACACTGCTCGATGAAGTCGATGTCCCGGGTGATTTCGTAATACTTGCCGACCGCGTAGGCCACGTCCGCATCAATGTGGTACTGCGCCGTTCCGGCTGGGAAGTAGGCCGAGGCCTCCTCACCGTTGATGGTCCGCCAGGCAAAGAGTGCCCCCTGAGCCACGCCCAAGGCCCGTGCCCGTTGCCGCGCCTTGGGAAGCGTTTGGTAACGGTACAACAGGAGCTGCCGCGCCATCTGCTGGTTGGTGTAAATGAAGTAGGGCAGCATATACATCTCGGTATCCCAGAAGTAGTGGCCCTCGTAGCCGGACCCGCTCAGGCCTTTGGCCGCAATGTTCGTCCGACCATCCCGCCCAGCCGCTTGATTCAGCTGGAACAGGTTGTAATGGATCGCCAAATCCAGTTCGTCGTTGCCGCTGACCGTCACTTCACTGCGGTTCCAAACGTCCTGCCAGAAATCCCGGCTGTCCGCTAGTAACACTGACAGCGAGTTCGCCATGAACGGCGCCGCGGGATCAATCGTATTCTGTTGGCCAATGGCCCCCACGTACACCTCATAGGTCAAGTCGTGGGCCACGCGGTCGCTCAAATCGACCGTTTGCCGCAACAGGCCATCGCCGGGCGTCAACATCCCCAAATAAATCGTGACCGCCTGCTTGGTCTGCCGCGTCTTCACATGGTACCGCTGTAGGTTACGGCCCATGAATTCCGTCTCACAAATGGGGAGCCCCGCCATCCGCGTCTTCCGGGGATCGGCGGACGCAATGGCCTCGGCCTCAGCCGGCACCGCAATGGACTTACTGATGACCAAACCACCCGCATAGTTGGCCGCCATGAAGCTATAGCTGGCCGCCCAAAATTCCGTCTGCGTCTGCCCAATCGTAGATTTCATAATCATCGTAATTGTCTCGCCCTGTAACGTTTGCAGGGTGTAATGCTCCACCAGGGCTCCGGTCGTCAAATCCAAATCGGCCGCCGTTCGCTCACTGTTGGTGAAGTCATGGCCGGTGGCAGTTGCCACGTGGATGTGCCGAAAGTCTGGCAGATTTAAAATCGTTTGGTGCTTTGTCGCGTAACCGATACCCGCCTCCCCATAGGTGATGGGGGCAGTTTCATAAAAGCCATTGATCAGCGTTCCCGTGATGGGATTGCCCGTAATTGGATCATTGGCCCGCACACCGAAGTGCCCGTTAGCCAGCGAAAAAATGGTTTCCAAGTACTCCGGCTGGTGGTCGGCCACGTCGTGCAGACGGAACGGATCGTATTCCCCGACCAACACGGTGACCCGGTGGAAAATCTCTGGGTCGGCTAGTAATGGCGACAGGAGTGGCGCCGTCAGATCAACTGGCTGATCCGCCACGTAGTACCCGCTCATAATCGTATCCAGCTGTTCAAACAACTGATAGCTCCGGTGTAAGGCGTCGCGTTGCTCGTCAACGACCGGAATGCTGCGGTCATCCCACAGTGGGCCGTTTAAATCGGAGCCCTGAATCAACGTTGGGTAGAACAGCATGTGACTGGCAATCGTGCAGATGCCCATTGACTTGCAGAGCTGGCTGACGGCTAAGGCAATCGAGCCCCCGGCCGAGTCGCCGCCCAGCGAAATCTGCTGATAGCTCTTGGTCATGGCCGCCACCACGGCTAACCCGTCCAAGATGCCCGCCGGATAGGCCTGTTCCGGTGCCAGCGCGTAATCCACGTTGTAGACCACGCAGTTCGCCTGTTCCGCCACGAACTTCAGCGCCAGCAAAACATCTTCCGGCGTGCCCCCATAGTAGGCGCCGCCGTGGAAATAGATCAGCGCCTTATCCGCGGTCAGATGGTCCATCCGGGCGATCCGAATGACCCGGACCCGCCGATTCATGGATACGATTTGCTGCATCTCGACCTTCATTTCCACGTTGGTTAAATCCCGTTGGCCGGAGGTTTCTGTCCCTTGCCGCAGGCTAAACAAGTCTGTCGGCAATTGTGGGTTCTCTTCAATTTCGGCCACGGTCTCCCAAACCAATGGCTCGAAGGTGTGAATCGGGTCGCGTTCCTTGATCCAGCTGGTCACGCCATCCTCAACACTGCTGACCCGCATTTTCTGCAGCCGTCGCAACTCATCGTTGTACCCCAAAGACTGCTTGGTTGTCGTATCATTCAACATTTTGATTACCCCTCTCGTGAAATAGTCGTTCCGACGAATCTTTCATGCTGAAAACCCGTAACCTCAGCCCAACTAGCAGATGGATCCCCATCCATCGCCGGCGCTTCCAGAAAAATGGCGGCAACGCATTTCACGTTCGGCTATGTTTTAACACCAAAATGGCACGGTGTAAACGGGTTATCAGCGACTTTTGACATTTTTTCAAAGTGACCATCACCACAAGCGCTGCAGCCAGCGAATCTGTTCAGTAAACCAGCCCGCCACCTCTGCTTGCACGTAGCGTTGGCCAAACGTGGCATCGTGACGCGTGCCAGCCGCAAAGGCCGTGACCGGTCGGGCCAAGCTCAACGCGTGCGGCCCCCGCGGATACAGGTGAAACCGCACGGGCACCCCTTCGCGCCGCAACGCCTTCACGTAGCACTGCGCGTTGATTGGTGGCACGAGTTCATCCGTCGCCGTCGTCCAAATGAACGTCGGCGGGTTCTGCGCCGTCACCAGGTGGTCGGCCTCCGTCAGCGCCCATTTTCCCGCAATGGCTTGCCGGGCCGCCGCATCGACCGGCCAGCCTAATCGCAGGCCAATCACCGGGTAAGCCAGGGTCACCGCCCACACGGAACAATCCTGACGCGGCAATTGGCAACGCGGCGCTAACTGCGGCCACAAGTCGGCGTAGAGTGCCGCCACGTGACCACCCGCGGAGAAGCCGACCAGTAAGAGATGGTCGGCATCCACCGCGTAGTCGGCAGCCCGCTGGTGAAACCCCGCAACGACGTGGGCCACCTGTTCCAGCACGGCCGGGTAAACCGGCGGCTGGTCTAGTAACCGATAGGCCACGACCGCTACCGCATATCCCTGTGCCAGGTACTGGAACGCGACAATTTCATTTTCCCGGTCGCTGTAGAACCGGTAGCCGCCACCCGGCAAGAGAATGGCCAACGGCCGCCGCGGTGGCTGGTCAAAGTCAGCGATGGCGGCCGGTTGGTACAACGTCACGGCTACCGGATTTGCCGGCGGCCCGAACGTTAAGTTAAGCGTCTTCATTTAATTTGCCAGCGTCATCCTTCATGGCCTTGGCGGACGCAATCTCATCTTCGTCCAGCTTGTAGCCGAAGAACAGGATGACCAGAATCAGTAAGGCTAAAATAATTGGTAACCAGACGAAGCTGGTGCTGATGGCGGTCAACGCCTTGGCGCCTTGAATCTTGGCCGTGGCTTGGAAACCACCCCAGGTTAAGAGCCAACCAGAAACTAAACCACCGAAGCCCATGCCCAGCTTAGCCCCCACCATTGGCACGGAGGACAGGATGCCGGGTTCGTCAATGTGCATTTCGGAACGCGCGTATTCCACGGTGTCCGCAATCATAACGAAGGCAATGGAGAACGCCGCCCCCATGGCAACTAAAGCAATCACGTTACCGGCAAACAGGAGTGGAATGCTCTTGAAGCTCATGATGATTTCACCGATGGCAAAGGTAGCCATGGCCAGAATCATCACGTTCCGGTGTTTCATAAATTTACTCAGGAACGGAATGGAAATGTTCCCGATGACGGCGACGATGACCAGACCATTGAAGGCCCCCACCAGGTCGGCCCGGCGGTAAACGTAGGTCAGGTAGTAAACGGCCGTCTGCATCCGGATAACCCAGAACGTTTGTAACAGAATGAAACTCAAGCTCAAGACGACCCACGGCTTGTTCTTGATTGCCCCTTTCAAAGATTCGCCCACGGAGAGGTGGCCTTTGATTTCTGGCGCATCGGCTGAGTCATCGACGATATCATCCTTTTCACGCAGGTTGGCAAAGGCGCCTAAGAACAGCACGATGATGGCAATCCCGATAAAGATTCCCCAAATCATCCAACCTTTTTCAGCGTTCTTGCCCCCTAATTTGGCAACCATCGGTAAGGAAATGGCCCCAATCACAGCGGTCCCAATGTTCGTCATAACCATCCGGGCACTCGCCAGGTTGGTCCGTTCGTCAGGGTCCTTAGTCAGGCTAGGCAGAATAGCAGTAATCGGTGTGTTCGCCCCAGAATAAACTAAGCTAAATAATGTGTAGACAATGGAGATCCAAGCGAGCTGGAAGACCTTGTTGCCGCCAAATGATGGGTTGAAGAACAGCAGCATTGTCAGAATCCCCAGTGGAATCCCAAACCATAGGAAGTATGGCCGCGCCTTCCCGTATTTCGAATGCGTGTGGTCAATCAAAAATCCATAGACCACACCATCAAAGGCATCAATGATCCGAACCACGAAGAACAGGGTTCCCACAAAGGCTGGTGAGATGCCCATAACCGTGGTGTAGTAGAACAGTAAATACAAACCAACAATTTGCCAAATCAGGTTCCCAGCCAGGTCGGTCGACCCGTAGAAGAACCGTTGCTTCCATAACTGAGCTTTACTCATGATACTTACCTCCCCCAAAATTTCTTGCACGTTTCCAACAATCCGTAACCGCTTACATATATAGCATAACGGTTAAGGGCCTCAGCTGTAATCCTAAATTCTGACTGGCAACTTACCTTTTCTAACCTCCTCAGCCGTTCACTCAGCTTAGTTAGCCAGAATTGACTTACTAACTGCTACCGTCGACCCTATCATACGCGATATGTGACAAAATCAGTAGTTGGGGGGCTTTATTAGTTATCAGTTTTAACCAATTGCTCCAGAACTAGGGCGCTTGGTTTTCTGACTGAAAATTAGTGTCAAACTGACCGCCTCCGGCTTCCAGGGATTCCGTCTGCTGTGGGGCCCGGTTCCAGCCAAAGGGCGGGCTTCCACCTCGCTTTGAAGCCGCGAAACCCACCCGTCTCCAAAGTCGGCCCATGCTGTAGAGCAGGAAAGAACCCTGCTCAACACCATCGACACAGCCGCCTCCATCCCTGGCTTCCTGCGGCTAAGATTGGTTTTTACCCATGACGGAGTGGCCCCCTAGTTCTGGAGCACTGGTTGCTCTTCTTGTTCTGCCAACTATTAATCTCATATGCCATAGTAATCACCAATACAGCTGAGTTTATTTTCGACGCCCTCTCGGCTGAGAATGACGTTCCCGTTTATTTTACTTCTATCTCAGAAAATAGTTTAGCCTATTCTCTTATCCGCCGCTATTGTGAATACCAAAACAGCCGTCTCCCTAATTAATAGCGGACACGGCTGTTGGATCAGTCATTTCGGTTTAATTTTGTGACGCCGGGCTTAGGCCTTCGTCAGGTAGTTGGCTTTGATTTGCTTGATTTGGGCTGGGGTAATCTTTAAGCCCTTCTTGATGTAGTTGTTCATTGAGCCGTAGTGTTCCTTAACTTGGCTGTAGAACAGGTTCAGTAACGCTGGCTTAGCCCACGTTACGTTCAGTTGGGTGTTAGATAATAAGTAGTCGCGTTGGATGTCCTTCTTGCTTACCCCTAAAATCGTGTAGAGGATTGCGGCAGACGTTCCCGTCCGGTCCATCCCGTGTGAGCAGTGGAATAACAGGGCACCCTTCTTGTTGTTGGCAGCAGCGACCAAAAATTTGTGGTAGCTCTTCTTGGCAGATGGCTTGTTGGCCATGTCGCGGTACATACCTTCATCATCGTTATCGTAGTTGGACTTGGTTCCTAAGATGGAGGAACCTAAGTATTTAACACCGGCAATCTTCACGTCTGGCTTTTCAGCAATTTGAGCCTTGGTCCGCAGATCAAAGATTTCCTTGACGTGATACTTTTTCACTAACTTCTTCGTATCCGCCTTCGTCAGTTTTTCCAGTGAATCACTCCGCAGTAAACGGTCCTTTTTAACGTGTTGACCAGTCTTGGTCTTGTAACCACCCATGTCGCGCATGTTCTCGGCACCGGCCAACTTGATAGGTGCGTTGACCTTCTTGGAAATAGCTGGTTGCAGGTCTGCATCCTTCTTGGTTGTCGCTGCTTGAGCAGGCGCGGCGGTAGCCCCGAGTAAGACCAATGCACAACTGATTGAAGCTAAAACGGCACGAATTTTCATGTAAGTGTAATCCCCTTTCTGAATAAGTTAACTTTACCAAGACCAAGTAAATTTTTCGCAAGGTTTATGTAAATTTTGCGTATTAATTATTCTGACTGTTATTTAATTATTAATTATACTTTATTTGTAAATTCATAACTAATTGAGGCGACAATCACACCTAACCGTAGTAACCGGAACCCTTAAGGCGTTAACCACTCACCGATTGATTAGCCCTATCGTGTCAACACGCCAACGTCTCAAATTTTAATTGCGGATGCTAACTGATTTCGACCGACTCCTTCAGAATCAGCCTACACGTACGCTCGTCTAACCCCACAAAAATACAGCACGCCAACTATGGTCATGCTGTATTTGAACCTATTTAGAATTAGACACATTCTGTCACTTGCATCCTTAATTATCCATGTGGTAAACGGCGGTTGAAACATCATCAATCAAAGTTTCAGCTACATCATATAATTGCGCATCACTACGGCCTTTAAGCACATCATCTAAATCATTGTAATCATTCAGAATCCGCGCCTTATCACTCCCATAGCGGCCCTTAAAAAGCTTATAGGTTTTAATAATCCCCTGAATGTCGGTTGGATTATCATAGTCTGCTCCTAGTTCCTGTGAAATCACGTCATATAGGTCTCGATCACTCGCTCCATCATGGTAGGCTACCTTATAGTTCATATGTGCAAACAGGCCCAAAGCCCGATTCTGTACATCCGGGGACATCCCTTGAATGATGCGTTTCATGGCCACGATATCTTTCTTCTGCCGTGTATAGGTTGGTTGCTTACGCAGATTACCGTGCCAGACCCAGCCCTTAACCTTGCCAGACTTATTTTTAACGTAGTAGTAAGTCACCTTTTTACCATTGCTCTTGCGAATCTTCGCTGACTTGTACGTGTAAAAGTTAACTTTGGCGTACTTGCTGGCTTTATGCGTCCGCTTGGTCAGCTTCGTGTTCCGATAGAAATAGCCGTTGCTAATCTTGTAGGCCGCCTTCTTCATTTTCTTGGTCTGTAAAACCTTGGTTGCGGCTTGTGCCGGGGTCGTGACTTCAGCCGTCACACCTAACGTTGCCACGGCTAATACCGCTACCAAAACTGTTCTGAACTTCATATGTATCCTCCCGTGAAAGGCTAACTTTGGCCTTTCAATTGATTTGAACTGTCCGTTTGTAAACAATCCACTACTAAGTATAGCCATCCCCCGTGGCCGATAAAATTTCTCGCGACTTGCTAGTCTGCTTGCAGGATTAGGTCTGAAAAGGTCATTGGTCCTGAGCAAACTTCAGACCAAAATAAAGGCACAGCGAGCTACCACTGTGCCATAACCTTATTCATCTGCTAACAACCAATCAACAATATTAACAACTGGAATTCCGGCAATTTCTTGAACATCACTATAACGTTGCGTGATTAGGAGTTTTTGATAATTGTCCCGAATATTTAGTAAGTTATCAGTTTCATGCGTATTCTGTGGGATCTCATAGGTCACTTGTACATAAAGCACCTGATCAACCTTACGCGCAACGAAATCAATTTCAGCCGCGTCGAGCTTACCAACATCAATCGTGTAGCCACGCCGTAATAGCTCTAGGTAAACAATGTTTTCTAACTGACCACCATAATTTCCAGGTCGGCGGCCCACAGCATTCCGCCGCAAACCAGCATCAACGACGAAATATTTACCAGCAGTTCGCAAGTAGCCTCGGCCACGAAGATCATACTGTCTAGACCGATAAAAAAGGAAAGCATCTTCCAACAGACTTAAATACCGCTCCACTGTATGATTACTAGTGGTGATGCCTTCACTCTTCAAGGTATTAGCAATTTTGGTTGGCCGTGCCAGTTGGCCAACGTTATCAGCCAAGAAGCTGACTAACGCACGCAACGTCTCTGTATCCCGAACATTGGCCCGCATTGAAACGTCATTCAACACGATTGTATCAAAAATACCATCCAAAATGGATTCCTTGATTTCCGGCGCAGCTAACACAACTGCTGGGAAACCACCATAACGTTCAAACTCATTAAATGCTTGATCAACCATTCGAGAGTCAGGCGCAATGTCTTTGGCGGCTAAAAATTCCTTAAATGAAAAGGGATAGATTGGTATTTCAACGTAACGTCCGCTTAATAAGGTTGCTAACTCACCAGACAACATTTTAGCGTTGGATCCCGTCACCACGATATCACAATCATAGCTGACCCGAATACCATTGATTACCCGTTGCCACCCATTAACCATTTGAATCTCATCCAACATCAAATATTGGTGCGCTTGCTTATTTAATAACGGTTTTAATAATGCCACTAACTGCTGTTCATCCCGAATAGTCAGTAAGTCTAGCTCTTCAAAATTAAAATAGATAATATTTTCACTGGCAATTCCCTGGGACTCTAAGTAATTTCGATACAATTGTAGTAAAACGGACTTACCTGAGCGACGAACACCCGTGATGATTTTGATGGCATCCGTATCCTTGAGAGCAATTAGTCGATTCAAATACACAGGTCGCGCAATCACAATGGTCAACTCCTTTGTCAACGTCTCAGTTAGAGCCATCTTACCAAGAAACCAGCAGAAAAGGAAGTATACTTCCATTTTTGCTGGTTTTTGTCATTTTTGGAAGTATGCTTCCATTTTTACCTATTTTTTTAGTTTTTGGAAGCTTCGCGTACCAAAGTCTTAACGCAAAAACTTCTCCAGCCAGTCCACGTAGTACTGCTCCCGACCAATCGCGTGGTCCAGAATCAGATAATGCCCATAGGCCTGATCAATTGCCGCCTGGTCCGGGAAGACCGTCTCGCGGCGTTGCTTGAGGTGGGCCAACTGAGCGCGGTGGAGAACCGCCTGTTCCTGCAGCATAGGCTGAAGCCGCGGGTCGGCCGCCGTTTTAATAAAGTAGAGTTTTAAAATAAATTCGTCCTTGGTCGCCGACAACTCTGGCGAGGGTTCGCTCACCCAGGCCACCAATTTCGCATGGCCGGCCGGCGTCAACGAGTACTGCTTCTTCGCCAGCTTCTCGCCCGTCACCGTATCCTCATGGGTGATGTCGCCGCTTGTTTCCATTCGCTTGAGCATGGGGTAGATCTGGCTGTGTTGGGCCTGCCAGAACTCCCCGATTTCATTTTCAAACGCCTTCGCCAGGTCGTAGCCGGTCTGGGGACGCTGATTCAGTAGGCCTAAGATGATGTATTGTAGCCGATTTCGCTGACCGATAATCATCAGCCTCCTTCCATTTTACGAGAATTTTTCTCGTCACAAACGCGTTGCGCTGTCTCAATTGAACCAGTTCCCCGGAAAAACATCAAGGAAAATCGTTGACAAGTCCCGCGGAAGTGACTATGATAATCAAGTAAATAAAAACATGTAATTAATTACATGTTTTCCTGCAGAATAGAAGGAGATTTTTAAAATGACTAAAACTTTCAAAACCCTGGATGACTTCCAGGGAACCCATTTCATCTACACCTATGACAACGGCTGGGAATACGAATGGTACGCGAAGAACGATCATACCGTCGACTACCGAATCCACGGCGGTATGGTCGCCGGCCGTTGGGTCACCGACCAAGAGGCCAACATCGTCATGCTGACGGAGGGCATCTACAAGGTTGCCTGGACGGAACCAACTGGGACCGACGTGGCGCTGGACTTCCTGCCTAACGAAAACAAGGTCAACGGGACCATCTTCTTCCCTAAGTGGGTTCAAGAACATCCTGAAATCACGGTCACTTACCAAAACGAACACATTGACGTAATGGAAGCCGCCCGCGAAAAGTACGCCACCTACCCTAAGATGGTCGTCCCAGAATTTGCGACGATCACTTACATCGGCGACGCTGGTCAAAATAATGAAGACGTCATCAGTGAAGCCCCTTACCAAGGCCTGCCTGACGACATCCGTGCCGGCAAGTACTTTGATGCCAACTACCAACGGGTAAATAAGTAAACGCAGAGTGGGACAAAAGGCGGTTAGCCGGCGAGCATTAAGGCTGCTAACCGAATAATCCTGGTCTTGGATTGTTTGGTTAGCAGTTTTAAGCGGAACCGGGTGCCTTTTGTCACACGTTTCGACTAGATAAATGGGTACGCAAAAATGAGTCTGGGGTTCTGTCCCAGACTCATTTTCTACTTCAAAATTTTTAGAAAAACCGCCGCCATCAACGCCGGTTCATCCTGAATGCTGGCAGTCATATAGGCGGACTGCTGTTCCTGGGTAAAGTCAAGACGAAAGCCCTTTTGCCAAGCCAACACTTCCGTGAAGACCCGCAACGTCCGACCATTTCCCTCGCGAAACGGGTGAAACAGGTTGATTTCGGTCACCAGATTGCCCAGGGCCGTGGCCACCACCTGCTGGTCCGCCGGTAACGTCGCGAAATCCGTAAGCTGCCGCTGAATATCCCACTCGGCATTGCCAAACAACATGACGGGGTGAAAGTGGGTGACGACCCCATCAGATGTTTTGTTGAAATCTACTTCGCGGTAGTGACCCGCCCAGTCGTAGATGTCACCTAGCAGTGCCGCATTGATGCGCTTTAGCTCGGTGACATCCTTACCGGTTAGGTGGTACCCGTCCGGCAAAACATAATTATTTTGCCGGATAAACTTTTGTTGAATGGCACTAGTGTTGTATTCAACTGCATGCAATTTTTCGTCTTCAGTGATGCCCAATTTATTCTTCAGCGTGCCATTTTCTTGAAGATAGTCCGCCCAAATTTTCACTTATTTGGCACCGAGTTTCGCGCATTAATTTTTGCCAAAATCTCTGCCCCGGTCAGTGGTCGGCCTAAGTCATCAGCCTCTCTGGCTAGCTCAATATCCGCGACCGTTGGTTCAAAACCCTCGTACATATTACTGATAGTTGCATCCAGTGTTGCCCGATATTCCGCTTCATTTCGAAACGGGACGCCCATAATGGTGAAAGCTTGATCATCGTGTTCCAAGTACATAATTGCCTCATCCTCCTCTATACTAATTAACTCCGTAAAAACTGCGTCATTGTTCGCCAAAAGTTGAATTAATTTAACTGCGGGACCACTGGGCGCATAATCTGCCTGTTCCCAGTGCTGGACAGTTCTGACGGAGACGCTGAGCAACGACGCCAACCGCCGTTGACTGATACCATAATGTTGGCGGATGAATTTAATGTTCTGTGCGGTTCGACTCATCGCAATCACCTCAAACGTATTATACCCTTCAAGGGTAGTTATTACGTTCAAAGTGCCTGCTGCATCCCCAACTTTTGCGGTATACTGAGAGCAAAACTTAGAGAAAGTAGGTCAACAACTAATGGCAAACTATATCAAAGAAGTGCGGGATCTAGTGGGACACAAGCCCTTAATTTTAAACGCAGCGGCGGGCATCGTGGCCAACGACCAGCATGAAGTGCTGCTTAACCTGCGGACCGACACCCACAACTGGAGCCTGCCTGGCGGTTACCTGGAATACGGTGAAACTTACGACGACGCCATGATTCGCGAGTACAAGGAAGACGCCGGCCTCGACGTTGAAATCGTCAAGCCACTAGGACTCTTCGATCAAGGCTTTACCAAATATCCCAACGGCGACGTGACTCAGGTTATTTCCCGGCTGTACCTGGTGAAACCCGTGGGTGGGCATACTCTGGAAACGGCGACGGACGAGACGCTGGATTTGAAATATTTCCCGTTGGACCAGTTGCCGCCGCTGTTGAATCAACAGACGGCCGACATGCTCGCCGCCACCAAAACTTACTTTGACGGATTGGCGCACTGATTCGCCTTACCGGACGGTGAAAATAGGCCGGAACGCTGTGGCATTCGTTCCCGGCGGCGGATTCAAAGCGCCCTGCTGTGGGGTCGGTTCCAGCCTGTGAAACGGGCTTCCACCTCGACTTTGAGCCAAAGTTCGGTCTCAAAGGTCGTCCCATGGTCTAAGCTGAGTGAGAAACCTCAGCTAAGGCCATCGACACAGCTGGTCGCTTTGATCCGCCTCTGGTCACTGACATTGGATCGCCCATTTTACTGTCTTAAAGACTCTTAAAGACGACCACCGCACCAATCAATCTCGTAACAGGCACTTTTTCACAATAGCCTCAAACTATTTAAACCTAGTCCTCCTCAACCTCACGCCAGAAACTTAGAACCACTAAGAAGCCACCGGTCCCTAGCCCAACCGCGCGCGAAAATGAATCATCGATTGGCCACAGATAGAGCTCAACGCCCAGGCAAATGAGGCCTAACCAAAACACTAACGTTCGATAAAAATGCCGGTTAAATTGCGTTTTCATGTGTCCATCCCCTCGTGCTTCACAAATTCTAAAGCCAATTTAAGTGGGCTTAGAATACGCCAACGCTGGGCAAGGATAAGTAGATTCACCCCAATTTGTTTGGTGACCATTATAACCTCTAACAACACCAAAATGCCCGAGACAACACCGTCTCGGGCATTTTGACTATCATTCTCATATTCACTTAAAACCGACCGCTATTTACTTGTGGCACTGGACAAGACCAGCGTCTGCCTCCGGACTGCTGAAACAGGACACGCTGGTGGATGTTAGTGACCAGAGGCGGGCCAAAGTGACCAGCTGTGTCGATGGCCTTAGTAGCGTGGTTTTCGCTACTTAGCCCATGGGACAACCTTTGAGACCGGTCTTTGGCTCAAAGTTGAGGTGGAAGCCCGCCCTTTGGCTGGAACCGGCCCCACAGCAGGGCGCTTTGAGCCCGCCGCCGGGAACGGACAGCCCCACGTCCGGCACGGTTTTCACCAGTCCGGAGACCCGCGTTAGGTCCAGATGCCGTACAAATCGGCGGCAGAGGACGGGTAAGCGAAGAACGTGTCATGTAGCGCTTCTGGTGTCACATGTTGCTGGATCAAGAGGGCCAACTGGTTAATCACCGTGTCGGCCTGGTAGCTAATGGCTTCGGCACCAATTACTTCACCACTTTGACGATTAATCACCAACAGTAATTTTGCATCGGTATCATAGTTTCGTTGATACGTTAACCACTGACTCAGGTCAACGGTCTTCAGGGTATAGTGCGCGGGATCTTGACGCGCAGCCGCAACACTGGCGCCCACCTGCGCTAACCGGGGGAGACTGAAGACGGCGCTGGCCTGAAGCGGATAGACAATCGGAAAAGCTTGGGGCGCACTCAGCGCATCGCCCACATATTTGCCTTGATAGATGGCATAGTTTGCCAAATTAGGCGTTCCGGTGACGGCACAATCCCCGACCGCATAAATCTGGGGATTGCTAGTCTGCAGGTACTCATTGACGCGAATGCCGTGGGGGGTTACGGCCACCCCAGCAGCTTTCAAATTCAAGTCCTCGACGTTAGCCAGTCGGCCTAAAGCCGCGTAAACCACGTCGGTGGACCAGTGAGCACCCTGCTGCGTCGTCACCTCAAGTCCCGTCGACGTCTGGGCCAACCGGGAAATTTCATCGTCAAAAATCATGTGCACGTTGTGTTTGGCCAGGCTAGCTAACAGTGTTTGGACGAGTTGGCCATCAAAACCGCGAAGCGCCACGTGGTTGTGTTGAACCAGCGTCACGGCGGCGCCCGCCTCACTCGCGATACCGGCAATCGCAAAGGCAATCACGCCGGCACCGAGGATAGTGATCCGTTGTGGGAGTTGATGACTTCGGAAAAAACTGCCGGAGTGTTGAATCAACTGGCCGCCAGGAATCGCGACTTCACGGGGACGAGCCCCGGTCGCAATCACAAAATTTTTCGCTGTTAGCCGTTCGCCATTGACGCGTACCTGCTGGCCATTCACAAATTCGGCATGGCCCTCAAAGGTGGTGACGCCATTGGTTTGGAAACGTTGTTTAAACCGTTCCTGCGTCTGCCCCACGACGGTATCCCGATGAGCGGCTAGTCGTGACCAGTCCACTGGTGGCACCGGGCCATTCTGTTGGGCAAACGCACGGTGGGCTTCAACGCCCGCTAGTAAGACTTTCTTCGGGGTACTGCCCCGCGTCACGGTGGTGCCACCCCAATCACGCTGCTCAATAACCGCAACGGATTGACCGTGGGCAACGGCCCGCATAGCTGCACCGGCACCGGCACCGCCGACACCCCCACCGATGACGATGGTCTCAAATGTTTGCGTCATGAAATCACTTCTATTCGCTGAAAACGTCGGCAGCACTACTGGTATCTGGTGCGCTCTTTGGGTGTTGCACTTCACGACCGGCGGCATCCTTGTACCAAACGACTGCAGCCTCTTCACTTGGGAAACCTTCAACCGTTGAAACGGGCAGGTTCAGGTGATCGGAAACCATTTGCGATGGGGACGTTGCTAACCACTTGTTCAGGGAAACGTCGGAGTAAACCGGGTTCTTGAACAATTCGATAAAGATCAGCGGTTCCGTCCCAATGTTTTGAATGTAGTGACCGGCTTCCTTAGGAATAACGCCCACGTCACCGGCATTAAAGTTAAACGTCCGGGCTAACGTGTTGGAATTGAAGACACCCACCTTGGCTTGACCTTGAATGTAGTAATCCCATTCCTCAGACTTTGGGTGCCAGTGCATTTCCCGCATCCCACCGGGTTGCACTTCAACAATGGCCGCAGAAATCGTCTTGGCGGCTGGGAACACAGATTGATCAATAATCCAGACCTTGCCGGCTTCAAATTCCTTGGCGGGAACATCCTTCATGTGCAGCGTCAGTGGCGTCTACATTGGTGTCCCGGGTTTTTTCACCGTGTCGATGGGGCCGGGAACGTTGCCATTAAAGATGTATTTTTCATGACTTGGGAGTGGCTTCAACGTGTCTTCGTCGACCTTAAAGTTAGCCGCAATCACGTCTTTAGGCGTGTGCGCCAGCCAATCGGTCAGGAGGAAGGTGTTGTTTTCAGAAAAGTCGGGTTCACTGAAGACTAACAGAAACTCACAGCCTTGGTCCAGCGCTTGAATGGAGTGGGGAATCCCCGCTTCGAAGTCCCACAGGTCACCAGCTTCGATGTCGTCAATGAAGCTTTCACCCTTTTCGTTCAAGGCCGTGACCCGAGCGTTCCCGCGTAGCATCATCGCCCATTCGGCCTCCTTGTGCCAGTGCATTTCCCGGTAAGAACCAGGCTTCAAGCACATGTCGACACCCGCTAAATCGTGAGAAGCGGGCAGTTCACGGTTGGTGACCTCACGCGTCCAGCCGCCAGATTCCAACCGCATATGCACGTCGGAAAAACTAAAACGGAGGTTCGCAACCGTCCCGTGGTCAGTGGTTGGTGGCACCAATAAGTCCGGGTTTTGTAAATCGCGTTGATAGTTCCGGGGGCCCTGGTCGATCCAGCCAGTGTGGTCTTCATTACGAATTGGTTCTTGCTTGTCAGTCATTCGAAAATCCCCTTTACCTATAAGATAATTTTAGTATAAGTCACTTGTTACCGTTAATCAATCATATAGGCAACTTTATATATTACAGATTACATTAAGAAACCGTAAACGTGTTGTAAATAAAGAAAGTAATCGTTATTGTGCCACGTATAACGTTTTATGTAACGTTTTTACTAAGCAAAAACCAGCCATCGACTAAATGACTGGTTTTGGATGAATATTCGCTTATTTGATTACAGAATAATAGAAAAGTTAAGCAAATTCAGTGCCAGAAAAGACTTCACACCGGCCACAGAAGTAGCAAACAGAATAAGTTAAACCAGTGTCAGCCGCAGGACCGGTGAAAATGGGCCACGCTGTGTAACTTAAAATCCAAGGTACCGCTGAACAAACCGGTTAGACACCACTGCCTACAACTTAGAAAAGTTGCCCGTGTCAGTGACCAGAGGCGGATCAAGATGACCAGCTGTGTCGATGGTCTTAGCAGAGCGATTTTTCTCTGCTTAGAGCATGGGACAACCTTTGAGACCGTTCTTCGGCTCAAAGTTGAGGTGGAAGCCCGCCCCTTAGGCTGGAACCGGCCCCACAGCAGGGCACCTTGAATCCGCCGCCGGGAACGGCAATCGGAACCCTACTTTTCTAAGTCGAGGACGGCGTTGAAGACTTCCTGGGGTAGCTCGATATCGCTGTGTGCCGACTGCCGCTTGTTCACGCTCTGTCGCCGCAACAACGCCTGCTTCTTAGACGTGCTACGCTTCTCGCCATTGACCGCGGCGTTCTTCCGCAACGGTGGCACGTCAACGCGGGCCAGGGCCTTGCCCTCAACCACGGATTGAACTGGCATCGGGTTCAGTTTACGCGGAATCACGAACTTTAATTTGTGAACCAGCTCTTGGGCCATCTGTGGTGCGTCCTCGCGGTGAACCACAAAGGATAGCGCGTCGACCCGGGCGTAGTTCACATGGACCTCCACCTTGACCACGTCGGCGATATCGTAGCCCGCCAGTTCGGTCGTCAGTGTGGCGTACCCGTGAGAAACGGACTTCAGCGCGTTGAAAAAGTCGTAAGCAATTTCAGCGAATGGTAATTGGTATTCGAGGACGACTAAATCCCCTTGGTTACGCATATCTTGGAGCTCCCCCTTGTGCTGAGTCGCCAGCTTCATCACGTCACTCAGGCTCTCGCTGGTCGTGGTGATGGTCGCCGTGGCTAAGGGTTCCTCGACATAATCGATTTGACTGTAGTCGGGGAACTTGATGGGATTGTCGACAATCACTGGTTCGTCCACGTTTTTCACGTGCACACGATAGGTCACGTTGGGCGCCGTAGTCAGCACGTCCAGACCGTACTCGTCATGCAGGCGTTCGCGGATGATTTGTAAATGAAAGATACCCAGGAAGCCACACCGGAAGCCGGCTCCTAGGGCGTCGGAACTTTCTGGCCGGTAGTGGAACGACGCATCATTGAGTGCCAGCTTTTCCACGGCCAATTGTAAATCGTGGTAGTGATCACCCTGGGGATAGAACCCGGCGAAGACCATCGACTGCGAGGGTTGATACCCCGGGAGCGCCGTGGCCGTGGGGTTGGCCACACTGGTCAGCGTATCCCCGACCCATAAGGCTTGTGGGTCCTTCAACCCAGTCACTACGTAGCCCACATCGCCGGCCACCAACTGCTTGGCAGCGACCCGTTGTGGCGTGAAAATGCCAATTTCGTTGGCCGTCACCGGTTGGTCGGTGGCCATTAATTTCAGCTTATCGTTCGGCTTCAGCTGCCCATCCATCAACCAGACGTAGGCGATGATGCCCTTGAAGGCATCGTATTGGGAGTCGAAAACCAGCGCCTTGAGTGGTTGTTTCACCGATCCCGTGGGCGCCGGAATCGTGGTGTGAATGGCTTCCAATACATCGTGGACATTCAGGCCGGTCTTGGCAGAAATCTTAAGCATGGTGACGTCGACAAAATCTGGGGACAACGACCGAATCTGCTCGGCGGTCCGCTCAACGTCCGCCGCAGCAGCGTCAATCTTATTGATAACCGGAATCACGGTTAGGTGGTTGTCCTGGGCCAAACGCAAGTTGGCAACCGTTTGAGCCTGCACCCCCTGGGTGGCATCGACCAGTAAAAGCGCGCCATCACTAGCGGCAAGGCTCTTGGACACCTCATAGGTGAAGTCGACGTGACCCGGAGTATCGATAAAGTTATATTCGTATTCCTGGCCATCATCGGCCGTGTAATAATTACGGACCGTCCGGGATTTTACGGTGACACCGTGGGCTTGTTCCACGGCCAAATCATCCAATAGCTGGGCTTGGCTTTCGCGGTCGGAAACGGTTTGGGTCTGTTCCATGATGCGGTCGGCCAGCGTGGATTTTCCGTGGTCGATATGGGCGATAATCGCAAAATTACGAACGTTTTGAATTTGCATGCAGTTCCTCCTCAAGGATGCCGTCGAGGTAATAGCCAAACGTTTGGCAAGCCTCGGTTTCTAAATCAATCTGAAAAATGGGAAAATCGGTCGCCAAACTGGTGTGGTTGAAGCGTTCCAGTCCGGCCAGGTTCATTAAACCACTAATAATGGCGCTCTGACTCACAAAGAGATGACTCGCGGTCGCCACACTGAGGCCGGACACCTTGGCCGCCACTGTCTGGCCTAACGCTAGGTTGGCGGCGTACAGGTCTTGGCGCCCTTGCCGCGTCTGTTCGCGGTCGGCATGGCCTTCCAGGACTGGCCCCCGCAAGGCATTCAGCCGGACTAGGGTCGCGTGGTCGGTGATCAACGTCCGCGTCTCCGCCAGCAAACGAGCCTTTAACTCCGGGGGCGTCAAGGCAGGGCCCTTCGCCAGGTCGGCGTTAAGGGTCGTGAAGTAGCGCTGGTACCCGGTCAGCAGGAGTGTCATGAAAAGACTTTCTTTAGTCGGATAGTAGTTGAACAGCGTCCCCTTGGCCACGCTGGCCTGACGGGCAATCTGGGCCATCGAGATGTCGGTGAATGCCTCCCGCTCAAACAGTTGCCAGGCCACCTGCGCAATCCGCTGAGCCTTGGCCTGCTTGGCAGTTGGGGATAAGGTGTTGCTCATTTAGCGCCCTCCTTTCAAAATTGACCATCAGTCATTTTTACAATCCTCTAACCATATACTGTCGAATCCCTTTGTGTCAACTAATTTGTTAAAACTATCCTTTCACTAAACAAGGATTGGCGTATAATAATAAACGTAGCAAAAACTTAACAAATTAGTCCGGTGTTGGGTAGTCAATATTTAAGCAACTGCCTGTTCAGGTCATACATAATCTCATCCGCTTAGTGTTCGTTGCTGCAAAAACCAGTGTCGTTAGTCAATAAACGACAAAATAGAACCCACACATGTGCTAGTCAGTTTCGCCAATGCCAGTACGGATTCCATTAGTGTGTTGCTAGAACTCGCGAGAATACCGACCAGTTGGCAGTGACCAGAGGCGAATCAAGGTTCCCGGCTGTGTCGATGGTCTAAACTGAGTGCTTTTCTCAGTTTAGAGCATGGGGCGACCTTGGAGACTGGTGAATTTCCAGGCTTCAAGTCGAGGCGGAAGCCCGCTTCCCAGGCTGGAGCCGTCCCCCATAGCAGGGAACCTTGAATTCGCCGCCGGGAACGAACAGCACGACCAATCTGTATTCCCGTCAAGGCTGACTACCCACACCAAGCGGTAACAAACGTCTATTGATCTCAACGGCTGAGCCAACGCGCAAGCTTTCACTGTACGCGGGCGACAGCCTTTTTTCGTCCCTAACATCCCAAAAAACTGAGGAGTGAACCCTATGAAAACTTGTCCCAACTGTCACCAACAGGTGGCGCCCGATAGTATTTTCTGTGAACACTGTGGCTTTGATCTGCGGACCGCAGCCGCAACGACCCCAACCAAAGCCCACCGGTCACGCCGGCGCAACAAGGCCTCTAAGCCCGGTAAGAAGAAGTCCAAATGGCTCAGCCGCGGTGTGTGGGCCGTTCTCGCCGTCGCGGTCATCGTCGTAATCGTCCTGGCTGGCTCCTTTTACAATAAGCAGGCCGGCAAGGAAAAGCAGATTGCCACCATCACCGATTACATCACCGACAACCAGAGTGACGATTTCGCCAAAAAATTGGTTAGCGACAATCCCAATTTAAAAATCGACGGTGACACGGTCCAGCCGCTGTTCACCTACGCTCGGAAACACCCGAACTACGTGGCCAACATGAAGGCTGACCTGCAAAAGAACGGCGAGACGCGCGACCACACATTTACGCTAGAAACCACTGGCCACAGCTTCCTGGTTTTCCCGATTTATAAGCTGCGGGTCACCACCATGCATCCCGTGCTGACGACCAACGTTGCCAACGCCACCTTGATGGCCAACAACCAGGCCCTGGTCACCTCGAAGAATAACCATTACACCTACAAGGCGGGTCCCCTGTTCCCCGGTCGCTACACGTTCAAGCTGTCCGGAAGCCAATCCAAGGCCAGTGTAACCGCCGATTTGGTCGCCAGCAACGCCGTCAGCAAGCACGTTGACCTGATTGCCCAGGCGGCCAAGAAAGGCCATGACGTGACGAACAACAATGAAGATGAAACCACCGTTTCTGATGCGACTGGCGGAAAAGTTGAGGACGACACTACCAGCGACGACAATGATGACACGGATGACACAGATTCTAACGACAGCTACGATGACCTTTCCACCGAGGCGACAACGGCTGTGGATGAATTGTATGCTGCCGACTACATCGATGACGAAGACGATTACACCTACACGGAGTCTAAGCCGCAACCACACGTCACCGAGGTCAAGCTGTACGATGCCGATTCCGGTGATCACGACAGCACGTACCGTTATGATGATATCCACGATATTTTAGCTGAATACAATTCGTCGACCGGTAAATTTGAGACCGTTGACACTGACGACGACTAACGAAAGGACTGTTCCCCATGAAACAAACCTACTACCGTATCTGTTCCAACTGCGGCAACCAGAACGCCGCCGACGCTAATTTCTGTTTAAAATGTGGTACGACCCTGTCAGCCGCGGACGAATACGCCCTGATTCCCCACGCTGCCGACCAAACGTTTCCGCTGTTCGACCTGGAACTAACGCCAGATGAGGTCGCTCAGACCAAGAATTTCCGAATCACCGAGGACCGCGACATCCCCGCCGGTTACCGTTCCGCCGGCTTAATGTTTGCCGAAAGCGCCGTGGCCCCACGCGCGGGCGCTAAGGCCGCCTGGGAAGACCTGATGAAACACGTTTACGCCCTTTTGCTCGCCAAGGGGTATGACGGCGTGGCCCGGGTCTCCATCCAACCGGAACCGATGCAACCGAGTCAGCTCTGCCTGTATGGTGAAGCTTTAATTGTCGATACTCAGCACTAATAACTGGAGGAATCCTTATGCATTTAACCCATTACGCAGCCCCCGCCAATGATCAACCTGGCGGCGGGGCCGCTAACTTCTGCCCCAACTGTGGCCAACCGGTCTCAGCCACGGACACATTCTGTCCCAACTGTGGCGCCAACTTACAGGTCGCTACCGGCGACACGAACCAATTTCAAGCGCCTCAACAACCGCAAGCAACCACGCCAACACAACAACGGACAGCCCCCACTCGGCCAGCCCGCAAGCCACGGCAACCGTGGTCCAAGAAAAAGAAGCGCCTCTGGTGGGGCATTGGTGTCGCCGCGGTAGCCGTCATCGGCTTCTTCGTGTGGGGCAGCAATCACTACTCCCGCGCGGCAACGCTGGACCGGACCATCAACGATATCAAGAGTGGCAAGCACCTGACGGACGACTTCACCAGCGCAAGTTCTGATTTGACGTTGAGCAAGTCTAAACTATTGCCCATCAACCGCTACTACAGCGACCATTCCCGGGATTTGAGCAAGCTGAAGGCCGATCTCGATAACAGCGGTCGCAGTGCGGACGGCGATTTCGTTTACGAACAAAACGGCCATCACCTATTGTTCTTCCCGAAGTACCAGATTAGCGTGAGCCCGGTCTACCCGACCGTCACGACCAACCATACCGGCAACGTGATCACGCTGGATAACCACAAGATTGCGACCGCCACGTCTGACAGCTTCACCAAGAAACTGTCCGCCATGGTGCCCGGTGAATATCACCTGCAATCCAAAGGAAAAATTGGTGGCCACAACCTGACCAACAGTAGCGATTATCACATCACCAGTAACAAGACATATGATTTGGAACTGACCACTATTTCAGTGGAACTAGACACCGTTGCGGGTTCTAACGTGTACTTAAACGGCAAGAAGATTGGGACCGCCGATAGCACAGGGACTTACCAAATCAAGAACGAACCGTGGACGTCCGATATGAGCGTTTACGCCGCCTACACGTCCAGTGCTGGTAAGGCCACAACGCCAACCACCAAGTTGAAAAAGGATGATGACGGCAGTTACGTCGACTTGGATTATAAGGATATGATAGACCAGAGTGACGCCGACGACTTCATTTCAAGCCTATTCGAAGCCGCGCAAAATCTCTCGGACCATGACGATAGTACCGATGACGATGGTGACGATATGTCCGACTTCTTTGTCAACGGGACCAGCAATAACTACTACGCTGATCTTAGAAAGATGGCCAAGGGGTACAACGACAACGACGACCTCGACGCCATTAATATGGATACCGACGTGACGGACGTTAAGCCTGGCCCCAATGGCACTAGTGAAGTGGTCTTCACGGTTGAATACACGTTTGGCCTGAGCGATTACGACTACGACCACGTGCAGGACTTCCAGTACACCGCCACGGTTCAACCTGCTAGTGACGATTCATCGCAAAGCTACGAAATCGTGAAGTACGGTCACGCTGTGAAAACGTCTGACCGTCACGAAGACGAATAAGGAGGCTCCCAATGGAAAACGGTACTAAATTCTGTCCCCACTGCGGGAACCAACTCAGTGCGGACGCTAAGTTCTGCCCCCGCTGCGGCTTCGCAATGGCTAACGTCAGTGACTCGGTTAGTCAGCCCCAACCGGAACCAGCACCAACGCCAGTTGAACCCGTCCAAGCAACTCCACAGAGAACCACCGACCCAACGGCTAATCCATTTACTTGGTTCATAGAATCTTTAAAACATCCAGCCGAACCCATTGTCGGCGCTAATCCATGGTTTGGTCCCTGGCTATTAGTAATTGAGTTGCTAATAAACATCACAGTAATCTATCTCATCGACAGCGAGTCCAGAGCCTTCGTGTCCAGCGACTTTGATTTCTATGACGACTACGTCAATAAAATTGGCAGTAAGAGTTTTCTAGCAGCGTTTGGTCTGGGAATGATTATTTTTCTCTTCATCCTCATTCACTTGGGATTAAGCTACGGCATCCGGCGCTTAAACGACACTCACGCAGAATTAAACTTTTGGGAATTCACAAATCATTTTGCTGGCATTTCCAGTTTTGCCTTAATTATCAGTATCGTAGCTTTCATGACGACCATTTTTATCAAAGTTAACGCTACCCATTCAGCCAACTATTGGGTGCCACAACTGCTAACGCCTTTGACATTAATGTTTAATCTCAGCTACGTTTACAGCACGATTCGTGAGACGGAGAAGCCCCGTTGGGAGAAGCTTTACGTGATTCTAGCCTCTGAAGTTTTATTAATTGTTATTTGCGCCGGAATCATTTACTTCCTCGTCAAGCAACACGCCATGCCAGTTCTATAAAAATTAGTCAAAGGAGGTCCCCTAATGGATAACCCTAAGTTTTGTCCCAATTGTGGCAACCCGCTCTCCGGCTCTGCCCAATTCTGTCCCAAGTGCGGCTATCAACTTGGTAGCGTTGCTTCTGCACGTAACGAAGCGCCCCAAGAACCAGTAACTCCCGACCCGGTTCCTACTCAGGACACTCCCCAAGAGAACTTTACTGGAAACTTTTTCTCTTGGTGGCGAGACGCCCTTCGTCAACCAACGCTAGCCCCAATCAATGCCAATCATTTTTTCGGCATTGGATTCCTACTGATCAACCTGGTACTGACCACGATGATTGCCTACTTAATCGCCAATCATTTTATCTTCATGTCAATTGCCCAATACTCGACGAAGGTCCGCGCCATGATACCGGCCGGCGAGATTCACCGTAAACTTGCTTTCGGCTTATTCTTAATTGCCCTCTTCATCTACGCGCTCTTCCTGATTGTGGCCTACGTCGTTAGACAACTTGGCGACACCCAGGCTCCCCGAAACTTCTTGGAGTTTACAAACCACTTCGCCACCAGCGCAAGCAGTCTCGTGATTGCCAATATTGCTTTACTGATTATTGCTGTATTTGTCAACTTCACCACCACCATAAAATCCAGTGATAGCTACACGGTTACCGATAAGAAATTTGAGCGAATTATACTTTTTATGGTTGCCCTCGTCGTTATCACGGTACTTATGTTGTCGCTGCAATATTTCACGACAACAATCGACATTGTGGCTCCGCGACTAGATAAGATTTACCTGCTGATCATTGCGACGACCGTCACCGTCATTGGCCTCGTTTTTATTGGCAAGTATGCTTACCACTCAGGAATTGATTTCTTCAAATACCTCAGTCACTTACTAGAAAAATTCTATTATTAAACCAAAACGCCAGGAAATTTTCCCGGCGTTTTTAATTCCAACTTTTAAAGTGGTATTCTAAGATTTATAACCAAACCAAATGGAGGACGAACAATGAGTTTAATTTATTTGAAACGGGCAACGGCGGCCGACGTGCCAGCTATCATGCCCATTATTGCTAACGCTAAGGCTCTACTGAAGGCCGATGGCAGTCCACAGTGGCAAGATGGCTACCCGGACGAAGCGGCCATCAGACGCGACATTATGGCCCAACAGAGCTGGTTGTTGATGGTTGATGGTCAGGTGGCCGGAACCGCCGCGCAGGTGGTCGGTGACGACCCGAACTACCACGAAATCGATGGCGAGGGCTGGCACAACACGACGGCTCCCTACGCCACGATTCACCGGATTGCCCTGAGCGCTGGCTTTGCCGGGCAACACCTGAGCCACTACTTCTTCTCCAACCTGATCAGCCAGGCCTACCAAGAGGGCGTCCGTAACTTCCGCATCGACACGCATGCCATGAACAAGCGGATGCAGGCGATTGCTGGGAGCCTAGGCTACCAATACCGCGGCGAGATTCGTGTGGACGAACCCGGCGATAACCTCCGCCACGCCTACGAGCTGAATTTAGCAGATTAGCCAAGTGTCACCATTTTACGGGCTGTCAGCGCTCACTTAGCGGACGACCCACTGAATTTGGGGTGCCAAATTGCTAAAGTCGTGCACCATTATGGCTGTAAATTAATTGCGCAATGATGTATAATGGTGACCATTGTTTATCAGACTGGTTTAGTAGAAAGGGGATTTTCTTTTAAAATGTATCGATTTTTCGTCCAGCCGCAAGTGAACGCGGCAACGCAGAAGTTAGCTGGTTATGAACTACTATTACGCTCTTACTGTCACGATTACTGGGTGACACCAACCGATTTCACAGCGCTTCCAATGGACCAACAGGTGTCACTGTCCTATCAAGAAATCACGAACATTTTAAAGGATCACAAAGATAATCCCGAGATTTCGCTAAATCTAAACCGTGAACAATTCACGGACCGTCGGACAATTGGCCACTTGATCCACTTGAAGAAATCCATTAAAAATTTAAAATTAGTCGTCGAATTAACGGAAGCCCCTCTGTTGGAGGAACTCCACCGTTACGTGGCGCTGTACCGGGCGTTTGACATCAAGTTGAGCTTGGATGACGTCGGCACGGACAATCCGTGGTGCCCGGCTGTACAAGATATCCTGCCCTTCATGGACAATATCAAGTTCGCCATGCAAAATTTCCGGCTCCAACATCGGCAAAAAGAATTACTGCCGAGTCTCAGCTCCTGGCGTAAGATTGCTGACATGTACCAGCTTGGCTTCACGCTAGAAGGCATCGAGGATCCCAGCGACGTGGCGTTGGCTAAGAAATACAACGCTGGGACGACCCAGGGCTACTATTACAGTAAACCCGTGCCCTACGCTGGTTAATTGCATACTTATTCGAAATGAAACGACACGCTGGCCGGTTGGCTGCGTGTCGTTTTTTGCGTAAAATACTATTTCATCTCCATGAGAAATGGTCCCAATAAGTCAACCGCGAGTGAAGCGAAATCAATCAGTTTCCCTACGTTAAAGCCATTTATTCAAGAACCATTAAAAATCAAACATCACCATTTTTACGCTTAAACCCGCCAAAACTATCATGGGATAATGGCTCAAAAAAGCTCAAAATTTATCAGATGACGTTCTCAAAAAGTCTATTCAAGTACCACGTTTTACCCCGCATAAATACCCAAAAATCAAAATGTGAAATCCATGATAAAAATAATTATATTTACCAACCACCATACCCTGTTTCTTCTATATACCCCCACAATCCCCGTAACCACGCCTTTAAATTAATTGAATTTTCCCTGTTGACAAACTTTCCCTAGCTCGTTATTATTAGAGCCATATTAGAAATACACGAACGCATCACCAGGAAGAGTAGCCGTTCCCGCTAAGTTCAGAGACCACCGGTAGCTGAAAAGGTGGCTTACAACGGAGCAGCGAAGATGAGCCTGGTAGCTGACAATTGGTGAAAGCTGATTGTCCGAGTTGAAGCCCGTTACCGCTTCCGACTTTTGGCAACAGAAGTTACGGAGATGGTGGATGTGAGTCCCCCATAAAACAAGGTGGTACCGCGAGTAAAATCGTCCTTATGTAGCAATTACATAAGGACGATTTTTATTTTGAGGAGATGTTTGGAATGAAGAAAAAGGGAACGATCTTAACGGTGGCGGCTTTGAGCCTCTTAACATTAGCAGGGTGCGGCAGCCAGTCCAGCTCCAGCAACAGTAACGGCAGCAACAAGTATGCGGACAAGCAGGAATTGAACTGGACGGAAGCCTCCGAACTGGCGACCAACGATTTAGCCAAGGCCACGGATACCCTGAGTTTCACGGTTCTACAGAACACGCAGGAAGGCCTCTACCGTCTAAATAGCAAGGGTACGCCAGCCAACGCACTGGCCACCAAGACCGAGCTGACCAACGGCGGCAAGACCTACACGTTTAACCTCCGCAAGGGGGCCAAGTGGTCCAACGGCGACGAAGTCACGGCGAAGGACTTCGTTTATTCCTGGCAACGGACGCTCGCTCCCAAGACCGCTTCGCAAGACGCCTTTTACTTCTTCCAGGTGAAGAACGCCGAGGCCGTCAACAGTGGCAAGAAGCCGCTCAGTTCCCTGGGGATCAAGGCCGATGGCAAATACAAGCTGACGGTGCACCTCACCAAGCCCGTTTCTTACTTCAAGAAGCTCCTCGCCTGGCCCCTCTTCTACCCGGTCAACCAAAAGGCCGTCCAAAAATACGGCAAAAAGTACGGCACCACGTCCGACACGACCGTTTACAACGGGCCATTCCGTCTGACCAAGTGGAACGGGACCAGCACTACCTGGACGTTGGCCAAAAACCAGACGTACTGGGACAAGCAAGCCGTGCACCTCGACAAGATCAACGAAGTCGTGACCAAGAGCACCACGACCAGCTACAATTTATTTAACGCCAAAAAGACCGACGAGACTTTACTCGACGGCCAACAAGTGAAGAACAACAAGAACAACGAAAACTTTGTTAACCGCCTCCCAACCGGGACGCAACGCCTGAGCCTGAATCAAAAGACGGTTCCCGCCTTTAAGAACGTGAACATCCGCAAGGCCTTCTCCCTGGCCATCGACCGGAAGCAACTGGTCAACGACGTGCTCCAAGACGGCTCGACCGCTTCTAAGGGCTTCGTCCCTGCCGGCATGGGCAACAACCCTAAGACTGGCGAAGGTTTCGACAAAGAAGCCGAAGTGAAATCCGCCGTTTCCTACAATCTGAAGGAAGCTAAGGCGCTACTGGCTAAGGGCTTCAAACAGACCGGCAAGAAGTCACTCGACGTTTCCCTGTTAGTTTCCGACACCGACGCCAGCAAGCAAACGGCCGAATTCCTCCAGAGTTCGCTGCAGAAGTTACCAAACGTGAAGGTCTCCATCAACACGATTCCTTACGTTCAACTGATTACGCGTCAACACAACCAGAACTACGACCTGACCCTGAGCGGCTGGCAATCCGTCTTCGCCGACCCCATCAACTTCCTCGACGTTTACGAATCCAACTCCAGTTACAACACGTCCAGCTGGTCCAACAAGCAATACGACCAACTGCTCGACGAATCCGAAAACAAGGATGGGAACCAAGCATCCAAGCGTTGGAGCAAACTGGTCGAAGCCGAAAAGGTCTTGATGAACGACCAAGGGACAATCCCCCTGTACCAAGCTGCGAAGTCCCAACTGTTGCGCAAGAACGTGAAGAACATCAACTACAATCCAGCCGGTGTGCCTTACGACTTCAAGACGACCTACATTGCGAAGTAACAATTGATTAACTCCTAGTCCAGCTGAACCACGACCCCCCTCGTGGCCCGGGTGGCAGGCCTCATCAGCCAGCACCACCTGTCAGACTTATCTATGTCTCCTTTATATAGTTGAAACAGGTTCCAACCGGCGTTTGAAGTGCGCCCCGGTTGGAACCTGTTTTTGCGTTTATTGTAATCTGTAAAAATCTATTGGATGGCTGGCAAATGTCACCATCCCCGTGATCATTTTTCCATCGTTAAACGTGACCAGTCTACTCCAACAAGTCACCAACGGAATGACTAGGTAGCGGCTGGCGGAAGGCATAAAATTTTGTTCCAGATACTTTGACCCGCAAAGCCGGCACCTTTTTGCCCAGAATCTTGACCTTAACCTTAGCCTTGCTTAACGTGATTGCTGGCGTGCCGGACGTCATGCGCAGAACCATCCGATAACTAACCTTGTGGGTCTTCTTGGCAACCTTTTTCGTGTAGATCAGGGGTGCGACAAAGCTCACTTGCCAGACTGGTTTCTTCAGAGTCGGTGCAGTCGAGGTACAGATGCTATACGTCACTTTCTTAGGCGCCAACTTCACACGCGCATACGTAAAGACGGGGGCCTTCTTTTTGCCGACAGTTTCTGCGCCACCATAAAGGTACCAGCTACCGCGGTAGCTCTTTGGTAAGGCGACCGCCTTGCTGGCAGCGTGAACGGGGATGGTGCTGGCCACGCCAAAGAAGCTGACGCTGGCTAAACTGACAATTAACCCTTTAACCCATTTGTTCATCAGAAAACATCCTCTCCGCTAGTCCATCATATCCCAGGAACGGGCCTTCGTGATCTTACTAAAGGCATAGTTCGTGTCGCCATCCTGGTCCCAAGCCAACGCTGGTGTCTTTACACCCTTAACCTTGACCGATGTCAGCCGAAATTTGCCTAAATTACTCTGGTCGCCTAAAGCCCGTGCCTGATAGAAGGTTTGGTTGTGCTTCGTTTTGACACTGAATGTCACCTTGGCCTCGGAGGTTATAAATGACGTCAAATCTGATAAATCAGCATTCTTAGTCGAACTAATGTCGCTATCGATGCCAGAATCCGTTAACGCAATCTGCTCCACGTAGTAGTACTTCGTGTGATGATGACGCGCATTACCCAGGTACCCATACCAATTTCCCTGCAGGTTATCTGGCAACGTCGCAGCGTGTGCCGTGGTACTCTGACTAGCCACTGCCCCAAACGCCACAACGGCCAACCCAGCGATGATGCCTTGAATAAGTTTTCGACTCATCTGAATCCCCTACTTTCTCCTCAAAATAGTTATTCCAACTAACTATCTTAAAGATAGTCCAACCGGGTTAATAATACAAGATGTTTTTGTTCTGACATAAATATTAACGATACACACTGATATTGAGCCAATCTATCTGGACTCACGATTTTTAACTCTTGTAACAGGCTTTGCTAAGATGGATGAAAAAAAACGCCAGAAATTTACCTTTCCGGCGCCGCAATTCAACATATTTATTCTGCCTTCAACATTCGGACACTCTGGCGATTGACTAACTTGATTGGCGTAATCTTCTGCGGCAGCGTCTCAGTTGACCGCAACTGTTGAACGCCGGCAATCCCCATTTCATAGAAGTTTTGTGACACGCTCGTCAGTTGTGGTTGGACCAGGCTACAGAGTTCCGTGCCATCAATCGCCACGATGGAGAGATCCGCGGGCACTAATAGGCCCAAATCACGCGCCTGATTCATCACGCCAATGGCCGCCATGTCACTGGCACCCACAATGGCGGTCAGCTCAGTCTGCGCACCGTACGCCCGCATCGCTGTTTGCCCGGCATCATAGCTGTAATTTCCCAGCTGGACCCACTCGTCCTCGGGTGTAATGCCGGCATCCTTCAAGGCTTGCGTATACCCGAGCACCCGTTGCCGGCCAGTATGAAAGTCACTATCGACGCCAGCCAAGCCAATTCGCCGATGCCCTTGTTTGATCAACGCTTGAGTCGCTTGGTAGCCGACCTGCCAGTCATCCGAGGTGATGTACGGCAAGCGCTCCCCGTCAAACGAGATGGATAGGAAACAATACGGTACCTGTGAGCCTTGAAGTAGCGTCAAATTTTCCGGCGCCAAGTCGACGGATAAGAGGAGAATGCCCATCACCGGTCGCTCGATTACCGTCATCAATGCCCGCCGCTGCTGGACGGGATCGGCATCCCCCGCGTATAAAATAATCACGTTCAAATCATGTTGGTGGGCTTCTGCCTGAATGCCTTCAATGATTTGACTGGCAAAATTGGTTTTGGTCGAATTGACCACGACCGCAATCACGTTGCTGTGGCGCGTCACCAACTCGGCCGCCGCCGTATTCTTCTGGTAGCCCAGCTCAGTTGCCGCCGCGTGCACCTTGGTGGCCGTCGCTTCACTAAAGAAGGCCGACTTGTTGGCCAAAACTCGCGACACGGTGGCCGTGGAGACCCCCGCTAGTTTCGCAATATCCTTAATCGTTGCGGCCATCACGACCACCTACTTTCTTCTATTTTTTCATTGTCGGTTAACCACGTTTCACCGGCCAGTCGTTTCTCTATACCTGGCCTTGTCATTTTCACGTCTACGTCCTATTCTACCGTTAATAGTCTGAAATAACAAAGTCATTTGCCGCAAATTCCGTATTTTTACACAAACGTTTGCTTTTCTTATTTAAAGCCATTGTAAACGTTTGTGCAAAGTGCTAGAATTCATCTTGTAAGCGGTTACTTAATTAATTCAACCGATGATAGCAATTATTCAACTTTCATTTTTTAAGGAGGAATCACTATGGCTCAAAATACAGCCTTAGAAAGTGAGCAAGCCGCGACGACCGCAACCACGACCGCCAGTGAAAACTCACTACCGAAACTACCCTTGAAGACCATCTTCGCGATGACGTTTGGTTTCTTCGGGGTCAACATGGCCTTTTCCTTACAGTCCTCACAAATGGGCCGGATCTTTCAAACGATTGGGGCTGACCCAACCAAGCTGGGCTTCTTCTTCCTGTTGCCCCCGTTGGCCGGCATGGTCGTCCAACCTTTGATTGGGAAATACTCCGATATCACTTGGAACCGGTTTGGCCGGCGGATGCCCTACCTCATGATTGGGGCACCCATCGCCGCATTGGTCATGATTCTATTACCGAATGCCGGGTCGTTTGGCTTTGGTTACGCCTCACTTGCCGCCTTGTTGTTTGGTGCCATCGCCATTCTCTTCATGGACTTGTCCTCTAACGTCTGCATGCAACCGTTCAAGATGATCATTGGGGATATGGTCAACGAAGACCAAAAGGATTTGGCCTGGTCTTGGCAACAGTCCTACTCCAACCTGGGTGGGGTGCTGGCAACGATTTTCCCATTCCTGTTAACTTGGTTTGGGGTGTCCAACGTGGCTTCTAAGGGCACCGTGCCCCTGTCCGTGCGGATGGCCTTCTACATTGGCGCTGCAATTCTCCTATTAACCTCGATCTACACAATTGTTTCCGTTAAAGAATACGACCCCGAAACTTACAACCGGTTCCACCATGTCAAGGCTGAGACCAAGCAAAAAACGGCCAGCCTGTGGCACTTAGTGAAGACCGCACCACGGGCCTTCTGGGAAATTTCCTTCGTCCAGCTGTTTGACTGGTTTGCCATTCAATACTTATGGACTTACGGAACTGGTGCCATTGCCGACAACGTTTGGCACACGGCCAACGCCGCTTCCGCCGGTTACCAAGCCGCTGGGAACTGGTTCGGGATTCTTTCCTGCATCCAGTCACTAGCCGCCGTGGTCTGGGGCTTCGCTGTTCTGTCCCACACGAAACCGAACCAACGGAAATTCTGGTTCCGGGTTAGCCTGATCATGGGTGGCCTGGGCATGATCTGGATTTACTTCATCCACTCACAATGGCTGTTAATCTTGCCATTCTGCCTGATTGGTATCTGCTACCTGACCATGCAAACGCAAGCCATGTCACTCTTCACTGAATCACTCAACGGGAAAAATGAAGGGGCCTACCTGGGACTCTTCAACTGTGGGATCTGCTTGCCACAAATTATCGCTTCTCTGGCCAGCTTCGCCATTTTCCCAGCCATCGGCCAATCCATGCCCGGCATGTTAGTCATCGCCGGCATCGCCTTTCTCTTAGGGGCCGTCGCTGTGAGTGTTATTCACCCTAAATTATCTGAAAATTCTGTAAACTAGTGTTAGCAATTTCTATAGGAGGTTTTATCTATGTCTAAGCAATGGTGGAAAAACGCCGTCGTCTATCAAGTTTACCCGCGCAGTTACCAAGACAGTAACAACGATGGGATTGGGGATCTCCCCGGTCTGACCCAACGCCTACCTTACATTAAAAAATTAGGGGCCGACGTCATCTGGTTGAACCCCATTTACAAGTCCCCCGACAAGGATAACGGTTACGACATCAGCGATTACCGCAACATCCAGGATGCTTACGGCACCATGACCGACTTCGATAAATTATTAGCCAGTGCGCACCACCAAGACCTGAAGATTTTAATGGACTTAGTGGTCAACCACACGTCCGATCAACACGACTGGTTCCAACAAAGTCGGCAGTCAAAGGACAATCCTTACTCTGATTACTACATTTGGCGTGACCCGGTTGATGGCCACGAACCAAACAACTGGGGCTCCTACTTCAGTGGATCTGCTTGGACGTTTGAACCCAAGCGTGGTCAGTACTACCTGCACCTCTTTGCGCCTGGTCAACCCGATTTGAACTGGGAAAATCCAAAGGTTCGCCAAGAAATCTGGAGCCTCATGAAGTTCTGGCTGGACAAGGGGGTCGATGGCTTCCGGATGGACGTTATCAACTTAATTTCCAAGCCAGCCGGATTGCCGGATGCGCCCCAAGCACCGGGTGCGCCTTACGGTAACGTGGAGCCCCTGGTCTCCGATGGCCCTAAGCTCAACGATTACCTGCGGGAGATGAACGACGAGGTCTTATCCCACTACGACGTCATGACGGTGGGTGAAATGCCTGGTTCCACGCCAGAAGACGCCATTACCTATACGGGACTTGAAGCTAACGAATTGAACATGGTCTTCCAGTTCCAGCACGTCAGCCTATCCCCAAACGCTGACCCTCGGCTGGGTAAGTGGAACGATGCTCCGGTCAAATTGACCGAATTAAAGAGCGCCCTCTCCCGTTGGCAAAAGGCCTTGGATGGCAAGGGCTGGAACAGCCTTTACTGGAACAATCACGACCAACCCCGTGCCGTTTCACGTTTCGGTAATGATACGCCGGCCTACCGGGAACTCTCCGCGAAGATGCTGGGCACCACGCTTCACATGCTCCAAGGAACCCCCTACGTTTACGAGGGCGAAGAGTTAGGTGAAACCAACGTGCACTACACCTCCCTCGACCAGTATGAAGACCTGGAAAGCTTGAACGCCTACCGGCAAAACGTCGAGGAAGAAAAGATCATCGACCAGCCAACGATGCTGAAATACCTGTCACACATGTCCCGGGACAATGCCCGGACACCCATGCAGTGGGATGATTCCAAGAACGCCGGTTTCTCCAAGGGTCAACCATGGTTCGCTTTAAACCCGAACTACACTAAGATCAACGCGGCCGCCGAAGTCGACGATGACCAATCCGTCTTCAACTACTACCGGCAGTTGATTGCCTTACGCCACAACAGTGACCTGATCGTTCACGGCACCTATGAAGAATTAGATGCCGACGACGACCAAGTCTTTGCCTACAAGCGTCACTATCAAGGGCAAACGCTGCTGGTCATCAGCAATTTCACCGACCAGACCGTCATCCGCGATTACGACCAAGCCAACGCCAGTGAAAAGCTCATCGGTAACTACACCGACGACCAAGGTACCACGTTACGGCCTTACGAATCTAAAGTTTACTTATTCAAATAACACCTCTGACTGACATCAAGGGAAATTAAAAACCACCTAGTTCCAATGACGACTGCGAGCGTCGTTGAACCTAGGTGGTTTTATGTGTATTGAGATTTAATGCTGATTAAGTTTATTCACGGATAGTTTGGATGACATCTGATAAATGGGTTAAACCCATATCAGCCGCAGGGAAGGTGAAAATGAGCCCAGCCGTGGGAATTGCCTTAGTGGCGTAAGCCGCTTAGGCAATTGATATCTTTGAGACTCGCTTTTCAGAGGCTCAAAGTAAGTCTGGAGACCGCTCTTTGGCTCCGGACGTTCGCCCACAGCGGACCGGCCTCATTTTCACCTTCCCGGAGGCGCTGACAACATAAGTTTAACCCGTTTAATCGATGGGAAACAAGGGAAGCTTGGCCAGGTATTGAATGTCCGGCCGGTCCGCCGCGGCGCCCTCAGCCAAGATGGCCATCTGGCCCACAATGGTGGCGCCCGCCCGCTTCAACAGTTCCTGGGCGGCGTTCAATGAGCCCCCGCTGCTAATGACATCATCAACAATGACGACCTTCTTCGCAACCAGCCGGTCGGCATCGGTACCATCCAGCACCAACTCCTGCGGTGCACTGGTCGTGATGGCCGTTACAGGGACCTTGAGAGGCGCGCGCATGTAATCCTTGGTGGCCTTTCGCAGAACCACGAATTGCGGGTGATCGGTCAACCGACTAAGCTCTTGGGCCAACGGAATGCCCTTACTCTCTAATGTGACAAAATAATCGAACTTCTTAGGCACTAACTGGGCCAATTGTTCCGCAGCATAATCGGTTAACTCTGCATCCCCCAATAGCACAAATGACGCAATCGCCAAATCTTGACTGATGGGCACCACCGGCAATTGCCGCGTAATCGGTCCCACTTTTAATTCGTACGTTTTTAACATCGTTTAGACCCCCAGTCCAACTAGCAGCAAAGCTTTCAACAGGCCCCCGGTTAAGAGGCCAGCAAACGGATCGGCCACGGCCGTCACCACCAAGGTAATCGCCGCCACGGTCGCGTCCTTCCCCTGCAAGGCCGTCGCCGCATCTGCCGGAAAGATCACGACGGCTCCCAGAATAAACAGAAAACCGGCAATCGAGGCGCTCGGCACGTATTTTCCCAGCCTAGGCAACCAACCCATCGCTAGAATCGCCGCCATGATCAGCATCATCAGAATCCCGGCAATTACCGGTTCTGGCGCACTAGCCGTTGCGGAAATAATCGTTTCGACCGGGGCGCCACCCAGCAGGCTGGTCCCCATATCGGCCAACGACTGAGTGATCGTCAGCAGGTTCAGATTGACCGGATTGGGCTTAAGCCCGGTCATCTCTCCCGTAATCAGTCCATAGGAAATATTGGCCCCAATGTTCAGACAGGCCAGGCTCAACGCCCCACGGATCACACGGGGATTAATCGTTGGTTTCGTAAAGACAAATCGGCGCGCCGTCACGTGTTCCGGGAGTTCGGCGCGATAATGGGTCACGAAAACGGCTGCTAAACTCGACCCGACCACGGATAAGACAATGGTCCAAACTAAGTCCTTAGTCACTAAATAGGTCACGGCGGCCAGCCCGACCGAGGTCCACCCCGTCAGCCGCTCCTGCTTCGCCATACCCAACGCAATCTTTGCCAACATGATCCCCACACCGGCCATCATCCCCGCCATGATGCCGTTGCCTAGCAGCGCGACAATCTTAGTAAGGGTCCCGGTCACCCCAATCAGGAGCATGACCAGGGAACCCCCTAAGATGATCGACGTTCGCTCCCGTAAGTCCCTGCCTAACTTGCCCGTCAGCGCTAAAGATTCCGCCTGAAAGGATAAGGGGGCCACGGCGCCAAATGCCCCGTTGACCGCTGAGGCAAATAGAAACGAAAACATCGTCGGAAATATCGCAAATCCTAGCGACATCGCCATGATTCCCTGGGGAATTCCATTTAACACGACGCCAATTGCTGCCAACAGATCCGCTAACCAATGCATCAGTTGTCCACCCTTCACAGTTTCATTTATTCGTTCTCCATCATTCGTTTTCTTTCTACAGAATACGTTAATCAGCTGAAATTGTCCATTGATTTTTCTGGTTATACGAACATTTGATATAAATAGTGTTATTATTTTCGGATATGTTTCAGGCCATAAAAAAATGCGACCCACTATTCGTTGAGTCGCACAACCATTATCGCGTTAAGAATTTTTCAATTGTCGTTCCTCCACCGCGACTCGTAACAGCCGCCATGAATCCGGTAACTGCAACGTCTCCAGCTGGCCATGAGCCAATGCCACTGCCTCCTGAACGAGTTGCCCCGCATGCGTGTCACAACCAACCGGCGCGTAGGCATCGTACTGGCGGTTCTGTGTGCGCAGTTGGGTCAACAGTTTTCGTAAAATCGTGACCCCCGCCGGTAGAAGTAGTTGGTGCGCCGTCACGCCAATCTCTTGCAGCCAGCACTGCGCCTGACCGGCGATTCCCGCCAACCTGGCTGCCGTTGCCGGAACCCCTGCCTGTTGGACCACGACCAGCCCGACCAATGCCCCCATCGTCGCCAACACCGTAGCATGACTCACCTGCGCCAGGTCCAGCAATAGATAGTTGGCGACGGTCGGTTGCCACGTTGGCGTTGAACCTGGTAGTGCCGCGACCAGTTGATCGCCGAGGCGGCCGTAGACGGAGTGCCCCAGTTGTTCAATCAACTCTTCCAACGCCACCTGCGGAACAATGGTGAGCTCGTCGGTCGCCGTATCCTGAAGTAACAGGTCGCGCGGCTCCGGGCCCAATAAAGCAGCCACGCTAGCGCTGGGGTCGGTCGACCACGGCAGGCGTGGCACAAAGTCTTCACCCGCGGCTTGCACATTAAATTGTCTCACACCCTCACCCCTCTTCACCTATCCGCAGTGTACCCCCTTCGACCCACTTGAAGGCAACCCATTTGTGCCTCAATTTTAAAAAAAGGGCAAACGCTTGCGCAAATGCAAGTAAACGTGTATGATTAACCACATTGCTTAGAGTTAGTCGAACGCGAACCTTTTGAGGAGGGACCCAGATGTCTTATACCATCCACGAAGTTGCTCAGAAGCTGGGCATTTCAACCTATAGCATTCGCTATTACCACGATCACGGCATGTTGCCCAACGTCAAACGGGACGCTAACAACAACCGCGTGTTTAACGACGTCGACTTGGAAGGGTTACATATCATCCTGTGCCTACGGGGGACGGGGATGCCCGTCGAACGGATTCAGCACTACCTCGATCTCGTCCAACAAGGGGAAAGCACCGTGCCTGAACGCTACGAAATGATGCAAGCGCAACAGGAACGGACGCTCCACGAAATCGCTGGCCTTAAGAACCATCTGTCGACCATCAACTTCAAGGTTGATCATTACGCAGAAATTATAAAGACTCACCAGCCCGATAGTTTTGTGCCCGCAAGTATGCGCGGCACGGCCACCAACCAAACGGCTTAAACTTGACCGGCTCCCACTAGCATTAACCACAGTTTCAGCAACCAAATCAGCCATCTCTCACCGTTGTGTGCGAGGTGGTTTTTTGTTGAGTCAACTTTCTTGCACCCCCTTAACCAATATGCTACGCTTAACCACCTGTGAAGCATTTATAACTTATTTTATGAAGGGGGTCCGCTCCTTGGAAACCACACACTTGCCGCACTGGCGGCGCAACATCTATCTCTTCTTAACCAGTCAGTTCCTGTCGGGAATCACCAGTATGGTGGTCCAGTACGCCATCATCTGGTATTTGACCAAGCAAACGGGCTCGGCAACGGTTCTCAGCCTGGCGACGCTGTTGGGAATGCTCCCGATGGTGCTCCTCAGTCCCTTCGTGGGGCCATTCGTTGACCGACTGAACAAAAAGGCCCTACTGATTGTCCCGGACATCGTGGCCGCCGTCTTCGCCATCATTCTGTCCATTGCCGGAACGCTCCAATCGACCTTCCCGCTGTGGCTGATTTTCATTTCCCTGCTGGTTCGGTCGATTGCCCAGACCTTCCAGATGCCAACGATTCAGTCGATTCTGCCCACCATGGTGCCGACCGACGAGCTCACGCGCATCAACGGACAACTGGGAATGGTCCAATCGGCCAACATGATTATTTCCCCGGCATTGGGCGCGTTTCTCTTTGCCATCGTGCCCATGAATTTTTTAATTCTGATCGACGTGCTGGGCGCCATCATTGGCATCAGCCTGTTGACGTTCGTCCAGATCCCAGAGCATCCCGTGATTGATGAGAAGGTCCACGTCCTGGCCGATGCCAAATTTGGGTTGATGAAGCTCCGCAACACGCGGGGTCTCTGGGCCATCACCATGATTGGTGCAACCTTCACGTTGATGTTCATGCCCGCCGCCAGCCTCTACCCCCTGATGACCATGGGCTACTTCCACGGCACCGTGGGGCAGGCTGGCCTGATCGAAGTCATTTACTCCGTCGGCATGCTTGCCGGTGGCGCCATCATTGGTCTCTTTGGTAACTGGCGTGACCGGATGAAACCCATCTTCTGGGCGACTGTCGCCATGGGCGTGACCTTTGGCGGCAGCGGCTTCCTGCCGGGAAATCAAACCGGCTTCGTCTGGTTTGTGGTGCTAAATGCCTTAGCCGGTACCATGACGCCGTTCTACAGCACCCTGTTGATGGCGATGATTCAACAGAGTTTCCCCGCCGACCAACTCGGCCGCGTACTGGGCGTGCTCAACTCACTGACCAGTGTTGCTGGGCCGGTTGGTTTGATATTTGCGGGTCCGCTAGCCGATAGCATTGGCGTCGAAAAGCTGTTCATCATCGGCGGCCTCGGCTCCCTGATCTGCGGTCTTGCCATGTGGCTGTTGCCAAGCGCCCGCGCTTACGACCAACAGTTACAGGAACGCCTAGCAACTGAGACGTTAGCCCAACCCAATTTAGATGATTAATCCTAAGGGCCTGTTTCCGGACAGGTCCTTTTTTACTTGACAAAATGAATGAATTAAATTAATATTCATTCAGTAAGGTAAGGAGGTCGCTTAAATTATGAACGACAAACAGCAACGTCTATTCACTGCCGCTCGGGACTTGTTCCTAGCACAGGGCTTCAAAGCCACTAGTATCGCGGATATCGCGGCCAAAGCGGATGTCGCGGTCGGGACCTTTTACAATTTCTATCAATCTAAGACGGCCATCTTTATCGCCGTCTACAACGAAGAAAATGAGCGGGTCAAGCTAGCTATCATTAACCAAATTGACCTGACGGGGGCTCCCGTAACGGTCGTTCAAACCGTTCTCCAACAAATTTTCACCCAATCCACTAACAATCGGATTCTCCAGGAGTGGTTTAGTAATCCCAAGCTCAACGCGATTATCGCTAAGACCAACCAGGACATTGTCGCCGATAGCGTGGTCTACGCGACCCTCATGGTGCTGATCACCGATTGGCAACAGCGAAAATTGCTCGCGCCCGGTATGACTCAGGAACGCATTCTCAGCCTGTTCAACGCCCTCACCGTGGTCGATTTTCACCAGAGTGAGGTCCAAACGGCCGACTATTTCCAGCTGGTCAGCGACCTGATCACCGGTATTCTCCGCGTCATCTTAAAATAGCCGTCCCGGTTATTTTTTTAAATCAGAATGAATGAATAAAAATTATATTCATTCAAAAAGGAGCCTCTCATGAAAAAAATTCTACTTAGTCTACTGCTCATCATCGTTGTCCTTGCCCTAGTCCTAGGCGGTTTAGTCTTCTGGACCACCAGTACTAACCGCCGTTTCACCGTCAACTCATTGACCACCACACCGCTCACGACTAAATCCGTTGACCTAGACACGGTCCCCCAGAACCTGACGCTCAAGCTCCGGACCGCCAAGCTAATTATTAAACCCGGACAACAGAATCGGCTGACCCTCAATAACGTCGCCACCAACCAGTACGTCATCTCAACGACTAACAATCGTCTAGACGTTAAAGAGTCTAACTTGTCCAGCCACCCTTTTGAAATTGGCCACACACCCGTCTTAACACTTACGCTAACTGATCCCCACGCATTGCGGAATTTAACGATCAATCAGTTCAATGGCACGCTCAAGTTAAACGGTCTGACCACCCAGCACCTCAAGATCCACCATCACAATGGCACGACCCTCGCCCACCGTCTAATCGTTACGACCGGTGGCACTCTGGTCAAGGATAACGGCAGTACGACCCTCAACCAGCTGTCCAGTGACGGCCTCCAAGTCGCCTTCAAGACCGGTCAATTCCACCTGAATGGCAAAAAGGTCGCCCACAACAGTCACCACTACACCCAAGCGGGCCAACATCCCCTGACCATCACCAGCGGGTCGGGCCAGGTCCGCGTCACAAACTAAAATGACGAGAGTGGGACAAAGGGCGTTTAGCCGGCGAGCATTAAGGCTGCTAACCGAATAATCCTGGTCTTGGATTGTTTGGTTAGCAGTTTTAAGCGGAACCGGGTGCCTTTTGTCGCACGTTTTGACCATATAAATGGGGACACAAAAACGAGTCTTGGGTTTGTCCCAGACTCGTTTTTGCTTGCGAAAACAAGTATTTTCTATTCGCGAAATTAATAATTGGTGCGACTACATCTTCTTTTCAAAGCCTTCCATTGGCGCCGCTTCGTTTTGGTAATCGGCCGCAACGGCGGGATCCGTGGTGAAATGCATCACGGAGTAGAAGGCGCCCTTCAGGTAGTACTGCATGGCCACCGGAATCTTCAGTTCGGTCATTTCAGATGGTGAGAGTTGGTAACGGATGCTGGCTTCATCCCCGTCCAATACTTTTTCCATCCATTGGGGTTCGCGGATCATTTCGCGGCCCATGGCCACCAAATCAGCCCCCATGGCGAGAACGGCATCGGCGTCAGCTGGCGTTTCCACGGAACCGACACCAATCAGCGGCTTGCGGCCAGCTAATTGGGCAACAAACTTCTTGATCAGGGGTTCGTGGTCACTCTTGTCGTTTAAAGACGTCCGTTGCGCCGAACCCATGGACATGTGCACGTAATCCACGGCGGAATCACCCAACATGTCCAGAAAGGCTAAGCTATCAGCTAAACGAATCCCTGGCGTTTCGATTTCCTCAGGGGAGATTCGGTACCCCAACAGGAAGGGGCGGTCGGCATACTGGTCAATCGCCTCGTGGGCACTGGCAATCACGGCCTTGGCAAAGGCCATTCGGTCATCGCGGTCGCCACCCCACTTGTCGGTCCGACGATTTGAGTTAGGGGAGAAGAACTGTTGCAACAGGTAGGTGTTGGCCCCGTGCAGTTCGACCCCGTCAAAACCAGCGGCGATGGCCCGCCGCGTGGCTTCGCCAAAAGCAACGATCAACTCATCAATTTCCGCCGCCGTCATTTCTCGCGGCGTCTGCGAATCGGCTGGAAAGGCGGCCTTGACGGCACTAGCACTGACTGGTTGGGTGCCGCGGAGAATGCTGTCGTTAGACTTCCGGCCAGCGTGGAAAATCTGTAGGACGGCCTTGGTGCCATTGCGCTTCATGGCGTTAGCCAAGCGACTCAATCCCTCGATGTCGGTATCATCGGCAATTGACAGTTCACCTTCAAAGCCTTTGCCGCCAGCAATCACGTTGGCTACTTCGCCAATAATCATCCCCACACCACCGGCCCGAGCGCCGTAAAAGTCGATTTCATCGTTGGTCACGTGGCCGTCGTAGAAACTCGACATGGTCGTGGTTGGGGACATGATTACCCGGTTCTTTAACGTAACCCCGTTCTTAAAGCTAAAGCCCTGTTGAAAATTATAAGTCATCTGATTTTCCACCTTTCTGAGTTGCGGTACATTTTTGAATTGCCGTTAAAATCGGTCGGAGGGTCTCGCCGGCTGGCGTCAGCGCCCAGCGCCGTTGTTTCACGTGAAACATCACGAGTTGGCGGCGCTGCAACCGCCATAAGCCACCCCAACAGGTCCACCGTTGCTTGCCACACAGTTGTTGCCAGAGCATCCCCACGGATTGGGGACCCGCTGCCAACAGCAGCAGTATTTGCCACTGCACGGGTTGTGTGACCACCGCTTGGGTCGTCTGTAGCCCGCGAATCGACTGCGCCATCGCGCCACCTCCTTAACGAAACCCAGCATAACCGCTTACCGGGTAGAAAAAAAGAAGGCACTTAAAAGTACCTCCTCCTTAATTTTCTAAAATATGACTGAAGCCCCCGTGGTCGTTGGCGATTTCCATGTCGGGCACTTCACTGGCCCGGCGTTCGCCCCACACGGACATCTGGACCAGAATCTGTCCCAGAGAACGCCCCAGGTCGGTCAACGCGTAGGTCACTTTAAACGGTGCCCGTTCCCCAGAAATGTGGCGGACGATGATGCCGTCTTGTTCGAGCTCCCGCAGTTGTTGCGTCAGCACCTTTTGCGAAATGGCTGGCAACTCGCGGCGGAGGTCACACGTTCTTTGGGGCCGATTGCCCAGATGGCACAGTAGCTGTGGCTTCCATTTCCCACTAATAATGCCCAGCGTTGCCTCGACTCCATTGTTATACGACTTCTTCACGTGATGACCTCCTCAATAGTTTTATTCATTATAGCGCCTAAGTGACCTTTTGGGGAGTAGGCACCTTTTAGTAACCATGGAATTAATTCCCCAATCCATCATCAAAAGCGTAAAATGAGATTAATTTAATTTTGGGAGGGATTTCAATGATCAAACCACCACGTTTACATATCGGCGACCAGGTCGCGCTCGTCAGCCTATCCAGCGGCGTCATGGGCGAGGCCTTTGCCGCTCACGAATATCACCGCGGCCAACAACGCCTCCGCGAACTTGGCCTAGTTCCCGTTACCATGTCCAACGCCTTGAAGGGACTCGACTACCTCGACGCCCATCCCGAAGCGCGCGCTGCTGACCTCAAAACAGCTTTCACCGACGACACGATTACCGGCATCTTCTGCGCCATCGGTGGCATTGACACCTTTCGTCTGGCCCCCTATCTCCTGGATGACCCCGAATTTGTGACCACCGTTAAGACCCATCCCAAGCTATTTACCGGCTTTTCCGACACGACCGTGGACCACCTGATGCTGTATCACCTGGGCCTCACCACCTACTACGGGCCCAACGTGCTCAACGATTTGGCCGAGTTCGACACAGACCTATTGCCGTATACTAAACGCACGCTGACCCATTACTTAGAAAATACCGCCACGACGCCAATCACCAGCAGTCCCATTTGGTACGAAGAACGGACCGACTTTTCAGCAGCGGCCCTGGACACCCCACGGGTCAGTCACTCCGAGACCCGGGGCTATCAGGTGTTGCGGGGCCATGGTAGCGTCACCGGTCGACTCCTGGGCGGCTGTCTCGATAGCTTGAACAGCCTATTGACCGACACTCGTTACCCGGAGGAGCCCGTCATCGCTAGAAAATACGGTCTCATCCCCAGTCCCGCCGACTGGCGCGATAAGATTCTCTTCCTCGAAACTAGTGAGGAAAAGCCGACACCGGCGGCCTACCAAACCATGCTCCAAAACTTAAAACAGGCTGGCATTCTAGGCAACGTGAAGGCCATCATCACGGGTAAACCACAAGATGAGGTCTACTATGGCGACTACTGTCAGGCTCTGCTAACGGTGACCCAGGACCTCGACGTCCCCGTTATGACCAATATCAACTTCGGCCACGCCTACCCGCGGACCGCTCTTCCCTACGGTTTGACCGCCAAGCTCGACCTCGATGCCAAAGCCCTCACAATCACGGAACCCTACTTTGCTGGAGAGAGCACCAAATTAATCATTAATTAATAATCAAAGCTATCTAATTATTAATAGCAAAAAGGAGTCGCTAATATAGCATCTCCTTTTTGTTATAGATATTTATTTTTTAGCATTAAGAAAATCAAGAAAAAACGCCGTGATGGTTCCTGGGTAAAACCCACGTTAGCCGCAGGACTGGGAAAACTGTGCCAGTTGTGGAAGTGACCAGAGGCGAGCCAAGATGCACAGCCTAGCCCTTTGCCACCCCCCCAGGCTCAAAGTTGAGGTGGAAGCCCACTCTTTGGCTGGAGCTGGCCCCACAGCAGGGCGTCTTGAGCTCGCCGCCGGAAACGGACGCGACCACGTTGCCGTTATAGTGTGCCTTCAGATTTTCCACAAGATCATGGGATGCAGTTTGCAAATTGTGCTACTAACCAAGGCCGCCAGTCTTTCGAATTGATGTTAATTAAGCTCTTTTAGACTGCTAAATACTGTGGCTCAAATATTAAACTATTGCGTTGTCTGCTAGTATAGTTAGTCGAACAAAACATCAACTCTATAAGTGCTGACTGGTTGTGTACCTTTTAGACAATTAATCAAATTTATCTTATGCCTTTCCTATGAGCAACAGTCCCTTACCAACTTTGGTATTAGCCAAAAGAGAACAAGCGTTCATTATAAATTAACAAAGAGAACTTATGTTCGTATAGTTAAGACGTACCATACGAAAACATTTAAATCTAGGAGGAATTATTTTGAATACAAGTAGTAAGTTAATTTCTTTCATCAAGTCACAAATGGATACTGCTAAATTCAAGTATGACATTACTCTAAGTTCCGATGGTAATACTTTACAGGGTTGCGCCCCCGGGCTACCCGGTGAAGATGAAAAAGTCTTTCCACAGCATGTTAACGTAGACCAATACTATTCACCAAATTATTCTGGTATTATTTCTGGAACTTGGTTTAATTTAGCCACCCCAGATAATTATAAGGTTGAAGTATACCTTGTCACAGATGATTTCTATCTTCAAGATACCTGTGATCTTTCAAGTAATGGTCGTTGGTCTACCTCTAAAGCAATTGGTAGCGGGCTTAAAGAAATCCGACTGGTTCAACTTAACGCTGATAAGACGACGAGTTTTGTAGAGTACCCTTACTCACGCTTCGTCAATTATACAGCTCGATTCTTTTCATTGACCGATGCCGAATATCTGAACGCCGAAGTGCCAATTTTTGATGTTGGTAATGGTCAATATATTTTTTACACGAACAAAGTCTATCCTGGCTTAAAAATCGCAAAATTATTACAACGTGTATGGCGGGCAGGTGCCTTTGAATATGACGTTGTAGGTTTAACTGGGGCCGAAACAAATATCCATAATGGACGTTTACCAAGTTCATTCTTAATTCCGGCTAATGATCCTTCGTATGATAAAGACGGAACTAAAGCACTAAGAAAATACGGATATATGTTAAACTCTCGCAGTTGGTTATATGACATTGGCTTATCACTATTAACGTTTACAGCAAGTGGCGATTATGATTTGTGTCAAGAAATTTTAAAACGACTATCAGTTGAACAAAATTCAGATGGTTCATTTGATTTCAGTTATGATAATTACATTGGCGCTTTATTTGAAAATTACGTTCGAACTGGTGCTGTTGGTTGGGTAGTTTGGGGGATGACGCATTACATGCTGAAGACCAACGATAAAGCTCAACTAGCAATGGCGGAAAAAGCTGGCGATTGGTTGTTAACGCAAATGGTTACTGACCCGACTGACAAACGTTACGGTCTCTTGAAGGGCGGTAACGGTGCATATGGCGACAATTATGCCTTCACTGACACTAAAATTGAATGGTGTTCTACTGAGCATCAATTGTCTAGTATGCAAGGCCTCTATGGGCTACTGAAAGTTACCGGCAACCAAAAGTATCAACGTGCATTGGATAAAATCCACAGAAACTTAATTAATACACTGTTTGACTCTGACAACCAGCGTTTCTATCAAGGTGTATCATCAGATGGGGTTGATAAGTCTTGGGCACTTGATTGTGTTACTTGGGCTGGTATGACCGTAATCAACGACAAAGTATTCAGCATTGACAGTACGAAGCTTCTCAAAACAGCACAATCCATCTTCTCAGTTAACGATGCTCTCGTTACTGAACGTTCTGAACAGGATCACTTTAACGAAACGTATTCTTCAACATCACCAATCGCCGGCTTTAAACCATACAGTGATCGTGACGGTGGCTACTCTGGTTCCCCTGAAATTGTCTGGACTGAAGGAACGCTAGGTTATATTGCGCTTTGCAAAAAGCTTGGAAACACCGCAGAAGCCGACAAGTATCTATCTGGGCTGGAAGGCCTCCAAAACCTAGCAAATTCTACTGGCGGTATCATCTATGCCACAGAAACATATGCCTCATTACCCTGGGAATTCCATACCTGGGAAAGTGTCGTCTCAAGTTCCTGGTTATATCTAACCCTAAATGATGTTGAAGCAGTATTTCCTCAAATTTCATTTACCAATGACTTGCAGGAAAATACGATTGAAGCCGCTAATGCTGATTTAGAATACTACCATGATAATTTAGCGTTTTTGAAAGCAATTCCGAAATTTCAAGTTTCAACAACTGCTGCTACGTATACCTTTGAATCACCTGCTGTTGATGTCACCTGGAGATTAGAAGTTGGTACCTCGATTTCTGTACCTTCAAGTGATAAGATTGTAGTGTATACAGTTAAGGATGGTAAGGTAAGCAATAATTTGGATGGAATTAAAAAACTTTTGACAGAAAATAAGGTCTTCTCATTTGATGGATTAGACCAAATATTAGGTAAGATTGCTGTAAAGGTTAAGAATGGATCTATCTGGATTGATACTGCCGGTGGTTCTGGATTCACGTTGCATATTGAACGTGAGCACACTGAAGTCAATAAGGTTCAAGTAGCTGAAGACTTTGAGATTGCCATTACTATTAAGTTCCACAAAATTGTAGTCACAACACCAACTGAAGCTATTTCGAACTATAACACTGAAGTTGAACCAGTCACGAATTTTAACTGGGTTGCTGCTGGTGTTGTCGTTCTACTTGTGTTGGGAATCGTGCTTGTTCCTGGAATTGGAACGCTTGCTGAAGGTACTTTCAGTGGATTAGGTGTCTTCTGTAAATTTATAGCTACATTTTAAAATAGAGAGGTAAGTGTTTGTAATTGTATGATCTTAAATTTCGAATTCTAGCTAGTTGCATGGCAGTCGTGCCTACAGCAATCATCGGTGCAGAATGGTATATTAACTTATCAATGAATGAAACACCCTTAGAGTTTGCAGTTGCAATCTTATTGCTGGCTTGGGTTTGGCTAGCCTCATTGGTTAGTAGCGTAGTCCTTTTAAGACTGATTTCGATTTGCTTATATCAAAAATCAGTTCAGCAGCTTTTAAAAACACCTAATCTTAATTACATGCTAGAATCCAAAGATTTGCAAGATTTGTATAAAATTTTTCAAGCACTAAATTTCAGCTACTCTAGAAAGCTCAGAAATGTTGCAAAAAAAGAGAGCATGGATCAAAAGCGTAAACGCTTAATCGAAGCCATTATCCATCGTAAAAGTTTACTGGAAATGGACGAGAATAAGTTGTAATTGCTAGAATTGATTCTATCGCGAACGTAATAGCACTGCAGAGAGACCAAGCAACCGTTTTTCGACGGGGCTTGGCCTCTTTGATTTGTCATGTATATTGTGCCATGAAACCCACGGAACGTCGTGTGGGTTCGGCCCGGCCATAACGCCAACCGGAATGGAAACTTACGGCAAAGAGCCACCGAATTATTAATTAATAATCAAGAATAGCAATTATTAATAATAAAAGGAGCCGCCATGTTAGCGACTCCTTTTTTGTTCAAATAATCTGTTTTCTAGTTTTAAAAACTCATATTACCTGAAAGGCCTAAGAAACCCCGTGATGGCTCCCAACGGGGTTAACCCATGTCAGTCGCAGGGCTGGGAAAACTGAGCCAGTCGTAGAAGTGACCAGAGGCGAGCCAAGATGCCCAGCTGTGTCGGTGGTCTTGGCTGGGACGCATTTCCCCAGCCTAGCCTACGGGACAACCTTTGAGACCGCACCTCAGGCTCAAAGTTGAGGTGGAAGACCGCCCCTCAGTCTGGAACCGGCCCCATAGCCGGGCACTTTGAATCTGCCGCCGGGAACGAAAACCACCGCGACCAGGCTCAGCTTTCACCAGCCCGGAGGCGAGGCCAACATCATTTTAACCCGCTGGAACGGCCATCACGTTGGTGTCGACGACGCCGAATTCGTGGCGCATCGCTGCCTCAATCTCCTCGCCCAACCGGTAGCTATCCTGCACTTCCATGTGGGCATCGACCGCAATCACCAAATCAACCGTGACCACGTTGCCGTTGTAGTGGGCCTTGAGGTCTTCCACCCGTTTGACCCCCGCAAAGCCCGCAGCCATTTGCCGAAATTGTTCTTCAACTTCCGGGTCAAAGTAGTCGGCCAGGTTCAAACTGCTCTCGCGGAAAATCTTGATGCCCGCCGTCAGAATGTAAATACCGACCAGCATGCTGGCCACCCCATCTAGCCAGGTCAGCTTGAACGCCAGCGCACCACCAATCGCAATCATAGTCGCGATACTGGTCATGGCGTCGCTCAAACTATCCAGCGCGGCAGCCGTCAATGCGGCATTTTTTAATTTTCGACCAGCCCGCCGGTTCAGCCACCACACCCCCAGCATGACGACCGTGGCGATGCCGGCCCCCAGAATCGTAATCGGTTGGGGCACCTCCTGGTCGGCGGGGTTCATGAGACTCTTGATGCCGCTGTAAATAACACTGGCAGCGATGGCAATCATCACGATCCCAGTCAGCATGGTGAAGACCGTTTCGTAGTGAAACCGCGTCAACTGGAGGCGTTGGCCGTTGTGGCTGTAGTCCTCCGGTAACGGTTGGCCCATCAAATCATCGTCGTGAATGTCACGGGCGATGTAGATGCCGATCAATAACAAAATGGTTGAAATAATCCCGGACAAATTGTTAAACGCATCGGCCCGCAACGTTTGGGAGTGCCCGACAATGGCTAAGTAAAACTCAATCACGGAGATGCTCAAGTAGGCCCCCACATTCAAATACAGATGCCGTTGAGCGCCACGTAACTTGGCCAGCTCGGCCTGTTGCCGGGCCCGCCATTCGGCCTGTTCCTGTTGCCGATGCTCGTCTAATTCTTTCATACACAATCAATCCCTCTTATCCGCTTAGTTAGCTCCATTATAAGTCGTTTAACCGCTGCGTGATCAGTGAATTTCAGCGTTAACTAAGTCACGATCCCTAACTAAACACGGCGGCATCAATCTGCTTTCCCAGTTGATTCATCGCCGGAACCTGCTGGGAGAGCTCGCCATTTTGGGACAGGGCCACGACCACCACGGCCTGCTTACCCTGAGCAAAGATGGCCGCGTCATTTTCTACGCCGTAGGTATCAAATTCACCGGTCTTGTTGTAGATTTGACGGCTAGCGGGCACTAATTTTGGCAGCTTGGCGTGATTGGTATTGGCCGCCATCAACTTTAAGATCGCCGTATCGGCGGCGCGCGAAATCAGCTGGTGTCGCCAGATTTTCATTAACAGGTTCCCCAAATCACGGGCAGAGGTTTCGTTGTCTCGCCCCGCCGCGAGGGCCTTTTGATCCATCATCTTTCGCCGGAGCACCGTTTGGGTGGCCCCCAGGCGTTTGATTTCCTGATTGACGGCCGCCAAGCCCCCGACCTCGCGGATGATGATGTTGGTGGCGGTGTTATCGCTCACGGTCATCATGTCCTTTAGCAAGTCGCGATTGGTGACCCGCGTTCCGGCGGCTTGCGCCTGAAGGTTTCCGGTGCCGCCTACCTTATCCGCCTCTCGGAGCGTATAGGTCGCCGCCAAATCAAACTTACCAGCCGCAACCTGCCGATAGACCGTCGCCAAAATAAACAACTTAATATCACTCGCGGCCTTTTGTGACCGATTGTGCCAACTCAGCGTCTGCCCCGTTGTTGTTTGAATGAACACGGCGTTTTGCCCCTTCAAGTGGCCCATCGTGCTCTGCGCAATTTGTTTGAATGGCGCGGCTGGAACCGGCTTCTTGGCCTTGGCGTTAGCTGTTTTTGCTTTAGGTGTTTTTCGCTTGATTACGCTAGAACTGGCCGACGCCGAGCGACTAGATGTCATCTTTTTCGCCGCCTGATTCGCTTGACCACGCGACTGACAGCCGACCAATCCCAGACTCACGACACCGACCAGCAACCACAATCCCCATTTCTTCATCAAAATCCTCCTGACCAAAAAAACACGGCGGCCGTCATGTGCGGGCTGCCGTGTGTTTTCTGCGTTAAATTTACTGCATCCAGACTTCGTTCACTAAATCACCATCGTACGAGTTGCCGTCCGTCAACACGATATCATCGTCGTAGGACGTGTAGCCGTAGTACGTTTCGTGCTCGCCGTTGCTCCAAACCACGTCGATCTCCACGTTGGCATCGATGGTCTTGGTGTCGTTGGTACCGGTCGTCACGTCATAGGACAAGACACCGTGTGCGCCGGAATCCTTGATGGTGGCAGTCCCGTGGAAGGCGGAACCGTCGTTGTTGTTCTGCACGACCGACCCGTTATCGTGGATCGTTAGCGTTTCCTGTTGCCGGTCGCCATCGTCGTCATTATAGAAATAATAGTCGCCAACGTACTTGCTGTAACCGTCAAAACTATTGTTGGTAGTGGTCGTCGTGGCCGTGTTGCCCCCACTAGTCTGACTCGTAGCCGCGCTATTGCCCTTGGACTGGGTCTTCTTCAACAGGAATTTATCGTTGCTCTTTTGCAGACTGAAAAATTCCGTCTTCAGGGCGCCAAAGCCCTTCTTGTTTAGATCCGTCAGATTAATACTGCTCAGCTTTTTGTTCGACTGCTTGTATTTGCCATCGGCATTCAAGGATTGGGCAGCCGCGATGATCGACTCATCTTTGGCCGTCTTCCCCGACGCCTGTTTACTGCTAGATTGGGCTTGCTTAAACGCATTCTTGGCCTGCCGACTACTCATATTAGACGTACATCCCGCCAAACTCCCCGCTGCCAACAATGCAACAGCGACCGTTAGCCAGTGCTTTTTATGTGCCATTTTTCTGCCTCCGCAATTGATTTATGTAGATCTTACTGTCAATTTTAGGCCAACCCATCAACAACTACAATGGCTAACACTAAATAGTAATTGTCTGATTAATAATTAAGATAAACGACAATCATTGTCGCAGATCACTGTCTTAAATATGCTAATAATGTCCTATGCATACGATGGACAGCAACTATCCCTTCAACTCAATTTAGACTGGACTAAAATAACGGAACACACCAACAATCACCCCCCCGTAACTGCGGATTGAACCAATGTCAGCCGCAAAGATGAAAAATCACACCACCATGTTAGTGACCAGAGGCAGGTCAAGGTGAACAGCTGTGTCGGTGCTCTAAGCTGAGCGCTTTATTCTCAGCTTAGAGCACGGGTCGACCTTTGAGACCGCACTCCGGCTCAAAGTCGAGGTGGAAGACTGCCCTTTAGTCTGGAACCGACCCCACAGCAGGGCACCTTGAACCTGCCGTCGGGAACGATCAGCCGCGGTATAATTTTCTCATCCCTGAGATGCCTTTTAACCCGCTCCCAGGGAAAATGCGTTAGGGGGTTCACGACCCGGTGAAACCTGACGCAAGCAGTTGTCTCCCCCGAGATTCACAGCGAAATGAGAACAATTTGTTTAACTTTTCATTAATACATTCACACTTTTGTAAGCGCTAAATAAATTTTCTTTGGTCAGAACGAACACCGCCAAATCGGTGATACGCCCTGGTTTTCTCGGACAACTAACAAACTTTTACCCGAAAGCAGTTGCAAACTGTAATTTTTTTAGTTATAATTGCTTTGTGAAATTGGTACCAATGATTTTCAAAACTTCCGAAAGAAGGCATTTGTATAATGGCTGAACGTAGTTATGACTTTCTTATGCCCAGTGTCAATTTCTTTGGCCCTGGCGTAATTAGCAAGATTGGTGACCGTGCAAAGATGTTAGGGATGAAGAAGCCCGTCATCGTAACGGATAAGTTCCTTGAAGGAATGGAAAACGGTGCGGTTGAACAGACCTTGAATTCCTTAAAGGCTGCTGGTGTTGACTACGTTGTGTACAACAACGTTGAACCGAACCCTAAGATTCGCAACATCAAAGAAGTTAAGAAACTTTACTTGGATTCAGGCGCTGACTCCATCATCACTGTTGGTGGGGGTTCTGCTCATGATACTGGTAAAGGTGCCGGCATTATCTTGACTAACGGTGATGACATCACCAAGTTAGCTGGGATCGAAACGCTCGACAAGGCTTTGCCACCACTGATTGCCGTTAACACGACTGCTGGGACGGGTTCTGAATTGACTCGTCACGCCGTTATCACGAACGAAGAAACCCACTTGAAGTTCGTTGTTGTTTCATGGCGGAACATTCCGTTGGTTTCCTACAACGACCCGACTTTGATGTTGGACGTTCCTAAGGGCTTAACCGCCGCTACTGGGATGGACGCTTTCGTTCAATCCATCGAACCCTACGTTTCCGTTGACCACAACCCAATCACCGACTCACAATGTATCGAAGCTATCAAGTTGATTGAAACTTCCTTACGTGAAGCCGTTGCTAACGGCCACAACCTCGAAGCTCGGACCAAGATGGTCGAAGCTGAAATGTTAGCCGGGATGGCCTTCAACAACGCTAACTTAGGTTACGTTCACGCCATGGCTCACCAATTAGGTGGTCAATACGACGCCCCACATGGTGTTTGCTGTGCTTTGCTCCTGCCTTACGTTGAAGAATACAACATCATTGCTTGCCCAGAACGTTTCGCTGAATTAGCTGAAATCATGGGTGAAAACACTGAAGGCTTATCAACGCGTGACGCTGCTGAATTATCCATCAAGGCCATGAAGCAGATGTCAGAAGACGTTGGTATTCCTAAGTCCATCAAGGAAATCGGTGCAAAGCCAGAAGACTTTGAACTGATGGCTGAAAACGCCTTGAAGGATGGGAACGCCTTCTCTAACCCTCGTGTAGGGACTAAAGAAGATATCATCAAGATTTTCCAAGCAGCTTACGACGCAAAATAGAGTGCGGAGTGGGGCGCTTAGACAGCGAGCATTAACGGCGTAACGGGAATGCCCCCGCACTTGGGGGATTTTCGTTACGGTGTTAAGCGGAACTGTCTGCCCCACGGAGCACGTTTCAGAGGCCGCACGTCTCCGGAATCTAAAATGCATCGGTCAGTCCACCGGTTCCAGGGTCCAACAAAGAGGCCAGTCCCTCTGCGACACACCACCCCAGTAACCGCCAACAACGTTCACAACCAGACAGCCCCCCGCTATCCAGCTTGTGAACCACGTTACGGACTGACAGCTGCGATTGGTTAGGATTAACCGTCTAACCGATCAGAAAATTTCAGTGGCCACCTGGTTACCCCCTCTTGGTCACCACTAAAAACAGATTGATTGTGCATTACAGCTACGAAAAGCCACCTTTGCGGGTGGTTTTTTAGTTTGACTAAGGAAGTTATTCCGATGACAAAATTTCTAACCTTTGACTGTTACGGCACCCTGCTACGGGAGGAAGGCACCTACGCTGAAATCGTCCGGGCCGCGCTTCAGCTGGGCGTTGATGCCAAATTAGCCCGGCAACGGTTCATCACCTATCAGGGCGACCGCAACAACATGCATCCCTACCTGGACTATGATTTGCTGACCCGCAACAATTTACTCCACCTAGACGAACAATTTGGCCTCAAACATGGTTTCGAGCGCTACTATCCCGAAGTCTTAATGGCGCACCGTGCCCTGACACCGTTTCCCGAAGTCATTGCCACGCTCAAAACGCTACGTGAGCGCGGCTACCACCTGATTATGATGTCCAACTCCAGCTGGGATATCATCCCTGCCAATGCCGACAGCCTCCAGGTGCCCTTCGACATTTGGACTGCCGAGGACGTGCACGCCTACAAACCAGATCACACCTTCTTCGATGCCGTGGGCAAGCATTACGGCTTCACCCCCGAGAATCACTGGCACATCGCGCAAGGCTATGCCAGTGACATCATCCCCGCTGATCAGCTTGGCTGGCGGTCGATTTGGGTCAACCGGGAAAACGCAAAACCCACAGCCGCCGCTCGACCAACCCACACGGTGACCACTCTGGACAGCGTCCTACAGTGGCTCCCGTAATCTAATCGCATCAAAAAAGTCGTCCGACAAGTTGCCAGGCGACTTTTTGATTTACTTCGGTTGAACCCGATACCGTAGCAGGGTTTTCGCCCTTTCCGGAGCGGTCCGGCGGGCATCCGTCAGGTAAATTTCGCGGTGCCAGTAGTCGCCCATGGTGGGGATGACCTGCAAGTTCTGCTCGGTCAAGACCGTCTGGAGCTGGGCAAACGTGGCCGGCTCGTCATCAAATGGCCCGTGATGGATGGTCTGGAGCACCTGTCCCTCCGCGTAAGTTTCCCAGTTTAAGTGGTCAAAGTAGGGATTGGTCTTCTTCGCTTGAACGGCAGCCAAGGCCTGAGCAAAATCCGTGGCCGTCAACCGGTCTGGCTGACGCAACATGATTTTGTATTTCAAGGCCGCCTTGTTCAGGTCGGCCCCCCGCGAGCCATCAGTCGTCGTCCAGACGCCCTCCAGCGGGTAAACCGTATACTCGTAGGGTTCACCCAGTTCACCGCGTTTCAGCGCCATTCGTAGCTGATAGGCCACCGGATACAGGGCGGCGACGTGCTCACCGAAGTCCGGCTGATTGGGATAACCCTGGCCTTCAATCGTGATAAAATTCAGTGCTGGCAGCGTTAACAGCGCCGGTTGCTTGGATAAGTACCAGTCCTTCTCAGCTTTGCGCCATTCGTGTTTCATGGAAACCCCTCCTCGTTGTTATTTCCATTATACAAAAAATCGTCAGCCACCTACACTGACGATTCACGAATCTATTTTTCGACTAAGGGCACCAGCATTTCGCCGTGAACCCCGGCGTCATCGCTCCCCGTTACGTAAGACGTGTTGGGACCACCCACGTAGGCGTAGTCAGTTAATTGGGGTAAGATTTCGCCAAATGCGGGACCTTCGAGCGCGTTGTACAGCCCCATTTGGTCCGCCGCCGTGCCGGTAATGACCAGGTATTTGCCAGCGGGAAATTCAATCAACCGTTGCCCCGCTGCGGCCGTCGCAGCCGTCGTGACTTGCCGACCGGCGTAGTAATGGAATTCACCGTTGATGGCTTCGTTAACGGCGAAGGGGTAGTCGTTGATGCCGTCCAGTTTTGCCAGCGCGTGGTCCGCGTTGATCTTTTGCCAGAAGTTCGCCTTCTGCTGACCCATTTCGGGGAAGTTGCCGGTCAGGACCGTATCGATGCCTAAAACGGTGAATGCGGGTTTCGTTTCAATCGTGTAATTTGCCATATTGTGGTGGCCTCCTTTAAATGATAGACTCAGTATAATCACTAATGGTTTCAGAAACTGACACTATTTGGAGAAAATCATGACAAAAACGGAACGGGTCAATACCATGATGCGGTACATCAACAATCGCCAATTTTTTACGATTCGAGAATTGATGAGCCACTTTCAGGTATCGCGGAGCACGGTCATTCGTGATCTTGAAAATATTCAGGAGCTGGGGATGCCCCTGACGTCGAGCGTGGGCCGCGATGGCGGTTACGCCGTTCTCCAGAATACCCTGTTGCCCGCCGTCCAGTTCAACAACGAAGAACTGAAGGCCCTATTTGTCAGTTTTCTGGCGACGCTAAATACCCAGCTTCCCTACCTACAAAACCGTAATACCTTGACGGAGAAACTCGTGGCCATCGCCTCAAAGACCCAACAGGATGACCTTCTGACGCTACAAGAACTGCTAGTCTTCAGTCACACCAATCCGGCCAACACCAAACTGACCGAGCTGACCGACTTTGCGCCACCCATGCTGCGTACACTACTAAATGACTGCCTGACCAGCCGCCAGCTCCAGCTCAAACTGGCGACGACCACCCACACCGTTTGGGTTCGCCACGTCTACAATCGTCAGGCCATCTGGTACGTCGACGCCTGGGACCTGAACGCTAGCCGCTTCTATGAACTAAAAATCACGGACATCGTGGCTGTTACCCCGGTCGCTCAGGAACAGGCGCTGGACCCGGACGCCATCGCCGACGCCATCAAAGCGGCCCGGCCGCAACCCAACGTTCGCTTGAAATTAACGACCGACGCCATTCAACAGTTTAAACAGCATCCCCACCCCACAGCGCCGCTTCAGTACCGTGCCCAGTTCCACCAGACGGCCGTATTGGAATGCTACCTGGACCCAGCCTCGTCAGAACAACTCCAGGACTTTGCCCGCTGGTTTCTTTACCTGGGTCACGCAGCCACGCTTCAAACGGCGCCAACCGAATTGATTGCTGCCATCCGCACTGAATGTCAGGTGCAATTGGGGCAACTACCTACAGAATAATTGTCGTCATCCACCGAATTTGGGTGGATTTTTTGCTTTTCAGGGCGAATTTAAAAAATTTTATCTTTTTTTTAAATTGAGGTTAACTCCTCCCAAAAATGACATTGATCGATTTTAAGCACCTATTGCCTTGGATTAAATTGCACTTGGATGCCTCCAAAACGCCGGTATAACGGTACTTACAAGCTTGCAAGTCTCTATCTTCCGTGATAACCTTAATTTTGTTAACAAGGAATCAATTCAACGGCGCTGTTGAAAATTTAAAATTTTAAACAAATTGAGGTAATAATAATGAACAACTTTAACGAAATCATTTTAGACCTATTAGCTAAATTTCAAGCCAAGCACCCCAACAGTACCGTGTCTCCTATTCGATTAGTCAAACGGGCCATCTACAATTATGAACACCGGCGCTGGTCCTACGACCACGAGTTTCTGGCCGCAGCCTTAGTCATGGTCGGACCCCAAGCGTTTAACTTTGCGGACCTGAAGCGGGTAGCCACGGACCTCTCCGGCGTGCAATATGAAGCCATTAATATCACGGCGGACCTCGATGCCTTTATCCGGGTGTGTGCGGATGTATGCGGCGTCACGCCCACTGCCTTTGCGGCTCGGATGAGCAACTGTGACTTCGCCTTCGCTGATCTAGATCAAACCACCACCATCCCCATGACCGACCGTGGCTACGACCACTACGCCAAGCAAACGGGCATCGTCTGTGGGATGCTCAAGGGCAAGTCCCTGGCCGAGGTACAACCGATTATTGCATCGATTCTTAGCAAATAAGGCGGTGCCCAATGACCTTACACCTCCTAACCCCAGAAACCCTAACTGTTCTCACGCATCACAATGCCGATCCACAAACGACCTACATCGATGGGCGGGCCGCCGCTAACTACGGCGTGCGCCACCGGGTTTACCGACCGTGGACGTTTGACACCGACTTCCTCGTCGCAAGCCTACTCTACTACGGCACGCCAATTCTACCGCCAGCGCTGCTCAACCAACGCGTTCGCCAGTTCACTAGCCAACAGCACGGCCGCTACTTCTTCACCAATCAAACCGACAACATCACCCGAGGATGCGCCCAAATTGCCGGGGTCTCAAACGACGACTTTCACCTGCGACTGGCGCAGGCCCGCCTCGCCTTCAAGGACCTAGAACTGACCCCAAAATTTCCGCTGGCCCCCGTCGCAGATGTGCGTTACCCCCAACAGCTCTGGCTGCTCTGCCAACTGATTGCCGATGCCGACCGCACCACGATTCAACAATTTATGACCCTCCTGTTGGGTGGCCCCGATGCCGCCTAGGAGAACGAAAAGCCGCCTGAATTAGGCGGCTTTTTGACTGCTATTTTTCACCATGTGATAACCTATACCTTCAATATCTCATCCCAAACGAAAAGGCTTGGGCCACAGCCCCAGCCTTCCGTTGTTCACACGCTATTTATCTGACATTTCTGCTTTCTTATCATGATGCCGCAGTTCCATTTCGATTTCTTCCAGTGACTTGCCCCGCGTTTCGGGAACCAAGTAGTGGACGAAGAACATGGACAGAACGGCGAACACGGCAAAGACGGCAAAGGGACCACCGACGTTGTTGTGGAAGTAGGCCAACATGACCAGGAAGAATTGGGAAACCAGGAAGTTCCCAATCCAGTTGGCCGCGGACCCGATGGAAGACCCAATTCCCCGCACACTCAATGGGAAGATTTCCCCAATCGTGACCCAGGCAATAGGACCCCAAGAAATGGCGAACCCGAAGATGTAAATGGCAATCAGAATCATGGTTGGCACGGCCGTCGTGTGGATGTCCATGGTGAAGTTCATCACGGCCAAAATCCCTAAGGAAACGGCCATCACGATTGACCCAAACATCAGGAAGGTCTTCCGGTTGAACTTGTCCATGATAAACGTGGCCAGCACCGTGACCACAAAGTTCACGATCCCAATCCCCACGGAAATCCAGATGGCACTACCTTCCGCAAAACCAAATCCCTTAATGAAGACTTGGGGCAGGAAGTAAATCACGGAGTTGATCCCAACTAATTGTTGTAGCAGCATGATACCGACCGCCACGACCACGGCTGGCCGGGCAATCGTGAACAGCTCCTTGACGCCACCCTTAGGTTGATGGGCAACGGTTTCAATTTCGGCCAATTCCTTTTCGGGATCATCGGTCGTATTCTTCCGTAACATCTTTAACACGCTTAAGGCTTGTTCGCTGTCACCCTTTTCGGCCAAGAACCGTGGTGATTCGGGTAATAACAGGCCCCCAATCAACAGTAAGGCCGCTGGAATCAAGGCTGACCCCAACATCCACCGCCAGTCACGGATGCCCAACAGGTTGTGGTTCAAGAATCCCAGGTTAGACACGTAGGCCAACAGGATTCCTAAGGTAATCATCAATTGGAACAGCGTCCCCAGAGACCCCCGACGTTCAGCGGGTGCCAATTCGGCCAGGTAAGCTGGCGTCAAAGCGGACGCGGAACCCACGGCAAAGCCCAAGATGATCCGGGCGATAACCATGGACCAGAAACCCACGGCCACCATGGATAACGATGACCCTAACAGGAACAGGATGGCGGCTAAAATTAGCAGCCGCTTCCGCCCATATTTGTCGGCCAACGGACCCACGCCCAGTGCCCCGACGGAAGACCCAATCAGCACGGACGACGTGATGAACCCCGTCTGGCCAATGCCTAAATTAAAGTTATTTTCGATCAATGGTGAGGCCCCAGAAATAATACCTGTATCAAACCCGAATAAGAGGCCACCTAATGCACCGAATGTGAAAATAAAAAACGTACTCAAATGTCGATTCATATTAACTTTCCTCACCCTTCATAAATAATCAGCAAATACATGATACCGCTGGTTGGTTGTGTTGTAAACGCTTACTCCGGTGTTAAATCGCTCTTTTGATGTTCACAAAGTCCGCATCTGCTCTAGACCGAATCCGCATCTACGGCGATAGAAAAAGGACCGCCAGGCAGGCAGTCCTTTCCGATGGTGTAGACCAATCTTGCGTATCTTCGCACAAAATCCGTCTACCCTCTTATAAAATTATTTTTAAGCGAGGGTCATCCGTCCGTCCATAATCGCGTAGGTCTTATCCGCAAACTCCTGGAGCCGCAAATCATGGGTCACGACCACGATGGCCTTGTTGTGCTGCTTGGCCAGGTCGTGGAGCAGTTGCCCGACCACCTTGACCCGGTCACTGTCGAGCGCCGCCGTGGGTTCGTCCGCTAAAATGATGTCGGGGTTCTGGTACAGCGCCCGCGCAATGGCGACCCGTTGCGTTTGACCGCCGGACAGTTCGCCCGGATACTGCTTCGTCAGGTTGGCAATGCCCAGCTGATCCAACAGATTGGCGAGTTGTTCCGCCGTCAGATTGCCGCGGGGCTTGACCCGGTCGACCAGGGTAAATTGGTCCTGGACCGACAGATACGGAATCAGGTTGTAGGCCTGTAAGATGAAGCCAATTTTGTTCAATCGCAGGGCATCCCGCGCCTTCCCGGCCAACTGTTGAAGTGACTGGTCCTGCACGTGGACCTCACCGGCCGTGGGCGTCTGAATGCCACCCGCAATCGTCAAAAACGTACTCTTCCCAGAACCTGAAGGCCCAATCACCAGACTGACCTGGCCGGCCTCCGCCTCGAAGTTCACGTCCTTTAAGACCGTGACCTGGTTGGTGTCGTGCCCAAATTGCTTACTTACGTGTGCTAACGTCAATGCTGGCATGGTTTAACCTCCAATCACGCTGACGGGGTCAACGTGTAAAATAATCCGAACGGGAATCAACGCGCCCAACACGCCAGTCAGGAGGATTCCCCCGGTCACGCCGGCAAGCAATGGCACGTTAAAGCTCATCGGCAACCCGGCTGGCAGGACCAGCACCGTCGCCGCGGTCAGGGCGGCCCCGATAACCAGGCCCCCAACGACCAGGATCAGCGCCTGGCTGATGGTCGTCGTGACCAACACCTTTGCCGGAATCCCCTGCGCCCGCAAAACCGCATAGTTGGGTAACTTTTGCATGGTTAAAATATACAGGAACACGGCAATCACGACCATCGCAATGACCATCAAGAAGGCAATCATAAAGGTAAAGGTCGTGTTCTGCGCCGAATAACCGGGTAACTTGTTAATAAACTGGCTCATGGTGAGCGTCTTCAGGTCGCTGGTCTGGGGCTTAAAACCAGACCGGTTCGACACGATGCCGCCAGCCTTGAAATCACTGGTGACGTGGCTCAACGTCCGCCAGGTCACCAGCGTCCCGTAAATGACCGGGGCCACGCTCAGCTTAGCGTTATGGGTGAACCCGACAATTTTAAATTTGCCGCCGGTGGCCCCCAAACTCACCTTATCACCCAGGTGGTAGCCATTGGTCTTGAAGCTATCGTCGACCAAAATTTGGCGAGACGTGGTTGGCTTATGGCCGCTCGTCACGGTCAGTTTGCGATAAATAAATTCGCCGCGGTTGATCCCTAGGAATTGGGCGGACAGCTTCGGTTGGCCCTTAGCCTTGGCGACGACGCCCGCCTGACCGATGTAAGCCTCATGCTTGGTCAGCGTCACTTTATTAGCCGTTTGTTTGGTCATCAGTGACTGCGCCAGGCTATCGTTGGCATCGCTGGTCACCGCAATTTTCTGGGCGTCCCAGGTCGCAATCGCCTGCGTGTTTTGTTGGGCCAGACCGTACGCCAGGCCGCTCAACACGAAGACCAGGTAGCTGACCAGGACGACCATCCCGACGATCAGCCCGTAACGCAGCTTCTCGTGGCGAATCTCCTTGAGTGCTAAAAACATGGTGGTGCCTCCTATTCTGCCAGTAACTGTAGGGCTTGCTGGAAGCGCGTCAACGCCGCATCCCGGTTAGCTGGTCGTAACATGATTTCTTTGATTGTTGCGTGGCTCAGCACCATCGCCGACCAATCCGCCGCCGGTAAGGTCACGGGAACGGGATGGTCGGGCAGGAGACTTTCATTCTCACTGTAGTGCCGCCGAATCAACTCATCGTATTGACTATTGGTGAACTGATCCACGAAGGCCACGACGGCATCGTAATAGGTCGCCGGCGTAAACACCCCACCCGGCGTCGTCTCAACGTCCCGGTGAACGGCGGCCAAGGCCTCGTGATACACGGTTTGGTAGGCGTCCGTCAGGTCATCAAAGTACTTATAAAAGGCGCCCCGGGCAATCCCAGCAGCCGTCATGATCCGCGCAACCTGCGCGTCGGCTAAGCTATGGTTAGAAAATTCCGTCAGTAAGGCCGCCATCACGCGCGCCCGTTTTTCAGGATTTAAGTTTTTAAAAGTCGTGGAAGGCATGTAAAACGACTCCTTTCAAGTTAAAAGTGACACGGTGTCATTTATTGCAAAGCACAGCATATCATGTGGGTGACACGGTGTCAACTTTAGTGTAGAAAAGAACCCGGCTAGTTTCCGCCGAGTTCTAACGCTTCTATTGTAAGTCAAAGACGCTCAACACGCCGATGGATAACTAGCAACACCCCGTAGCACAAATTAGCCAGACCAACTCGATGGCAGGCTAAACCCGTGTCAGCCGCAGGGATGGTAAAAATGAGCCAAGCTGTGAGCAATGTTAGTGACCAGAGGCGGGGCAAAATGCCCAGCTGTGTCGGTGGTCTTAGCTGAGTGAATTTCTCAGCTTAGTCCACGGGACGACCTTTGAGACCGGTCCCCAGGCTCAAAGTCGAGGTGGAAGCCCGCCACTCAGGCTGGAACCGGCCCCATAGCAGGGCGTTTTGAACCCGCCGGCGGGAACGGACAGCGCCCACAGCGTCACGGCCCATTTTCACCGTCCCGGAGGCGAAGTCCAACGACCAAAGTTTACCCCGCCAATTCAAGTTAGTCGGTGGCTAATTTTTGCGGCTCGCCAATCACGAAGTGGCCCGTCACCGCAATCACCAGGAACACCAAAGCCACCAAACAAACGCCCAGCCAACCAGCATGGCTCCACGCCCAGGTGGCGGACAAGGTCCCAATCGACCCGCCCAAGAAATAGCTGAACATGAAGACGGAGTTGTTCCGACTACTCTGTTGGCGATTCAAGGACTGTACGATGGCTTGGCAGGACACCTGACTGAACTGGGTCCCCAAGTCGAGAAGGACGATTCCCACGATGAGTCCCAGCAGCCAGTGGCCAGCCAGCCAAAAAATCAGGAACGCGACGCCGGAGAAGACCATCCCCAGGCCCACCGTCAACCGCGGTGACCGCTGATCGACCAGCGTGCCAATCATGGGAGCGGCCAACACCCCAGCGATCCCTAACAGGCCCAGCAACCCGGCCACGCTACTGCCCAGGTGATACTGCGCAGCGAGGTAAAAGGCCAGCGTGGACCACAGGACGTTGGACATCCCAAACAGGCAAAAGCCATTGATGGCCGCACCTCGTAACGGCTTCTGAGTCGCAAACAACTTGGGTAGCGTGAGAATGACCGGCCAGTATTTCAAATCCTGATGACCCCGTTCGTCATGGGGCAACTGGAAATGCACGATGACCAGGAAAACCAGGTCAATGGCCGCCGCTACTAGGTAGATATCCTGCCAGGGCATGATGCTCCCTAGCAATCCGCTAAAGGACCGCGACAGGAGAATCCCCGTCAACAGGCCACTCAAAACGATGCCCAAGACCTTCCCCCGTTGGAGTCCCGGCGCCAAGTACCCGGCATACGGGATGATGATCTGGGGCGCCACCGAGGTGATGCCGACTAACCCCGTGGCGACCGCAAAGACGCCGGCGTTCGGCGCCCAATGCGCTAACAATAGGGAAAGAATGGACAGCACCATCATGAATTGAATCAACCGATACCGGTCGAAAATGTCCCCCAGTGGCACGATCAGCAACAGGCCAAAGGCGTATCCCAGCTGCGTGACCATCGCCAGCATGCCGACGACTGCCTTGGACAGGTTGAAGTCCGCCGCAATTAAATTTTCAATCGGTTGAATGAAGTTCAGGTTGGCCACAATGACCCCCGTCACGACTGCCATCAACAAGATGGTCTTTTTTGACAACGTTGCTTGCTCTTTCACTCCACAAAACCTCCTACGTAAAAGTTTAAAACTTTTGCGCGGAAAAGGCTACCATCCCCCAGATTCCCGGTTAATCAGCCAATCTGGTATAATGGGCGGTATCGGAGGGGATTATTTATGAACAAATTTATAACAGGAACCATCGTTGTCTTGGGGCTAGCGCTCGGTTGCGGGGAAGCCACCACGGCGCAAGCGCAGGCCAAAGCCAAATGGACGCCCGGCACACCGAAACAACTGCGCGGCGTCTGGTATGCCAAGCCACGCGTACAGCACCTAGGCCACGACACAACGGAGGTCACGAACAACGCGATAATCTTGATTCCCAAGTGGCTGTACGTGATGTACGACTACGGCACCCACGACTATGGCGGCAATCGCCTGGCCTACAAGAAAGTCGGTCAGGCCTACCGCTTGCGGTCCTACGACAGCGTTGAGAAAACGTGGGCCTACACCAAGCTCCAGCGTCAGGGGAAGACGTTGAAGCTACAAAAGTATGGGACGCGCAAGGCCGGGAAAGCCTTTAAGTCTCACGCCGGCCACACCTACCAACTGCAATACAAGCCAAAATTAAGTGTCAGTGTTTTAACCCGCAAGTAAGTGAAAGCGCCTGGGACAAAACTCATAACTCACGTATTGAAAAGGACTGTTCCGAGAAATCGATGATTTCTCGGAACAGTCCTTTTTTGAATCTTATGTATACACAGAATGAATAAGTAGACTCAAGGCATATGCCTAGTGTCAACCAGCCCTAGCAGTTAAAACCCGAGCCTAACTATGCTAAAATTACTATACGAGTACGCTTCACAGGAGGTGCCACTATGCAATTTACAGATAAATTTAAAATGACTAAGCAGCAAGCACAGTTTTTTGCTAAAAAGAACCTGGTCAACTTGATCTACGCGACTTCCAAATTTGAAGGCACGCGTGCCACGTTACCTCAGACGCGGACCATTGTTGAAGGGATGTCAGTGTCAGGTATCTCAACGGACGACATCACTACTATCGTTAATTTGAAACGTGGTTGGCAATTTGTTATCGACAATCAGCCTCCCTATTCACTGACTGTCAGCAATGAGATCAATCGCTTGGTCGCCCAAGCAGATTCGCTTGATCCCGGTCATATCCGTACAGGTAATGTCACGTTAGACGATACGGAATACGTTCCTGATATTCCCGATGAAGCACAGGTCCCCAAATTGATCAACGCGGCTTTGGCGCAAAACAAAACGCAGACCGAATGCCTGCTGGATCTATTGCTGTTGATGATGCGCAGTCAGTTTTACTGGGATGGCAATAAGCGTACGGCATTTTTAACCATCAACTATCTAGCCATCCCCATGGGAATTGGTATCATCACCGTCAACGAACAGCAATTGGAAACATTCAACGAGTTGTTAGCCCCATTTTACGAAACTAATGACGATCGACAACTGAAAGACTGGTTGTACGCTAATTGCATTCACGGACTCGATTTAGCTTAGGACACGGCAAGGGAGTGGGTACACAAAAATCGAGCCTGGGGGGTTGTCCCAGACTCTTTTTTTGCACCCATCTACTTGCCTTGAAGCTTATCCAATCGCGGCGCAATCACGCTCGCCCACATGCTCTTCAGGAGCGCGTAGGCCAAAATAACGCCGACCAAGGCGCTCATGAAGAAACTCGGCAGAAACAGCCAGACGGCCCCGGTCGTGCCCATCAACCAGGCAGCCACGGGATAGGCCACGAAAGCGCCAATCACGCCCGACCCCAGCAGTTCACCACAGACGCCGGCCAGGAGCTTCCCCGTTTTCTGGAAGAGCCAGCCGCTAAGAAACGCGCCAATCATACTGCCGGGAAAGGCCAACACCGTACCCGTCCCGATGATATTGCGAATCACCGAGGTCAAAAAGGCCTGCGCCAAGGCCCACCACGGCCCCAACAGAACCCCAGACACCACGTCAATCAAATGCTGAACCGGGGCAACCTTGGCGACCCCAATCGTAAAGGAAAACACACTCCCACCAATCACGGCCAACGCCACCAACATGGCGGTCAGCGTCATCGGATACACTTTCTTGGACATTCTCGTCACACTCCTACTGCAAATTCACCAAAAAAGCCCCGTTCCCCCACGACGACGGCTCCCCTGGCATTTCCAGCAGACCGACCACTTTCCTACGCGAGTCTTAGCTCAACAGGTTCAAAGGGATTGGCACGTGTCCATCTCAGCCGACTGGCACCCCTAGTGTCTTTTTCAGTTAATCTCGACTATACCGGGTGTAAAAATTAAAAGCAACTCATAATATGCTGGACTGATTTAACATTAATTGGATTATCTCTCACATCAAACGACAGACTGGTATACTAGGCAATGGAGGGGATTATATGTTCAAAAAGATCGTTGTCTTAACCGTTTTAACACTGTCTGCTATCCTACTATTGCCGACCGCGGCGCACGCGAGTCAATACGTGACGACCGACAGCTACAGCTTGTCGCGGCCATCCTACTACCATAACCGGGATGTCCAGACGCATTATTTGTGGAATCAACAGCACACGGCCAAACTACATAATACGAAATACTTTCCGCACACGACCTGGGTCGCCCAAAAGACGGCGCTGCTCCAGCATGGCACGCACGTGGCCCGTTACTATTACGTGGTCAGTAAAAACAAACGGACCGCGGGCTGGATCTGGCACGGCTTTCTAAAGTCCGGGACTTACCGCAAGCAGGTGCTCACCACCGATGGGCTCAGCCTTTCAACGGCCCTGAACGCCACCGACCAGAATCAGCTCGAGGTTTTTGCCATTAAGCAGTTGCAAAAGGATGGTTATGAAAACAATAACCACCTCGCGATGATGTATGACTACTACAGGTCCAACCACCTGACGCCCGAACAAATGTCCATGGCCGCCGTCATTCAGCTCGTGCGAATCAAGAACTTAGACGCCGATAAAATTACGACGGTCAATCTCCCAGCTATCACAAATCTAGCAGCCGCAATTGACCCCCAGCATCACAACGCCAAATTGGAAACGATGGGCCAGGGCCAACTGGGCCTCAAAATCGTCGCCAGCGTTGAGAAAGCGCTAGTTGCCAACCACGATACGACCTACGTTTTATACCCAACGGCTAGCGGTAACCTGACAAATGGCCAGATTTCCTTCACGCTATACCTTTACGAGTGATAACTAAAACAACACCTGCCACAAATTAAAGCGCGCTCAGGCTCAAAACTGAACGCGCTTTTTACTATAGATAGTTATTTTAGAACACCACTCTATCAACCCACAACCACAAGTTTCAGTTCCAAACCCGTGTCAGCCGCAGGGCTGGGAAAACTGGGCCGGTCGTGGGAGTGACCAGAGGCGCGCCAAGGTGCCAGGCTGTGTCGATGGTCTTAGCTGAGGTTTCCCACTCAGCTTAGAGCATGGGACAACCTTTGAGACCGCTCCTCAGGCTCAAAGTTGAGGTGGAAGCCCGCTCTTCGGCTGGAACCGACCCCACAGCAGGGCGCCTTGAGCGCGCCGCCGGGAACGGACACGACCAGACCAGTTTTCACCAGCCCGGAGGCGCCGGAAACACCCGTTTAGAACTCGATTAACTTGTGGTGGATGGCGTAGCGGACTAGCTCGACGTGCGACGTCAAATCCAATTTCCGCATAATACTAGCCTTATGCGCCTCCACCGTCTTGGTCGTGATATTCAGCTTAGCCGCCACTTCCTTGTTGGAGTACCCCAGCGCCACCAGCGGCATGACTTCCCGCTCCCGTTTGGACAACGGACTATGGCCCCACAGATTGGTCTTATCCACGTCCGTGAGGATATTCTTGATGTCGGACTTCAGCAGGATCACGTTCTCATCCACGTAATGCCGGCCGTTCACGATGGTCGTGATGGCATTGATGATTTCACTATCCGGCGAACTCTTCAGGACGTAGCCGGACGCGCCGTTCTTAATGGCCTGGTCCACGTAATCCTCTTCGCCGTGCATCGACAAAATTAAAATCCAGATTTTCGGGTACTGGCTGTGAATCCTCTTGGTCGTCACTAGGCCACTTTCACCCGGCGGCATGCTCAAATCCATGATAATCATATCAATATCGCCCTGACCAGCGCGCACAAACGTGTCATTGCCGTTGGCCGCCTCCGCGACGACTTGGTAATCCGGCTGATCATCCACGATGGCTTTCAGGCCCGACCGCACGATTGCGTGGTCGTCCGCTACTAAGACTTTATACATGTTGAAGGCTCCCCTTACTCGTGCAGACTGGAAATTTAACCGACACCGTGGTCCCCACGCCTGGCGTAGATTCCAACTGGAAAATCCCACTCAATGACTTGATGCGTTCGTGCATATCGCTCAAGCCTAGGGAGTGGCCGTTAAATTGCGAATGTTTAGCCACGTCAAACCCGTCCCCGTCATCAATAATTTGGAGGGTAATAAAGTGGTTGTGCTCAACCAATAAGAGCATAATCTCCTGCGGGTTGGCATGCTTCACGGCATTGTTGATGGCCTCCTGGGCGACCCGGTACATCGCACTTTGAATCGCCGACGATAGCTGTTCCGGCTTGGCATTACCGCCAACTGAAATCGCGATGCCGGTCGTGCTCTGCAGACGCGTAGCCAATGACCGCAACGCCGCGAACAAGCCAAAATCGTCCATGACTGACGGCCGTACCGCCAGCGCCATGTTCCTGACCTCGGCCAGGGTGGCCTGGAGTTGTTTAGTAATCGCTTCGGCCTGTTCTTGCCGTTCAGCCGGGCTGAGGTCACAGTTGGCCAACCGTTTGACCCCGGTCGTCGCAAAGTACAGGCCTTGGGCCACGTTGTCGTGAAGGTCCGCCGAAATCTGATGACGGTCTTCCTCGTTGGCCTTGACCACGTAGCGACTGATTTCTTCATTTTGGGCCAGTCGGAGTCCCCGATTGACTGAACTACAGCTCTTTAACGTTAAGGAGGAGATATGTTGGCGCAGGTCCAGGGCCTTGTAAAACATCAAGTAGCCTGCGTCCACCGAGTCATCCTCAGCGGCCAGGACCGGCACCACGACTTCTCGTGCCTGTTTGGCGATTTCACAGGTTGGGCAATCCGTTACGGGTCGTCCCTGTTGATTGACCGCCGCGTGGCCAATTTCATATAAGTAATGTGGATAAAAATTCAATTTTTCTTTCAAACACCGCGCTGCCTGATTACACGCTAGCATCTCATCTTCTTGGAATAAAATAATGGCAACGGGGGCGTTTTCAAAGTAACGAGTGATCCACTTTTCGTTCTCATTCAAAGCCCATCCTCCTTGTCCTATTTTGGTTTAATCTTTAAATTATGTTCACTGCCGTTAATTGGTTATCGTCACAATTATTTAGCAGGATACCTACTACAACTGTAGTATAACATACTGTCAGTAAAGCGTTTTCAGTTTCCGGACAAACTTAATCTTCAGACAGCAAAAAGGCCGACTTTTCGCAAAAAGTCGACCTTTCTTCGTTGGTTCTGACACCTAACCAACTCTATTTATTCTCCGCCAACTGCCGGTTGAATTGACACTTCAACGCCGCCAGCTTAACTTCGATGACTTCATTTTGATTGATGCGGGTGAAGGCCAGCGTCTCATCCATGAGGCGTTGAATCGTCGCCGGTTGTTTACCTTGGTTGACCGCGTTTTGCGTGGCCAAGAACTTCAGGCGGGGCAGGTAATACGTGACCCGCTCGTCGGAACACAGTTGCACGCCGGTGTCGATCAGTTGATTGCTCAGCCGATACTTGTCCTGGCCCGCATAGAAGTCCGCCGTGAAGAAGATCAGCGTCAACATCCGCAGGTAATACTGATTGGGTTCATCCAGATGGTCGTCCGGGTGGTACGCCTTGATGTGTTGATAGACCTTGTCAAAGTAGAAGTCCGCCTGCTGGGTCTCCTGGTGCCGCGCGTACATGATGCCCGACCCCAGAAAGGCTAGCTGGGTAAAAATCGTTTGGTGACGTTCGTCCAGGTCATTTAAAATCTGGGCGAAGTCGAAGAGAATCTTATCCGGCTGCTGATTGACCAGCGCATTCACACACCCACGCAGGTAACAGAACTGCATCTTTACGTTGATCTCATCAATTTGGTTGGGCTTGAACTTCGCCAACCGTTTCAAAACGCACTGATAATTCTCCATCATCAGTTCCTTTTCAATATTGTCCAGGTCGTGCCGCAACTGCACCGCAGTCTCCGCACTTTCCTGGTAGAGGTCATCCACCGTGAGGCCCAAGCGCACGCACAGCTTGCTGAGAATCGACAGCGACGGAACGCGGTTATTATTTTCAAATTTACTGAGCGTCGCCTGCGTGCAAATTCCCGTACACAGCTTGACCTGCGAAATTTTGAGGGCCTTGCGGCGAGCCACAAAGATGCCAATATTCATATCAACTCACCCTATTCATGAATGCCTAAAGCTACCTTGGCGTAGCGGGTCATCATGCCCATATTCCACGCCGGTTCCCAAATCAACTTAATGTCACAGTGCTCGATGCCTTCAACGGCCGTGACCACCTGAATAATCGCTGCATCCAGCGCGTTACTCAGCGGGCACCCCATCGTGGTCAACGTCATGTCGACCTCACAAGAATCGCCATCGACGTGCACGCCGTAGATCAAGCCTAGGTTGACCAAATCAATGCCCAGTTCTGGGTCGATCACCATTTCCAAGGCCTGCATGACGCTGACCTCAGCCGGTGACAGTTGTTTTGCTTCATCCATCTGTGGTGAACCTCCTTTGCTTGAGCTCCGGCCTAGCCGATAGCTCCTTCCATTTCAAAACTGATCAAACGGTTCAATTCGACCGCGTATTCCATTGGTAATTGCTTGGTGAACGGTTCCACGAAGCCCATGACAATCATTTCCGTCGCCTTGGCTTCCGAAATGCCCCGACTCATCAGGTAGTACAGCTGTTCCTCAGAAATCTTCGAGACCTTGGCTTCGTGTTCCATGGAAACGTTGGCATTAGAAATTTCATTGTACGGAATCGTATCGGACGAGGACTGGTCATCCATGATGATCGTGTCACATTCCACGTGAGCCTTGGACCCATCGGAGTGACGGCCAAAGCGCACCGTCCCGCGGTAGTCGGTCGAGCCCCCGGTCTTGGAAATGGACTTGGAGACGATGGTACTCGACGTGTTCTTGGCGTTGTGAATCATCCGCGCACCGGAGTCCTGGTGAATATTGTTGCTGGCAACGGCGATGGATAACATGGTCCCCCGAGCACCCTCACCGTTCAGGTAAACGGAGGGGTATTTCATGGTGACCTTGGAACCTAGGTTGCCGTCGACCCATTCCATCGTGGCGTTCTCGGCAGCGGCAGCCCGCTTGGTTTCCAGACTGTAGACGTTGTTCGACCAGTTCTGAATGGTGGTGTAGCGGCAGTAAGCATCCTTTTCCACGTTCACTTCAACGACCGCGGCGTGCAGGCTATCCGACGAGTAATTCGGGGCGGTACAGCCTTCCACGTAGTCCACGCGAGCGCCGGGTTCAACGATGATCAAGGTCCGTTCGAACTGTCCGGAGTTTTCGGAATTCAACCGGAAGTAGGACTGGATCGGCGTCTTCGTTTGCACACCCTTCGGCACGTAAATGAAGGAGCCACCGGACCAAACGGCCGCGTTCAAAGCGGCAAACTTGTTGTCGGTTGGCTTGACCAATTTACCAAACCACTTCTTGAACAGTTCCGGGTATTCGCGCAAGGCCGTGTCGGTATCGGTAAAGATGATACCGAGCTTGGCGAAGTCGTCGCGCATGTTGTGATAGACCACTTCTGATTCGTACTGGGCAGAGGACCCGGCCAGGTATTGACGTTCGGCCTCGGGAACCCCCAACCGATCGAAGGTCTTCTTCAGGTCAGCGGGCACATCGTCCCAGTCCCGGTACTTCTTGTCGGTCATCTTTTGGTAGTACAGCATATCTTTCAAATCCAAGCCGGACAGGTCTGGCCCGTACTTGGGCATCGGCAGCTTCTTGTAGATTTCGTAAGCCTTCAGCCGGTAATCCAGCATCCACTTGGGTTCCTTCTTGGCGGCGGAAATGTCCCGCACGGTCTGTTCCGTCAGGCCCCGGCCCGTAGAATAGGCGGGCTTGATATCATCGTGGAATCCGAATTCATAGTCCTTATCATCGACCACTTCTTCTGGCATGTCTGGCATTATGCTTCCTCCTCATCTGTGGGCGCGTCTTCTTCAAGTAATGCCCGTTGTAAGGCCCACCAAGCTAGCGTTGCGCACTTGATTCGAGCCGGAAAACTCATGATACTGGATAAAATGGCGGCATCCCCTAATTCATCAAGGTCTGCTTGCGGGTGCTTCGTGCCCATGACCATGTCGGAAAAGGTCTTGGCCATGCGCAGCGCGGTTTCTTTATCCTTGCCCATGACGGCGTCGGTCATCATGCTGGCGGACGACTGGCTAATCGTGCAGCCATCGCCGCTGAAGCCGATATCCGCGATTTGATCTTGGTCATCCAATTTGATGGATAGATTGATCACGTCCCCACAAGTGGGATTTTTTAAGGTAATCGTATTCGTACTCGTCTGTAAATCGTGTTTGTGACGCGGATGATCCGCGTGATCCAGGATAACTTCCCGGTATAAACTGTTAAGCTTTGACAGCCCCATGGTTGAAGAACTCCTTTGTTTCGGCCAGGGCGACTAACAACCGGTCAGCGTCCTGCTGGGTATTGTAGAGATAGAAGCTAGCCCGGGCGGTCGCAACCAACCCGAGGTACGTCATCAACGGCTGTGCACAGTGGTGTCCGGCCCGAACGGCCACACCCTCCATGTCCAGCGCCGTGGCGATGTCGTGGGGGTGAATGCCCTTCACGTTAAAGGCAATCACACCAGTATGTTTAGCGGGATCGTGGGGACCGTAAACCTCGAGGTCGGGGTCCGCCACCAATTTCGGTAATAAGTAATCGACAATGGCTTGTTCGTGGGCTTCGACGTTGGTCATGCCCACGCTGGTCAGGTAATCCACCGCGGTGCCTAAGCCCACGGCGCCGGCGATGTTTTGCGTGCCGGCTTCAAATTTGTACGGTAACTGCGCCCAGGTACTGTCCTGTTGGTGCACGAAGTCAATCATTTCCCCACCGTATTGGTAAGGCGGCATGGCTTCGAGCAGCGCCCGTTTGCCATACAAGGCCCCAATCCCGGTTGGGCCCATCATCTTGTGGCCAGAGAACGCGTAGAAATCCACGTCCAAGGCTTGGACATCGACTGGTAGATGCGGCGCGGCTTGCGCACCGTCACCCACAATGATGGCGTCGTGTTGGTGGGCCAACTTTGCCAATTCGGCCAACGGATTGATCACGCCCATCACGTTGCTAGCGTGGGCGATAGCTACAATCTTGGTCTTGTCGGTGATTTTGGCGGCGGCATCGGCCATGTCGAGCTCGCCATCGGCCGTCAAGCCAATGTACTTCAGCGTGGCGTGCTTCTTGATGGCCAACTGTTGCCATGGAATCAGGTTGCTGTGATGCTCCATGATGGAAATCACGATTTCATCGCCCGCCTGAATGTTGGCCTCGCCATAGGTGCTGGCGACCAGGTTCAGGCCATCGGTCGTGCCCTTGGTGAAGATCACTTCTTCGGGTTCGGCGGCGTTGATAAATTTTTGCACCTTCCGCCGGGCATTTTCGTAATCTTCCGTGGCCCGTTCGGCTAACGTGTGAACGCCCCGGTGAACGTTGGCGTTGTCCGTTTGGTAGAAGTGAACCAGGCTATCGGTAACCGCCGTGGGGCGTTGCGCCGTCGCGGCATTGTCTAAATAAACCAGTTGTTCATCGTTTACTTTTTGATCCAAGATGGGAAAATCTTGGCGTACATCTAAGTTTTTAGCGGCCATTTTCAAGTTTCCTTTCAATGATCTCAACTAACTGGCTCCGCACGGCCTTGGCTGGAATCGCGCTCAAGACGGCTCCCAGGAAGCCCCGGATAACCAAGCGTTCCGCGGTTTCTCGCCGGATGCCCCGACTCATTAAGTAGTAGAGTTGTTGTTCGTCGACCTGCCCCACACTAGCGGCGTGACCGGCCATGACGTCATTTTCATCAATCAAGAGAATCGGGTTGGCATTTCCGTGGGCGTTGCTGGACATCATCAGTAAGCGATTTTCCTGTTCGGCTTCGGAGCCAGCAGCGCCGTGAATGATGTCGCCGATCCCGTTGTAAACCAGTTCGGAATCCTCCAGGATGACCCCACGCTGTAGGATATTCCCGTTGGTGTGCTTCCCGCGGTTGGTAATTTTGGTGTTCACACCCATCCGTTGGTCGTGGTCGGTGATGGCAATGACCTTGGCATCCGCGCGGGAGCCGACACCGTTCAATTCGGTATCGAAGTTCCCAATCGTGTTGCCTTCGTTCATGAAGCCGACCGCCCAGTTAACGGACGCATTGTCGGCGGCGTAGGCCCGACGTTCCACGTAAGCCAGCGTCTTGCGTCCCAGTTCATCCAACGTTGCCACCGTGACGTGACTATTCTCGTCGGCAATGACTTCCATCAAGCAGTTGGCCAGGTTGGCGTTTTCCCCGACCGTGGTCAGGTGTTGGCTGACAGAGACTTCCGTGTTGCGGCCGGCAACGACCAGCACGTGCGAGTTCAATGGTTGGTCCAACGTGTTGTCTTGAATCAATTGGATGTCAATCGGTTCACTGATGACGACGTTGTTGGGTACGTAGAGGAAGACCCCGGCGTTCAAGTAGGCCGTGTGGTAGCTGGCCAAACGGTTTTCGTTGGCCTTCATCGCCTTGGTCATAAAGGCTTCCTGAACCAAGTCCGGGTAGTCCTTGACCGCCGTGAAGAAGTCGGTCAGCACCACGCCTTGTTCCTGGAGTTTCTCTGGTAAATTGACCCGCACCGTGGTCTGGCCCACCTGCACGATTTGCACGGGTCCGTCAGCGACTTGCGCGAGGTCCCGTTTGGAATCGGCCCACTGCAGGTTACCGGGCATTAAGTCCCAGTCACGGTAGTTGAACCGTTGAACCAATGGCATGGGTAAGTCGGCCATTTGGTCTAGTGCCGCCAACCGCTTGTTGATCAGCCAGCTGGGTTCATTGTGTTGCTGGGCAGCAGTTTGAACAGCCGTTGCCGCTTGAGTTTGCGTTTGCATGGTATCCAATCTTGCCACCCCCTAGTTTTCATCCACGAGTGCCACGTCAATGTCCAAGTCGTCCCGCAAACCGGCGTAGCCTTCCTTTTCCAACCGCTTAGCCAATGAGGCATCCCCGGTCTTCACGATGCGGCCACCCATCATGATGTGGACCACATCAGGCACGATGTAGTTCAACAGGCGTTGGTAGTGGGTGATGATCATGGACCCGAAGTTGTCGCCACGCATGGCGTTAACGCCTTTGGAAACGACCTTCAGCGCATCGATGTCCAGCCCGGAATCAATTTCATCCAGCAGGGCAAAGGATGGTTGAATCATTAAGAGTTGGAGAATTTCGTTCCGTTTCTTTTCCCCACCCGAGAAGCCTTCATTCAAGTAACGTTCCGTCATGGCTTCACTCATGTCCAGAATCGCTAAGTTCTTGTCTAACATCTTTAAGAAATCCATGACGGAAATTTGGTCATCCTTAGCCCGCCGTGCATTAACGGCGGCGCGCAGGAATTCAGCGTTCGTGACCCCTTGGATTTCAGCGGGGTATTGCATGCCTAAGAACAGGCCTTTACGTGCCCGCTCATCAACCGGCATATCCACGATGCTCTCGCCGTTCAAGAGAATATCACCCTGAGTAACGTGGTAAGATGGCTGGCCCATGATTGTCTGAGACAACGTTGATTTCCCGGTACCGTTGGGCCCCATGATGGCGTGGATTTCACCAGTCTTCATGGTTAAGTTAACCCCTTTTAAGATTTCCTTAGCCGTTTGATTTTCTTCATCGGTCACTTCAACGTGTAAGTCTTTAATTTCTAGTGTTGCCATTATCCATCAACCTCCGTTAGTTATGAAATTCACTGTTGTGGCGTTTTTCATTGCGGTCTTGTGCGGTTTTCACAAATTATGCCCGCATATTCCGGAAAGTGTGCAATTTTATGCCTGGGGCTATTCCGCTTTAGACCGCCCTTTGTAAGCGCTTGACATTATTATAGGCAGAATATTCCTGGAATAATATTAGGCATTTCCCTAATATATGTGAAAGTGCTTACATGGTAAGCTAGACCCATCAAATGAATTAACCTGCTTTTGGTGTCTGGGTCAAACCTTTAGTCTTTGACAGCGCCTCCGGGCCGGTGAAAATGGGCCGGTCCGTGCTGAGCGTTCCCGGCGGTGGCCTCAAGACGCCCTGCTGTGGGGACCGGCTCCAGCCTGAGAAGCGGGCTTCCACCTCGCCTTGAAACCTCGCTACAAACCGCGAGTTTCCAAGGTCGTCCCGTGCTCTAAGCTGAGAAAATCACTCAGCTAAGACCACCGACACAGCTGGTCATCTTGGTCCACCTCTGGTCACTCACACGGCGCCCATTTTCACCAGCCCTGCGGCTAAGACTAGTTTGGCCCGTCACCAAGGCGGTTCCTGCAATTGATGGGTAGCTGACCATTCCATTGGTTGGCTGTGTTCCTTCTTCTATCACTTAACTATTATTCCGGCTGTGCGCTTAGATCACATAATTTGATGGCGGCTTAGCCATTACTTAATCTCGCGCGCAGCTGCTTACCTGAATGATGTAAAACATAAGCTTGCTGATTACACCTGTCTCACCTATATAATTGCGGCAGAACTGGAAATCCAGTACCGCATAACCAGCTAATGACTATCAAGCATAGATTGCTGATAGATGTATAAAACCGGTGCTGGTTAAATCCGTGTTAGCCGCAGGCAGGGTGAAAATGGCTTCAGCCGTGGGAATGTTCTTAGCCGCGTACCTTGCGGGTTAGAACATTGGTGTCTTTGAAACTCGCTCCTCAGAGGTTCAAAGCATCCCAGAGACCGCCCTTTGGCTCTGGGTGTCCGCCCACCGCGTTCCGAGCCAATCTTCACCGAGGCTAACCAGAAACCAGCGGTAATCAAATGACACGCAAACCCGGTGCTGGTTAAGCCTGTGTTAGCCGCAGGCAGGGTGAAAATGGCTTCAGCCGTGGGAATGTTCTTAGCCGCGTCCTTTGCGGGTTAGAACATTGGTGTCTTTGAAACTCGTCTCCTCAGAGGTTCAAAGCATCCCAGAGACCGCCCTTTGGCTCTGGGTGTCCGCCCACCGCGTTCCGAGCCATTTTTCACCCTGCCGGAGGCGAATCAAAGTTTAACCAGCAAAAACCGTTTAAAGACTTAATTTGAAAGGCCTGATGATAATGCAACTCCGTTATTCAGAATCAGCCTATCCAATCGTAACTGTCGAACAGATGGCGACCCTTGATGGCCAGACCGCTCACCGACTACATAACCTCGGCATTCACCCTGGCAGCCAGCTGACCGTGCTCCGGCAATATCCGTTTCACGGCCCCGTCATCGTTGAATTCGATCAGCAGAAAGTTGGGATTCGCTACGTTGTTTTCAAAGCACTCTTAGGGGGACACTAGCATGACAACCGTTGCCCTTTTAGGAAATCCAAATACTGGCAAGACCACGCTATTTAACGAGTTGACCGATAAATATGCCTACGTTGGTAATTGGGAAGGGGTCACCGTTGACAAGAAGATGGGGAAGATTCGCCACTCTGAAATGGTGGTGGTCGACCTCCCCGGCATCTATTCCCTCACGCCAATCACCAAGGACGAGGCCGTCGCCTGCAACTACTTGCTAAACGACTCACCCGACATGATTTTAAACGTCACCAACGCCAGCCAGCTGAAACGCAACCTGTTGCTCTCGATTGAGCTGTTGGAATTCGGCCGCCCGGTGGTGCTCGCCTTAAATATGATCGACGATTTAAAGGCAAACGGAGTCACCTACGACTTCGACGAGCTGGCTAAACGCTTGGGCTGTCAGGTCCGCGCGACCAATGCTCGGAAGAAATCGGGGCTGGACCAACTCCGCCAAGAACTGTTGGCCACGCCGCCGGAAACGACCGCGCCCCTGCACCTGGCCTATCCCGCTACGGTTCAGGACGCCATCGCCACGGCCACGCAGCAACTGGTTGCCGACGATCAATTGACGCCGACCTTTGCCAACTGGCTGGCGATTCAGTTCATGAACCGTAACCAAATCGTCCGCCGCTACGCCAGTAAGCACCAATTGCAACCCCTCCTGACGCAGCAGGACGCTTACGACAAACAGGACTTTGAGGAACAAATCTTTCAAACGCGACTGGCCTTCATTGATGAAACGCTGACGGCCACGACCAAGTATCTACACGAGGTCTCCAACGCCAATTTGACGGCGAAGATTGACCGCATCGTCACCCATCCCCTGCTGGGACTCCCCATTTTCGTGGGTATATTCCTGTTAATGTTCAAGCTGTCCTTCGACTGGATTGGGACACCGCTGTCGGACGTGATGGATGCCTTCATTTCCGGGCCACTGTCCGCGACCGCCAGTCACTTTCTGACCAGCGTTGGGGCGATGCCGTTTCTGAAATCCCTAATCGTTGACGGTATCATCGCCGGCGTTGGTGGGGTGCTCAGCTTCATTCCCCAGATTTTCGTGTTGTTCGCGTGCATTTCCATTCTGGAAGATTCTGGCTACATGGCCCGCGCCGCGCTAGTGACCGACCGGCTGATGCAACTGATTGGGCTCAACGGTAAGGCCTTCATTCCGCTGATCATCGGCTTCGGCTGTAACGTCACGGGGATCATGGCCGCGCGCACGATTGAGCAACCCAAGGAACGGCTGGTTACCACGCTGATTTCACCATTTATGAGTTGTTCGGCCCGACTCCCCATCTATGGGCTGTTCGTCGCCGCCTTCTTCGACCGGAACCAGGCGCTGATCGTGCTCTCCCTCTATTTCCTGGGGATTGCGCTGGCGCTATTCATGGCCAAGATTTATCAGTGGGTGTTTAAAGTTAAAGAAAATTCCGTCTTCATTATTGAGCTGCCGAAGTACCACATGCCCCGGCCGGACATCATCGCCATGGGCACCTGGGAAAAGGGCAAGGGCTTCATCCGCAAGGCCGGCACCGTCATCTTTGGCGGCACCGTGCTCATCTGGCTGTTGTCCAACTTGGGACCGGCCGGCGTGGTGACCAACATCGACCAGAGTTTCTCCGCCATGATTGGCCGCTTCGTCCTGCCCGCCTTTGCCCCAATCGGCATCACCTCGTGGCAAACGATCAGTGCCCTGATGACCGGGATTCTGGCCAAGGAAGTCATCAGTTCCAGCATGATTGTGCTCTTCCATTTGAGTGGTCAAACTGGTTTGATTGCCACCTTCAGTTCCCTGTTCACCCCGTTGTCTGCCTACGCCGTCCTGGTCTTCATCCTGATCTATGCACCGTGCTTTGCCACCTTGGCGACAATCAAGGCCGAAACCAATTCGACCAAGTGGGCCGTTTATTCCGTGGTCTCCAACACGGTAATTGCCTACCTGGTCGCGATGATCATCTTCCAGGTCGGGTCGCTGTTCATTTAAAAGGAGCGCTTAGCCATGTCAATCCTGATTAATAGCGTTATCGTCATTGCCATCATTGGTGGCGCCGGGTTCGTGCTGTACCGGCATTTGAAAAAGTCCAGCCAGGGCAGCTGCCCGGCGTGCGAGTACGATTGCCCCGCCAAACAACAACTGAAAAAGCACCAAGCCGAAAAACACGTGTCGTAATGCGCTACGCCGGCGGACGACCGGTGCTCCCAGCCTATGGGGACCGCCCGAAGCCTAAGAAACGGTCTTCGCGCTCGCGCTAGAGCCTCAAAGTACAGAGTCTCCAGCACGTCCAGTGGTGTAAGCCGACCCAGAACGTCGACAAACGCCACGAACACAGGCTTCCGCACCGGTCGCCCGCCAGCTACGCTAACACTAGTTTTTCGGTTGCGCCTTTTCATCGTTGGCGGTCAATGTACTTGTGCCGCTGTCCTCATTACTTAATCTGTCTTCCTCCAAATAGTTATCGGTCGCGATTCCTAATCAAATGGAATTACGACCTATTTTTTTGATTATCTTCCGCGTGTAAGCGCTTCAAATCAAAAAAACGCCAATTTTTCAATAAACAGCCATGGTTTGACCCATACAAATCAAAAAATCCGTCATTTTTAAATAAACAGCGACGGTTAGACCCATACAAATCAAAAAAACGCCTTTTTTAAATAAACAGCGACGGTTAGACCCATACAAATCAAAAAAACCGCCTTTTTTCAATAAGCAGCTGTGACTAGACCCATGTAAATCAAAAAATCCATCCTTTTTCAATAAGCAGCTGTGGCTAGGCCCATGTAAATCAAAAAATCCATCCTTTTTCAATAAGCAGCTGTGGCTAGGCCCATGTAAATCAAAAAATCCATCCTTTTTCAATAAGCAGCTGTGGCTAGGCCCATGTAAATCAAAAAATCCATCCTTTTTCAATAAGCAGCTGTGGCTAGGCCCATGTAAATCAAAAAATCCATCCTTTTTCAATAAGCAGCTGTGGCTAGGCCCATGTAAATCAAAAAATCCATCCTTTTTCAATAAACATCAACGGTTAACACCCGCGTAAATCAACCGTTTTTCCATTAATGCTACGATTAAGCTGATACCCTATTGGACGACATTCTTCCAGACAACAAAGGGTCGTGACCCCTAATTTTAGGAAATCACGACCCTTTCTGTTAGTAATCAACATTCACGTAAAGCTTCTGTTCACGCAACCTGACCAGCTGTGTTGGTGGTCTTAGCTGAGTAATTTTCTCAGCTTAGAGCACGGAACGGCCTTGGAAACTCGCGGTTTGTAGCGAGGTTTCAAGGCGAGGTGGAAGCCCGCTTCTCAGGCTGGAGGCGTTCCCCACAGCAGGGCAGGTTGAACCCGCCGCCGGGAACGGACAGCCGCCGTCACGACTCATTTTCACCATCTCGGAGGCGACCATTTAGCCGTTGGAGCTGCTGCTGGTAATTCAGAAATAGGCCGGTAAACTTGCCATCGCTGGCCGGATTCCACGGTTTGGGCGTCCCGCAGTAATGCAGAATCACCGTATTGGCCATGACCCAGTGAATCTCATGCTGATTCAGGCTGCGCGTCTGGTACATCAGGTATTTGCGCGTGTCGTAGTTCCAGATTTCCTCAGAAATTTCCAAAATGTCTGGCCCATACAGAAAGTTCAAGATATCCTGATCCGGTAAAATTAGCTCGCTTTCATATTTCTCAATCGTCTGCGTGATGTCGCTCAGCTTAATCTTGGCCCGCGCTTGGTCCAGATCAATGACCAGCACACCCGAATTAAAATAACTGGTCGTCGTGCCCAGCCGCAACTGATTGACGCTGTCCATGAGATTGGTCACGCCACGGTGAACGGCGGCCGCTAACATGTGACCCGCTAAATCTAACGTCCATAGTGGCCGTAAATTGTTAATCACCAACAAGTCCGGGTCTAAATAGATGACCCGCTTCACTGATTTCGGCAAGATCTGTCCACTCAAGAGGCGGAAATACATTTCCCGCGGATAGCGTTTGATCAAGGGCACCCCGGCCGTGAAGTCCGCCGTCACCCGTTCGGCGCTCAGCTCCCAGCCAAACGCCGTGGTCAGCTGCCGCACAGACGCCACCTCATCAGGCGTCAGACTGGCATGCACCAGCCACAAATGCATCCGCTCTCCGGGATTATTGGCATGTACTGAGTACAGCATGACCTTCAACGGTTCCAAGTACCCTGAGTTTAACGTGACCAGCAAATTAATTTCATCCGACAAAATTTCCACCGACTTCCGATTGAATTTACTTCTATTAAATCACGTTTACCATCTATTTTTGGCCCGGACGACTTACAAGTTGTACCACACCTTGTTACGTCATATTTATTAGTGGCCGACAGCGCTCCACAAGATTGCCTAATCTCGAAACGCAATCTTACTTAGGACTCGGCCTACACAGAAAAGCCACCCACCACACCATGTCAGAACTTGGGTTACGCGCCCTAACACATCCCAGCCGAGAGGGCGGTGAAAATGGGTTCAGCCATGGGAATTCTCTTAGTGGCGCTCTTTGCCGCTTAGAGAATTGGTGTCTTTGAAACTCGCTTCTCAGAGGTTCAAAGCATCCCGGAGACCGCCTTTTGGCTCCGGGTGTCCGCCCATAGCGTTCCGACCCATTTTCACCGCCCGGCAGAAATGCTCCCTACGCTGAAAAATAGTCCCCCACGATCAATACCCGAGGCAAAATTGTGTTTGGGGCCCGCTCCACTCCAGCCGTGAGGGCGACAAAAAATGGGTTCAGCCGTGGGATTTACTGAGCGGTCAGCTCAGTAAATGGCGACTTTGAAACTCGGGCTATGAGGTTCAAAGCGAGGTCGAAGACCGCTCCTCAGGCTTCGGCCGTCCTGCCCACCGCGTTCCGACCCATTTTTTGTCGCCCGGTAGGCGCTGACAACGACTACCCCCAGCCCCAAACCCAATTATGCCATCTGAGGGATTGGGGCGCATATTGGTGGGAATAATTTGCTGCCAGTATTTTATGCCAAAATAACATGGAAAAGTTTTGCCCAACCACCATTAATTACCGCAATCGCTGATAATTCAAGCTTTCTCCCCGCTTTCGCCACCTCAACTATTAGGCAAAACCCTCAATTATGCCAAATGACGGGTGTTTTGCCTATATACAAATGTATATAGAAACCGCTCCCAAACGCGAATATCGGCCAGAATTCTCGGGAATTTTTTACCGTCACCCCTGGACATGGTATTCTCTAGTTGTTCAAGGCACGTGAAAGAAATAACAAGGTACATAACCAAACTTATACCGACCGTCACGCGCCTCATCATTATGGCAATCAACCAAATCAAAAAAAGATAGTGAGGGTATCAGCATGACTAAAAAATACGAAACAGAAGCCCCAGGATACACTATGACTACGGTAATGGAAGAAGCAGCTCGTTGCTTGCTCTGCCACGACGCCCCATGTTCCAAGGCCTGCCCCGCTGACACTGATCCAGCACGTTTCATCCGCAGCGTGCGCTTCAACAACGTTAAGGGTGCTGCCGAAACCATTCGGGAAAACAACGCCTTGGGTGCCATTTGTGCCCGGGTTTGCCCAACTGAAAAGTACTGTGAACTGGCTTGCTCACGGACTGGCATCGACTGCCCTATCGATATCGGTGGGATTCAACGTTACGTCACCGACTTCGAACAAGCTGCCAAGATGGACATCCTGAAGCAAGGCAAGTCCAACGGCAAGCACATTGCCATCGTTGGTAGCGGCCCTTCTGGCTTGCAAGTTGCTACGACCATGTTGACCAAGGGTTACGCCGTTGACATTTACGAAAAGAATGAAAAGGCCGGCGGTTACTTAACCTACGGCATCCCAGAATACCGTTTACCAAACGATATCGTGGAATACGAAATCAAGCGGATCATCAACTTGGGTGCTAACATTCACTACAACACCACGGTTGGCGATGACATCATGATGGACGACTTAAAGGCCAACAATGACGCCGTTGTCGTAGCCGTTGGTGCTAGCGAAAGTAAAGTTCTTCCTATGTTTGCCAACAACGAAAACGTTGAAACGGCCGTTGGCTTCCTGGCTCGCGTTAAAGAAGCCAAGGGGAACATCACCGACTTACCTGAAAATGCCGTTGTTATCGGTGGTGGGGACGTTGCGATGGATGTTGCCACGACCTTACGCCGCTTAGACGTGAAGAACGTGACCGACATGGCTTACGAAGAATTTGACGAATTCAAAGCTTCCAAGAAGGAACTCAAAGGCACTCGTGAAGCCGGCGTCACCATCGTTGATGGCTACGTTCCAACCGCTGTAAACGGCAATGAAGTCACCTTCAAGCACCGTCACATCGACAGCGAAATGACCATCAAGTCCAACAAAATCATCCTCGCCGTTGGACAACGCGTTAACGCTGCTAACCTGAACATCACCATCGACAAGCACGAAGAAGTTCCTTACGCTGGTTACGGCACTGCCGATCCAAAGGTCTTCGTTACTGGTGATATCGCACAAGGCGACAAGACCGTTGTCTGGGCCGTTCGTAAAGGTAAAGAAGTCGCAGAACAAATCGACAAAATGATTATGGACAAAGACAAAGAAGCAGACTTGGTAGGAGGTAACGAATAATGATTAAAAAAGACTTATCCGTAGATTTCTTAGGCGTGCATTTTGAGAATCCTTTCCTCCTATCCTCTTCTCCCGTAGGCAACTGTTACGAAATGTGTGCCAAAGCCTTTGACGAAGGCTGGGCCGGCGTTGCCTTTAAGACGATTGGACCAAAGCACTTTAAAGTTGACGAAGTTTCGCCACGGTTTGATGAATTAACCAAGGAAGGCACCCCATTCGTTGGGTTCAAGAACATGGAACAAATTGCCGAACATCCCTTGGAACAAAACCTGCATGACTTAAAGAAGTTAAAGGAAAACTACCCAACCAAGATCATCATCGCCTCCATCATGGGGACCAACGAACAAGACTGGGAAGAATTAGCGCAATTAGTCACCGAAGCCAAAGCCGACATGATTGAAATGAACCTCTCTTGCCCACAGATGACCTCCCACGACATGGGTTCTGACGTTGGGACCAACCCTGAATTAGTTAAGAAGTACTGTGCCGCCGTTCGCCGCGGATCTGATTTACCAATCTTAGCTAAGATGACGCCAAACATCACCGACATGGTTCCTGCTGCTAAAGCCAGCATGGACGGTGGCGCTGACGGGATCGCCACTATCAACACGGTCAAGTCCATCGCCAACTTGGACATCGACCGCAAGACGGCCTTACCAACGGTTGACGGCAAGGGTTCCGTCTCCGGGTTCTCCGGGAAAGCCGTTAAGCCAATCGCCTTACGCTTCATCCAACAATTACGTGAAGCTGCCGGCATGGAACAATTACCAATCTCTGGGATCGGTGGGATCGAAACTTGGCAAGACGCCGCTGAATTCCTCCTGTTAGGGGCAACCACCCTTCAAGTTACCACGTCCGTTATGCAATATGGTTACCGGATCGTTGAAGACATGAAGAACGGGTTAATGCACTACATGGAAGAACAAGGAATCGACCACCTGTCAGAAATCATTGGCGCTGCCAACAAGAGCATCGTGCCCGTTGACTCTCTGAACCGGGATTACAAAGTTTACCCTAAAATTGACTGGGACAAGTGTATCGGTTGTGGCCGTTGCTACATTTCCTGCTTCGATGGTGCGCACCAAGCTATCCAATGGAATGAAGAAGCTCGCCGCCCAACAGTTGATATCGACAAGTGTGTCGGCTGCCACCTGTGCAACCTGGTCTGCCCGGTTGGCGCCATCTCAACTGGTGAAGTTGTGATGAAGCCTGGTCGGGAAGGTAATCCAGAAGACATTAAGATTGAGTCACCACGCTTGACTCATTTCTAAAAAATTAAGCGCGTCACGCCTGCTTGCCGGGGGATTTAAAAAAATGATTGAACGCGGGGCGTGACGAACCCCGAATGAGGCTGGGCCAAAACGTTATGTTTGGGTTCGGCCCCATTTTGGGTTTAAACGTTTTACCTAAAGTCCTTGCGCGGTTCTGCGTAATTCTGTACACTAGAGCAATACGCAGAATGGAAGCGCTAACTAGCAAAGGGGATTACACTCATGAAAATTAGTAAAAAAGTTTGGTTCGACTCCATTGGGGTCGGTGGCTTTACCATCGTTTACAGTCTAATCATGACGGGCTTTTCACTGTGGATGGGTGCGGCAGCCTTCATTGCCGTTTCCTATTTCTTCGGCGCCGGCTTCCCGAAGGATAAGATTTGGAATATCATGTTGAGCTTCTGCCTGGGCCTCATTTGGGGGCTGTTGGCATTCTCACTGCTGCACGTGTCCTGGATTTCCGGCTTGGTCGCTTCCTCAGTGATGTTTGGGATTCTGACCTTCGCCGCCCTCTTCCTGCAGGGAACCATCCTGCCGTTCACGGAAGTCCCGGCTTGGCTGATTACTTGGGGGACGACCATGCTGATTATCTCCAACATCACCATCAAGAGCTGGCCAATGTTCTGCTTCGAACTGTTGGCATCCATGTTCATGGGAATCTTCGTGATTGGGTACGCGTCAGACTACTTTAACAAGATTATGTTCAAGTTCTTCCCGGAAAAGGAAGCGGACAAGAACGGTAAGCACCACGACGATACCGCGGATAAGAGTGAACCTGAGGACCAGATGAGTTAACTTTATAGTCCAATAATAAAGACCTGAGACTGACGATTGGCCAGTGCTCAGGTCTTTTTGATGCCACTTAACTTTTCGCGTTCTTTGCCAAAGTAAACGTTGTCTCCGCCCAGTGCAGGCTATTTGGTAATCCACGAAAAATATCAACTGGACACCTGTTTGCTTTTTTACGATATCTCTTTAAATCTATTCCTTAATCAAGGCTGGCAATTCTGCTTACTAAGCTTCTCAACCTAGCTTCTCATGAATCGTAAACGTGGCCTCTGCTCGATACGAGCCATCTGCCAAACTCCCTGTTAAATGGCAGTGATTCTTGTTTCGCTCTAAATGAACCGAGACCCGTCCTAAATCACCTATCCAGCGTGGTGTGAAATAATACTGGGCATCGTCTTCCTCTTCCGTTCCATCAAAAACAAGTGCAACGCTATCTTCGACAATCAGCCAAAGCGCTTGCGCAAGCTCCCAATAAGCATTGTAACCCTGCTCAGTGACATCGGTCATCTGGAACTCACGCGTAACCCCCTTGGCAGTCACCGTGGCCAACAAATCGGTCATCAAGAAGCCATACTGACTACGACGAAAGATTTCCTGATCCATTGAGAAATAAACACGATAGGTTGTTGTTAAGTCGCGATTCATACAAACCAACAAGTATTCCGTCATCCCAGCCTTATTTTTCGATAAGATAGTCAAACTCGCTGGTAGCATTAGGTCACTTTCTAAAAATTCGTTTTGCTTTTCACTAACATCGTTCTTTTTCAATGCAGATGGTATCACTCGCGTTGAAATAATCTGCCAAAGGAAATCTGCTAACCGATTGTAGGGTGCAAAATTCCCCTCAAGTCGGTAATCTGGACAGGATAATTCGATTGGACCAACTACCAAACTCCTAGTACGTTCAGCTCGAATTTTCTTGAGCGTGCCATTAATAATCATTTCCTATACGCCCTCCCCTCTGAAAAAATCATCTTTGCTATTTCTTTTGCCCAATTGTAGACCATATGAGCTGCTCTCATTTTATGATTAACCGTTCACTTCGTTAGACGGTTACCTCGCTTACCACCTAAGGATAGCTCTCAGTACAAAAAAGCCGCCACCTACTAGCGACGACTTGCATTAAATTATCTAATCAAGCTTAGCACAATAGGTCATACTCAGAACGCATTTCGCACTCCCAGATGTGTTTATGACTAGCCAATAACAAATAACACTTTTTTTCGGACATTAAGATAGGTGGGCGTATCTAGAGACGTAATGTACTTGATATGTCGCTTATTAAAATCAAGCGTTTGAAATTGTAATGGGTTAATAAATCCATCAATTTCATCAATATCATTGGAAATTGGTATCATGAACCCAGCCGACCGAATGGCGTTATTAGCCGCATGCGTAATTGGACAAACAACAACCAGGTTGGTCAACTTACTGTACCCACTATGACTCAACACTAACGCTGGTCTTCTTTTCTTTATTTCATGACCAAGCGCTGGATCAAAATCCATCCAAACAATATCTTGTACCTCTGGAATATAATCAGTCATCTTCCGGAACCTCGTGACCTACCATGTGTCCGGAAAATGCCTCTTTTTGTGAAAAATCGTGTGTTGCCACAAACTTAGAATCTAAAAATGGGTTTGGTGTCTTAGGCGTATAAATGATCTGACCATCTTGTCCCTCATAAACTTCGTATTCAGGTGCCGTTTCAATGCTACTGGGTACTGTCAACACAGTAGAACTCCCTACTTTACGTGCTTTGATTGTCATTCTGACCACTCCTTTCGCCTTATATATATCAGTATATATGCAAACTACTATTTTGCAAGCACTACGCTTCAGCTATCCCATATTTAAGATAGATTATTTAGACCGCCTCTCTCTCAGCACGAAAAAAGCCGCCACCAACCGGCGACGACTTTCCTTAAATCTCATTCATTTTAACCCACCAACCGGCGAACGCTACCGTTGAACCGGCTCTTCCAGTGGCTATCATTTAAGCTAGAAATCCCGACACCACCAGTATCTGAGCTTGGTGAGTCGTGCAGGAAGACCTTGTTGCCCAAGTAAATGGCAACGTGACAGTTAGGCCCTTCAGCCTTGTCGTTGAAGAAGAAGATGTCCCCACGCTTCATATTCTTCGGCTTAATCTTTCGGCCCATGTGGATCAGCGTGTAGGTCGTGCAGCTGGACGTTGGTCCTAAGCGCACGCCAGACTTGGCGTAGATCCAGTGGATAAAGGATGAACAGTCAAAGCGACGAGCTGCGATGCTGGAACTGGTCCGGCCGCCGCCCCACAGGTACTTGGACTGACCAACCAGTGCGGAACCCGTCTTGATGGCCTTTTCAACCTTCTTGATGTTTCCCTTGAGGGCCTTTTGGTCCATGGTCATGTACTTGGCACGAATCCAGTAATTCTTGTCGCCAACGTTGATCCGGTAGTACCCAGACTTGGATGGCGTGGTGTTCAATTCGACCCGCTTATCCACGTGGTACCAGTGGCCGACGAGGTTCTTGGTGCTGGTACTCCCAGTCACCTTGGCCCCCTTCAGTCCCTTAGGCTTATTGTAGAGCAAAATGTGTTTCTTATTGACCTTCATGGTGTAATTCATTTTGTTGAAATAACGAACCCATTTGTAAAAGGCATCCTGACGAATCCACCCCCGGTTAGTCTTGTAGAAGACCCCGTGACCGTTCTTAGCAATCCGGCTAACCTTGAAATGGTGCTTGTACTCGTATTTAGCCGATGCGGACTTCTTCATCCCCGTCTTGTACATCTTCTTGTAGAAGCCGTACTTGGTGTGATACAACGTCTTGGTCTTGTTGATGGCCTTGTTGTAAACGACTTTATCCGCCGTGTTGCTGGCTTGGGCTGTCACTGGTTGGGCCGCAAATCCCGTGACCATCAAGCCGAGCGCAAAGAAGCCGCTCAATATGTACTTCACTTTATGCACTGTGAATCCCTCCTGATTGGTTAACTATTTAGTTATGAAACGATGAATACAGGGTAATCCTACTAAATATTCGGGTTTCGGGGTAATGCGGTTTACCTTGCAGAAATCAGGTGGGAATGCACGGGCAGAAGGATTGGTAACGTCCATTTAGTTCCGCTAAACTCGAGTTAGCCTAGGTTGTGTCACCTCCAGGGTGATGAACGACCCCGGGCGACCAACTTACTTAGCGTTTTATACCAATTTAAAAAGCCGCCGACGGGTTCGCCAGCGACTCTAGGAGGATGATTTTATGCGGAAGGTCACAAAACTAATGGCAGCAGGTTTAATCGCCGCGACTGTTGGGGCAGGCATGCCTGGTATTCCTGCTCAGGCGGCTTATAAGCCGATACCTAAATCACTTCGTGGAACCTGGAAGACTAAGGGAACTGCCAAAAACCGGCGAACACTACATGTTACGACAAGTAAGATTTACGCCACCATTTATCATAAATATGGAAAGTACTGGCAAAACTTTGATTTAGGACTGGCCCAAGCCCACCTAGTCAAGTCTAGCAAGAATACCTATTCGATTAAGGGTATTTTCGTAAACTCTGGTAAGAGCGGGACTATGCCTGGCTACATTATCCATGTGAAGAAAAAAGGAAAGCTCGTTGGTGTTAAAGGTATTGATGCACAGTCTGTAGCACATAAATATGTCTGGTACCACAAATAATCCTTACACAAACAAAAAATTTATGGTACGCTAGCATCTCGTGGGAAATTTAAACGAGGAGCAACACAATGCCTAAAAATTTCAAAGAAGAATTACTTTTCACAGCCGTTATGGCGGGACTCATGGTCTTGGTCATGGCTGGCTACAACATCGCCTTAGCCGACGGATTTTCACATCACTTCATCCGCGAAGTCCTGACCGGCTACCCGCTGGCCCTTATCGTCGCCGCCATTTGCGACCTGGGGATCATCGGCCCCGGCGTCAAATACATCTTTTTCCACTTTATCATTAACGATTACATGAAAAAGAAGCAGATTCGTATCGCCCTCACCATCTCAGTGATGATGGTTGCCGGCATGGTCACCCTGATGTCTCTGTTCGGGATGGTCGTTACCCAAAACTTCGGGAGCAACTTCTTCCTCACTTACCTGCACACTTGGATTTTCAACCTGTTCATGGCTCTGCCATTACAGCTGTTGATTGTTGGGCCAATCGCCCGCGCTATCCTGGGTGCCGTGCAAAAGCGGACTGCCCCAGCCGAAGTCTTAGAAACCAAATCAGTCGAAGATTAACTAACTAAACGTCGCCGCTACCAACAAGTAGTGGGGACGTTTTTCTTTTTTCGCGGTCCCACGCCAACGAAAAAATAAGCAGTGCCAACCGAAACTTTTGCGGTTGGCACTGCTTTTAGTTTCTATATTAACGATTGTGAACTCAATGCTCCGCCCGCCGAACATCCCCAACGATATCGTCACCACTAAAGTCATGTTGGCGGTAAGCGGCGTCCGCAATCGGCAAGTGCTGGGCCAGCGTGCTAAAAGGCTGAACGTCCACCTCACCCGTGACGCTTTCAAAGTCTAGCAAATGACCGCCAAAGCTGTGATCAGCCGCCAGGAAGTGATCGTGAAATCCGGCGACCGCAATGCCATCATAGAGTTGTGGCGCGTAGTAGCCAATCAATGTCCCCTCAACCTCACCGCGGGAGAAAATCTGTTGCTGCTGCGCGGCTTGGGCCAACGTTTGATACGGCGGCTCGGATTTAGCAACGGCCCGCGTCCGGATGGCGGTGAACAGCCCCGTAATTTTAACGGAGAAGAAGGCATTATCCAGCTGAGCCAGTGCGCGAATCTGCTGGTTGAGGTCGGCTTGACTGGCGCCCAGCACCGTCATCAACGGTTGGTAGTCGGCGTAGTGAACATTGGCAAAGGGTAGCGTGAAATCCCCGGCCACCTCATGGACGTCACCTTGCGCGTTAACCTGGTACGGGTGACCGTCAAGAATAATCAGCTCACCATCGAGGCCTTCCCCGGTCCCAATTCCCGTGTCGCCATGCCGCAAGAGCTCGGCCATGGTCAGGGTGCCGGCTAACAGTCCGGGCACCAGCAGAGCCAACGTGCCGTGTTGGTAAAGTGTCGTTGTATCCTTCATTAGGTATGCTTCCTTTCGCAGTTCTTTGTCTCTACGATACCGCGCGTGGTGGGGATTGCAAGGGGCATGCCTAGCAAAAAAGCCCATTCGTTTAACCGCGAATGGACTTAAAATCAGGTCATCTTTATTCTGGCGATGTACTAGCGTTCCGCAACCTGCAACCGCGGCCAGGTCCGTTGCCACTGCTTAGCCGCCATTCGCTGCTGATAGATTGCGAGGTGCTTGGCATCCTGCTGGTAAATAGGTACTTACTACCAAGCGTAACCAGCAAACTTCTCATCCGCACTCTGCACCATACTAACAATATCATCTTCCGGTAAATCACGACTCTTAAATTTATCAGCGACTAATTTTTGTAAGACATCATCAATATACTTTCTTGCCTCACCTGATGCATACATTTCCTTATAGAGTCCAGTACTTTTCTTATCTAGGAAAACTATTGTCGTAATTTCCTGAAATTCATCCATAGACAGTGGCATTGAGACAACATTCTCAATAAATTCTTCTTTTGCAACTCGAATCATTTTTTTACTGTCATCTTCTGAGAACTGATCGAGTAATTTTTTTGAAGTATAGGAACCAACTGCTCCACCCACGACTGCTCCAATTGGTCCCAGTGAGGAGCCCAACACTGACCCAACTACCATGCCTGTGGTTGTAACACTAATATTCTTAGTCAGTTGATTCATCGAAATTCTTCCACGTAAAAAGTCAATTGTATCAGGACCATACGAAATAACAGCAACTACTGTTCCACCAGCTAATTTACCCACCTTCGCTAGCTCCTTACTACTACGGCTTCCCCAAAGATTAATTGCTAATTTTTTGCCCATATTTGAACCAGCAAATTGACTTGAAAAAGCGTATACACCCGCTCCAAACAACATTGGTTTAGCAAATCCTAAAAGCGACATTTTTAGAGCCGTCTTCATATCTGCACCATTCCATTCTGCAACAGTAAAAGTCCAAACTGCTGTTACTGTTGCCATTGGCAATGCTGCAGCTGCGCCAGCTTTTAAATCAGTACCTACTGAATACGCTAACTTTTCACCAAAGGTGACACTTCTTGTTTCAATTTTTCCATTACTATCACGAACTACTTTGTTGTTATCTCCTCGCACTGCAATTGTTGAGTGACGATCAAAAATTGATTTAGTCGCAATTTCCGCCTGTTCATAGGTTAACGCACCACACTTAACATAATTGGCAGCATTTTGAGGGTTTGTTTCTCCTGAAACTTTTCCTTGTTCAATCTTCTTACCCATCAATTTAATCGCCTGATTGTACTGATCTTTCGGGCACTCTAATATCTCCCCCCTACTTGCATAATCACCTTTTATGAATGCATCGACAGATCCACGGGCCGTCGTATAATATTTGGTTTGAATTTTCTGACCATTAACTACTCTATCAGCCCCACCTTTCTCGTGCGTTCCACCCCATCTCACAGCTTTTTTTAGCTTTAATGCATCGTTTGCATGGCCTGCCTGTTCACCAGCATGTCCGTGTCCTTGGCCGCCACCAAATCGATCGGCAACTTGATTGAGAATAATCTCTTTAGAAAGTGTCTGATTTAAATTAAACGCTCCCGTCCTAAATCTTGTCATATTTTTTTGAAACTGCTTATACTCATATGCCTTATTCGCACTTTCAGCTGCATTCTTAATCGCCATTATACGATCAGCTTCCTGATTCGTTTCATCAACGATCATGTCCAGTTCGTTATTATCCTCAGCAGAAAATCGATTTAAAACCTGGCTGACATTATGAGTCCACCCCAACTGAATAACCGTCATTAATATGTACTCAAGGTGGGCAGCTAACTCTTCACTTGATAATGTTCGCTTTTGTTTTCCGTTATTATTTTCATACCAAAGAATAAGCTTACTACCCTTTCGAAGAACATAATATAAATTCTGAAAATAGATAATTTCAGTTTTCGCTCTATATTTTTTCTGTTTAGAATCAGTCACCTCGGTCTTATCTTCAACCTGATACTTAATTACAATACCAGCAGTTAAAACCGTGTACCCGTATTCCAAAAAGGCCATCTCATTATCCGCAGGCTGTGCATTATAAACTATTGGAAAAACACCACTATTATTGGAATCTAGCGACGTTCCGTGAATAAATGCCCGTATACGGTTATACGGAAGATCATCCGGCATAATTTTTATGTCTGAACCTCTACCAGAACTCTCCACTTTTTGTCCTAAAGCTTCCACAAATTCATAAGGTGTTTCAATTATAGAATCTATTCTTTTCCAGCTAGCACGGTTACTGCTGGCAGATAGCCCATCACGAACCTGAAATACAATTAAAACAGCTACAATGACTAAAATTAATGTTTTAAAACCTAGCCCTACCCATAAAAAAGCCACAAGAAATGGTATACCTAATGTGGCTCCCCAGAGCACCTTTCCTTTCGTATTCAATTCATTTTTTCCAAACCAATAACAAAAAAATCCGACTAGAATATAGAGTATAAAGAGCATAGTATGACCTCCCAAAGTTTATTGTAAGAACTTACCTATAATATTTACTATTATCCTACTTTAAGTTGCATAATTCCCGATAAAACATACAACATTCAAGAACCCTCTAAAGTTTTATTACGTTTTATTATGGTCTGAGCTACGACTCACTTTTTAGAATTCAGAGAACAAAAAGATTCTAGTCTAAAAGCTTGTTAACTGGACTTGCATCATCTTATAAACACTTTGCTTGCTATCTTCTTTTCTCCCGCCCCAACTGAATCATCTGCCGCACCCAGCGCTGGGAATAATCATACTTCCTAGTCAGCTCCGCAATGTTGTGGCCGTTGTATTCAGTCAGAATCTGCTTGGCGACCTTATCCCGGTTGTAGAGCCGCATGGGAAATGAGACCTGCTGACCGCGGTAAAGCTCATAAATCTTTTCGGTCAGCTCCTCCCCCACCAACTCCACCAACTGGGCGTACGTATCCTGTAATAAATCCACTCGCATTTTCATTCAAAACTCCTCCTTCACTGACTTCTACACTTCACAGAGTAGCAAACGTGCACGGTTAGCTAAAATGGCATTGGCCGTACACGCGACCGGCAATTTTCCCGGCACTATGCCTCCGGTTTTGCTAAGATTCTGCGAATGGTGCGACTAGAGTAATTGTGCTCACGAGCCAGCGTGACCACGCTAACGCCCTGGTTGTACGCCTGTCGGATGGCCGTGGCCTCCTTTTGCTGGTCCCACAGCCGCTTGGGGAAACTAATTTGGGAGCCGCCAAAGTACACGCACAACTTTTTCGTGGCCTTAGGACCCACCACCCGTGCCAGCTCCTGGTATAATCCGTGCCAATTTTTAGTCTCATCCATCGTCATCAACTCCATTGCTTACGAATTAACTTGAGTTTACAATGACAAATAGACAGAATATGTCCACCTACTAAAAAAGGAGGCCGCCAAATGAATGCCGCCTACCGTCAATTAACCATCTTTCAATTATTGCTCACCAATCATCTCATCAGGAAAGCCGAACTAGCCGACCAATTTCACGTGAGCTCGCGCATGATTCAACGGGATATCAGCCAAATTCGCCAGTTTTTTACCGACCAACAACTCTTCTACCGCCTAACCTATGATCATCAATCCGGGGGTTATCAGCTAGCAACCACCCAGGCCACCGTTTCCAAGCAAGCACTACTCCTCTTGATTAAAATTGTGCTCGCCAGCCGCGCCCTAACCACCGAGGAAATGAATAAGACTATCGACGGCCTGCTCCAGCTCATCCCCGTGGCTGATCAAAATGAAATCCGCCCCATCATCAAGAATGAACGCTTCTACTATCAGCCGGTCCATCACGGTCGACCCTTGCTCGACGCCGTTTGGCAACTCACCGGCTACATCAGCCACCGCCAGACCATCACCATCACCTATCAGCGTCAGCACCGCGAAATCGTGACCCGTACTATCCTGCCCGAGGCCATCATTTTCTCAGAGTACTACTTCTACGTGGTCGCCTATAATGCCAAATACAAGAACAATCTCTTCTACCGGGTCGACCGGATTCTTCACACCCAGGTCAACAATCAACAGCCAATTACCCGGACCCGTGCGGAACGCGTCGAGGATGGTGAGATTCGCCAGCTAGTCCACTACATGCAGCCGGGTAGGAAGCTCACAGTCCGCTTCAAATTCTGGGGCATCGTGGAGGCGGCCCTCGACCGCTTTCCGACAGCCAAAGTAATCAAGCGTTGCCCCGACGAAGGTGCCGTCTTGATTGAAGCGATAGCGTTCGACCGCGGCGCTAAGATGTGGTTGCTCAGTCAGGGCGCCCTAGTTCAGGTCCAATCTCCCAGTGACTTTGTTGCGGACATGCGCGCCGAACTACAACGGACTTTAGACCGCTACTAACATACAAAAATTTATGACACCATCAAAAAAGACGCTTGGGCGCAAGTCCAAACGTCTTTTCCTATTTCTTCTCGCCATGTTCTTCGCGATGCTTCTGAATGATCTGGCGAATCCAGCGCTGCGAGTATTCATATTTTTTGGTTAACTCAGCCAAGTTGTGACCGTCGTACTCCTCAACGATTTGTTCGGCGACCTTGTCGCGGTTGTAAAGGCGCATTGGAAACGAAATTTGCCGGCTCCGATACATTTCATAAATCTTCTCGGTTAACTCTTCACCCACTAATTCATAAAGCTGAGCGTATGATTCCTGTAGCAAATCAACCCGCATTCCAATTGATCATTCTCCTCACTGTAATGTTTTTTGCCTTTATAGCGTACCAAAGGTGTACGGCCGGTCAATTGCCCCTGAATGAATTCAGAGGCTTGTCGCTCACGTGTCTGACGACACAGTAGTCCAACATGCCTATTAGGCACTCCTACTCGTAGTGGCAACATCATCGGGTAATTGACAGCTACCCGTTTAACTATCAGGATCTACCCAACAGTCGTTAGTTTCTTAATCTTTGGTCTCTTGACACCATTCAACCATTCTTGACCCAGCATCTCGATATTCATGGCTCCTAATCGATCATCGTTACAACGATATTGGCATTGGGCACACCAATACTCATGAGTATCGTGGTGCCGGTTGGTTTTCTCAACTAATCCACACTTGGGACAGCGTTGTGAAGTGAATGCTGGACTCACTTTCAAAACAGTACTTTGAATGGCTTGAGCCTTGTACATTAAGAAAGATTCTAGCTGGAAAAAGGCCCACGAACGATGGCTATTACGCAAGGATTTAGGCAAATCGTTAGTATTGAATGTCACATTAGTTAAGTCTTCCAAAACAAAAAGTGTATGCGACCCATATGCCGCAACGAGTGTCTTAGCTAGCCAATGATTCACATCGGTCATCCAGCGGTTCTCTCGTTGAGCTAGTCGTTTCAGCTTCTTCTTGGCAGATCTAGTTCCCTTGCTTTGTAATTGCCGACGAATTTCTAAGAACTTCTTTCGCTTACGTAAGATTTTTTGACCATCAAAGAATAGCGTCTTTCCTTCACTATCAAAGGCAGTCGCTAGGAAACGTAATCCACGGTCGATACCCACGATTTTAGGATTATCCTTAGTATTGAAATCACTAACTTCTTTCGTGATGCCAATATGCAAGAACCACTTACCCCGATTGTGGACTAACTTAGCGGTACCTAGTTTCCAGTTGTCGGCAAAGTATTTTTCAAATCCCTTGCTAGTGAATTTTAACTTAGTTCGTTTACCTAGAGTCGTTATTGAAATCTGTCGCATCTTGTCTACAAAGGAATAATTACTCTGGCGTACCAAGTCTGCTTGTGGCCGACGAAACTGGATGGGTTGCACTAACCAGTTCAGGTCTCTAGGAACTTGAACCCACTTTTTTTCCTCGTTCTGGTAACGGTAAGGATGTTGCTTCATTTGTTCCTGAACCGTTTTGTAGCGAGCTACTACTGTCCGAAAAACAGATTGGACCATCTGACTATTGAGTGGTGATTCTTGTCTAAATATTTTGTACAGATGGTGGTTGATTTTTAACCAGCTCAACTGAAACTCATGGTCAAAGATCCATTGACTGACAATATTGGCTAATTGTTGATACTCTTGACTCATTGCTAAAAATTGTTCTGCTTGATTCGTGTCTGGATAGAGTCTCAGCTTAATTGTCCGCCCTAATTTAACCAATGGATACCTCCCCTGTAGATTGGATTAAGTATACCATGTTTAGCCCTTTGGGGGAACGTATGTTTCAAAAAAATATTATTAAGTTCTGGCATTCATCCCACGATTAAAATCGCAGGTTTTCTGCTCTGTCTTTAATAAAACTATGTTCGACCTTACACCCATAAGGCATTATTCCAGTTTGCCTTCTAAGTAACAGTGAATTTTCTCTTGTATAATTCCTTTTCTTTTGAATGAATCCTACAATTTTTACGTCATTTGGCGTATCATTAATTCAGTTAATCAGCTGAACTGATAACGATTCACATCACAACATGAGGAGTCTTTACATATGAGAACCTGGAAATTGGGTTTAGCAGCAGCCCTACTCTTACTGCCATTGACCTTTGGAACCACGTCCGCTGCAGCCAAGACGACCACGGCAACTGCCAAAACAACCACCACGAAGACCACTAAAACGGCGAAGCGCACGACCCCGAAGAAACACTATTTGATTGTCATGGGCCACGGTGCCGGCGATCCGGGTGCCCGCGGAAATGGGACGACCGAAGCCCACTTTTTGCGGCAACACATGCTGCCCCAGCTGCGGAAGTACGCCAAGGAAGTTAAGCACAGCACCATCACCTTCTACAATCCCAAGCACAACCTGGTCAGCGACACGCTCTACCATCACAAGGGGAGCTACAAGCTGAACAAGCACACGACCGTCATCATGTTCCATCTGGACGCCCCTGCCGGTCACGGTGGCCACGTCATCATTCACAAGAAGCACCCCACGGTCCGTGACAAACGCTTGGCCAAGGTCATCAAGAAATACGTTGGCTTGAACCGAGCCTACAACGGCTACAGTTTTCGGACCAACCTACGGAACTGCAACGTATTACGGCGCCGGGGTATCGACTACAGTCTGGTCGAATCCGGCTTTATCACGAACAAGACTGACGTTAAACATCTGAAGAAGCACATGGCTAAGATTGCCAAGGGTGATATTGAAGCCATCACTAACGAGAAGATCAAGTAACCGGGTTCCCGCGCTAACCGTCTTTCTTCGGACCCTTGATTCAGTGACAAAAAATGAATATAATCAGGCTCTTCTTGACAGTGCAACACACTACCGTTTCACTAAAGGTAGATAAATATTAGAGCGCAAATAAAAAAGGAAACGACAGTCTCGATTTTTGAGAATGCCGTTTCCTTTTTATATATATAAACCCTCTAAACGAGGGCACAATGGAAACTTAAACGCACTTAGCTATCGCTTACGTAACTTTCTAGGCAATGCTAATGTTGCCTAGGTCTTCTTCTTTACCGCACTCAATTTGTCAATTAGAAACAAATTTGTTTTAAATACTACCCCGTCCTTTGTTACACAAAGGACGGTTCATTGGGGCTACACGCCCCAGGCCCCAGCTAACCTATGTAACTAATCAAATCACTCCTTGCAGTCGTTAGCATAAAGATAAACCACACTTTTGTCAAGTCTGCTAATTATCACGTTTATCGTGAAAATAACAATTTGCCAACTAGTTTCTTCCAGTACTTCTAATTTGTTTTTCCAAAGTGCGCCCGAATCTTTGAAAGTTCAAAAAAACCATTCAAACCCAGACCATCTATTTTCCACACCAAAATCACCCCAGTAATGATTGGCAAACAGGTGATACCAAACAAAACCAAAACAGGTGTGACACCCATCAAATTATCCTTCACTTTAGGTAATTGCATGACACACGCGATTATCAACACGTCCCAAGCGAAGAATCGCGGCAATAAGGTAAAGAACAACTCATTGTATACTCTAAAGCCCTTATGTTTTAACGACAACATATACACAAGATTTACAAAAGAGAAAAGAACTGCAAAGAACAAAATCGTACTGAGTCCAACTAAATCCAATATATTTAGCTGTCCCAAATATCCATTCACAATTGAAAATGCATCAGAAAACTTATAGAACAGATAAGCACCTAGATTGATTCCTAATAAAGCCCAAACTATCTCAGTCACAACCGCCGAGCTCGCTGTTTTCTTCTCGGAATTTTTCTTAAAACCACTTTCCAGCGTTTCCTCTGCACACTTAAAAGGGTCACCTAGCAATTTTATAATCTTCTCTGCCTTATTGATAATTTCTGAGTTAACCTTCTCTTTATTCTCGGGAGAGGTACGAATATTCCAATCAGATTTCAACAACAATCGACATAAAAGTCTAAAGCTAATTAGCAATTTATCCTCTGTAATTACATCCTGCAATATTAGTTTTTCATTCAAACCAGCATAATATTGAATACAAATATCATCCAAATCAAGATTAGTCCTTTTTGCTTCATTGAGGTCGTACTTCACTAGCCTAGATCTTAATCCCTTAGTAACCTTTATACCCCGCGTTGCGCTAAGGCAAGTTCGAAAAAGTTCCAAAGACTCCCTATCAATCTTACTCACATGAGTTAGTTCAAATAAATCTGCTCGCCAACTCGATTCTCCGTGAAGGTTGCTAATTTCATCATTTTGTCTTTGGAATTTTCTTGCTATCTGCATTGCAGTAACAGCGGCAATAAGTGCCGCAAAAACCGTAGCAATTGCTCCCCACATACACTCACCCTCCTTAATTACTTAACTTTAGACACTTAAAGTATACCATTCAGAAGAGGCAAAAAAACTGCTCTGTTATTAACCGTTCTTACCATATCCTCTCAACTTATTCTTCATTATAACTCTACGTTATACAGCATCTGGATTTAAAATTATTCATACTTTTCATTAATTTAGCAGGCTCATATCCATCGTACGCTTCAACCATTTATAGGGCAGCCTTAAGGTGATTCAAAAATAGTTAATCTAATAAATCACATTATCCACATACCAACCGGTATTCTTGTAACCACAAAACACTCAAATCACACAAGAATCTGCCTTTCCTGACGTTAAATTGGCGTATTAATGGCGCATTACATCCTCCGCAATGTCTTAATCTAATCATGTACCAAAAACTAACTATGGAGCGTGATTTTATGTCAACAGAAGTTGCAGATATTTCTAGTTACCAAGATGATTCATTAGCATTCATGCAGAAACTCGCTGTTTATGCTAAAAGCGTCATTATCAAAGTAACTCAAGGTTCAGCTACGGGTGATGCCTACGTGAACCCCAAGGCTAAGACACAAGTTGCTAACGGGTTAAAGGTCTTTAAGACCGTGGGGGCTTACCATTATTTCAAAGGTAACTCTCAAAAATACGGGGATTCTGATCCGATTAACGAAGCCAAATGGTTTGATAAAAACCTACAAGCTATCGGCCTGGATAAGTCCACCGTTGTTGCTATCGATGTTGAGGATCCTGTCGTCATGCAGTCTGCTACCCATGACATCAACCTATTCTTACAGTACCTTAGCCAACAAGGCTACAAACACTTGGTTGTTTACGCCTCGGCTAGCTGGTTTACCTCTGGCCGCATCAATAAGTCACAGTTGTTTAACAACACTCCAATCTGGGTTGCTGCCTATAACAATGTTGAGCCTGGCGTTGACAATGCTGGAGCCTGGCAATACACCGATAACGGACACGGTCTGCACGTCGATTTCAGCTATGACTTTGATGGCACTTTACTCGGCGAGGTTACAACCACTGGGACCAGTACTGGAACTGGAACCACTACGCCAACGAAGCCAGCTGACCCGATGCACCAACATGCTGAACAAGTTTATACCTATTTCAATAAAAAGGGACTTTCAGACGCGGCTATCTGTGGAATCTTGGGAAACTTCCAGCACGAATCCTATATCAACCCCACACAATGGCAACTAGGTATGCCACACACTTGGTCAATGTCTTCCTCTACTGGGTATGGGATTGCCCAGTTCACGCCAGCTGGCAAAATCAAGGCTTATGCCGACAAGCATGGCAAGTCCGTCAGCGACATCAATGTCCAATTAGACTACATCTGGGGTCAAGTATCTACAAATGGTTTCTATGGTGGCGGCAAAACGTTTAAGCAGTTTGCCCACAATACGAACCCTAAGACTGCCGCACTCGATTTCTTACGTGGCTACGAAATGCACCAACCAATCAGTGACGCGGCGGCGGAACGTGAAAAATTTGCTGCAAATTGGTGGACCATTTACAACAAGGGCAATGCCGGAACTTATGGCGTTAACACGCGAAAGATGGACACCAAAGCGGCACAAGCTACGCCTGATGGCTACAGCATTGACCTCTCAGGCTCATTTACCTTTGATACGAGTTGCGCTGTTCGCAATGAACCTAAGATGAGTGACGCTGGTGTCGCCACTTATACCGATGGTGGTACGGTTAACTACGACAAAAAGATTAAGACTGACGACCATTTCTGGTTATCTTACGTTTCAGCCAGTGGCGTTCGTCGTTACGTTCCTTACGCTAACACAGCTACCGGCGTCTACTTCGGTAATGATCATAACCCCAAAGATCCTATCTCTTCAGACTCTGGGTCTGAATCGACTGGGTCTGGTTCAACCAGCTCTGGTTCAACTGGTGAAACCGGCGGCACTGCAGCAACCACACCAGAGATGTATACCATTTCCACCTCAGGTTCATTTACCTTTAACACAAATTGTCGTGTACGAAGCACTCCCGTCATGAGTGACACTGGTGTTGCAACCTATACAACCGGTATGACAGTTAACTACGATAGCAAAGTTAAAAACGATAACCATTTTTGGCTATCCTACCTTGTATCTAGCGGTGCTCGTCGTTACGTCCCTTACGGTAATATTTCTAAAGGAACCTACTTTGGGTCAGATACCACTCCTAAGGATCCTATCAAACCAGCAGAATAGAAACCTCGTAACTCTTAACACCTCTCCAATAGGGAGGTGTTTTTTAATTTGACACTGTTAAAAGGGGACCGAGTACGCCAAATAGCTTCTATATGTAACACCATCAGTCATAATACCGTTGTACAAATGTGCCCCCTGAATACCCAGAGAATAGCTCGCTTCATCTAAATTATGACATCATTTTGCTTCGTCTAAAGGCCTGAGAAATTGCATATGCAATTTCTCAGGCCTTTTATTTCGAACTACGTTTACCAACTTGCACGACCCACCTATCAGGTTAAGGCTCTTGCTTCTTAAAACCTATCCTCTGTCACAACCCTATTCCTCTTACTGGATTTTCATTAAATCTGCAGTGTCTTTTCACCAAACCCGCAGTGCCCCTGCAGTTGAAACCTTCAATTCCATCATATTATGGTATTGTACCAAAAAACCAAAGGAGACTGATTTATCTGCTAGCAATAAATCAAAGTCTCCATGAAAAGAGATGATTTTTATGCCCGATAATGCGGACGCGCTTAATTGGTTCGCGCTATTCACAGTAATCCTTATCGTTGCTTACTACGTTCTCCATCCGCTAGTTCAGGCTAAGCTCAAGACCTTGCATAACACCCGACTGCAGCAAGCACTCAAGCTTACCGATCAACTAGCTACAATCATTGTTCCTGAGATTGCCGTCATGAGTAATCTTGGAAAATCCGAACGTAAAGATGAAGCAATCCGTTTTGTAACATCTAAGCTCAATAATCATGGCATTACGTTATCCCCATCCGTGGTTTCTGCTGCTGTAGAAAACGCTTATCAGCTCTACAAACATTTAGTGGCTGGTGATCAACACCTTGATTTATAAGGAGGTTCAATGATGGTTCTAAGTATCGGCTCGGTTCCCAACAGAATCGAAAAACTTACCATATCAGCTGATGCCTTACTTCCACCCTTCTGCCAACTCTACCGCAAAGCAGGCGATGACCATGAGTCTTAGAGATATCGCTACTCTGGTAGGTGCTTTAGGCTCATTCGCCATGGTTATTTGGTCTATCATTCACGCCCATACTCGCGACAAGCGACAAGCGGAGCAAGACCGAACCAAGTGGGAGGAATGGATTATGGCCCAGGTGAAACATAACTCGGCGGAAGCATTGACTAATATGCAAGACAAGTTGGACGACTTACAGAGAGACTTCGACAACCTATCTCATGAGAAAGAACACATGGCCCAGCAATATGAGCAGCAAATTTCAACTCTTCGCCGAGCTAACACTATCCTTCGCCAGGAAAATGATAAGTATCATGCCAAGTACGGTAACTTGTAACACTAACATTCAGTCGTCTATCTAGACGGCTTTTTTTATACCCAAATTTCTAGCGCATTAGCGCTTTTTTTATACAAAAAAATTTGAAAGAGGTTTTTAATTATGGCTATTGATGTAAGCAACACCCCAGACATGTATAAGATTACTGCTTCTGGGTCATTCACTTTTAACACGAACTGTCGTGTACGGAACACACCTGATATGAGCGACTCCGGCGTTGCTACGTACACTGTAGGGATGTCCGTTAGTTACGATAGTAAGCTCAAAAATGGTAATCACTTATGGTTATCCTACATCGCTGCTAGCGGCACTCGTCGTTACATTCCTTACGCTAACACCGACACCGGCGTTTACTTTGGGACTGATTCTAATTCAGTCAATCCCATTAAGGCCGCTACTAGCGGCTCTGGTTCAACTGGTACAGGTTCTACGACTGGGTCTTTAGGTTCCTTGACGGGCCAAGCCGGTGCCAATGTGGCCGACCAAACTCCTGATGGTACACTTCTTGTTGAGAACGGATCATTTACTTTTGATGAAACAGCTCGTGGGCGAGATGCCACGAACATGACAACTGCCAACAAAGTTGACAGCTTCGCTATTGGTGAAACGGTCTACTACAACGGTAAGATCAAGGCTGACGGTCACTACTGGTTCCGTTACATTCACACCAGTGGCGCCACTTATTACGTTCCATACGCAACGATTGATCCATTCCGGTACTATGGGACTGATTCTAAGCCTGGTGACCCAGTCTACTCGCAAGGTGGTTCAACCGGTGGCAACACGGGCGGTACTACTGGTGATGCCGGTGGTCTGACTCCTGGTCAAACGGTTATTGATTTCGTTAAAGACTTAGGAGCCGTTTCTGGAACTTCCGAGGATAATATTGCAGCTAACAACGAGGCATTTCAAAAGTTATTTACCTTTGCCCACTCATCTGCTGTAACTGTCAATATTCCGGCCGGTGTTTTCAAAATTGGCCGTCCTAATATTGGTTCCAACGTTGATTTTGTTGGTGCTGATGGGGCCACCTTCTTAGGGACAATATCTCAGGTTCAGGATATCAAGACCCATAAAGGAAGCGCTTTTCAATATGATGGTGTATCTAATACCACTTGGACTAACATTATCTTCCGCGGAATTAACGATAATGATCACAACGATGTTTATCGCTTAGTTCATAGCATCCTAGTAAGCCATTATATCAAGTTCACTAAATGCACTTTTGATCAAAACGAAGCCAACGGTGGTCATTCTCTTGACTTAGGTGGTTCGGACCATATTTATGTAAGTGACTCGACATTCATTGGTGTTGGAAAATCTACGTCTTCAATTTCTGAAAAAGATTTTTATAAAGAGGCGATTCAAACCGACTATGACTATGATGGCGGATACAGTGCAAGGCCAAATGATTACGGTTCTCGCCCATTCACTGAACTTCCGACACGAGATGTCTATATTGATGGTTGTCGATTCTTGCCACTCTATACCGATAGTTATGCTACGACACTTGCCAAATATGGGCCTCAACCTGTTGGTACCCATCTTAGCAGAGCCGTTGGTGCTGCAACTACACAAGTACCAAACAATATTCATCTGACTAACTGCTTAATTTTGGACCCTAAACCGGCAAATTTTGGAGGCTACGGCTTTTACGCACCAATTCATTTCCCTAGTGCTGAAAACATCACAATTACTAACAATCAAATTGAGCGTCGAAAGACTCAAGTTTCTCCTAACGTATTTATGTTCTATAACTACAAGAAAGGGACTAAACAGAAGAACAGTGGATTCTACATTCGAAACAACCAGATTTTCAATATGAATCCGCAAATGGTCCACGTTGCTGAACCTGATATTCTCAATGACGTTCACGGATACAATGCAAATGCTGAAAAAGCGCTTAAGTATGCGCCATCATACGCTTTGTTTATGATTGGATCTACTCACACAATGGATGATATTCATGTGGACGGTAATCAAATCTACACGTTAGCAAGTGATGTAAAACCAGCTAATCAAGATGGGAAGACTATTACTGAAAAGGCTAAGGATATCCATTCAAGCTCAAATATGCGAGTCAAGGGCGTCGGTGCAAGTACCTGGACTAATGCCAACCCTGAACGAGCACCGATTGCAAATGGCTTGTCAGGAAACGAGTCTGCCCATGGTCAGTATTCACAGTCTATCTATGGTGTACAACCGAATGGTCAAAAGTTCTTGATTACGACTATCACAGCTAAAAAGAATCTTCCATATAGTTACTCATTGGAGAACTACAATGGATACAGTCCAGCAGTTTCAACCATTACTGTCGGCTATGATTCCGCTGACGGTAATGTATATATGCCTTACCTTTAATTATATCTTTAATAAATAGGTACGCATAAGTAAAACAAAGAAGGGTAAGAAAAACCGCAAATGGTTTTCTTACCCTTTTTTGTTATCTCTTCGCAAGATATAGCTATTGCTTAGTCAGACGTCAGTTTAGTGTACTTATCAGGATATTGGAAAACCGCCAGCACTGCCATACGTCCATCAGCTGTCTTGGTTACAGCAACTCCAATCTTGACGTCAGTAAAGAAGTTCTTTCGCGTCAGTCCTTGTTGACCATAAAAATCAGATGAAGGGTCAAAATAACTGTGCAACGTGTCCCCAACATTTATTTTATTTTGAATCAACAAAGTTGTACTGGCTTTGCCCACACCAAACCCTGATCCATTAATTCTATTTTCTTTTAATAAGTTAAACATTAATTTCGCACTTGGCGTTGAACTATCTGCAGACGGATCACGCAACACAATATCCCTATCGTTTGACTTCTCAGGAACATTTGGAAAAACCTCAGCCTGGGTCCTAAAATGAACTTTGCTGCTCAATAATTGATTTAGAATGTTTTTTGCAATTTGCATAGATTGCGCATCCGGTTTAGCACCACTCCCCAGGTTGATAATAGCATTTTTCGCAATCGTGGTATTCGTACTTACAACTTTCCTTAAATAACCACGCCAAATCCAGCCTTGTAGGGTTCCATCCGCACTTTTAACGTGATAGTAGATGGCACTATGGCCCTTGTACTTTTTATATAATTTCTCATGAGCATCTGTATACCAAGTCACTGTCGGAGTTACATCATTATTACTGTAACGAATCCCTAAGTGTTTTGAATACCGTGCACCCTTAGTAGCCGTGTACATATGCTGCTTCATACTCTTACGCCAAACTAATTTAACCGAATTGGATCTAGCAGCCGAGTATTGACTGTTAGCTGATGCAGTTGTCGTCATAAAACCAAACATCCCTGCAGAAGCTACAAGTGCAATTACACCTTGTGCTAATTTTACTTTATTCATATCCCTAGTCTCCTCTTATGAACGCTACATACTTTAATCCTAGCATTAATCTGCACAAACTAAAGCTATATGCAGAATTAATTTACCCCAATATACCCTTACATCATAAAAAATAGCTACGAGGCAACACTAACTTAATTCTTATTCCTGACGACGGAACTTGTCAACTGTCCCGCCAACTACCAGGACAACCAGTCCCAGTCCCGTCAACCACCGGCCCACGCGTAAGCCCGGTGTACGATACGTCAGGCGAATACGGTGGGTACCTGCTGGCAACCTTGCGCCAACGAAGCCGACGTTGACCTTAGTCGTGGGGGTCGCTTTCCCATCGACCGTTAGATGCCAGCCCGTAGAATACGGAATCGATGTCGTCAGGACACCGGCCTGTTGGGCCTGAGACGTTCCCGTCACGGTATTCTCATGAACTCGCAACTGATGTAGACCCTGGTGCTTCAGCGCCTGCATCCGCTGATCATAGGTCTTGCCAAATGGGACCGCAATTAGCTTGGCCGACTTGAACGTGAGTTGCTTCACGCCTTGGAAGGTCACGCGAATCGTTTGCCGTGGCTGCTTGGTGTAACCCAGATTCAGGAGCACGCGTCGCTGTGGCTGATAATCCGACAAGTTACTTTGCCCCAATTGACGATAGCTGGTGACATTTTGCTTACTACCGACCGTAAGTGTGTAGGCCCCGTCGTTTAGGTTCCAGAGGGCATTCCGTAACCGATTCAGGCGGGCGATCCCCGTGAAGGCACTGTTACGAAAGGCCTGCGTCTTCTGGGTGCCACGATAATTATCAATGACCCCGAATCCCTGTGCCTGGATGCCCCGTAATTCCAAATAAACCTCGGTACCGCGCGTGATTTTCGGCCGCTTCACGGTCAGATCAACCGCAATTGGCTGATTCTGGTTATCACTGGTCAGTTGCCGCAAGCCGTGCGCATTCTTCTTTTGATTGGCCCGCAGAATTTGCCGGTTTTCTCGCGTCAATCGCCGTAAACGGGGCCGGTCCGTTTCAATGCTTACGGAACGGTCGAGGTTATGCTTACGCAACGATGGCTTTTGAATTTGATCCGGCGCCGGATCCAACTGATTATTTTGCTGGCGATACCTGACCACCTTGGCTAGGCTCGTCAGCGCAAGCTGGGAATCGCTGGTTGTCGTGTACTTTACTTCGCGCTGATGACTGTGATAAGTCGTGGTGGGAACGCCCTTGGCGCCACCCGCGACGAGTGCACCGGTAGTTAGCGCCTGCTCGCGGTCACTCCCATTAAGCCGGTTGAACTGACCACTTCGTAGTTGCTTTAGCTGGACGTATGCCAACGGTAAGGCGTTCTTGGACTGGAGCACGGTCGTATCATAGGCGTTACCGAGCCCGTGGACGGGTTGATCACGATACGTGACGCGTTGTCCGTGCTGCGTCGCTGGCTGATAGCCATACGGAAGTGCCTGCATCCCCAGTTGATTGCCGCGGGCAAAGATTGTCCGCACACCCAACAGGTTATTCAGCGTCGTGCGGCTATCTGCCTGGTTAATCGGCTTGTTCATCTGAAATTGCGCATTGCCCAGCGCCTGGCTGAAATCGCCAACCGCCCCATTTTGCACGGAGAAATAGCTCATGATGTCATGGCTCCCCAGGTTCATCCCCAGGTTGGTCTTCGCGTCATCACTATAGTAATAGTATTTACTGGTGGCGCTACGACTGAACCCGGATTGCCGGTTGGTAAACCGTTGGGCCCCGTCGTAGAAGTTCTTTTGAAATTTCGTTGCCACTCCGCGGGTCAACAACTGTTGGCTGGCACCGCCCGAGTTGGGACTGTAATAGCCATACCCATTGGTCACGATATTCAAGCTTAATAACGCCAACAAACTTCCCAGCAACTGACCAGATGACCAATGAAACATGACCCCACAGATCAGTGCCCCCAGCGTGACCAGCAATAGCCCGTACATGGTGAAATCATGAACATGATTGTTGAAAATGAACCCGTTGGCTGCCCACACAACTACTAGTAGGCCTAACACACTAGCAATCATGACCTGTAAGTCTCCACGGGTCAGTGCCGTTACGTGGTCCAGCAAATGCATGGTCGCCAGACCAAACGCCAGATTGCCTAGCAATAACCAGCGTTGCGAGGGCGTCGTGCCACCGTTCATGAGCGCTGGGACTGCCGGGATGAGGAGTCCCGCTGCCAGGAGCAGTAAGCCCACATTTAACCACAGGTACTGCCGGAAATGTCGGAACACGTAGACGATGCCCAGAAAGACCAGGCCGCTCACGCCTAGGCTGACCCAGAAGCGCATCGGGTTCCCGGTCGTCACCAGCGCGTTGGGGAGGCGGAGGTAGTAGTCGAACGGAAATAGCTTGTACCCGTTGGCGAATTGGCCCCCGGCCCGCGTGGATCCTAGCGCCCCTAGCACGGACGGGATAAACAGACTCCCCGCCAACAGAAAGCCCGTCACACCGGCGCCCACCAAACGCCGCACCGTCCGCCACAGGGGCAACGGTCGGAGACTCAGATAGCGTAAGACGGCGTAGACCAGGCTGCCGATAGCTAGTATGTAAGCAAAGTAGAAGTTGCTGACCAACGCCAGGCCCGTGAATACCGCTAATGGCACCCAGGACCGCCCCCGTAAGACGTGGTCGATGCCATACGCCAGCAACGGAAACAGAATCATGGGCAAAAGAAAGAACGGATGCCGAATGCTGACGTACAGGCTATAACCGGTGAAGGTGTAAGCCAAGGTTCCCAGTAGCGCGCTAGTCGGTCGAAAGTCTCGTTGCCGCGCGAAGAATAGAAAGGCCAAGCCACTCGCGTAGAGCCGCAGTAAAATCAGACAATTATACCCGAACTCCAGCGCATGCCGGGGAAAGAGCCCAATTAGGTAGCTAAACGGATCTCCAAGCACGTAATAGGAAAAGGTCGTCACCTTGTCGGCCCCTAGGCCCAGGTCCCAGGACCAGCCGGTGAGGCTTCCCTGATGCAGCCAGGTGTAGAACTTTTCCAATACGGGATAGTGTTGTGCCAGGCCGTCTCCTTCCCAAATAAACGATTTTCCAGTCAAAATAAAAATACCGTACAACAGGCCGGCTAATATGATAAATATCCCCGAATAGTACAGATAGTTCTCCCTTGAACGTTTCATCTTGTTTATCCCCTTATATGTAAAACCAACTGCAGGGTTCTCCGCACTCTGCAAGGTGCTCTTTCCTTCACTATAGGAGTTACCTTCATCTCACACAAGAAGATAGCGCAACTTTTAACAAAGAATTATCCCATGTAATCCTATTGCCACAATTCGTTAACACTTGTAATCTATGTATATCCGAAATTATTAGCGGCAGCTATTAAGAGTCAGAACTCGTTTCAAATATTAGGCTAATAAGCGTTAGCACAACAAAAAGGAGTTTCTAATCTTGACGATTAGAAACTCCTTTTTGTGCGTCTTGCTATTCTCATAACTATCTTACAAAATTAATCACGAACCACTAGTTTTGCATACTTATCTGGGAAGCGTGCAATCGCAAACATTGCCTTTCTAGCCGATATTCTACGTCTCCGCTACATTAATGCGTACACGGTCCCCAAGACATGTTCCAAGCTCCTAATCTCCGAAAGGACCTTTGATCGATACCAAAATGACGCCTTATTTGCTTTCGCCCTGGCTTGCCCTTTCAATTTAATTGTTTATATCAACCATAAAATGTAGTATCCTTATACCCTATGTTAATATATTCGATTAATCTAATCTTCTCCTCTTGAACAGCCAGGAAGGCGTTATTTAGGGCTGAGGCAACAACCAATCGACAACGATTGGTCTTGCCTGAAGCCCCAAATTATTATACCTGTCACTTCAAAAAAATGGCCGATTATTGGCGTTTTCTCCCCTGAGTTCAGGATTACTATTTAAGTAAGATTTCAGGTCACAACAGCCTCTCTAATAAACCGCGGCCTCTTCTGAAACCTTATATCTTATTTTAAAGGGAAGTCTCACGTCATGCATATCCTCATTAACATTACACCCGAGGCCCAATTAAGCTGGCCTCATCTAACAACATTAATTGAAGAAATTAAATCACAGCGCTTTAAAAATCTATCATTAAATCTACAACTACCTTTAACACAGCATTTATCGATTGAGCAACGCGTAACGGCTTCAAACTGGTCATTGTCCGTAAACCAGCCACCCTTAATTTCCGCTGACTATCTCATTAACCTGCGAGAAACCGATCACTTACTACCGGGGGCCCTCCTACAGTGGCACAGTTTGGCAGCCCTTCATCCCCAAGCTATTATCAGCCTTGCCAGTTTTGACAATAGCCATTCACCATCCGATCAAATCCATGATTATCTTAATCATCATCAAGCAAACAGCCTACAAACGACTTTTTCAGCCTTAGCAGGCCCAGTAACCTCATCAACTGTTTTGTGGAGTTTACAAAAGTACACAATTTTGCCTGATCTCCCCAGCTCCCATCAATTAGCCCAACAGCTCCAACCTACTGGTGTTCTCCTACCCGTAAGTTTACTCCAATCTGAATACCCTTTAGTCTCACTGAACCAGACGCTGTCTGCGTTTCAGTCCGCCGCTGAAGTTGTCCGGCTATGTGTCCCAACATTTATAACGCAATCTTGGGCTGCCACAACACCGCTAGCCTGGCTAGAACAACTGCAAACTGTTGATGTCACGGGATTAGATACCGCTTGGCAACCACTTTTTACTCACTACCTGCAGCATCAATTAACCTTAATCCTGGCAACTACCACCACCCACCGGCTGACACCTGCAGAGCATATTCGTCTCCTACAACAAGTTCAGCAATTAACAAGCAAACCAGTCCATCCTTGGACACGGCTGGCTCTACTCCAACACATCTCGCCACAACTGGCCCATCTATTGTTCCACTAAGGAGAAGATCACCTATGAAATTCAGTTTAATTACGCCAGTAAAGGCCGAAGAGCTTCCCCAACTTCTAGCACTCAAACGGAATCTATCCCAGCAAACCATGCAGGATTTCGAATGGCTAGTCGCGACCGATCTAACCTTGGATTTGCAAAGTCCTACTTGGCAGACGCCGTTTCCGATTCGTTTGATCCAACCAACCGTCTCAACCATCGGCGCGGCACGTAATGCTGCTATTGCGAGTGCCAAGGGTGACTGGCTTGTGTTCATGGACAGTGATGACTACTTATTACCGGAGGCACTAGCCCACTTGGCTGGTACTAACGCCTTAACTCCCACTGTCATGGCTGACTTGCATCAATACCCGACCTATGAACCACACACTGCCTTTATCAACACCCTTTCCCAAACAATCGCGCGGGATAGCTTACCCAAAGGCACAGGTTCTAAACGCAAGAAGGTCACCTATCGTCCACTCGATTTACCCGCAAACCTAACTACCGAAACGCCAAATGATTTACCAATTAAGGCACAGAACTGGTTGAATTATAAATATCGGCTCTATCAAAACACCACTCGCTGGGATAATTTCAAGCGTCAACTGTCAATTGCTGGTAAGGTCATCAATCGCGAACTCGTTCAGCAAACTAAGATTCAATTTGATGCGACGAACCCCTTGTACCCGGATAGTCTTTTCCTCACACAAGTCATGGCCCACACATCGGCTTATCTTCAATTGGCTAATCCGACCTATATTCGTGTCAGACACAACGATCCAATCAATGCGCCTTCTGTACACCAATTACCTACATCTAGCCGTTGGCATGATCGACTAGCTTCCTGGCAACTTAGTCTAGACCAACTTTCTGCTGGTGATTTGCGCGATGCCTTCGTCGCTTATACACTAAACCGGCTGCATCGCTACTTGTATAAGTCCCTGTCCACCAACACCGACGATACCGTTGCTGACCCCCAGGATTTAGCCGTACAACTTCAGCGATATCTTCAATCAATTGATACGCCGAGCAGCTTTCAAGCTATGCCGCTATTAAGTCGAAAAATTTTGCGTCACTTTCAACTGCATGGCACCATCCCCCAGCGACAGATTAATACGATTGTACGGCTTCGTCAGTTGCGCCGAGTCATCAAGCATCACGGACGCGGCGTGACGCGCTTGGCCTATGACTGGTGGTTCACGAAACTACCCGTTAAGCCCAAAACGATTCTTTACGAGTCCTTTCTCGGCCGCAACTTTTCGGACAGTCCCAAGGCTATTTATCAGTATCTGCAAGCAAACTATCCCGGTAAATTCAAACACATCTGGGTTATGGCCGACCACACAGATACTGGCCCCCGTAATCAGTCTGACACCAAGGTGGTTAAGCGCTTTGGCTGGCGCTACATGTACTACTTGGCCACCGCCAAGTATCAAGTTATCAATATGCGACAACCAAAGTGGTTTATCAAACGACCCGGAACAAAATTTCTCGCCACCTGGCATGGCACACCTTTAAAGCACTTGGTTTTTGACATGGATAACGTTGCTAGTGCTAATCCACACTACAAGGAAATCTTCTATCAGCAATCTCGCCAATGGGACTACCTGATCACCGCCAACCAATTTTCTGTGAATGTCTTCGAACACGCCTTTATGTATCCGACGCAAAAAATGTTATCAACCGGCTACCCACGCAATGATATTCTCAGCGCCCCAGACAAGGCCAGCCAAGCGAATAACATCAAGCAAAAGCTGGGGATTTCTCTAGATAAAAAGGTTATCCTGTACGCACCGACCTGGCGCGATGATGATTACTATAGTGTTGGTAATTACAAATTCACTTTGAAGCTCGACATTCCTCGATTAAAAAGAGAATTAGGTCAAGATTATGTTCTTGTGCTCAGAACCCACTACTTTATTACTGATCACCTTGATACAACCGGCTTTGGCGACTTTGTTTACAACGAGTCCAGCTACGATGACATTAGCGAGTTATATCTGATCTCCGATGTCCTCATTACTGACTACTCCAGCGTTTTCTTTGATTACGCTATTCTAAAACGACCAATTCTCTACTTTGTTTACGACTACGAAAAGTACCGTAGCGTTTTACGTGGCTTCTACCTCAACATGGAAACGGACCTGCCAGGCCCCCTGCTAAAAACGAATGACGAGGTCCTTGGTGCCTTACACAATCTGCCTGCTGTTGAAAGGCAATACCGTGACGCCTACCAGCAGTTCAGCAAGCGGTTCAATGCTTGGGAAGACGGTCATGCCACCCAGCGTGTCGTCAACACCTTCTTTGATTTAAAGTAACGTTGACACCTTTCCAAATACTGCTAAAACAGGCCTGAAGACTTCCGCTCAGGCCTGTTTTGCTACTCAAATTACGAACAACAAACTTTCTTCACCCATCGCCCACTGAACCTGCTAAGCTAATGGCCAAGAAGTCATTGAAACTATGGGGGTGAGCGAATGTCCTACCTTTACCTAGGCACCGCAATTATCGGAGAACTCATTGGCACCAATTTACTCAAGGCAGCGGCCGGCTTCACCCGTTTTTGGCCGTCGGTGGGCGCACTGCTGGCGTATGGCATTTGCTTTTTCTTCCTATCCTTAGCCATGAAAAGCATCGACCTAAACGTCGCCTACGCCATCTGGGCCGGCATCGGGATCGTCATCACCACTGTGCTTGCCGTCATCCTCTGGCACGAGCCCATCAACTTTGCCAGTGTTCTCGGAATTATCCTGGTTGTAGTTGGCGTCGTTGTGCTCAATCTTTACGGCCCCAGCCACTGAGCTGGTAGGCTGTGATGCGCGCCAACTGCTCGACTCTGGGCGGCAGCCACCTGCACGAAATTGGTTTTATCATAAGTATATTTATAAGGTGAATTAATGGCTATTACGCCGTGGGCAAGCGTATACTGATTCTACGTTGTGTTTCTGACAGCGTCTCATGTCACGAGTTCGCCCCGTGGCCATCTACGAATTGGAGGCTTCATTATGACAAAAACGGTCGTCATCTTAGGTGCAGGTTCAGGGTTTGGCTTTGCCATCGCGCAGGCGTTTGGGCAACAGGGGAAACACGTGGTCCTGGCTGCGCGCCACGAGGAGGCGCTCCAACACATGACCGCTCAGCTACGCGCCGCCGACATCAGTGCCGACTGGCTGGTAGCCGATGCCGCCAATTCACAATCGACCGCCGACCTCTTTCGGCAGGTCGTCCAACACTTTGGCATCCCCGAAACCTTCGTCTACAACGTGGCCGATACCCAGCTGGACCGGCCGCGGGACACACCCGCAACCCACATCGCCCAGGCCTTTGACGTGAACGTGCTTGGCGCGATTCGCACGACGCGGCAGTTTCTGGACTTAGCCGACACCGATATTCCTCGCAACATTTTGATTACCGGGGGTGGCGCGGCGCTGAACCCGGTCAAGGCGACTACCACGCTGTCCCTGACCAAGGCCGCCCTGCGTAGTTATGCTTATTCCCTGGCCGACGAACTGGCTGACACGGCCGTTTACGTGGGCCTCATCACCATCCAGGGAATCTCCGGGACCAGTGACGCCATGCAACCGGCCAACGTGGCGACGGCCTATCTTCAGGCCGCGGCCGACCGGAACCAGACCGAACTGCGTTATCCCGCGGGAGAACAAAGCGAATCTGAATTTTCAGCACTCAAAGCGGTCATGAACGATCCCGACCGCCTTCAAACCTTTCTCCAGGAGCATCCCGGCGTTAACGCCTTTCTTCAGCAGCATTCGGAATTTCTAACAGACTAACTCCATAATCATTCGAGCAACTGTGGCTAACCTGCCGCGGTTGCTCGTTTTTTTCAATCCGCATTGTCCCGAATGTTCTGAGACTTGATAAGGTCACCTACCGAACTGTGTGCTCCTACGCGCCGACCGGGTTGCCAGCGCCACTACTCTCCACCAAACATATTATTTGTGAAAATAATCACATTAACAATCAAAACGCGGTATAACAGAGTTGAGGGATAACCTCTACACCACAGAAAATTACCTAACCAGTTAATTACCTACTGGGTCCGGTGCGAGTCATCACCTCGGCATCATTTTGGGGTCAAGTCAGTTTTTCTTGACGATGTTGAAGGGAGTCTTATTGTTATGTCCAAGAGTTCAGTTGCTTTGAAACACTATCAAATGTATATCAACGGTGAGTTTAAGGATTCGTCATCCGGCAATCTGATCACCGTGTTAAATCCAGCCACCGGGGAACCCATTTCCACGGTTCCCAGTGCGACCTTAGACGAATGCCGGGAAGCTATCGACGCCGCCTATGAAGCGCAAAAGTCCTGGAAGAAGGTGCCCGCCGCAACCCGGGGCCAGTACCTGCACGACGTCGCGACTGAAATTCGCCAGGACGCCGACCACCTGATTGCCATGCTCCAAGAGGAACAGGGCAAGATCAAGTCGTTAGCCACCACGGAAATTCTGTTCTCCGCCGACTACTTCGACTATATGGCCAGCGCATCACGGACCTACGAAGGCGAGATCCTGCAGTCCGACAACGCCAACGAAAATATCATGATCGCCAAGCAACCTATCGGGGTGGCCGCTGGTATCTTACCTTGGAACTTCCCATTCTTCCTGATTGCGCGGAAGATGGGGCCAGCCTTGGTTACCGGGAACACCATTGTCATGAAGCCAAGTACCGATACGCCTAACTTAGGCTTGGAATTTGCCAAGATCGTTGAAAAGGTCGGGATTCCTAAGGGTGTTGTCAACATCATCACCGGTCCCGGCTCGGTCATTGGCGACGAAATGTCCCGGAACAAGAAGGTTGGCATCATCAGTTTGACCGGGTCCGTGAACTCCGGGAAGCGCGTCATGGAGGCCGCCGCCACCCACATGGCCAAGGTTTCCTTGGAATTAGGTGGCAAGGCGCCCGCTATCGTCTGCAAGGACGCCGACATCGACCTCGCCGTGCAATCCATCATCGACTCCCGGGTCGACAACAACGGCCAGCTCTGCAACAACTGTGAACGGGTCTACGTGCAAGAGGACGTTGCGGCTGAATTTACCCAGAAATTGGCCAACAAGATGGCCGCCGTTACCGTGGGCGATCCCATGAAGAACGAAGACATCGGCATGGGTCCCCTGATCAACCAAGGCGCCCTCGACAAGGTTGCTGGCATGGTCGACCGGGCCGTTGCAGCTGGTGGCAAGCTAGAAACTGGTGGGCACAAGGTTAAAATCGCTAACGGCTTCTACTACGAACCAACCGTCATTACCAACGTCAAGCAGGACTCTGAAATCGTGCAAGACGAAATCTTTGGTCCCGTTCTGCCAGTCTTGACCTTTAAGACCTTGGACGACGCCATCGACATGGCTAACGACAGTGACTTCGGCCTGACCTCTTCCATCTTTACCGAAAACATCGAGAACGCCATGCGGGCAGCTAACGAGCTCGAAGACGGCGAAACCTATATCAACCGCTTCAACTTCGAAGCCATGAACGGCTCTCACTCCGGCTGGAAGGAATCCGGGATCGGCGGCGACGACGGGAAGCACGGGATCGAAGAGTTCCTGAACACCCACGTCATCTACCTGCAGGGTCACCCAGAAAAGACGCAAGCTTAAGCTAACCATGAAAGAAGATAATTCCCTTTCGAATTATCTTTTTTCTGTGATTGTGAATAAAGCGTTACCATTTTTCAAATCTGTGGTCAGTCCCGTTTCAGGACCGTGACCGCAGTCCTAGCAAGCAGTTGTTAGGCTTAACCTAAAAGTGACGTTTTCATGAAAGCGCTTGCTTTTCGGGCTCATTGTGACATAATTATCAAGTGTAAATAACTTTTAAAACGAGGTGCCAATTATGAAGATTCAAGCTGCAGTTGTTGATAAGCAAAATGCTGATTTTGAAATTCGTGATGACGTTGAACTGGCTGACATGGGTGCGGACGATATCCAAGTTCACATGGTTGCCAGTGGGATCTGCCACTCCGACGAAGCTTTACGTACCGGGGTCGCCACCATTGACTACCCCATCGTCTTGGGCCACGAAGGTTCCGGGATTGTTGAAAAGGTTGGGCCAGAAGTTACCCAGTTCAAGCCCGGCGACCACGTTGTTCTAAGTTTCTACGGTTGTGGGAACTGCAAGAGCTGCCTGGCTGGAATGCCAACGCAGTGTGAAAACTACGCCGCGAACAACCTGTCTGGGGTTCGTCCTGACGGGACCGCGCACTTCACTGAAAATGGCCACGATGTCGCTGACATGTTCGACCAAAGTTCCTTCACTTCGACCACGGTCGTTCGGGAACGGAACGCCGTTAAGGTCGACAAGGACCTGGACTTACGGAAGCTCGGACCGCTGGGCTGTGGCTACGTCACCGGTTCTGGGACTGTCCTCAACACCTTGAAGCCAAAGCCTGGCGACACCATCGCAGTCTTTGGGACTGGGGCCGTTGGGTTGGCTGCTATGATGGCTGGCCGGATCTCTGGTTGCACCAAAGTTATTGCCATTGACATCGTCGATTCTCGTTTGGAATTAGCCAAGGAACTCGGCGCCACCGACGTCATCAACAGCAAGAAGGTTGACGACGTGGTCAAGGCGGTTCAAGACTTGACTGGCGGCTTCGGTGTCAACTACGCGGTCGACACGACCGGTGTTTCCAGCGTCATCTCCAACTCCATCCAAGCTTTAGCACAAGGTGGGGTCTCCGCTGCCATCGCCGTTACCGACCAACACATCGACCTCGACACTTGGAACGACCTCTGTGTCAACGACAAGAGCGTCATCGGTGTTAACATGGGCGACTCCGTTCCACAGATCGACATCCCTCGTTTGATTGAATTCTACAAGCTGGGCATGTTCGACTTCGACAAGACTGAAAAATTCTACAAGTTCAGTCAAATCAACGAAGCCAACGCTGATTCCGTTTCCGGGAAGACCATCAAGCCAGTTCTGGTCATTGATGACAGCTACGTTCCTGGGAAGTAAGCCATTTTAAATTTTGTTAATAAAACCGGGCTATCCTGTGAGGTAGTCCGATTTTTTTACGTTCTATTAAGTTAGTGACAGTGTCAGCCTATTTTGAAAGTAACGTGTTTAAAGCAGCTACAACATCCCCGCGCCCAAGGTCAAATCCCAGGTCTGCCCTAAAGCGTTGCTTAAAATCCTTATCCGTTTCCGATTCTACGATTGTGATAAATGATCTTAAGTCATTTTGACAAGCAACCGGTACAGATGCTATTTTAAAAGACTCTTCACGGCTCAACAAATCACATAGACGACAGACATCTTTAAAGTGCTTACTCTTATCCGCTCGGTGACTAATCTTTTTGCCTTCACTTAATCGCTGAACAATATCAAGATGCGCCTTAGCCTTAAAAAAGATCAGCCCTGGAATACTTAGCACCGACACATCCCCTACAAGCTCTTGACAATTCTTGAGTAATTGGTAGTAATTATCATCTAAAACGATTGCAGACAAGCTGGGCCCCTCCTCATAGTGTAAAGGCGTCGTTTCTGTTGGCAAATCGAGTTGATACTTTAATGGAATTCTTGAAAACAATTCAATCTGTTTCGGCACATCGTCATTACCCGTCTGGGGGTTCAATTTATACCGATAGTAGACTTTTTGCTTATTGGTATCGGTACCCGTCTCGCATACAAAATAATGATTTTCTAAAATAAACGCTCTAAAATGTTTAGCGAAGTCATCCGTTGTACTTTCAAAGATAACCACCATGTCGTAATCTTGGGTTGCTCGAAAATCCTGTTGATCTTGTTCTAGCCAGAAAGCCGCGGCGTTTCCACCAATAATCACATAACAATCCGTGTATTCTCTAAAGTACGTAAAAAACTTATCAAACTTCATTAGCTACTCCCTACTCCAAATCTGATCAACTAATTCCGCTGCTTCGCCTTGTGTTCGTTCATCTGAATCATTTCTAAACATTGTAAATAAATGAATGGGATCTACCACGTCCTTAGGGTAATCTGCACCTAATCTGAAGAGCCAATTGAAGCCATTGAGATCATACCTAGATATCTGTAGCACACAAACGGGTGTCACCGAAGGGCTCACTTTGTCCGCCCAACAATCCAGTAAGTTGCGTTCTGAACGACTAACCACCAACGTCTTTAGCTTTGTGTCATCACCAATCATTGTGACCTTAGCCAATCCAGTAATTCCGGTATATAAAGCATCAATCTCTGATACTTCTTCTGGGTAAAAATTCAAGCGTACGCTACCAGAATTCTGAATCGGTGAAATCAAAAATTGTTTGATATTATTAAAGAAGCTCCGACTATTAAACCTACATGAATATACACGGTTCTTGGTTTCACCACTAAACTTCAACAATCCACGCTTAACTAATTGGCTAGCCGCACGATTAAAGGTTACGCGATTCTTGATACCTACTCTTTCGCCAATGGCGCTTACAAAACGCTGCCCCCCAGTCATTAGAAAAAGATCACCATCGTGCTTGAACGGAACCATCTCAGATAAATTCTCTGCATCTTGACGTCGCTCAAGGACTAGCTGAGCAAAAAGAACCGTTAGTGCCAATCGTTGCTCTGCTGAAGCAAACTTCTCATCCGGAATTTTTCCAGATGAAACAGCTAACCTTGGATGCAAGCGCAACCCTAAAAACGGTAAGAATGTTTCGCCATCAGCCGTTATAAAGGGAATCGCATTCTGCAGATATGTTCGGCGTTCCCGCGTTGATAACTGTGCTATACACAAAATTACGGGTCTATTGGGATTCATTTGTTTGAGCCGCGACATGAATGCAAGTGGTCGTAATACCCTGTCACCATCATAAGCAACGAAAAAAACTAGCTGATCAAGTACTTCCCCCAAAGCCGCCCTAGTATTTTTCTGATCAGACCGATTCAGTGGCAGGTTAGCCGATGAAATTTCTTCCCCAGCTGCCATTGATACGCCAATTTCCTGACTAATACGCATAATCTGTTCATTTAGCGGTTCCACTGTGTATCATCCTCCTCACCCAGAATTGTAACATGTTTTTCTGGATTGTAACACTAACATGTTACAATCATTTTTAAAACTGTTACAATCGTCTATAATTCTTGTTATATCAGCATTTAGACAACCTTTCCTGATGCCTAGTTGTCAAAACAGTGGCAACTATTTTAGCCACGATACGTCTGTCGAACTATTTACTCACATTTAAAGGTTTGTCCCCTTAATTAGTGGTAAGCTTAGTTTAAAGTCGATCCACGGGGAGCACACATGATGTTGAAAAAATGGTTGAGTCTGTTAGGAATTTTTATCGTGATTGGATTTGTTGGTGGCGGTGCATTTAGTCGGTCGCAACCGGCCACCCAAAATGACCAAGGAAAACTACCCAAAAATTACGGAAAAGTGGTCGTGCACTACGTCTACGGGAAAAAGGGCCATCCCGCGAATGACCTGTGGAGCAGTCAGACGTTGACGGGGCGGATTGGCACGCACTACCAGACCAAGGCCGAGGACCTCTTGAATCAGGAAGGCTACATGGTTCTCGCCGGCCACTCGAAGAACACCGCCGGAACGTTCAAGCGCCACGTGACCCACGTCACCTACACCTATTGGGACTATTCTGAAATCGAACACGAATTTAAGCACGGCGCCGACCTCATGCTGGACGTCACAGCTGACCACCGCATCGGGTTGTTTGACCGGAATCTGCAGGATTGCGTGGAGGTCGTGATGGAACGGCCTAACTTTGCCAAACCGTACTACGACGTCACCTTCTCCACGCGCAACGATACGAATCACGGCTCTGGTCTGAAATCCTACCGTTACCGCTTCGGGACCACCACTCGCTTCAAGGATCCACGAAATGGCAACATCTACACCACCACCCTGACCCCCAAGGGCGGTATCACCTTCAAGGCTGTGGCGACCAAACATTCTACGATGAATGAATTGGTGATTGTCAACGACCGGGGGAAATTGGTGACCGCTAAGATTAACCGTTAATCCCATTTGAATATAAAAATCGGACCCGCCATTGTATGGGGTCCGATTTTTCGTCATCATCAAACAACTAACTGCCGTTAATCAAAGTCTTCTGTGCCTACATCTGTATGCCAGTTTAATTCGGGCGTACTGAGATTACCATAGTCTTTTTCCTGTCTGGTGACTACCGTCCAAAAATCATCAGCTTCTACGCGCCCCACAATAACTTCCCCATTTTCACAAATCTTAAACTTCAATTGATCCTGTTGCTTTAGTTGTGGCGCCTCACGAATCACTTTAGGAATCGTAATCTGATTCTTAGTTGTCATCTTAACCGTCGCCGATTCCTGTGACTTCTTCCCCATCATCTAAACATCCCCTTAGCTTCTCTAGCCAGAGTATACCAAGGGACCGTGTACTAGGCGAGCATCAAGACTCTGTCCCCGCAATTTCCTGTAAAAGCCGCTGGCACTGCTCCGCCACCGTGCTGCTCTCATCAAAACAAACGGCTTCACTCCCCAGTAAATCCCGCCCCAGCCACCACTGCGTTAGCTGTGCCCGACTAAACGATCGAGCCTTAGTCTGGTTGCGTTTCACCGTTGTCGCAAAGGTCACGTCAAAATAACCGATTACCATGGCAGACCCCCACGCCTGCTTGAGGTCCCGCAGAAATTCACCATACACCGAACGTTTCAGGATGCCTTCTAAAATAATCACGGCGAATCCCTGTGCGCGTCCCCAGGCAATCAGCTCGGCTATGACCGCGATGGCCGGCGTCCCTGCCGTATCCGGGGCGTGCAAAATTTTACGTCGGACCACATCTTGACTGATCAACAGGGCTGTCGACCCCAGAACGCGCTGTAACTGCCGCGCTGTCGTCGTTTTACCGGACCCAGAATTGCCACGTAACACTATCAATCTGGTCACACGTTCCGCCCCTTTCGGCTTAGTTTTAGCCATTATACCACCCGCAACCTTAACGCTTTAATTCGAGTGTTCACCACTTTAACCGTTCAGGGGACTGGCAAAAATGATATCATCGTGATATCATTAAGCTATCATCAGGAGGGCGTTATCATGGCAAAAGAAGCTCAGAAGCGTTTTCTATTACGGCTAGATGAAAGTCTATTCAAACGGGTGGCGGACGCGGCGGACGCTGATGGTCGGAGCATCAACGCCTACATCGCACAGGTCCTGGCGCGTGCGGCACCAGCGGGGAACTGGGAACAACGGCAGCTGATTGGCCGCGCCATTGCCGGGAAAGACCTGGACGTCAGATCCGGACTTGTTCTGGTTGCCGGCATTTACTATCGGTATCTGCTGGAGGCCCCGGAGAAGCCGGACAAGGACGCCAACTACACGGTCATCGAGAGTCACGGGAATATTTTAACGTTGAAAAAAATCTAGGGGGAATTGGACATGTTTGGGATTAGAATTGTTCGTCAAAATAATGAAGGATTGGTTGAGACGCTGGGGAAATACAAGCACACCGTCTTGCCCGGGATTCATTTTTATCTGCCGGGTATCCAAAAGATTCGTACCGTCAGTCTGGCGATGTCACCACTGGCTCTGCCTAACTATTCAGTTATCACCAAGGATAACGCCGACGTCTCGGCCAGCCTAACGCTGAACTACCACGTCACCAACGCCGTGAAATACCAGTACGAAAACACGGACTCCGTGGAATCCATGGCGCAACTGGTGCGGGGCCACTTGCGAGACATCATCGGGCGGATGGATTTGAACCAAGCGTTGGGGTCCACGGCCAAGATCAACCAGGAACTGGCTACGGCCATCGGCGATTTGACCGACACCTATGGCATCAACGTTGACCGGACCAACATTGACGAATTAACGCCATCCAAGGCAATTCAATCCGCCATGGACAAGCAATTGACGGCCGACCGGGAACGAATTGCTGCTATCGCTAAGGCTGAGGGGGAAGCCAAGTCCATCGAATTGACCACCAAGGCCAAGAACGATGCCTTAATGGCCACCGCGACGGCCCAAGCCACCGCCACCCGGACCCGTGCCGACGCTGAAAAGTATCGGATTGACACGGTGAACTCCAGTCTGGAATCAGCGACGAAGGAATTCTTCGAAAACCAATCGATTTCGGCCTTCAGTGACCTGGCTAACTCGCCAGCTAACGTGGTCGTCGTTCCAAGTGATCACGTCGCCGACCTAGGCCAAATTCCCGCCATTGGCGCGGCTCTGAAGACCGGACTAGCAACACCGCCAGCTGCACCGGTTAAGAAATAGAACCTAAAAATCAGCTTTTCACTGAGCGCAATACTGCGTTGGTGAGAAGCTGATTTTTCGATTCTAACATCCAAAACAATCCACAAACAATCTTTCAGATTACGTGTAGAATAAGGACAGAACTTCTACATAGAAAGGTTGTGACATCATGGTCACGCGCAAGGATATTTTTACCTACACAGAAGATAATTACGGCGTCACCCCTGAATACACCTTCAGCTCCTATCCGAAATATGCCGTCCTCAAGAATCGTCAGGGCAAGTGGTTCGGGTTAGTGATGAATGTGCCCAAGGAGAAACTCGGCCTACCAGGCAAGGAAGAGGTCGACGTGTTAGACGTCAAGGTCGACCCCGAGCTTAGCAGTATTCTCCGCAGCAAGCCGGGCTACCTCCCCGCCTACCACATGAACAAGGAGCACTGGCTATCCATCGTACTGAATCAGGAAACGGATGCGGCTAATCTATTTCAGTTGTTAGACGGTAGTTATCAAACTGTTATTAAAGACTAACTATTAATAACAAATATCTACATCTCTGATTATTATCTATCAAAAATCAGCTACTCACACAGAGTGTCACCAGAAATAAGTGGGGACAACCGGGAACCAAACTAGTATGAGCCGTGAGGGCGGTCAAAATAGGCTCAGCCAGGGGATTTACTGGTGGGGTGGCATAGCAAGGAACACCCGTAAATGGCGACTTTGAAACGCGGTTTAGGCGGTTCAAAGCGAGGTAAAAGACCGCTCCTCAGGCTTTTACCGTCCTTCCCTAGCGTTCCGGCCTATTTTGACCGCCCGGTAAGGCGCCGCAGCTCGCCAATTAAAAATTACCGGTTGACACCACCTTTTCCCGGGGGTACACTAGCCTCAATTCAATAAATCGTCCGAAACAAACCATTGAGGTGGAGATCAAGATTATCGTGCACGTCAAGAGAGCCGTCGTTGCTGAGAGTACGGCCGAACGCAGGTAGTTAAATGGACCACCGAGGGCTTCCCCGAACCATTTTGCAGTACGGGAAGACGTGCGACATACGTCAGTTGTCAGGGAAATGTTAGTTTCCTGTGAAGAGGGGCGCGGTCTCTTTTTCGGGACCCGTCTAATTAAGGTGGCACCGCGGTTAAAACCGTCCTTAACACATTGGCTGTTGAGGACGGTTTTTTGTCTACACTTTTTCCGAGGGGGATTCACCTATGCTCAAACGATGGCAACGCTCATTATTCTTTCTAACCGATAAATTCAATCATTCTGGAGGAAAAAATTATGAGTTTAGCACAACACAAGAAAGCACTCGCCCTTTGCGGCGGCATTATTCTAATCGGCGCCGGCGTCTTCGCCGTGACCGGTCACTCGCAGTCCACTAAGAAGGTCGCGCAACACCTGAACCTGTACGAAACGGCCACGATTTCCAGTCTCGACGTTGCCAAGATCACCGACAGCGTCTCCAGCAACACGCTCAGCCAAGTTGGCGAAGGCCTGTACCGCCTGAACGCCAACAGCGAGGCGCAAAATGCGCTGGCAACCAAGACGACCGTCAGTGATAGCGGCCACCATTACACCATTAACTTGCGGCACAACGCCAAATGGAGCAACGGCGACCCGGTCACGGCTCAGGACTTCGTTTACTCCTGGAAGCGGACGCTAGATCCCAAGTCTAAGTCAGAGTTCACCTATCAATTTGCGAATATCAAAAATGCCAGTGCCATCGCGGCCGGGAAGAAATCCCCCGCAACGTTGGGCGTTAAGGCCGTGGGTCAGTACCAACTGAAGATCACCCTCAGCCGGCCGGCATCCTACTTCAAGCAGATGCTGGCTAGCACCACCTACTATCCCCTGAACCAAAAGGCCGTCCAGAAGTACGGGAAGACATACGGCTCATCCGCGGCCACGACCGTTTACAACGGGCCCTTCGTCCTGAAGAACTGGAACGGGACCAGTGACAGCTGGAACTTAAAGAAGAACCCAACCTACGTCGCTGCTAAGACCGTTAAGCTCAGCAGCATCAAATATCAGGTCATTAAGACCAGCTCGACGGCCTACAACCTGTACCAGTCCAAGCGACTGGATGCGGTCACCCTCGACGGGGAACAAACCACGCAAAACAAACACAATCCGGACTTGAAGTCGTTGGCCGCTGGCCGTATCGGCTTCATTCAATACAATGAACAGAACAAGATTGCCGCTAACCAGAACCTGCGGCGTGCCATTTCCCTGGCCATCAACCGCCAACAACTCGCGGACAAGGTCTTGAAGAACGGCTCACGACCAGCCAAAACGTTTGCCATTCACCACATGATGACCAACGCCAAGACGGGGAAGGACTTTACCACCGACGCCTACGTGAAGAACACCGCCGATTACAATCCAACCTTGGCCAAGCAGCTTTACCAAAAGGCGCTGAAGCAGTTGGGCAAGCAACAGTTGACCGTCACGATTACCTGCGGCGATGACGACACCACCAAGAACGTCGCTGAATTCATCCAGAGCACGGTCAGCAGCACGCTGGGCCTCAAGGTCAACGTGTCCGCGATGCCATTTCCCTCCATGCTGAGCAACGTTTCCAAGGGGAACTTCGAGCTCAACCTGACCGGCTGGAGCATGGACAACGCCGACCCGATTCAATCCCTGCAGATTCTATCCTCGACGAACAACTCCAACATGGGCCACTACGACAACAAGACCTATGATCAGGCACTGACCAAGTCCGAAGGTGTCGACGCGCTGAACCAAACTGCCCGGTACCAAGACCTGTTAACGGCCGCGCGGACCGCCCTGCGTGACCAAGCCGTGACCCCACTTTACGAAGCGCGGACCAACACGCTGGTCAATCCCAAGATCAAGGGGGTCGTTTACAACAAGTTCAACGGGAGTCCCGATTATCAACACGCCTACGTCACTGATTAACCATTTGAAATTGCTAGGGTATTACCATTGCAGTGCCGGCCAAATACGGTATAATTGAGCTAGTAACTACAATTACACGTTTTCATAACTCAGGTGGGACCAGGGGATTTTCACGACGGTTTCACCCAGCTAAGTGAAACGTCACAGAAAGGTTCCGGAATCTATGGAAAGTCAACCCTTACGTCACGATCACTACCCGGCCTCGCAAGAAGAGTACGAAGCTGAGTTAACCGAAACGGAAAACGAATACGCTGCGCAACTCAAACAAGTTGAGGACAAGGTCCAAGGCCAAGCCGCTCGTTACCTGTTATTTGGGGCTATCTCTGTTGTCATCAACATCACCCTGTTTTACCTGTTCTACCACACGATGGGCATCGGCTATCAATTAGCCAACTTCATCGACTGGCTGATCAGTGTCCAATGCTCCTTCTGGTTAGACCGGACATTTGTCTTCAAGCACAAGTCCGACAAGCCAATGCGGGAAATGGGCACGTTCTACATGACCCGAATCGCCACGTTCCTGTTGGAAACCGTCATCCTGTTCTTGGGGATTTCTTGGTTGAACACCAACGGGACCATGACCAAGGTCATCGGCCACGCGATCGCTTTGGTTTTGAACTTCTTCCTATCTAAGAAGCTTGTGTTCAAGAACCAACCCGCTCCGGCTGATTAAATTATGATTATTTAATAAAATCCGCTCACATCCTGATTGGGATTGAGCGGATTTTTTGATTTTCTAATCTTTTAGCTCTCAACGCAACTTTTCATCTGAAACACCTATCTCGTCTAAAACTTCTAGACAACGTTTTGTACAAAAAACCACAGAGCATAATCATAGTCCCGTAAACAACCAACAAAACGCGACTATTAGTAAGCTGAAAGAGGGTTGTTCCCAGTGGTGCCCCAATTGCATCCCCAATCAAGAATCCTGACTGAGCCAATCCTAAGTAAAGAACTAGCTCATTTTTAGGAAACATCTCGTACTCGATTAACTCCTTCAAAATAAAAAAGCCGGTTCCCTCAACGGCCATCACGCCAAAAGCGACCATTGTCCAAATGGCTTGGTTCCGTTTCATCAATCCGCAGAAGATAATAATTATTCCCGAAACCGATTCAATCAGCCAAAAATAATTATCTGGACGTCTATTAAACACTGGCAATTGGAATAAAAAGGCTGATAACATGGCCACTATGCCTAAAATTGCCATCGTAAGACTCACAGACGCAACACTATAACCGACTGACCTCAAAATTGCTGGCGCTATGGGGTCAACAAGTGACGTTGCTATACCCATAAAAATAACAACACCTAAATACAATAATCCACGTACCCGATTATCTGGTAACGTGATAGCTCGTGACCGTTTCTCAATCTTAATTTCATCACTAGGAACTGAGCCCGTTGGCAACAAAATAATCCCGAGCGCCGAAGCAATCAAAATAATGACGTAGACTCTGTTACTTGCTGAAATAGCAAATAAAATCAATCCCGTCATTAACGTCGCCAATAGTGACGCTATCTGCATTAACGTGTACCGAGATGAAATGAGAAATTGCCTATCCTGGGAATTTCTATCCGCTTCCAAATATAGCCACCGTCTAATAACTAAAATTAAAATCGCAGCACCGACTCCGGAAAGACTTCCTGAGATGATTGCTACTACCCGACTTTGAAAGAACACTCTTAGGAACATACCAACCGCGTAGACAAGTCCTAAAGTATTAGCAACTTTTCTTAGGGCCACCTTTTCAAGCAAATTAGCTACTAGGAATGACAATGAGCCGGCAACTGCCATCGCTGAATACGCTAAAGAGAAATTCATCAATCGTCCATTCTGCTGAAAATACAAGATTTGGGTGTACTTGGAAATCCCCATAACGAGATAAAACAGGGTGATATATCCGAGTAATGGTTTGTACTTTTTTAGGGTACCCACATAGCGTTTGATTCCTTTCATTTTTCCACATTCTTCGGTTTGATTGCCGTGAGCCTACACCAAGATTTATATTCAGTCTAAATTTTTGTAGGATTCAATTGAGATTATTAGTTTGACTACTTTTGACTGTAGACGGATTTGTTCTAACACCAATCAAGCGTACAATGGACTTAATTCTACAACACTGAGGAGCCCACCATCATGCTAGTCTTCACCTTAACCGCCATTGGTATCTTCTTGGTTACCGACACCGACGACCTGGTCGTCTTGCTCCTGCTGTGGTTGGCCGCAGAGACACCGCGACAACGCCACCACATTGTTCTCGGCCAATACCTAGGGATTCTCACCCTGATTCTGGTCGCCTGGCTAGCTAGCCGAGGGGTCTTACACTACAACTTAGCCGAATGGACCCGCTGGCTGGGGCTAGTTCCCCTAACTTTGGGGATCACCGGTCTGTGGCGATGGTGGCACGTGCGCCACACAACCGGCTTGCCACCAGCCTTAACGCGCGTGGTCAGCCTGCCATTGGTCTGGTCGCTGACGATTGGTAACGGTGGCGACAACCTCAGCATCTACATCCCCTACTTTACGCGGCTCGACCATCCCGAGTTTGGTGGCGTTCTGGTTATTTTCCTGACCCTGATTGGCCTCTGGCTGATTGTCAGTCACCGCGTTGCCCAGTCGCCCGCCGCCAGTCACTTCTTCGCGCGGTTCGGAGCTTGGTTGTCGCCATTGCTGTTCGTTTGCGTGGGCCTCGCCATTTTACTTTAGATGTTTCACATGGAACATTTTTTCGGTTACGGCCCACCGCTGTGGTCAATTACGTTATAATTGAGGGACTAAATGCGTTTTTACGGGAGGAAAACATGGACGACGAAGGTGCACCACTCTTCACATTAGGTATCGGTCCGGACGGCGAGCCCTGGGTCAAGGCCGCGGCGGCAACGCAGACCCTCAAGGATCCGGCTGCCTACAGCACCGCACTGGGACTCTTGATCAACGAGATGCGCGACAAGCTCAACCTGACCGATGACAAGGCCTTCCATGCATTCATGGCACTGGCCCTCAAGCAGACACCGGAGAGCCCAGCCCCCCGGCAAAAACCAGCGACCACCCACGTGACCCTCTCCGGTAAAAATCTGCGGACGGGCCGGCGGGAAACACATGATATTGCGTTCGCTGATCTAATCGACGTGGCCGGCAACGAGGACGTTGTTTACCTGACACTCAAAAACACCATGATGGGCATCATCATGAACGATGCCTATCAGGCCACCAAACTGGCCATGGGCAAGCGCGACTTCAAGTATTTTCTCGACGAGGCCAACCTGACCTTCGGGCTCTACGCCTATCCCGCCGACATCAAGGCGCTACACAATATCTTTGCCTACGCCCGGCACCACCAGTTATTTACCAAGCTCGCGACCGATGAGTACACGGCGGAGGACGTGCCGGATACGCCGGCTGAATTCGACAATTTCATGCAGTCGGTCTTCGATGACATGTCGGCCGACGACCCTGACAATGGTGATGCGGGTGATAATGTGGTGCCCTTTCGACCGAAAGATTAATTTAAAATAACCAAAGAATCCCTAGGTAACGACAATTATTCGTCGTTACCTAGGGATTTTAATTTGGCCACTAATCGCCAAATCTAGCCGCAAAGGGCACCATCAGTTTGTCCAGCAATTCATGATTCAACGTAGCCTGCCACCAGTCCGCTGGCACCGGTTGGTCCGGGTGTGCGACGGACATGAGCGAGCCCGCTACCGTCGCAATCGTATCCACATCCCCACCCAGATTGACCGCAGCCAACAGCCCGGTCTGTAAGTCCTGGTAATTCAAGGCCACCCAGACCGCTGCCTCTAGGGTGTCCACCACGTAGCCCGATGTTTTAATCGCGGAAACGGGTAGCTGGCCAAAGTCAATCGCAAACAATCGCTGGTAGGCCGCCAGCTCCTGTGCCATTACTAGCTCGCCAGAAAATACCGCTAGCACTCGTGCCTGTACTGTCTTTAGCGCAGTTGGTAACGTGTGTCCCTGCAATAGTTCATGCAGGACTTCCAAATAAATGACACTGCCAACGACCGCTCGTGGATGGCCGTGCGTGATGGTGGTCATGGCGATTGACTGGCGAATGCGCTCATCAACTGGCTGTTTCGCAAGGCTAAATGCCAACGGCGCAATTCGCATCAACGCGCCATTACCATTAGCCTGTTCTGAAGCATCCCCACACTGAACCGCGGGAACGTGGTTAATGGCATGTTGGCGAACGGCATGGGCGCAGGTGCGGCCCACATCAAAGGTCACCCCCCGCGGCGTCCATTCACCAAACATCATGTAGCGTTCAAACTTATTCAACAGGTCATCGGCACTCCCTTGTTCCAAAATATTTTGAATTAGGCACAGGGTCATCGACGTATCATCCGACCAACTTCCCATCGGTTGCGACCAGGTTCCTTCACCGGTCATCCCCAGCAACTGATACTGACCCCGCTGTTTCATTTCCGCCGGGACGCCTAAAGCATCGGCAACGGCCGCCACCCGAAGACTATTTAGAATTTCTGCTTTTTTCATGGGTTCCTCCTTTGAATCCGAACGGTTCTCCCTCTAATCTACACCTAAAAAAGGGTAAACAAAAACGGCCCCTAGTCTCAGGGCCGTTCATTAATTTCTAAATCACCATCAGTACAACTTGGTACAGCAAGTAGACCCCGTAAAACATTACGACGACTCCGGAAACAATGTTGACCCACATCAGGAAGCGTTGTGGCAGGCGTTCCTTTAGGAGTCCCAGAATCAGCGTGATACCGAAGAACCAGATGGCCGTGGCCGAAACCACACCCGAGATAAATGGTGTGACTTGCGTATTGCTCAACGATCCCCGCATCGCCCCGAACATCAGACTGGTATCGATAATGGCTTGCGGATTGGCCCAGGTCACGACCCACGCGTTGATCAGGGATTTTTTCATCGGTAACAGCGTGTTGGCACTCTCTAGCTTAAAGCTCGCCGCCGACCGCAAGATGCCAAACCCAATCCAAATGACCAGTAATCCACCCAGGAACATGATAATCAGTTTAAACATTTCGTGGGCACTGATGATTGCCCCCATGCCGAAGAACCCTGCCAAAGTCAGTGCCGTATCGGCAAACCAGACCATTAATGTGACGGGCCAGGCCCGCTTCAGTGGTTGGTTGATAGCGTTGTTAAAGACGAACAAATTTTGCATCCCAATGGAGGATACCAAGGCCAGACTCAATAGGAGACCACGCAAATAAATTGCTGACATGTGAACCCGCTTTCCCTCTAGGCCTATGCCGTACTTGCCCCGAGATTTTTTCAGTATCTGACAAGCATACCAAACCTTCTGTGAAAATTAAAGAAAAACTAGAATTGTCTGAGGGCTAAATCGTTATCGGGCGTACCTTTTGACCCAAACCAGCGACTATCGCTTTTCTTCTGAATCCCTTCCCAACGACTTAGGGGTTCCTAGTAAAGTCAGTCGCCAGCAACTAGCTTAAACGTTTTCACTTGATTTTAATTGTTTTCTAATCTAAAATTCATTTAAGAGTTCCGTTAATCGCTTCCTTCTAGCTACCAGCGGAACCATCTAAACCGAGAAAGAATGCGATTAATGTGAAGAACGCAGCATCTAACACCCCATTACTGAAGACCCTTAGTCAACCTAGATGGGAAGTCCCGTTATATGCCAAAAATTGCCTTACACCACCTGACCTTCGGCTTTGATACGAATGCCAGCTTACTCTTTGATCATGTTGAATTATCGTTAGAATCCCAGTGGAAACTGGGCTTAGTCGGCCGCAACGGTCGGGGAAAGACCACGCTGTTTAACCTGTTGCGGGGGCGTCTACCCTACCAGGGCACCATTACTGGCAACCAGAACTATGTGTATTTTCCCGCCACCGTTGCTGATCCTAGCCAGTCGGCCACTGCCGTCCTGCAGGCCATTTCACCGGTCGCCGATTGGCAGCTCGAACGTGAGCTTCGCCAACTCGACCTGGACCCCGCGCGGCTCACGCAACCCTTTGCCTCGCTCTCCGGTGGAGAACAAACCAAGGCGCTCCTCGCCATTTTATTTGCTGACGACCAGGCCTACCCACTGATTGACGAGCCCACCAATCACCTCGACCTGCCCAGTCGCCAACGGGTCGCCGCCTACCTGCGGAGCAAGCGCCAGGGGTTTATCGTCGTCAGTCATGACCGCCACTTTCTCAATCAGGTGACCGACCACACGCTAGCCATCGAACGCCAGCAGGTCATTCTCTACCACGGCAACTTTGCCGTTTACGAGGAACAGAAACAGCGCCGTGACGCCTTCGAGGAGGAACGCGATGCGCGCTTGAAAAAGGAAGCCAATCGCCTGCAACACGTCGCGGTTGACCGCACCAACTGGGCCAAAATCACCGAAAGCCGCACCCATGGCAATCCTCACGAGAAAAATAGCGGCTGGGGCGCCGTTGGCAGTAGTACCCTCCCCGCGAAAATGATGAAACGGGCCCGCAACCTGGAACGTCGGCGTGACCGGGAACTTAAGGCCACCGAGGGCCTCCGCCAAAACATTGAGCACGTGGCACCCCTCACCCTGACGCCGGTCGCGACCCACTACCAGCCGCTCCTCCATGTCGCTGACTTTTCGCTGTGGTACGGCGACCGGCAGCTATTTCAGCCCATCTCGTTTGACCTCGAACAGGGTGACCGGCTCGCCATCATTGGCCCCAACGGTAGCGGCAAATCTTCCTTCCTCCACTATCTGCGGGGAACCTTTACCGGGACCGCTACCGGCGTTGCCGAGTTGAAGCCGCAGCTGTCCTTGAGCCTGACCCGGCAACTTTCAGAGGATAATCAGGGATCACTGACGGCATTTGCCACGGCCCACCACCTGGACCGCAATGCCTTGTTGAACACGCTCAAGAAGCTGGGCTTGCCGCGTGATGTTTTTCACACCCCCATCGAGCAAATGAGCATGGGGCAACAGAAAAAGGTCGAGCTCGCCCAATCGCTGATCACGCCGGCCAACCTGTTCATTTGGGATGAGCCGCTCAACTACCTTGACGTCTTCAATCAGGAGCAGCTGACCACCCTGGTGACCACGGCCAACCCCACGCTATTATTCGTGGAGCACGACCAGCAGTTTGTGACGGACGTGGCGACGCAGGTGATTGAACTAAACCCTAAATCTGGCGAGTAGATTTAGCCACTTGATGCAATCGCGTAAATTTAACTAGCAAAAGCGCCTGGGGTTGCTGTCCCAGACGCTTTTTCGCTTACTATTTTTACGCTGCCGATTTTGCTAGCAACCGGCATGACCTAATTCAATAGCCAATCCACGATATGGACAATCGGAATGCCAGCTGCTTCGCCCACGTCCATCCGATTGGCTGTAATCAAGGTCTTGGGATAGTTGTCAGCCAAAGCCTGTAGATTCCCAATCTCACGGTTATCCTTGGTAGGCAACTGCATTGTCACCTGGTAGTAGGCCACCTCGCTACCCCGTTTTGCGACGAAATCAATTTCTTGATCATCATATTTACCGACATCAACCCGGTAGCCCCGACGTAGCAGCTCCAGGTAAACAATATTTTCAATCTGATGGCCAAAGTTATCGCGATAATTACGATTCAGCGTGACATTCCGCAGCCCTGTATCAACCGCATAATATTTGGCCGTCGAGCGCAGATAATTCTTGCCCCGAAGATCATAGCGTTTGGCAGGGTAAAAAATGAAGGCATCGCAGAGTAACCCCATATAGCGCAATGTTGAAGTCGGATTGACCTTCCATCCCTCATTTTGCAAAACACCTGAAATCTTGTTACCAGAGATTGGATTACCGATTTCACTGAGCAAGTACGTTGCCACCTGCGTCAGCATCCCATCGTTTCTAATTGCGGCTCGCTCGTTCACATCACGTAACAAAATCGAACTGTAAATCCCATCGAGAACACTACGTTTGACCTCAGCATCGTCAACCAGGGCCACAGCTGGGAATCCACCCTCTGTCACATAATCATTGAAAGCCAATTCAAGTGGCTTAGTATTTTTCGTGAATTGTAAAAACTCTTTAAAAGACAACGGGTAAATCGGAATCTCAATCATCCGGCCAGTCAGTAAGGTCGCAAGCTCACCTGACAGTAAGGATGCGTTAGAACCAGAGACATAGATGTCTGCATCAAAATCAACCCGAAAGCTATTGATGGCATCCTCCCAGCCAACCACTCGCTGAACCTCATCGAAAAATAAATACATCTTTCGGTGAGCAACCACGTGTTCCGTGACATACTGATACAACGCTTCTTTGGTGAGTAGGTGCTGATACTTCATGGATTCAAAATTGATAAAGATAATCTGATTGGACGCAATCCCGCTTTCTTGCAGGTAATCGCGAAACATCCGTAGTACAAAGGTCTTCCCGGATCGCCGAACACCGGTAATAACCTTAACAAATTCCGTATCTTGATACTTTTTCAATCGATCCAGGTAAAGTTGCCGAACGACCATGTGGATCACCTCTAATTCATTTTCTTCAATTATACTTGAAGAAAATGGTAAATCAACGTATTTCTTCAAGTATACTTGAAGAAAATAAAAATTAACCATAGTTCTTCAAGTATGTTTAAAGAACTGTCAGGAAACCTGACGTGAACCAGTCACTGGATTGCCACCCTATTCTCCCAACGTCGTTCGTAATACCGCCAACACTTGTTTCTGAGTTGGCGTCAACACGTGAGAGTCACGGTAAACGATGCTGGCAATAAACTTTGGTTGAGCATCATCCAGCAGTTCCAGCTGAACCACGTCGTCACGGTGCTGGGCGCCAATGGCTGTGAGGAAGGTCACGCCAACATTTTGGGCGACCAAGTTCATGATGACGTGGGTGTCGTTGGCCCGGAAGACCACTTCTGGTCGAAAATGGTTGCGTCGTGTGAACTGATTAAAGGCCGTGTTGTGGACAAAGCTACTATCGAATAGAACGAACTTTTCGTACTTCAACTCACTGAAGTAAATGCGCTGCCGTTTAGCTAGGGGGTGATCCGCTGCCACAAAAATGCGAAACGGTTGGCGGTCAAATTCCTCGGCCACTAGCGATTTATAGCTTAGGGGTGCCGTGGACCCCAGCAACGCTAGGTCAGCTTGACCGTCCCGCAACGCCTGCCGCAACCACACCGACCCGCCCTCCAGCGTTTGGAGGTTGGCCAGCATCCCCTGTGCCTGCAAATGGGCCGCCACCCGGGGGAAGTAGTGATTTTCAATGATTGGGGGCAGTCCTAATACGGTCTGATCCTGCGTCAGATGCGTGATCTCTTGGTGCGTCAGGTCAAGTTCGGCCAAAATTGCCCGCGCATGAACCGCCAGCTGCTCCCCGCTAGCCGTCACGACCAAATCGTTACGCGTCCGGTCGCGCAGCACCAATTTAGTCTGAAATTCCGCCTCCAGCCGTTTGATAGCCATGGTAATCGTCGGCTGGGTCACGCCAAAATCCTGCGCCACTTTGGAAAAGTTTTTGGCCTGGGTTAAATCTGAAAAATAGGCTAAGTCTTTCGTGTTCATATTTAGTCCCCCTAATATCAACGTTTGTAGACCTATTATAAATTATTTTTATATCAACTGCTATGTTTGACTATAACTAGCCTGGCCACCTATAGTAGGACTTGTAAAGTTGAAGCAGTGATTAACGTTTAATGTCAGCAACGTTAGTTAATCAATCCATGATAGCAATCATGAATTAGCCATCTAATCATCAAACATCTAATACACACTGACGAGTTAACCCCTGTCGGTCACAGGACTAGGGACAATCAGCTAGAACTGTCCTAGTGACCAGAGGCGAATCAAAGCGACCAGCTGTGTCGGTGGTCTTGGCAGGAGCTTTACCTGCCTAGAGCACGGGACGACCTTTGAGACCGCCTTTTGGCTCAAAGTCGAGGCGGAAGCCCGCTTCTCAGGCTGGAACCGGCCCCACAGCAGGGCACTTTGAATTCGCCGTCGGGAACGAACACCACAGCGTTCCGGCTCAGTTTTCACCGGTCCGGAGGCGACATGTTTAACCCAACAAATTGAAATTTGGAGGAAAAATCATTATGAACTCAACAGCTAGCATTTTAAATAACCCCTTCTTAAACAAGGGTACCGCCTTTACCACGGCCGAACGCCAAGCCCTCGGCCTCGTCGGCACCCTGCCGAGCCATGTCCAAACGCTGGACGAACAGGCAACCCAGGCCTATGCCCAATATCAAAGTAAGGCCAACAATCTTGAAAAGCGGCTCTTTTTAATGACCATTTTTAACGAAAACCGGACCTTATTCTTCAAGCTGATGGCCGACCACGTGGTGGAATTCATGCCCATCGTGTACGACCCCACGGTAGCCGACGCCATTGAAGAATACAGCCACCTGTTCACGGACCCACAAAATGCGGTCTTCATTTCCGTGGACGATCCCGACAACATCGAAGCAACGCTGAAAAACGCCGCTGACGGTCGGGACATTCGCCTGGTCGTGGTCACCGATGCCGAAGGAATTCTGGGCATGGGCGACTGGGGTGTCAACGGGGTCGACATCGCCGTGGGCAAGCTGATGGTGTACACCGCCGCGGCTGGTATCGACCCGGCCCAGGTTCTGCCCGTCAGTATTGATGCTGGGACCAACAATCAAAAATTGCTGGACGACCCGCTGTACCTGGGAAACCATCATCGTCGCATGGCCGGTGACGACTACCTCGCTATTATTGATAAATTTGTGACCGCCGAACGCAAGCTGTTTCCCGAATCCCTGCTACACTGGGAGGACTTCGGTCGTGGCAACGCGCAGGTCATTCTCGATAAATACCAGGACCAATTTCTCACCTTTAACGACGATATCCAGGGAACTGGGATGGTTGTGCTCGCCGGTATTCTGGGTGCCCTCAACATTTCTCACGAAGCAATCACCGATCAAAAATTCGTGACGTTTGGTGCCGGGACCGCCGGCATGGGGATTGCCAACCAGATTCTCGACGAACTCATGCGGGCCGGCCTATCCGAGGCCGAAGCGCGTAGCCATTTCTACGCGGTCGACCGTCAGGGCCTGTTGTTCACCGACACCCCTGACCTGACTGCCGCCCAACGGCCATTTACGCGTGACCGGTCCGAATTTGCCAACGCCAACGAACTCACGAGCTTAGCCGCCGTAGTCCACACGATTCACCCAACCGTTCTGATTGGGACATCGACGCAACCGGGCACGTTTACCGAGGCCATCGTCAAGGATATGGCCGCTCACACCCCACGGCCAATTATTTTCCCACTGTCTAACCCCACGAAGCTCGCCGAGGCGACCGCAGCTGACCTGATCAACTGGACGGACGGTCAGGCGCTGATTGCCACCGGAATTCCTGCCGGCGACGTGGACTACCAGGGCACGACCTACCACATTGGCCAAGGCAATAACGCGCTGATGTACCCCGGCCTGGGCTTCGGCCTGATTGCCGCCACGGCCAAGGTCTTGAACGGCGAAACGCTTTCCGCCGCCTGCCACGCCTTGGGCGGTCTGGTCGACGCCAGCCAGCCCGGTGCCGCGGTCTTACCCCCCGTTGACCAGCTGACGACCTTCTCCCAGAAGCTGGCCGAGATTGTGGCCCAAAGTGTTCTGGATCAGGGCCTGAACAAGGAACCCATTAGCGACGCCAAACAGGCCGTGGCTGAAATGAAATGGGCCCCCGTTTACCCTGAAAATAACTAACCTTAGAAATCCACATAACCGCAACTCGGCTCTGTTCAGAGGGCCACCGTTGCAAAAAAGATTGACCTCAGTTCGCTGAGATCAATCTTTTTTGGTGCATACTACTTTGTTTAGCGAGAAATAAATAACGTTATAGCAAAACATTTAAATGCTGATATGGAGGGCTTTCAGGCGGTTATTTGTCCCAACTCTGTTACACTGAATTTCGTAGAGAAGTTAATGACGACCGGTAAATCTAATTGTAAGGGACTGGGGCTTATGACGTGAGTTGTAAGAGCGTTTCACCATACCAAACGAAAGGAGGTTGCCTTGTCTTGGATAGCGGTCACGTTACTTGACCTAGTCGCTTTTGGCGTTGTTCTGATATCGCTCTGTACGCTGTTGGTACACCGATTGACGAGCCTCGTTAAGGCTATCGTTAAGTTGCAAAAGACGTGGCATGAGTTTAAACATCCGGACAAATAAAAATCGTCCTCTAAACTTTCAACGGGTTTAGGACGATTCTTGTTCGCTATAAAACTGTTGGTCGTGAATAACGACTCTGCCATTGGCGGGGGTGCTCCAACACCCTCGCCTTTGTTGCGTTCAGTATACCATGAGAAGCTACTGATTCCCAACAATTAAAATCAGGTCCTACCCATCTCGACAACAAGTCACCAAACCTTCACATTTCTAACAATTCCCTCAGTGTCTTCAACGCCCGGTGATTTTGATGAGTTGAGTCGGCCTATATTTGAGTCGCACACTACCTTGATTCATCCCTAACCAAAACAACGCCAGCCCTAGCCACTAGTGACCAAGCTAGCGTTGTTTCATGTGAAACATTCTATTAACCTAATACGTGGTCACCACGGCCGACATGATCTGCCAATTGCCAGCAACCTGTTGAATTACCATCTCCGTGTTCAACGGCCACGCATACTTACCACTGCCATGAATGCTGGCAGTGACGCGGTTCTGCCCAACTAATTGCCAGCCCGCCGCGGTCGGTTGCATCGTCACGTGTTCTTCCTCGGAGGCAAAGTAACGCATCGTGCCCTGGTCCAGCTCCCGCAACCATTCCGCCCGTGGCTGAACGTAACCGGTCATGTGCGTCAGCGTAAAGTCTGGCCCCAGCAAACGGTCCAACACCGTTGTATCATCGGCGGCCATGGCGGTATTGTACGCGCGGTACAAATTTAATATAAATTTGGCAGAATTCCCTTGTTTTCAAACAAGGGATGAATGCCACCTATGCCTTTCGCTGATTAGCAATATAATTTTCTACGGTCGTCTTGCTCATATCACCCAGGGTACTCATGAAGTAACTAGCCGACCAAAGATGTCCACCCCAGGATTTTTGAGCCTTTATCTCTGGATGTAGTTCAAAGAATAGGCGAGCCGAGCCGCCCTTGAAGGCTTTGACAACATTGGTTGGCGCGTACTTGGGCTTAAAGCTTAGTAGTAAGTGGATATAATCAGGCATTACCTCCATTTGCTCAATTGTCACTTCGTTCAGTCGGGCTATCTTCGTTAGAATGTCGGTCATTTCAGCGACCAGCTTGGGCGTTGTAAACGCTTCGTGTCGGTATTTGGTGACCCAGGCCAATTGAAAATGAAAGTTGTAAACATAGCCTCGTTCGTGGATTTCTCCGCCATCACTTTTACTCATATGCACCCTCCATAAATATTATTATAAGACAACTTACTATGGATACAGTATACTCATATGATATGCTTACTATCAAGCAAAAGGAGGTGGCAATTTATGACGAAGACGATGGCACAATTACCTTATCATTATGGGGTTAAGGTCCGGGTCTTTCCTTCAACCGAACAGAAAAGGCTGATCAAACGTAACAGTGATGCGAGTCGCTTTATTTATAACGAAATGAACGGGATGAACAATGACCTATTTTGGTTGAAGAAAGTTAAAACACCAATCACGCTTGTTTTGAAGCGGATTGCTGACTTGACTGAACGGCTGAAAAAGCCATCAACTGCTATCTCCAATATCCATGGTTGGCTCAACCATCCAGACTTTGACAGTCTGATGAAGGCTAATGCCATCAAGAATTACAAAACAGCTTGGAAATTATTCTACCAGGTTCATCAGGCTGGAACGCCTAAGTTTCATAAACGTGGTTATTCTCAGACTTATCAAACATCTTGTCTTTACAGTGCCAAAGTGACAGTTCCAACTATGAAGAATGGTAGCGTTAGACTAACTGACACTCACCACCTATGGCTACCCAAACTAGGCCGTCTCCGTTTCAAGGGACTTCCATCGAAGATTTTAGACCAAGCTAATGACATTAGAATTGGAACGACAACAGTTTCAATGGACGCTGCAGATCATTACTTTGTGTCCCTACAGATTGGGTCAGAACACCCCTTTGTTGCTAAACAACCAATCGTCAAATCTAAAGTCGGCATTGATTTGAATCTTGATAATTTCCTGACAGATTCCAATGGACAGGTGATTGATAATCCGCGCTATTACCGGATGATTAAAGGAAAGCTGGCTAAAGCCCAGCGGAAACTATCACGACGGGCCAGACGAGCTAAAAAGAGTCAACGACGGTTATCAGAATCAAAGAACTATCAAAAGCAACGGTTACTAGTAGCTAAGTTACAGCTCAAAGTTACCAATCAACGTAAAAACTTCCTACACTACGTCTCTACGACCTTGATCAAAAACCACGATTTAGTTGTAGCTGAAGAACTGCGGAGTAAAAATATGTTGCGGAATCACGCGTTGGCAATGAGCATCTCGGACGTTGGTTGGCGAACTTTACTGGGCATGTTGGCTTACAAAGCTGACCTATATGGCCGGAAATTTTTGACGATTGATCCCCGAAATACGACGCAAACTTGTAGCCACTGTGGGTACATCATGGTCGGCAAGAATAAGTTGACGTTGGCTGACCGCAAGTGGACGTGCCCTAATTGTGGGACATTTCATGTGCGCGACCGTAATGCAGCTAAAAATATTCTAGCTAAAGGTTTAGTAGCTTTATAAGAAACAAGTCCGTCTGGCAACCTACGGACCTAAAAGGCTTCGGTAATTAGCGGATAAGTCCTATTCGTAGGCTAGCGCTGTATCTAAGTAAATTGTGGTCGCCATGCTATGGGGTGTGGTTCTCACAAGCGTCCGTTTTTAAACGGGCGTGGTTGACAATTTCTTCGTTCATCTAAATAGCCTTCTTCTGATTGATTGCGTTCAGGATTGGATTCCTCATCCTTTGAAATCCAGTAGCCGGCAGCACGCCTCTATTTCCGGTTAATGCCTAAGCTGTCACGGGAACCCAACGTCTCGTCATGAGCCAACCGCATCACCAAATCAGCAATGCTCTTACGCGACACGTCTTGGCCCCCAAACGGTTCACCCTTCTTAGTGACCTCATAGTCGGTGTCATTGCCGCCATCAAACCAACCGGGACAAATGACCGTGTAGTTCAGGTCGGAGACTTCAATCACGTCCGCTGCAGCCCGATAGCCGCGTAGCATGGGGTTGCTTTGCAGGTTACCACCGGCACCTAGGCTAGCAGGAATTTCATTATAAATACCCATGGAGGCAATGAACAACAGCCGTTTGACGCCAGCCGCATCCATCGCGGTCACCAAACTCTGGGCCATGCCCGCTAAGTTGCCACTCAACGCCGCGAACACCACATCTTGGCCCTGCAAGGCCGTCTTTAACAGCGCTGCATCGGTCACACTGCCAGCTAGCGCCCGCTCACGGTCGGCATTCAAGCTACCCAAGCAGCTCGTGCTCCGTGCCATCAGGGTCAATTGATCGTCCGTATTGTCTAAAAAGTATTGCCGGGTGACACTGCCCACAGAACCCGTTGCGCCAATGATTAAGATGTTTGTTCTGAAAACATATCTAAAAACTGTCAACGAAGTTTCTGAACCACTCATCATCACAACCCCTGGCGGTAAAAATGATGTCGTTGTCCTATCAGTCTCAGAATACGATTCCTTGATTGAGACGCTAAAAATCACCGCAAACACGTATCTAATGGCCAAAATCGGACGTAGTGAACAGCAATTTCTCGCGGCCAAATCCAACGAACCTAACACTAACCACTAAAAAGACGTGGCGTAAATTTACCTGAACACTCAGGATAAATCTACGCCACGCCTTTTTGAAGCTATGTTAATCTTGTGCCTTCAATCGCGTTCGAATCCGACTCAACGACACCGGCGTCATCCCCAAGTAAGACGCCACCAGATGCAGCGGCACCCGGTCCAAAATTTCCGGGGCATCGGCTGCCAGCTTCTGGTAACGCTCAACCGGTGAATACTGGAGCTGGTCAAAGAAAATGTTGCGGTAGGCAATGAACCGTTCGCAAACGAACCGTGTAACGGCGGGTTCAATCGCTGGATACTTTTGTTGAATCCGGTTGGCATCCGCCCGGCTGAGCATCAGGACCTCAGTGTCTTCGAAACTCTCAATCGAAAAGCCACTGGGCTGGCCCAGGTAGAAGCTTTCAAAGGAAGAAACCAGCTGATTCTCGAAGAAGAATTGCAGGGTCACGTCCTTGCCCGCACTATTGTGCCAGAGCCGCAGCGCCCCTTGCGTGATGATAAAAATTTCAGTGGCCACGTCCCCCTCCGCGAGTAGCGTCGTACCGGCTGGAACCTTTTTAGTGATGAATAAGTCCTGTAGCTCTGCCCAGTGCGCGCCAATTTCCGGAAATTTTTGGACTAAGTATGCTGGTGCGACCATATTGCCGTCCCCTTTCACTGACCCCGTTAACATATGTTAATGCCGACGACGGGCACCCCGTCTATACTCACTGTATTAACTAAAAACGAGGTCTTACTTATGAAAACTGTTATCATCTTTGATCATCCCTACACCGCAACCGCTGGCAACAACGTGCCCCACCACCGCTCATTCTTAGCGGCATTGCTACAACGCGTCATGACCCAGTTGCGTCAGGAAAATAATGACATTGATTTAATGGATCTACACGCGGATGGCTTCAACCCAGTCATGTCCGCTGCCGACCTTAGCAATTGGCGCCGTGGACAGGCCACCGACCCCCAAGTCGCCGACTACCAGCAACGCCTGCTCGCGGCCGACCGGATCATCTTCATGTTCCCGGTTTGGTGGGAAGTCATGCCGGCCATGACCAAGGGTTTTCTCGACAAAGTTTACGCCAAGGGGCAACTGTATCAGGCCGACACCATGAAGACCAAACTGACCAAGCAACCAAAGATTGACATCATCACGACCATGAGCACGCCCAACCTGCTTTATCGTTTAGTGTTTGGCGCGCCTTTGGCCAAGCTCCTCTTCCGGGGGACTTTTCTGAAGACCCGCCTCTGGCATTTCAAATGGCACAACTTCGCCCAAGTCGAGAAGAAACCGTTGGCGCAACGACAACAGATTCTACAGAAATTCACCATCTAGTTCTTAAAAACACGTTCTAACTAATTAAAGTTACAACGTGTTTTTTGTTATTAATCATTAATTTTTTACAGTTAGTGGCCAGGCACCACATTTGAGTACCCGGCCTTTTCCCCACATCTATTATACCATGGCCGTCCCGCGAAAAACAGACTGGTCATTGCCGCCAAAGCGCGTAAACTAGAGGCCTCGGAGGTGATTGGATGGCACAATCAGAGGCTCACCATCTACAGGAGATTTACCAACGATTAACGACCGACAGTCAGCGACTCACCCAGCAATTGGCCGAACTGACCGCCACGGCCCGCGCCATGAAGCAACAACTCAATGGCGAAGGCCATCTCGACCTGGGGACCTTCAGTGATCAACTGGAGACCTTTGCCAGTATCGAGGCCGGCAACCGGCAAATTGATGCCCTGAACGCCCGCCACGATACGGCCGTCACCCGTTTGGCCCACGCGCAATTACTCTTGCCTCAGGCCTACTTTGCCAAGCTGCAACTCGACTTTGGCGACGGCGATGCGGAGGCCCTCTATCTCGGCAAGGTCGGCTACACCGATGAAAATACCAACGACTTGATCTACGATTGGCGGGCCCCCGTGGCTGACGCGTACTACGCCAACCGGACCGGGGCGACCAGCTATCAAGCGAATGGGCGCACCATTCCCGTGACGGTGACGCAGCGCCAACAATTTATCATCGACCACGACCAACTCCAACAGGTCATCGACACCAACGCGGCCATCGGCGACCCGCTGTTACTAGACGTGCTCGCCAGTAATCGCAGCGGTGGCCTGCAGGAAATCACGGCCACCATTCAACAGGAACAAAACGCCATCATCCGTGAAAGTAGCCAGCCCACCGTCCTAGTCGACGGCGTTGCCGGCAGTGGCAAGACGTCCGTGCTCTTACAACGCGTAGCCTACCAGCTGTACCGCCATCGCGATAGCTGGACGCCGGAAGATATCCTGATTCTGACCCCCAACGTCGCCTTCAGCCGCTACATTCGCGGCGTGTTGCCGGCGTTAGGTGAGGCCGAACCGTTGAGCACCACCTACCTACATTTGGTCCAATCCTGGGGTCGACGGTTTGGGCTGACCGTCCCAACGACGGCCGGCAACCACCTCGCTGAATTGGCACAAATCATTCAAGAACCCTTGGTCCAAACGCCAACCGGTCTAGCCCCAGCGGCGTACGCGCAATCCAACGACCGCACGGCGCTCTTGTCCCGCATGCAGCGGGCCTGGCGCTGGCTACAGGCCGTCGACCGCGTGCCGGAAGACATCAACGAGTGGCTCGACTGGCCAGCATTTGCGCAGGAACTGGGATTAGCCGAACTGACCCCCTATGACCAACTCTACCTCCTGATTCGCTTCACCAACTTCCAACAAACCACCACCGCGGCGCTCTTCGTGGACGAGGCCCAGGACTACGCCGCCGATACCTGGCTATTTCTGACGGCCCTCTACCACAACGCCGACCTCACCATCGTGGGCGACCACCGCCAACGGCTCACGGGCCAAGCCGTCACGATTGCCGACTACTTTGACCCGGCCCAAACGGCGGTGCGCCACCTCACCACCAGCTACCGTGCAACCGGCGAGATCACGCGGTTCTTCGCACAGTTTGCGGGTGATTGGCGAACCACGATTCAGGCGGTCCAGACCGCGGGCACGGCGCCGCAAGTCTTAGAAAATGTTGATTTGACAAACGTGCTTGCGACCCTGCCAACGACTGCCGGCCAGAGCATTGGTATCCTGACACCCTCGACGCAGCGGGCAAGCGAACTCGCTGCGCAATTACCGGCCGCCCAACTGCTTACGGGTGACGGCACGCGAACTGTTCGCCCGGGCATCAACGTTATGCCGTTGACCGTGGCCAAGGGCTTAGAATTTGACTTCGCCGTGGTCACCGACTGGACGGCACCCTTCTATACGGACGATCCACTCGGCGACAATCGCCGGTACGTGGCGGCTTCACGGGGAACTAAGGGTTTGATTTTGATTAAATAACTAGCTTGCAAAAAGACACACATCTAACTGATGTGTGCCTTTTAATAATACAGTTATTAATAATTAAGAATCAATTACTATAAGCCAATTCGTAAGTTTCAAAATGTTTTACTCAAAACTAACTTTCAAACGCTTACCTAAGGCATGCGCAATCTGGGCATACTTAACAAAGGAAACATTATCTCCTCGCTCAATCCGCGCAATGGTTGCCTGAGTTGTTGCCGCACGCTCTGCAAGTTCAGCCTGTGTTAACCCCGCTGATTCTCTGGCATGATAGAGTGCCATTGCTGTATCCAAGAGCTCGCCCTCATCGCGGTAGGCTGCAGCAAATTCAGGGTCTTTCAACTCCTCTTGAATCAAATCATCAATTTTCATGATTTTCTCCTCTGATGGCCTTAACATCTATAATCATTACTCACTAATCACTAACAATGATTTAATGGCTTCCCGCTTATCCATAGCGGCATAGGCATCGGCCACGTGATCGAGGTCAAAGCGCTTCGTGAAGACCTTCCCTGGGTGGATCTCACCTTTCAAAACGGCGTCCAGCAAGACAGCTCGGTCGTAAGTCGTGACGGAAGCAATCCCGCCGCGCAGGCCGATGTTCTTCCAGAATAAGTTGTTGGTGTTCATTTCAGCTTTCTGAGGAACCCCGACGCGGCCCACCACGGCCCCGGCACGGGCAACCTTCACCGCCGTTTCAACGGATTGTGTCGTCCCAACACATTCGAGCACGGCGTCAGCCCCGGCGCCATCGGTCAGGTCCATCACACGTTTAACCGCGTCATCGCCCCGTTCGGCAACGATATCAGTCGCGCCAAATTCCGTGGCTAAGGCTTGACGGTCGGCGTGCCGACTCATGGCGATGATGCGCTTGGCGCCCCGTAATTTAGCCGCAATCACACCACACAAGCCCACGGCACCGTCGCCCATCACGACAACCGTGTCGCCGTCTTTGACTTCGGCGGTCGCAGCGGCGTGGTAGCCGGTCACCATGACATCGGCCAGCGTTAATAGGTCGTTCAGTTGGGCGTCGGAGTAATCACTGGGCTGACCCGGAACCTTGACCAAGGCCCAGTCAGCGTTCTTAAACCGTAAGTATTCACCCTGGTAGCCCACGACTTCATCGTCGGTCCGGGCATTTTCACAGTCACCATCGAAGCCGGCTAAACAAGCCGCACAATGGCCACAACCGTGGGTGAACGGTGCAATGACAAAGTCACCGGGCTGGACGTTGGTGACGTCGCTCCCAACCGTTTCCACGATACCAATGGCTTCATGGCCGACTGGCGTATTCTTTTGGCGGTCGTTAATGCCGCGGTACCACCAGAGGTCGGAACCACAGACACAGGCACGCACGATTTTCAAGACGGCGTCTGTGGGATTCTTGACGGTTGGCTTGGGTAATTCTTGGACTTCTACTTTGCCCGGTTCAACGAAGACTGCTGTTTTCATTGGGTCATCCTCCAATATTTTTCTAACTGTGATTAGTTTACCCTTTTCAGTTACCTTCAGCTACTTAAAGCTATCCCACCAGGTCGTCAACGGCTGGTCCGCCGTGGCCAAGTCACCCGCGGTCAGGCCGAGACCGGGGACCACGTTTGCTTGTGGGGCTAGACTGGCGAAGTCGGCTTCATAATCGTCCGGTGTCCCGGCGTCCGTGTAAAACGGGGCCAGCGTGCCAGTATAGGTGGCGAGTTGCCGCAACAAGCTGCGGACTGGCGTGGCCACCTTGCCCGACCAAACGGGACCGCCAACCAGAATCGTGTCAAACTCCGCGAGGTCGGGCAGTTTGCTGGTTAATTCCGGCAAGTCCCCGCTGGCAAGTTGCTGATTCGCCACATCTGAAGTCGCGTACATATCCTGAGGAAAGGTCCCGGCTGGAACGGTCAGCTCAACCTGCGTCGCACCCGTCACTCGTTGCAATGCCGTTGCTAGCTTAGCGGTATTCCCGGACCATGAATAATCAACGATCAACACTTTTGTGGCCATACTAAAATCCCCTTTTTGCTAATTTGTTATCTCTAGGATACGACCTTACAGTTACTTGAAGGCAAGGAAAATTTCCGAATCTTTTTGAACCCACTTTAAAGTAACCTTTTCTGAAAAGTAAGTGACAGACATTTCAAGCAAACTGCTGTCTTTTAACAAATATCTCAGTCATAAACTCAGATAGAAAAAAGGCCTGGGACTTGTCCCAGACACCTTAATTTCTACTCATCAAAAATCAGATTAGCTATCATTGAGATCTACTAACCACTCTTACACAAAGTCATAAACTCAGAATATATTCTGCGCTCGCCTAAGTAGCTCGCTTAATATATTGGGCTTAACCTTACCAACAACTTCCGCATGTCTAGCTACATAATCGTAATTCGGAATCATGTAAGTAATGACAGATCCCTTAACACCACTACCTTGATCAGCAATTGGTAAAAATATCCGCCGATTATTAATTATTTTAGAGGTAATAGGCATCCCAACAATCATCTTAGTCCGGCTATTATAAGCATCATTTGATAACACAACCAGTGGCCGACGAATATTTCCTCGCTGTGGATCATGTCCACCCTCTTCGTGTCCTGCATGCGGTTCCGCATCAATAAAAACAATGTCACCTTGCTTTAAGGTCACCATTCAACATTCTCCTTGCCAACCGGTGATCCATTATCAATACTTCCAAGTTCTTGATTAATCTTTTCAAAATCAATATCATCATAATCCCCATTGTGCCAAGGATTGGTTTGTACTGGCCGATACTCTAAAGAGCCGTCATCCTTTTTTACTAGCAGATATTTTTCTTTCTCGGCTATGCCAGCCTTTTTAGGCACCGTCAAAACCAATGAGTGGCCTATCTTTCTGGTTTCATATTCGCCAATAACATGTTCATCTGTCTTACTTTTCATCATTTTTCAGCGCCCCTTTCGTATATCTTAGTATATACGGAGGCCCCTATAAACACAAGATAAATGCTCAGTAGAAACTGTACAAGTTAATGAAGCCTTCACTCTCTCGGAGAACCTTACTAACCGCGCCATCTACTGATCATTTAAAAATTGCGGTTGCTTCCATCATCTTGCTTGGCAACCTTATCAGCATGCTCACGCTCCAATGCCCGCAATTCTTCCTCGGTAGATTCCATGTGATCATAGAAGTGATTGAGCTTGTAATTCAGGTGGTCGATGGCCGCTTGGAGGTCGTCGCGCTTTTCTTCCATGACTCCTAGTTGTTCCTGTAAGAGCGCCTTTTGTTCCTTGGCGTTATCTTCTTGCGCATCAAATAATTGAATGTAACGACGGAGATTTTCAATGCTCATCCCCGCGGCTCACATCTGCGTCACGAAGCGAATCCGCCGAATAATCCGGTCGTCAATATCCCGGTTGCCCACCGGCGTCCGATCAATGGCGGGAATCAGGGATTCCTTTTCGTAGTAACGAATGGCTGCGGAGGAGACCCCCGTTTTTTCACTGGCTTCTTTAATGTTCATGTTATTTTAGCTCCTTCGGCTTAATAGCCGGGCGATTTGCCCGTTAGCGGCTAAAATCATAACTTTTTTACGCATATTAAGACTCCTTTGTCTGAGCCAAGCAGCGTTCGATCTGCTTGGCAACTTAGTGACTCACAACTGAATGACCCTAGGTTACCCCTTGATGTGCACTTTAAGGCAAGGAAAATGGTGAACTTTTTCAAAATAAATGACCTTTCACTAATTCTTAGGCACACCGGTTACCAACATTGGCCGAGTTCTAGGAATTCTACGGGATACTCTATCCTTGACGCAACAAGCACCACAGCCCTAAATGTTAGTGACTGTGGTGCTATGCTAAATGGTAATAAAAGATGACCAACTTATTATGGAATGGTCATAACCAGTGTGTAGTGAAAATACACCAACCTATAAGAGCGACCAGAGGCAGATCAAGGTGGGAACGGGCAGCGTCCCACCTGATTTTAATTAATAGTAGACGGTTGCCAACTTATTGCGTAGCGGTCTCAACCAGTGTGAGCCGCAGGGTTGGTGAAAATAAGGTCAGCCGTGGGAGTTATCTTAGCGGTTTACCGCTTAGAGAACTGATAGCTTTGAGACGCGCTCCCCAGCGGCTCAAAGTAAGCCCGGAGACCGATTCTTGGCTCCCGGCGTTCGCCCACAGCGTCCCGCCTTATTTTCACCAACCCGGAGGCGTAAGTTACACCACCATTTGACCGTTACACAATCAAAGCGTAGGTCTCGCGGAATTCGCGTAGCACCGTCGCCTCGAACCCCGCGACCTGCTTCACATCTAGTTGCGCCTGGCTACTGGGAACTAACAAGCCGGCTAGTTGGAAATGTAGCGTAGACTCTAGGTACTCGCCAGCCTGGTCCAGCGACAATTGCCGGTTACGGACCTGATTCAGCACCCCACGAATCAGCGTTTCTGCCTGAAAAATCACGTAGTCTGGTGTGTACAGGTCAAAAATAAACTGACTGGTTTGCGCTTGCCCCACGTAGAGCCGCAACTGGTCAAAGTAGTCGTGGTAGGCCGCCGTGAACGTGGCAGACAATTCCGGGTAGCCCTTGCGCAGGTCGGTCGTAAACGTGGTGGTCGTTGCGCCCATCAGTAACAGCGAATCGAGCCAAATCGGCAGGAAGGTTGCCGGGGAAAACTGCTTGGGTACGGGATGTTCGGCGATGAATTTCAGCTGACGGTCCACCACCGCCTGGACGATATCGTCCTTATTTTTAAAATACAAGTAAAGACTGGCCCGGCTGATGCCGACCGCCGTGGCGAGCTTACTCATGGATAGTTTCTGGAAACCTTGAATCAAAATGACGTGATTTAATTTAATGGTTAGCTCTTTTTGGTTAATCATGGGTTCAACTCCTCTATGTCTAGAATAACATTTGTCAACTAGTTAGACTACTGACTATGCTATTTGTCTAAATTTCTTAAACAAGTGGTCAAACCTCTTAACGCTCATCAATTAGTGACCTAACGCAAAAAAATGCGAGCCCCAACTATCAGGGAACTCGCCTTTTTGTCATTTCAGATTTAAGTTACAAGTTGTCGCCCTGGGCCCGCAGTAATTCACCTAAAGCAGGTTGTGCTTTCAGGTCGATGTGAGTTTCCTTGGCGTAGGCATCCACGGCGTCTTGGCCGTAAAGCTTAGCATCCAGTGGCATGAAGGCCGTGCCGATCGGGTCGTCGTCCTTGATGACGGCGTTGACCACGATTGGCTTGCGGTTACCCTTGGCCTGCAGATCCTTGATTTGATCAAAGACTGTTTCGACCTCTTGGTTGTTAGTGACCGTGAAGCCAATCGCACCCAGGCCTTCGCCCACCTTAGCCCAGTCGGCATCGGTCAAATCGACCCCGTACAGGTGTTGTTTCGTGTCGACCTGTTCCCGGTAAATGAAGCCGAAGCGCCGGTTGCTGAAGACCACGTTGATGACGGGCAATTGATAACGCACTTCGGTAATGATATCGGGCGCGACCATCGCAAAGCCCCCATCCCCGGACAGTGACCAGGATTGGGCGTCGGGCACGCTTAACGCCCCGGCTAACCCGGCTGGCAGACCGTAGCCCATCGTGGCAAACAAACCAGATAAGGCGAAGCGTTGGTCCTGATCCATCGGCAAGCCACGAACGGCCCATTCGGATACGTTCCCGGTATCGACCCCGTAAGTATCCTTGGGACCGACCATGGACGCAATCTTCTTGGTCACGGCTTCTGGCGCTAAGCCATGACTGTCATCGGCGGCCAATTGATCGAGCCACTGATTCCAGTTAGCCTTGTTTTGCCGGTTAGCCGTGAGCCAAGTCGTTTCTGGCAGCGTCTCACCCGTGTCAATCATGACCTGCAGGTAACTCTTAGCATCACTGATGACCGCGTAATCGACCGGCACCATTTTACCAATATCAAACGAATTATCGTTCACTTGAATGATCTTAATATCCTTTGGCCAGAACTGGGCGAAGGGGAATTCGGAACCCATGAAGAGAATCAGGTCCGTGTGTTGTAAGGCTTCAAAACCGGACTTGGACCCCAAACGACCAAACGTCCCGATAGCATTCGGATGGTTCGTGGGAATCACCCCGGTAGCGGGCACCGTGTTGATCACTGGGATATTAAATTGTTCGCTAAACTTAACCAGTTCGTCCCGGGCACCGAGCAAGCCGCGGCCCGCGTAGATCAACGGGTGCTTAGCGGCCTTGAGTAATTTCATGGTCGCAGTCACTGCTGCTGGATCGATGGTTTCGCTAAACGTATTGGAGACAACGTTGGGCGTCTTGACGGGTTCATAGTCAATTTCGGTGGCAGCCAGGTCTTCAGGAATGATGACCACGGCTGGGCCCTTTTGGCGGTAAGCTTCACGAATGGCTTGGTTGACCACATAAGGCAGTTGTTCCGCCGTGGTGGCCGTGCGGTTGTAGACGGCCACGTCGCTAAACATTGGCGTCTCGTCCATTTCTTGGAAGTAGTTCGTGTTCATCGCAGCCTGAGGAACTTGGCCGACCAGGGCCAAAACGGGGACATGGTCCATTTTGGCATCGTACAAGCCATTGAAGAGGTGCGTGGCACCAGGTCCCGCAGACCCAAAGGCCACACCGATCTTACCGGTGAACTTGGCGTCAGCCGCGGCGGCTAAGGCCCCGACTTCTTCGTGACGGACCTGAATATAATCGATGTGATCCTTTTCTAAATACAGACCTTCCACAGTATGGTTAATTGACCCACCGGGAATGCCGTAAATGTGGTTCACATCCCATGCTTCTAAAACCTTAACTAGCGCTTGTCCTGCAATCATTTTTGCCATAATCACTCGCACTCCTTAATGGTCATCGCGGCTAACAAATCTTGGTCGAAATGCCTCAAACTTACTTAACAGTGACAGCATAGTCTACTCTTGGGGGAAAAGCCAGTAATTCTACTTACTTTTTGTTAGTGACTAATTTCACAGCAACCGCTTACAGTGAAAACCGGTCAAACGCGAGCTAGCTACCCCGTTTGGCCTTTAATTGAGGTCGTATCAAATTTTACGTTGGCGCTGGGCCCCGCAACCTTGGTCAGGGCATACCCCGAATCATTGCCCACCGCGTAACGGTAGTAGCCAAAGTAGTCATTCCCAATTTTGACAGCCTTGGGCGACGTCTGCGTGTACGGCCTAGGGAAGATTTTGCGGCTGGTTTTTTGGTAGTTAAGTGACTGATTGTTGGGGTTATTGACTGCGCCTGTAAAAGCATAACTCTCAACCTTAATCATTTCCTGTTTGACGCGGCCCGCTTTTTTCACGACCGCTACGGCAAACGGCAAGGGTCGGGGCTTTTTAAATTTGGTCTGCGCCGTACGCGCCAACAGCCGTTGATAATTGGCGATGATCCGTCTATCCATCTTCACCGCCGCATAACTAACAACGGTAGCGTTTTGGTCAGTCTTCAAAATCTTTTTCTCCGCAGCCAAAGCCCCCTTAATTGACGTGAGCACGGCTTGGCGTTTTCGGATAAATGTCTGCTTCGCCATTGCCGTCCCCTTTTGCTTCAACTGTTTGACGGATAGCTTAGCGACGTCCTTTACGGTGAACGAAGCGGGAACTTGAAACGAGGTGGCCTTGCCATTCTGGGTGATCGTTACCGAGGTCAACGTCGACCTTGAACTCGGTTGCGCGGTTCCCTTAATGCCGTACCAAACCTGGCTCTTCGCCGTTTGCCCAGTTCTACCAAATGCTATTTCATCGCCACTGGCACGCTGACTCTGTCGATTAGTCGCCTGATGCCCACAAGCCGCCAGCATCAAAGCCAGCAAGGCAATCAGCCCTAACGCGATTTTTCTCTTCATTACTAAACACTCGTTTCCAGAGACCGTTTACCGTCCCACCTATTTTTCAAATTACGCTTAATCATAAGCCCCTAAGGTTGAAATTACCATTCAACCTTAGGGGCTCACTTGATTATGCTGAATTTATAGAAAAACCGACAATTACCACTCGTGATTTACAGTAATTGTCGGTTCAAAACTATTTGAAAATCTATCGCTTATTTCCCAAATTGCTGGTCCAGTAGCTCAGCTAATTGTGTCTCTGTCAAATCCGGCTGCGACGCCGCAGACAACAGTCTCTTCTTAATCATCGCGATAAACACTGGATCTAATTCTGATTCAGAATAGACGCTGGGTTTGACTGGCTGTCTGCCACCAGTTTTATCTTTTGACCGTCTCACACTGCTCACTCCTAACCTAATCACTACCTGAATCATACTAGCCAGCTAAACAAGTGCAACCAAAAAGAACCGACCCCAAACATCTCGGTCGGTTCTCTCATATTTGTCTAGTTATTCAACGCCAGCAATGGCGAAGCTGAAGTCGTGGTCGATGTCCCCCGCAACGTGATATTGCGGTTCAACGTCGGCGCCCCAGCTATCGATGCCCCCAACGCCACGGGTGGCCCCGTAAACGGTCAGGACCGTCCGCCGCGCTAACGGCAGTTCCTCGATGTGGGTCGCATTTTCCAGTTCCTCTGGCGTGTACGGCAGGCAGCTAAAGGCAAACGGATGCCCATTTTGCTGGAACGTCAGGCTGAACGGTTGGTGATCCGGGTCGGCGTTATTTTGCGTCGTGGCCCGCGTCACCTTGACCCAGTCATTGCCCATGTGCATGCCACACTCCTGCGGCACCATATAGGGCGTCACGGGCAGGCCGTCTACGTGATAGGTCCCCGGCTTGCCACCAGCTAGCCGGTCGGGATAGGTTTCGCCCGAGAGACCCTGATAGTCAAAGCCAGTCGCCGTCGTTGGCATCACGAACCGCAAGCCCAGGACGGGCAGTTCGGGTAAGCCGACAGCCCCGTTATAGTGGGTGTTGACGGTCATTTTCCCGGTCGCGTCGACCACGTATTCAACGGTCACCGTGGTTGCGGGAACGGTTGGTGTGGTGTAGGTAAAGGTGATGGCAACGGTCTCGGCCGTCTCGTGATCAGAGTACTTGTTATTTTCCGGCGCGATTGGCAGTGGAGTCGCTTGACCATCCACGGCCACGTCAATTTGGGTGCAGGTGCTAAACATGTCGGCCCCTAACCATGTCGCCGAGGTTGTGGAAAAGCCGTTCCCACGGTCATTATCGGTCGTCGCGCGCCAGAAGGCTGGCTTCGGCGTCCGGTACAGCCATTCCTTGCCATAGCGCACCAGCGACTCGAGGCCGCCACGGTCGTAGGCAAAGATGTAGTGGAAACCAGGACCGCTGAGTCCTAGCGTCACGTCGCCGTAAATCACGTTTAATTTAGTCGTGTTGGCCATAGTAGTAGTCCACCTCCTGTAGTGCTGGTTTCGGCGTCCGGTCGGCAAAGAGCAGGCCGTCGCCGGAGAATTCGTAGTCGGAATGGCGGTCATCAAAGTCCCCACCGTAGCGAAGAACGGGCTGACCGGTCACTTCGTCTTGCGTCCAAAGTGCCTGGTCGATGTAATCCCAAATGAAGCCACCCTGATACATTGGGTACTTATCGATCAAGTCAATGTAACTGTTCATCCCACCAATGGAATTCCCCATGTCATGCATGTATTCACAGTTTACGAATGGCTTGTCGGGATCATTTTGCAGATAGTCTTCAATCGCCCGTGGCGGATCGTACATCATACTTTCCATGTCGGAAATACGGTCAGCGTAGACCCGGTTACGGCAAACGCCTTCGTAGTGGGTCAACCGCGTTGAGTCGGCGTCATGGTAGAACTTGTCCATGGCAGCGATATCGTCGCCGGCGTAGGATTCGTTCCCCAGTGACCAGAATAAAACGGCGGGGTGATTCTTGAACATTTCGTAATTGCTCTTGGCACGGTCAAGGACGGCCAATTGCCATTGTGGCAGGCTGCCTGGCACGTTGTAGGAGGGTTCAACGGCCCCCATTTTTTGCCAAGTCCCGTGGGTTTCCAAGTTGTTTTCGGCCATCATGTAGATCCCGTTGCGGTCACACAGGTGGTACCAAGCATCCTGGTCCGGGTAGTGGCAGGTCCGTACGGCGTTGATGTGATTGTCGTGGAAGACCTGCATGTCATGCGCCATGTCGGCGGCGGTGACGGCCCGACCACGGTGGGCATCCCACTCGTGCCGGTTGACCCCGTTGATGACCAGGCGTTGCCCATTTAATTGCATAATCTTGTCTTTTAGTTCGATTCGGCGGAAACCGACCTGGTAAGGGACGACTTCGACCAGCTTGCCTGTAGCATCGCGCAATTCAATTTGCAATTGATACAGGTACGGGTCGTGGTGGTTCCACAGATGAACGTGGTTGACCGTCGTGGCTAAGTCAAGCTCGGCGGATGCGGCGGCCTCGGCCGTCCAGAGTGGCTGGCCACTGTCATCCATTAAACTGACGTGAACGGACCCCGTCAGTTGGTCAGCGGCGGAAAGCTTCAGGTTTAATTTGAAATCACCGGTCGTGAAGGCATCGTCGACCCCAGATTGGATTGTCATGTCCTCCACGTGGAGGGCCGGCTTGGCAACCAGGCGCACGCTGCGGAAAATCCCGGAGAAGCGGAACATATCCTGGTCCTCGAGGAAGGCGGCCGTGCTGTGCTTAAAGACTTCGACGGCCAACACGTTGTCGCCGTCTTGCAGATACGGTGTCATGTCGAATTCGGCCCGGCTGAAACTGTCTTCCGCATACCCCACGAAGTGCCCGTTCAACCACAGGTACATGGCCTGTTCGACCCCGTCAAATTCAATGCTAACGCGTTGGTCTTCCAGCTCGGAATTCAGGGTAAAGTGCTTCACGTAAGCCCCCACCGTATTTTCTGGGTCGGTACTGAACATCCCTTTTTCGGGGCGGTCAGCACCCATGCTGTAGGCGGGCCGGCGATAATGCTTGCCCTCCCAAGGATAGGCCGTGTTGATGTATTGAATCTGGCCGTAACCAGCAAGTTCGATGTGACCCGGAACGGCTAATCGGTCGAAATCAGAGCGGTCGTAATCGGGTTCATAGAAGCCCACGGGACGGTGCTGGGGGTCCTTCGCAAAGGCAAATTCCCAGGTACCATCAAGGCTTTGAACCAGACTACTCTGCTGAGCAGCGGCTTCGGCGACCGTGGCGTAACCGCGGTGGTCGCTGTGAGCGGGTAACTGATTGATCCGAAAAGTTTGGGGATCATCCAGCCATGAAATTTCTGCTTTCAAAAGTCTTCCTCCTTTTTAAAACGCTTACATTAGTTATTATACAACAGATATGCTCAGATGCCAGTGAAGAAAGATTTAATTGTAATTGAGGAAGTGACTGAATTGATTTTAGTTAAATTGGTTCGTAATGGCACGAAAAAAGCCGACCGACCATCCGGGCCAATCGACTTGCGTTTAACTATTTGTTTATGACTAGCCGCTACGGCAAGTCCCCTAGCCTAACGCCGCAAGATTTCATGAATGGCATCGGGGAAGGTCGTCAATTGCCGGCCTAAGACGTCGGGTAGATCACTAGATTCGACATCCAGCTCACCCTCGCGCATCATGGCTTGCATCGACGACAACACCTCAACCATCTCTGGGGCCATGCCCGCTGCCGCCAGGGATTCCCGGTAGGTCGCGTCATCCACGCTCTTAAAGGTGAAGGACTTCCCAGTCACCTTCCACAGGGTTTCTGCCAGGTCCGCGTAGGTCCGGGGTTCCCCACCGAATTCGTAAACGGCCTTGGGGTCCGCCATCGTCATGACCCGTGCGGTACCTTCGGCATATTCCCGTTCGAGTGCAAAGCTGATTTTCCCATGCCCCGCCGCATAAACCGCGTTTTGACCATGAACACCGGCCTTCAGATAGTTGGTTTCATTTTCCAAATACCAGGCGTTACGCAGGAAGCTGTAGCGCAGACCACTGGCCTTCAGGAGTTTTTCCGTGGCGACGTGATCCACGGACAGTGGCGACTTGGCCGTATCGGCATGAGCAAAACTGGTGTAGGCGACGTAGCCCACCTCGGCCTTTTGCGCCGCAGCAATCACGTTAGCGTGTTGCTGTTGCCGGGAAACCTTGCCCCCGGGAACGGATGAAATGAACAAAAGCCGGTCGATACCCGTCAAGGCTTGTTTCAAAGCGGCTTCGTCGTTGTAGTCTGCTTGACGAACGGTGACTTCTGCCGGTAAGACCTGTTGTCCCTTGCTGGCGTTACGGACGATGGCGACGATATCACTGGCATCGACGGTCTTTAACAGGTCATTGATGACTAACTGACCAAAGCGACCGGTTGCGGCTGAAATTGCATATTTCATCATTAATTATCTCCTTATTTACTGCTGGCTAATTTTTCACCTGTAACTTTATAAATAACATAGGCTAGTATAGTGACCTGTTACTTTAAAGTCAACAAGTTTACTTCGCCAATTTCCCGGCCTGCTAAAAAAGACTGGGCCTTCCCAGTCTTTTAGTTGTCAGTTATTTGTGGTACCAGCCCAGGTAATCGTATTTACTGGACCAGGCATTCTTGAATTCAATCTTTTTATTTTTCGTCACGATTTGGAGGCGGGCATCCTTGTCGGTCAGTTCCCCATTTTTATAAATCCCCTTCAGTTTGTAAGTGTTCTTACCAACCTTTTGGTATTTTAGATTTGTCCAGGAGGTCTCCGCAGACTTTACCCGTGACAGGTGGATGGTCTTGGCACTCACTTTGAAGTGCATGACAATCTTTTCCCCCTGATCATGGTACTGCCGTTGCCAATTGCCCCGCAGCGCTTTTGGGGTGCCAGAGTGCCAGGTGGCCGCGTTCGCCGTACTAGACGCAACCCCGCCAATCATCACCGTAGTTAAGGCAACTACCATCATTTGTCCCAACTTTTTCATGTTCTCATCCTCCAAGAGAATTCAATTCAGCTTTTTATGACTTCCGTTGACTGGTCTTCGCCATTAGTATACCCCGACCGGTTAAAAATTTCCGTTATTAACTACCACAAATTTCAGGCAGAAAAAAACGCGTTGCCTCTGAGAGAAAACGCGTCGCTGTAGTGCTTAGACTACTGTTAAATTTAGTGAGTGTTGGCGGAGAAAATCAGCGGTTGCGGGTGCAATCCCGCTATCCGTAATGACCGTAGAAACGGCGGTCAGCGGAAACTGTTGAATCAAGCTGGGTTTTTGAAATTTACTGGCGTCGGTCAGGACAATCAGATCATCGGCCCGTTGCGCCATCTCTTGGGCCGCCTCGGTCCGGAGAATGTTGGCACCCGAGAAACCATTGGTCTGATCAAAGCCATCGGTGCCGACAAAGAGCTGTTCCACGTGGAAGGATTGGAGAAGTTGCTTGGTCAATGACCCGACCACGACCTGGGATTCCGGCTGGTACTTGCCACCTAAAACGAAGACGTCCAGATTCGGATAGCTCGCCACAAAGTTCGCAATATAGTAGGAGTTGGTAACGATGGTTACGCGTTTTTCCTGCTGGCCTAACGTGTCCGCTAGGAGCGCGCAGGCCGAGCCGGATTCAATCATGATGGTCGTGTTGTCGGCGACCAACTCAGCCGCGGCCAGCGCAATGCGTTGCTTCTCCTCATGGTGCTGGGCCAACCGGTAATTCAAATCATCCGGGTTATTGACCACCGCAAAACCGTGTTGTCGCTGCAAGAGACCCTCCGCTTCTAATTCCGTGAGGTCCTTGCGCATGGTTACCAGCGAGACTTTGGTCCGCTGAGCCAGGTCGGTGACTGCCACCTTGTGCTGCTGATTCACGATTTGAATAATCTGTTCGCGCCGTTCGTTGGCCATTAGGAAAAAGCTCCTTTCGATAGAAAGTAAAATTCGTCGTCTTTCCTTCTAGTCTACGCTAAAACCGGCGAGAACGGTAGGCTGGATTGACCGGTACCTGTCACGCTAAGTGTCGCGGAAAATATAACCCGGGTTAATTTCCCGGACCGGCTCCCGAGATTCTGGCCGCTACAACCCGGGTTAACTTACCAGCCCCCATGCTGACCGGCGTTCCACCCAGCTCGGAGGTTCCCCGGAATTGCTGCCATCGCAGCTGAAACGTCCATACTAATCATCGGTAGGATCATTAACGCAATTAACCCAATGCTTAGCCAGATGACGGTTCGAGACAGCGGGGCTCGGTGCTGCTTTTGATTGGCATAGATGGCGAGTAGTAAACTCACAAAGATAATCATCAGTGGCAGTTGAACCAGCTCCGCGGCATCCTCATAACCAATACCCAACGCCCAGGTGATCAGAAAGCCAATGGCCCCCCAGAATAGACCACCATAGATAATCCGACCCACCGGACCAATATCTTCGTCCTTTTTAACGGTCAACTTGGTCATCAACTCAGCGTCCCCGCGAATCAGCTGGTCGATGGACAAGTGAAAGAGATCGCTGATGGCGACCACGTTGGCAAAGCTCGGTAAGGCCGCTCCCCGTTCCCATTTAGAAATCGATTGCCGGGAAATCTGGAGTTGGTCGGCGAGTTCTTGTTGTGACCAGTGTCGCTACTCCCGTTGTTGCTTTAATGCTTCACGAATTTTCATGATGCTGCCTCCTCTAAACATCCTCATCATACCAAACATTTCTGGTACGACACCGAACCGTTTGGTTGTCAGAGAAATCACCCAATATTTTGCCAAATATAACCCGGGTTAACCCGCCGATTCAGCCCGTATTTCCGGTGCATTTCGCGCATTTTTCAGGTATACTAGGCGTATTAGCAATTTCGAAAGGAGCCGGTTCCCATCCACAAAAAACTCATTAAAAGTAGTCTCGGTTTGTTAGCCTTAGGCCTGGCAATCGGCAGTGGCTTACTAGCCGCCCGCGCCCAAACTGAAAAACCCAGTGCCCTGGTCAAGGTCGGCGACTACACGGCCAGCACGGACTTCTTGAACCTCAGTGCCTACTACCAGACGACCCGGCCGGTGACGGTCAAGGTCGCCTACTTTCCAACCTACAAGTCGGGCCACCCGATTCGCCAAAAGCTCACCCTCCCTGCCGGCATCACGGTAGCCGGGAACCTGACGACGACCAAATCCGGCAGCTACTTGGTCCCTAGCTTACAGTTGTTCTTGGCCCGACTGAGTTACGCGGCGCTGGCCAACAGCGCCAAGGCTGGCTATACGATTGATCCTGGCGACAGTGCCTATGATCCCCAGGCCACCATCACCGATACCGCCAAGCTGTCCGCGTTTAAGCGGGTCAAGGCCCCGGATTACATGCCGGGCTACAGCCACGGTGACCTCTACATCGGCGGTGCCGACGCGGCGTTGAGCCCCATCGAACCGGACAGCCAGAGTATCCGGGTCACCCCGGATGGCTACCTGGAAGTCCTAAAGTATGATGCCAAGGCCAACGCAGGACTGGGCTTCTACCAGAAACCCGTTGGCATGGCCAAAATCACCAAGACGGACTTCCACGACCCTTACCGGACGCTGTACTTTAGTCACGACGTCCAGGGCGTCAAGACGACCCGGGTCCACCACTCGGGTAACACCCAATACAAATTAACTTTAAAGAACCTCCACACGCCCCAACATACCAAGGGTAACCCGGAGACAGGGACCGCGGGAACGTTTGATAGTCTCTACCGCATCGGCGGCCAGGCCTACTACACGTTCATTGGTTACGATGGCGTCAGTGATTAAGCTCTCACCTGAGGGCTTTTTTTGCCGTCAGTCGCTTCACAAAATAGGTCGTGGTCACCCCGGCAAACGGGAGGTCTGGCAGCGTGCCGTAAATCTGGTACCCACATTTTTCGTAAAAGCCGACCGCCTGATAGCTCCGAGTCGACAGCGTGATATTGATAATGTTCCGGTCACGTGCCACCTGCTCAGCAGCTTGAATCAGCCGCGTCCCCAATCGCCGGCCCCGGTAGTCCCGAGCGACCGCCAGCTTGGCAATGTCTAAATGGTCGTAACGCCGGCGCATCAAGATTCCGCCGACCAAGTCCTCGCCGGCGTAAGCCCCAACGGCGAGGACCTCCCCCACCTTGCCTTCATAATCAAAGTGATTCTCGGCAAACTGCTGGGTAAAGATGCCTTTGAGAAAGAGGTCTAATTCCAGTGAATCGATGCGTTTGAGTGTGGCCATGATAGTTCCTCCTTAATGACTGATAGTGCCCTTATTTTAGCGGATTAGTCTTACCATTGCGATTATGGCTATTCGGGTCAGCAGACCGAGTTGTCGACCAATTGATGGATAAAACGATTCTTTCCCACTGAGCCGTCATTCGTGCTACACTCACAGCAAGTGAACTAATCCAACAAGTTATCCCTAGCTGCTTGAAAGGAGTCCATTCCCATGCTGATTAAACTTATCACCTCTTTTGCCGCTTTATTTATCACTGTTACCCTTGTAACGCTGGGGAGCTGTGACCCATCGCTGACCCCTAAGCAATCAAAATCAGACTAGCCATCCACACAATCAAAAAGCCTCACCACGACTTGTCATTGCCGGGGTGAGGCTTTTGTGTCTCTATTGCTTTAGCCAATCAATAATTAACGTTTCATACGTTTGAATCAGCTGTTCCTGTTCCACAAATTTGCCCAACAGGTTAATCGAATTCATTTCCTTTTGGAAAACGGGATTCTGAACCGTGAGTTGCCGCGTCCGCTGGGTATCCGTTTTTCCCGCTAGCATCAGCCACCGAACCACATTGGCTGGTGACTGCAAGGCGGTAAAGGTGTCAATCGACGTGGCGGTCAGCAGCTCAAACAGATGATCCGCCATTTGAATGCCGCGGCTATCCAGGTCGCCGAGGTAGGTGAACCGAACGGACCGGCTTTCTAAGGACTGCATCAACGCCACGTAGGCCGCGTTGAAATCATTGCCCGACTGATTGATCAGTGGCCAGTCCGGATGAAGCTGCAGCAGCCAAGCGAACACCCCGTTGTTTTCAACAATGACGGCCCGGTCAGTTGCGAGTGGAAAGCGCGTCATCGCGGTAATCTGCCACGGGTTGAGCGTCATCGGTTGCGGGAGGTCTGTGGCAAAAATATTGGCGCAGGTAAAGGCCATCCCAATCAATTTTGCCGATACTTCCTTGATTTGCTCGGGAGCAAAATAATTGGCCAATATCCAGTGATAGTAGTCATACACCGCCGGATTTTCCTGAGGGTCATTTAGGCTATGGGCCGTCAGTCCTAGGTCAACGGCCTGCTGGCCCCGTGGCGGTAACACGTCCCCGTTGGCGATTCGGTCAAAGAGGCCGTCCAGTACATCGGCCTCCACCGGCACCCGTTTACCCGTTGCCAGAGTATAGCGTTGCTGATAATCACGCATGGACATCCCCCCAAGTCAGCGCTTCTCGGACCACGTTCACGTGGAACCGACCATCGTTTTGGTTGACGGGGGCAATCACATCATACGCCACGTTATCGACCCGGTCCGCCAAGATTTTATTCTGTGCGCCACTTGGCATCGTCGCGATAAAGTTAAAGCCAAAGCGCGCGATGGTCTTCGCGAATGACTTGGCCGTTTCCGGGTCAAGCTTATCGGCAAATTCATCAAACATGACCAGGTACGGGGCGTCGGTGAGGGTCGCCCGCTGCAAGACCATCTTGGGTACCAACAGCAGGGGCAAAACCATGGCCTGCGCCTTTTCCGCGCCTGAACCCCCAGACTGAACGAACTTATCGTCGACCTCTTCATAGTGATTCTCGTCACTCTGCCGCCGCTTGATTAGGACCTTGAACGTGGACCATTGCCGCGTATCCAGTAACCGTTGGGCCGCTGCCTCGAAGAGATCATCGTCATCCGCCACGGTCAGGTCATTGGCCAGCTTCTCTAAGCGATTCTGAACTTCAGCTAATAATGCCGGTCGCTCCTGTAGCTGCGGGTCACAGGCCTCCGCAATAATCTGGGGATCCACGTCGGCTGGAATCAGCTCAATCTTGAGCTTAATACTCTGTTCCCGACTGACCCCCTCCGTCAACATCTGGTTATAGGCATCAATCAACCGGTACTGCGCCGTAATTCGTTGCACAGCGGCGGCCAAGTAGGTTTCCTGGGCGACGTTATTGCCTGTCGTCAGTTCCGCCAAGGATTTTTTCACGTGGCTTTCATCCGTGGTCATCAGCAGTAGGGCCCGGTTAATATCAAACGCCACCACAATCAGACCATTTTGACTGATGGAACGCTGCTGGCGCATGGCACTGGCAAAGTCGCTGTAGCCCCGCTCCTCAAAAATGGTATCGAGGGCACTGCGGTCAATGCCGTCGCTGTTGTTCCGGTGGATAGCCCGGCCAACGCGATCGCTCACGTCGGCATAACTACTATTGCGGACCTCACTGGTATGTTGCTGAACAAAGGCCAGCGCCTCTAGAATCGTGGTCAGCTGGGTTTCCGCTGGCATATAGGGCGCCAGTGTCTGGAGCATTAACTTACCGTCTTCACGCAATTTTGTAAGGCGTTGTTCCAGGCCGGTCATGTCCTCCTGGGCAGAACTGATCCGCCCCTCGGCATTCGCGCGTTTAGTCGTCAAAACCGTTTGTTCTTGTCTGAACTTTTCCTGATTCTGCTCCGCCTGAACAATCTTTTGATCCAGCTGCGTATCAATCACCAGGGCATCTCGCTTGTCCTGCGCAGTCTGCCGGTCCGCTTCTGCTTGTGCCTCATCAAAGTCCGCATCCATGGTCCCAACCACCTGGGCAATTTGCTGATCGATCAGCTGTTGATTCCCGGTTAGCGTTGCCAACTGCCGGTCATTTTCTGTCAGCTCTTGGACCATCCCCGCCAAGGATTTTTGCTGTTGACCGAGTTGCTTCAAGAAATCATCCTGCGCCAGAATGGCTTTTAAATCAGGATGGGCCGCCAATGCTGCCTGTTGCTTAGCCAAAATTTGTTGGAACTGCGCGTTCATTTTCGCGGCCCCGGATTCATGGACCTCTGCGTTATCTTGGTGCAACTCTTTCCGTGCCCGTCCCTGTAAAGGCCCCGCCACGCGCTTGTCGATGCGGGTATCCAGCTCGCCGCGCATCTCACTAACGATTTGTACGTCCTGGCTAACCCGTTCCTTGGCCTGCTCATCGTCCAAGTAGCGGGTCAGCAATTTCTTCATCTGCCGAATGTACTGGGCTAACCGGTCACTCACGGTGGCTGGTTCCACCTCGGTGACCACGTCCATCAGTTCTGCTAAATCGGTGGCGTGCGTTGCCAGCTGCGTCAGCAATGGCCGTAGATTCTGTTCTTTGATGGCCTGTTGCCGGTCCGTCAGGGTTTGTTGCTGCTGAACCAGGTCCGCCAGCTGGGTCCGTAATGCGGCCAGTTGCTTGGCCTGGGCCCGGTAAGTGGCTAATTGCTGATTCAGATTCTTGATTTGTTCCTGGTACTGGTCCCGTAACACCATGATGCTCTGTTGCTCAGCCTTCTGCTGACGTAACTGACGCAACTGCTCCGTCCCCTGGGTCAGACTCGCTGCCACCAATTTCAATTGTTCCGCTACCGACACCATGGTCTGACGAGCTTGGTCGATGACCTCTTGTTTTTGCTCATAGTCGTGTTTGAACTGACTGTACGGCGCCAAGGTGGTCTCCCGGATATGATTCAGGTTGCCCCAGAAGATATCTTTCTTCATCTTCTGCAGCCGTTGTTGGGCCCGTTTCAACCGGTCCAACACCCCCTTGGTCTGGTTCACGTCACGCTGACTATCGGCGACCTGTTGCATGATTTGGGGGTCAATGCCTTCCTGAGCGTTTTTCAAGGCCTCCCGAATCGGGGTAAACCGGGCATTCCCGGCCGTTAAAATGGGTGACGCCAGTAACCGGTACACGGCGGCTAATTTTCCCAAGGCCGCGCCACCCGTGAACCCGTACACTTGAGTGGCCACGTACTCCCGATAATTCGTGGCTTGATTAAAGAGTCGTAACTGTTTACCCAGGGCCGCATTAGCTGCCTGGAAATCTGCCTCATCCAGGCTCTTTCCCGCCTCATCGGTCGTCACCAAGTCTAAGTCCGCGTGGGGACTATCGCTGATCACCACGAACCACCAAGTTGGCTTCCGCGTTTCGCCCACTGCTCGATGCGCGCCCAGGCCTAAGATCACCTGGCGCTTCGTGGACTGCAGGTAAATGTAACTATAGCCGGTTCGGACCTGCATGGCACCGCTTCCCCAGCCGAGGAGCATACTCTCAAAGTTCCGGGTCTCCCGCGCGCTATTCCGTGGGTTCCCAGTTTGATCTAATTTATCCGTGCCCTTCGCCGAATTAAATGAGGGCGTCGCGATGGACCCGTCAATCAGCATGGGAAAGAAGCAGTTTGCCAGCGTCGTCTTCCCGGCAGCATTTTCCCCAATCAGGGTCAGATTGCCGTTCTCAGCGGCCTGCATATCCAATTTCACATACTTATTGAAGTTGCGGAGGTGGTAGCTCACTGGTGTCAATTGCTCATGTGTTTTCGTCAAATTAATTCTCCCCTTCAGGTGACTGTCCGCCTGCATCCTGTTCTAACATCGTCTTCATCGCAAAGCGGCTGGCAATCGGCGTGGGACTGACGTAACTATTTTCCGCGATGACCAAGCCGAAATCCGTTAGTGCCTGCTTGACCAGTGTGACCGTCACGGACTCATCTGGAAAAATTTGTCGAATCATCGAACGGATCCGGATTCCCAGTTGATCCACCGGTAGACCCACCCCCAACGACCCCGCCACGGCAATCGCCACCACAAATGGTTTGGCCCGACTCGGTTGGCGGGTCTTGTCCAGGAGGAGCGCATAGTCATCCCCACACTCCAACTCAAAGCGGTCGAGTTGTGCCCACTGTGCCGCGATTTCTTCCTTGTGCAGCAACAAGTCTGGCCAGAGCTTGGAGGACCGACTCAGGTAACGGTGATTCAGCAGCGCGCGGTTGACCCGCTGCGTCGCCGTTGCCGGTTGGGCGCTTTCACCAGCTTGCAAATGGTTGACCAGACACTGCGCGACGTAGTTGAAGTCCGGACTGATATCCCAGTAGTCCTCGACCTCTTCCGTCTGCTCACTCGGTCCCAACTCCGGCATATCCGGCGTGAACAACGCAAAGCGGTCCACAAAGAGTGCCGTGATGCGCCGCCGAATTTCCTTTTCATCGAGCGAAACGACCTCACTGCGCACCTGACTAATCACGGTCTGCGTCGGTACCACCCGGTCACTCTGGGTGTTCTGGAGTTCCGGTAAATTAATGACAGCTTTAATCGTCGCCAACAGGACGTGAACCGATTCGGCATCCAAGCGCTTATCGCTAAACAGGAAGAGTAAATTTTCCTGATAATTATCGGGCACGACACCCAATAACGTTTTAAAATAACTGTTCAGTCGCTGTTGGGTGACCGGTCGTTTCAGTGCGTTGATGGCATCCGCCGTGGTTCCGGCAGTCTGCGGTGTAATCGTGCTGGTAAAGATTCCGTGATCAATTAACTGATTAATGATTAAGCGTTCCGTCGCCCGTAACTCACTCATTCTTCGCTTCCTCCTCCGCAAACGTTAGGGTAAAGGCATCCGGCAAGGTCACCGTATAGGTCTCCCCAACACAGTGAATGTGAATCGGCCCGGTCTCTAATGCCGTGACCTCGCCAATCGCACGACCAAACGGGGCAAAGCTATCGTAGTGATCGTACCCGGTGGCGCTGTACAACCGAATCACCTCGTCACGCGCATGCCGCGAGTGGAAGGTCAGGTCGTGGTCGACCACCCCGTGCGTGGCATCACGCATCACTAATTTCTGAAATTCTGCTAGGCCTTCCTGAGCAGTTGGCACTTCCGGATCATCCGTTGCCAGCTGAGGATTGTCGGCCGCTGTCGCCACTTTCTTCGTCCGGATTGCCGCCGCATAGACGACGGGGCCCATGGTGGTGGCGTTCAGCAGGTCGGCCGTGTCATCCAGGTCCTCCCGATCATTGGGGAGGTACCGGGGAATCGGCTGGCGCACAATAATTGAGGAATAGTGTTTCAGGAGCCGATCCACCTGTTTGGTCAGGGCCTTCACATCCACCGTTTGGCTCTGAATGTGATCATACTCCTGACTCAACAAGCGAATCGCACTTAAAATCGTTTGGAACAATAAATAAACCGTGTCGAGACTATTGTCGATAGCGGTCGCACTCGGGTCGAAACTAGCCGCTAGCCGTAATAGTTGCCGCTGCGCATAGTCCTGGACCCGTTGAAACCGCAAGAGCATCTTCGCCTGGTCGCCAGCCGCATGGGCAGCATCCAAATCGTCGCTCCCCTGTTGACTACGGGCGACCCGCTGACTGAAATTGGTCGAATCTGCCAACGCTTGAATCCGCGGGCCCTGATTCAACAGCTGCTTGAACGCCGGAATCGCCTTGTCCTGCAACATCTGTTGCAACTGACTGGCCGCGGTCCCGCCATGATTGAATGCCAAGTCGTTGGCCAGTTCACTCAGGTCTTCATCCAGCTTGTGCATCCCCTTCATGACATCCGCATACGCGGACAACATGTTTTGGAAGTCGTTGTACAGTTGGGTGTTGGCAGCCGAAAGCGTGGGGTCCGCTAGCTTGGCTACCAGTTCACAGTACTCCCGAATCCGGGTAATGTTGGCCGTAACCGTATTGTCCGCGTCAATCACCTTTTGCATCATGGTGATATATTCAATGCCACTACTGGTAATCTTGTAAACGTATGACTGATGGATGTGGTAGCCCCCATTCACCATCCGACTACGCACCTTGCGCGGGGACACTTCAACCAGACTCGCTTGGTTGCCCAAGATATCCAGAATACGCTTCAACACGTCTTCCGTGAGCGGTCTTTCCTCAGCGTCTAAATACGAATTGTTATATTTCTGGACCAGGTAATTCAGGTTCGTCACCGCACCACTGGCCGCCCCATCATGATAGAGAATCGTCAAGACGTACCATCCCGCTAAGCGGTGGTCGCGACTCAGGCCCAGGTTGCTGGCCTGCAATAGCTTCTTTAATTTTGGATCCAACGTTACCGCGATATGGGTAACCCCCTTAATTTTAGGTGTTTCATTCCAGTATATGAGACGCCACGCCGCACGTCTAGCAAAGTTCAGCTCTGGGACACACTATTTTTGAAAAATGCCTGCAGGCCATTTTTCCGTTGGTGATTACCCTCATTTGCTTGTCGGGCTCGCCAACGTCTTAACTATAACAGGAGCCCCTTTTGACCACCACGTGCAGCTACCAGTTAGTGGCTATATCATTGACGTGACGCGGATAGTAACGTGATACGTTACCACAATTTGGCAACAATGCTACAGCCTATCCGTGATAACTGACTAAGGCGGTTGTTCGGCTTAACTATTACCTTGTAAATGGGCTTCAGATACCCCCCATTGCCCGTTACATCTAAATTTCCAGAGAAGATAAGCCAATATTGACCGTCACAATCAGTTTTCACCAGACACCCTCGCCCTCGGCACCCCCATTTCGTGGTATACTCACTGCCAAAGAAGGCCTGCTCCCATGAAACGAATCCTTAAGATTATTCTCGCTATTTTGATTCTGGGCGCTACGGCCAGTGTGGTCCTGACCCACCGAACGACCACGACCACGGTTAGTCCCAACAACTTGAGCCAAAACGAAAAGGTCGTCTGAAAAAATTCAGACGACCTTTTGTTTCACGTGAAACAGTTTAATTGATTTGACCTCGGCGCCGCATGCTCCAAACATTTGGTAAAATAACCGCGCCGATGATGACCAATACCCCCACGATTTGCGGCCAATCGACCGTCTCACCCAACAGGATGAAGGCCACCGTGATGGATGATGGCAATTCTAGTGATGACAGGATTGGGCCGATACCCAGTTCCAAGTACGGCATGAAGATGGAGTAGGCCACCAGTGGAAAGACCATCGAGAATAGGGCAATCAACACACCCCAGAAGATGGTATTGCCGGTCACCTTGGCCGTCACAATCTGCGGTCCCCAGACGATGGAGATCAGAATGAACGCCCCGATACAGAGCAACCAAGTCTTGCTCAAGGCATCCAGGTTATTGCCTAGGCTTGCCGTGAACTGCATGGTGCAGGCGTACGCGCACGCCGCTAGGAAACTGAAGAACAGCCCCAGTGGGGACAGTGCCTGCGTAATCGGGAAAAGTCCCGCCGCCAAGACCGTCCCTATCAGAACCAGGACAATGCTCAGCACCTGGACCCGTGACGGCCATTGCCGGTGGATCACCGCGCCCAGTAGCACGGACAACCAGACCGCCTGCATCAACATGACGGCCGCGGCCGCCACCGGAATCAATTTTAACGACTGAATATAAAACGTATTGGTGAACCCGGAAGCTGTACCGGCCGCAATTACCAGCCCAATCTGTTTCCAATTGGTGTGCTGATACCGCAGCCATTGCCGCCGCGCGAAGTGAATCACGCCTAAAATAATGACGGCACTTAGAAACGACCAGAACAGGAGTGGTCCGTTGACCACGCCTTCACGAGCCGCAATTTTAAATAATGATGCTGGAATCCCAAAACTCACCGCGCCTAACCCCACGAACAAGGGTGCTAATTTCTTCAAAAACTCACCTCATCTAAAAAATCTCACCTATCTATTATACATCACCGGCGCCATGCTATAATGGTGGCATATAAGTAAAGAGGCGAGCACGATGGGTAAGGCAAAAACAAGTTTGATTATCTGGTTCACGGCCATTGCCGGAATCTGCGGGCTACTGACCGCCCAGGCGGCGCCGGTTGTGCGGGACCAGGCCAACCTGTTGTCTCCTCAGCAGAAAGCCGAGATTAAACGGATCAACCATCAGTGGGCGCAGACCCGCCATCAGCCGCAACTTTGGGTCTATACCTACAGCCACCTCAGCACGCCCCTCGCTGGATTCAACTACCAGGACCCCTTTAACACCGCGGGCAACGAGCTGGGCGACCGCGTTTTACACCGCTTAGCCCAGCAACAGTTAGCTGGCAAAACGACTGATGGTGACCATCAGATTGCCGTCATCCAACGGCAACAACGGTTACAACAACGCATTTCATTTATCTTGGTCTACCCGAACAACGGCTGGCATACGATCATCTATCCCTCGGAGGACCTCTATCACAGTGTTTCCGACCTCAACAAGACCTTTCTGACCTGGCATCTACCGAACAAGGTCGGCACCGCGGCCTCGACCATGGCCGTCTTCAACCGCTACCAGCCCTTCATCAGTAAGCACATCGCCAAGGTCAAAACGGTTAAAACCGGGCCAACCTGGGATCGGGTCACGTTCATCTTGTTCCTCCCGTTTCTCATGTGGGGCTTGATTAAACTCTTCCGGCAGCCCATCTACTTGGAAACCTCGCCGTACGATTGGTTTGGCGAAGATGCCGTTTGGCGTGCATCTGATCCGACCTATCCGCGTTGGTGGTATTAAGGACAAAAGACGGTTAGCTGTTTTAAGCGGAACTAGTTGCCTTTTGTCGTACGTTTCGGTCATATAAATAAGAACATCAAAAATGAGTCTGGAATTTTCTCCAGGCTCATTTAATTATTAATAATAAAATATTAGTTATTAATTTTTAAATTGGCATATCGTTTGGCCAGTCGTTTGCTCTGAAAGGCGACCCCATCCGTCCTCAACTGCGACCCACTCTGTATCTCGAGGAGGGGCAGCCACTTCCCGCCAATGCGCTGCTGGATTTGACGGAAATACCCGCCATGACCGTCCCAGGTATTCCAGCCGGTCACTCGCGTCCAGCGTCCGTGCTGGTAGCGCACCGGATAGGCAATGAGCCAGGTTGGATGGGCCCGGCGTTGTGCGGCGGAAATCTTCAGCGGCAACTTCTTTGCGTGAATCCCGGCCTTAAAGCCGTCATCATTGAGACTGTGCGCGGATATCTGAATCCGCCGGTACCGGTGATACTCGTACCGGTACCAGGTTCCGCGTAACGCTCGTGGAAACGTCCGCAGCGTCTGTTGCGGCTTGGCTGCGCGGGCGTGTTCCCTTGATGTGACAACCCCTAGTCCGACCACCATGGAACAGATAATTGCTAAGATGACTAACCACTTTGCCTTCATTTTCACTCGACCTCCCCGAATGCCTGTTGGAGCTTCTAGCAAATCTATTACAGCATAGTGCCAACGAAAATAACAATGATATGGCTTACAAATTTCCTTATACTTGCACTTATAAATTCGCTATATATTAGATTATAGCTCAGCTTATTTCTAGTGCAAACTACCCTTGAAACGCCTCCTCACACTCGTATACTGGAGACACATGAAAGGGGATTCATTATGAAAAAGATTGTTTATTCAACGCTAGCTATCAGTGCCGTTCTCACGGGATTAGTGGCGCTGACGCCTAGCACCACCGCTAGCGCCAAGACGAAGCTCTACACCAATAGTAAGACCCTCCGGAATCATAAGTATTGGTATTCTTATCAAAATGCCTATACCGGCAAATGGGGCTATGAACGTCTGCACTTTACCAAGCATACCGTTCATTTTGCCACAAAAACCAAACGTAACGGCAAATGGAAACATGGTAAAATTGCTGCAAAGTATTACTACGTTCGCCATCATAATGGTTGGTACGAATTTGGCGCCCGTGAAAGTGATGATGTTACCTACATCAAGCCTAGTTGGCGCTACCTCAACGGCCATAAGCACTGGACCCTCGGAGAGTTTGACCCGTCCAACGATCATGGTGGCTACGGTCAAGCACCTTACAACGTTTGGACCTACACGACCTATATGAATAATAAAGGCTGGCACTACACCATTGATCATCATCCTAATTTTTAAGGAGCCTTTTAAAAATGAAACTAACCCATCTAGCAGTCACCGGTCTTGCACTCATCACCCTCGCTCCGCTTGGTATCCCCACGACGGCCAACGCGAAAAGTACAACGCTGCCTCGGTCCATCCGCAGCCATACCTGGTATCGCCTAACCGACGGCAGCCAAGGCGGCTTCCACGACAAAACGACGTTCAAGGGGAATCACTTCACCATCAAGGTCAAGGGGACTAACCTACGCTACCACTGGCGCTTCAGTGGGTTAAAGAAGCGCAGCGCCACCACTTACTACGGTCGCCTACATTATGCCAAGAAGCATTCTGCACGCGTCAAAATCAAGATTTTTAGCAAGTCACATTTCGATATCGTTCAAAAACATACGCCTAACCTCGCCGGTAATTACACGGGCAATGAAACCTATGGCGCCACGATTTTCAAACGTTAATCTGTAAAATTAAGCGCTCCACAAAAATGGGTCACAACCCGCAATCCAAGTTGTGACCCATTTTACTATCCAATTAATTTCTACAGTGTCAGCAAGGACTTCGCCACCGCCTGATCCACGATCAACACGTTGGCGTGACCCCCGACCAGTGCGGCGTGAATCGACTGCAGTTTGGCCTGACCGCCCGCGATTAAAATGGCATAGCGTTTCTTGGCCAACTGATCCAGCGAGATGGCAACCGTCCGAGCATCCAGGTCCGGCGCCGCCAACGCCCCGTCGGCCGTGATGTAGTGGGAGAGCACGTCTCCCACGGAATCGGTGCGCAACTGGGCAATCTGGTCCGCAGCGAGGTAGCCCGACTGAAACAGCATCGCGGTTGGCCGCGTCGTGCCAACCGTATACAGCGCAATGTCCGCGGCGTTTCCCTTGGCGACGACCTGACTGATAAATTGATCCTGCATCGCCAGCTGCTTGACCTGTGCATCGCCAAAGATAATGGGTAGCGGCAGGAGGCTCGCCTGCGTGTGAAAGGCCTGGTTAAATTTCTGCGTAATGTCCGCGGAATAGTTGGTTTCGCTGGAGTTGGTCACGCTCCCCTTGAGCTGCACCAGCTGCACGTCGCGGTTGTGGCTCGGGTGTAGGTGATTGGCCACGGCCTCCATGGTCCGCCCCCAGTTAATGCCGATGGTGACGCCGTCCGTCACGATGCGGTCCAAATAATCCGCCGTCACGGCACCGAGTTGTTCCAAGATGCCCTGTTCATCGTAGTTGGCCTGCTCGGCAATCACCACATCCTTCAGGTGATACTTTTCCTGAAGCTGCTCGCGGATAACCGCGGTATTTTCAAACGGGTCCTGAATCTTAATGGTGACAATCTGATTCTCGCGGGCTAGCTGAAGCGACTTGGACACCGTTGGCCGCGACAGGTTCATCTTCTGGGCAATCTCCTGTTGACTGAGATCATCCTGATAGTAGTACCGGCTGATTGCGATGAGCCGTTCGATTTGTTTCTTAGACAATGCCATGTGGGTGCCTCCTGATAGTTGTTTTGACCGGACTAAATGCTTGTCTTCATTTTACCACACTTTACATTTGTTAAAAATAGTATTTTACATTTGTAAGAAAACGTGTTAGATTAAGACTGTCAATTAGACAAACACGAAAAGAGGACATTCACATGGAAAATTTAAATCGCACTATCGACCACACCTTACTGGCACCCGAAGCCACCCAAACCGACATTGACCGCATCGTTCGCGAGGCCAAGGAAAACAACTTCCGCTCCGTCATGATCAATCCCTACTGGGTCGCTTACGCCCACAAGCAATTGGCCGACACCGACGTCAATACGGACACGGTGATTGGGTTCCCTCTGGGCGCGAACACCACGGCCATCAAGGTCGCCGAAGTCTTACAGGCCGTTCAAGATGGCGTCGACGAAATTGACGTGGTCATGAACATTGGTGAATTCAAGAGTGGCCATTTGGATGCCGTCACCGCGGACCTCAAGGCCGTCATCGACGCCGCTCACTCCCACCACAAGCTGGCCAAAGTGATCATCGAAACGGCCCTGCTGAGCGACGAAGAGATTATGCAGGCGTCCGAACTGGTTGCCAACGCCGGGGCCGAATTTGTGAAGACCTCAACCGGCTTCTCGACCCGTGGCGCCAGCGTTAAGGACGTTGTCTTAATGAAGAAGGCCGTGGGCGACCGCATCAAGGTCAAGGCCTCCGGTGGTGTGCACTCTAAGGAAGAAGCCGAAGCCATGATTGACGCCGGCGCTTCTCGTCTGGGGACTAGCTCTGGCTTAAAGGTTATCGGTAAGGCTTAAGCTGGCAAATGTTCCACGTGAAACAGCGATAAATTTTCGCTTGACTCACCCGCAACCACGTGCGATACTACTCGTGGTGCCAAACCACGGTGGGGGTACGCGATCGGTGCGCAAGCATTCCGAAGGTCGCCGCACCTCACCACAAGCAGTCTCGAGTAGAACGCGAGACTGTTTTTTTGTGCGACAAATTATTCAGAGATTGCTAACCGTAAATTGGTTGATTTTGCAACTAATCCACCCATTTTATCGTCATTCAGTCAACAAAACTAGTTTCTCCGGTATTATTCATGTAACAGCTTAGGTATTGGATGTTTCTTGAGCTACTGACAATCCCGTGTTTAATAACCAATGAGACAATTTAATTGTGCTGTACGATCAGGCGGTCACTTTGTGGATATTGAATTTTCAACAAAATTCCACGTTCGCCTTTGTGAATGCAAAGGCACTGACCCACAACAACAGCAGAACAGCAGACCTGCGTCAACAGTCTCGAATAGTCTGGGGACGGCTTGGAATAAGCAGTAACGTAACAATCATCAAACGTTTTTAATGAAACAATCATAATAAATTTCAATTAAAACGAAATCAAGCTGAGCAAGTGAGCTAGTGCAAATATATCATGGCCAATTGACAACACAGTAAACTTGAATGTCGATACCTGAGCTTTTCCCGTTCGATTAATATCAATGTTGGTGACGAGAATAAAATCGTTTAAGAAAACTGATTATGTGCATAGAAAGTTAACCTTGGGTGTGTATTCCTATGCACCTTTTTGGGGAGATTTTGCTAAACTGCGTAATGTTCCAAAAACTCCAATTCCTAAGATTAACCAATTTGAAATAGTTGATTGTATGGCTTCACCTTTAAATACAGGCCAAATTATTAATATAACTAAAGGTTGAAAGTACTCAAATAGGCTTCAGCCCTTGGGATACTTGAACTGGAGCAACTTAAATTAGATTTTATGC
>NZ_RHNW01000029.1 GCF_003946045.1 Levilactobacillus mulengensis | reverse complement strand
CCCAAACAATATTTGCGAAGTCAATTCGCTTTTATAACAAATAAAGTAACAACAATCGATGAGCTATTCAAGCATCATCTTTAAGATGAGAGTTTGATCCTGGCTCAGGACGAACGCTGGCGGCATGCCTAATACATGCAAGTCGAACGAGCTTCCGTTGAATGACGTGCTTGCACTGATTTTAACATTGAAGCGAGTGGCGAACTGGTGAGTAACACGTGGGAAATCTGCCCAGAAGCAGGGGATAACACTTGGAAACAGGTGCTAATACCGTATAACAACAAGAACCGCATGGTTCTTGTTTGAAAGGTGGCTTCGGCTATCACTTCTGGATGATCCCGCGGCGTATTAGTTAGTTGGTGAGGTAAAGGCCCACCAAGACAATGATACGTAGCCGACCTGAGAGGGTAATCGGCCACATTGGGACTGAGACACGGCCCAAACTCCTACGGGAGGCAGCAGTAGGGAATCTTCCACAATGGACGAAAGTCTGATGGAGCAATGCCGCGTGAGTGAAGAAGGGTTTCGGCTCGTAAAACTCTGTTGTTAAAGAAGAACACTTCTGAGAGTAACTGTTCAGAAGTTGACGGTATTTAACCAGAAAGCCACGGCTAACTACGTGCCAGCAGCCGCGGTAATACGTAGGTGGCAAGCGTTGTCCGGATTTATTGGGCGTAAAGCGAGCGCAGGCGGTTTCTTAAGTCTGATGTGAAAGCCTTCGGCTTAACCGGAGAAGTGCATCGGAAACTGGGTAACTTGAGTGCAGAAGAGGACAGTGGAACTCCATGTGTAGCGGTGGAATGCGTAGATATATGGAAGAACACCAGTGGCGAAGGCGGCTGTCTAGTCTGTAACTGACGCTGAGGCTCGAAAGCATGGGTAGCGAACAGGATTAGATACCCTGGTAGTCCATGCCGTAAACGATGAGTGCTAGGTGTTGGAGGGTTTCCGCCCTTCAGTGCCGCAGCTAACGCATTAAGCACTCCGCCTGGGGAGTACGACCGCAAGGTTGAAACTCAAAGGAATTGACGGGGGCCCGCACAAGCGGTGGAGCATGTGGTTTAATTCGAAGCTACGCGAAGAACCTTACCAGGTCTTGACATACTATGCAAATCCTAGAGATAGGACGTTCCCTTCGGGGACATGGATACAGGTGGTGCATGGTTGTCGTCAGCTCGTGTCGTGAGATGTTGGGTTAAGTCCCGCAACGAGCGCAACCCTTATTATCAGTTGCCAGCATTAAGTTGGGCACTCTGGTGAGACTGCCGGTGACAAACCGGAGGAAGGTGGGGATGACGTCAAATCATCATGCCCCTTATGACCTGGGCTACACACGTGCTACAATGGACGGTACAACGAGTCGCGAAGTCGTGAGGCTAAGCTAATCTCTTAAAGCCGTTCTCAGTTCGGATTGTAGGCTGCAACTCGCCTACATGAAGTTGGAATCGCTAGTAATCGCGGATCAGCATGCCGCGGTGAATACGTTCCCGGGCCTTGTACACACCGCCCGTCACACCATGAGAGTTTGTAACACCCAAAGCCGGTGAGATAACCTTCGGGAGTCAGCCGTCTAAGGTGGGACAGATGATTAGGGTGAAGTCGTAACAAGGTAGCCGTAGGAGAACCTGCGGCTGGATCACCTCCTTTCTAAGGAATATACGGAGGCTACACATACTTTGTCGAAACAATGGTCAGTTTTGAG
>NZ_RHNW01000028.1 GCF_003946045.1 Levilactobacillus mulengensis | reverse complement strand
TTGTTCTTTGAAAACTAGATATTATCAAATATTTTCTAATAATTATTTTTATTAATAATTAAACCGAGAACACTGCGAATTTTTTTGAGTTTTTAATTAGTTTTTATCGCTAATACTCAATTAATCAACGATTACGAAGTAATCGTTAGGTTAAGTTATGAAGGGCGCATGGTGGATGCCTTGGTACTAGGAGCCGATGAAGGACGGGACTAACACCGATATGCTTCGGGGAGCTGTACGTAAGCTTTGATCCGGAGATTTCCGAATGGGGAAACCCAGTAGTTTTAACCAACTATTACAATTCAGGGAATACATACTTGAATTGAGGCAGACGTGGGGAACTGAAACATCTAAGTACCCACAGGAATAGAAAGAAAAATCGATTCCCTAAGTAGCGGCGAGCGAACGGGGAATAGCCCAAACCAACAAGCTTGCTTGTTGGGGTTGTAGGACTGAACATTTGAGTTACCAAAGTCAATGATAATCGAAACGTCTGGGAAGGCGTGGCATAGCGGGTGATACCCCCGTAGATGAAATCGTTGGCCCTCAGTTCAGGATCCTGAGTACGGCCACACACGTGAAACGTGGTCGGAAACCGGGAGGACCATCTCCCAAGGCTAAATACTCCCTAGTGACCGATAGTGAACCAGTACCGTGAGGGAAAGGTGAAAAGCACCGCGGAAGCGGAGTGAAATAGTTCCTGAAACCATGTGCCTACAATTAGTTAGAGCCCGTTAATGGGTGATAGCGTGCCTTTTGTAGAATGAACCGGCGAGTTACGTTAATTTGCAAGGTTAAGGTGTAAAGACCGGAGCCGTAGCGAAAGCGAGTCTGAAACGGGCGTTTCAGTAAATTGATGTAGACCCGAAACCAGGTGACCTATCCATGTCCAGGTTGAAGGTGCGGTAAAGCGCACTGGAGGACCGAACCCGTGTATGTTGAAAAATGCTGGGATGAGGTGTGGATAGCGGTGAAATTCCAAACGAACTTGGAGATAGCTGGTTCTCTCCGAAATAGCTTTAGGGTTAGCCTCGGAATTAAGAATCGTGGAGGTAGAGCCACTGTTTGGACTAGGGGCCCGTCATGGGTTACTGAATTCAGATAAACTCCGAATGCCACTGATTTATATCCGGGAGTCAGACGATGAGTGATAAGATCCACCGTCGAAAGGGGAACAGCCCAGACCATCAATTAAGGTCCCTAAATACATGCTGAGTGGAAAAGGATGTGGAGTTGCATAGACAGCTAGGATGTTGGCTCAGAAGCAGCCACCATTTAAAGAGTGCGTAATAGCTCACTAGCCGAGTGATCCTGCGCCGAAAATTTACCGGGGCTAAGCATGTTACCGAAATTATGGATGTGACCATTAGGTCACGTGATAGGAGAGCGTTCTAAGGGCAATGAAGCTAGATCGTAAGGACTAGTGGAGCGCTTAGAAGTGAGAATGCCGGTATGAGTAGCGAAAGATCAGTGAGAATCTGATCCACCGAATGACTAAGGTTTCCTGGGGAAGGCTCGTCCTCCCAGGGTTAGTCGGGACCTAAGCCGAGGCTGAGAAGCGTAGGCGATGGATAACAGGTTGATATTCCTGTACTAGTTAATTATGTTTGAACGATGGAGGGACGCAGCAGGCTATGGTATGCGCACGATTGGAAATGTGCGTTCAAGCGTCAAGTCTGGTGATGAGTTAAATGCTTATTGCTAAGGACAAGGCGTTACGAGGACCGAATTTTAGTAGGGAAGTGCCAGATGTCACACTGCCGAGAAAAGCTTCTAGTTAGTAATTAATTACCCGTACCGCAAACCGACACAGGTAGTCGAGGAGAGTATCCTAAGGTGAGCGAGTGAACTCTTGTTAAGGAACTCGGCAAAATGACCCCGTAACTTCGGGAGAAGGGGTGCTACACGCAAGTGTAGCCGCAGTGAAAAGGCCCAGGCGACTGTTTATCAAAAACACAGGTTTCTGCAAAATCGTAAGATGACGTATAGGGGCTGACGCCTGCCCGGTGCTGGAAGGTTAAGTGGATGAGTTAGCTTCGGCGAAGCCCAGAAATGAAGCCCCAGTAAACGGCGGCCGTAACTATAACGGTCCTAAGGTAGCGAAATTCCTTGTCGGGTAAGTTCCGACCCGCACGAAAGGCGTAACGATCTGGGCACTGTCTCAACAAGAGACTCGGTGAAATTATATTACCTGTGAAGATGCAGGTTACCCGCGACAGGACGGAAAGACCCCATGGAGCTTTACTGTAGCTTGATATTGGGTGTTGACACAGCTTGTACAGGATAGGTCGGAGCCGTAGAACTCGGAACGCTAGTTTCGAGTGAGGCGCTGGTGGGATACGACCCTCGCTGTGTGAACACTCTAACCCGCACCACTTATCGTGGTGGGAGACAGTGTCAGGTAGGCAGTTTGACTGGGGCGGTCGCCTCCTAAAAAGTAACGGAGGCGCCCAAAGGTTCTCTCAGAATGGTTGGAAATCATTCATTGAGTGTAAAGGCAGAAGAGAGCTTGACTGCGAGACAGACAGGTCGAGCAGGGACGAAAGTCGGGCTTAGTGATCCGGTGGTACCGTATGGAAGGGCCATCGCTCAACGGATAAAAGCTACCCTGGGGATAACAGGCTTATCTCCCCCAAGAGTCCACATCGACGGGGAGGTTTGGCACCTCGATGTCGGCTCATCGCATCCTGGGGCTGTAGTCGGTCCCAAGGGTTGGGCTGTTCGCCCATTAAAGCGGTACGCGAGCTGGGTTCAGAACGTCGTGAGACAGTTCGGTCCCTATCCGTCGCGGGCGTAGGAAATTTGAGAGGAGCTGTCCTTAGTACGAGAGGACCGGGATGGACATACCTCTGGTGTACCAGTTGTGCCGCCAGGCGCATCGCTGGGTAGCTATGTATGGATGAGATAAACGCTGAAAGCATCTAAGTGTGAAACTCGCCTCAAGATGAGATTTCCCATTCCTATATGGAAGTAAGACCCCTGAGAGATGATCAGGTAGATAGGCTGGAAGTGGCAGCGTTGTGAGACGTGAAGCGGACCAGTACTAATCGGTCGAGGACTTAACCAAGTTGAAAAACGTGGTGTTCTCAATAGAAAATAATTTGATGATATCTAGTTTTGAG
>NZ_RHNW01000027.1 GCF_003946045.1 Levilactobacillus mulengensis | reverse complement strand
AAACAGGCCGAGCACGATAAAAAAATAAGAGATCAAGCAAGACAAGAAGCACTTGCTGAACTCCGAAAGGGGTTTGGGAATCATAGCTAAAACTATTAAAGAAATTGCTGATGAATTTGGCGTATCAAAACAAGCTGTTAGAAAAAAATTAGATGCAAACTTTAGATCAAATTATGTACAAACTGTGACTAGAAACGGGGTGCAAACCCTTGTTATTGTAAATTCAGGATATTTGCTGTTAAAGAAGCATTTTATTGGTGGAAATAACCAGAAACCAAACGGGGGAACATTTACTAGTAACACTGGTAACAACAATCAAGCTACAATAGAATTACTCAATCAACAAATAGCAATCAAAGATAACCAAATTAAAGAAAAAGATGAACAATTGAAGTCAATGCAAAAATTATTAGATCAGTCACAACAATTACAATTGATGAACCAAAAGAAAGACAAACTAAATTCTATACCTGTACCAGGAAACAGCAAGGTTAACGTGATAGAAAAATCCATAAAAAAGTGGTGGCATTTTTGGTAATTATGGTGGTTTCTAAAAAAAGTAAAAAGAATCGTTAACTATCTTGTACAAGAAACTAATTTTACAAAGATACGCTATGTATTTATCTTTACCATTATTCGATATCTCTTTAAATTATGTAATCAAGAAAGGAATATTATCTTGCAATCCCAATTATTGTCCTTATCAGAAATTTTCAATAATACATTATTTAGAATCCCAGATTACCAACGTGGTTATGCTTGGTCAAAGAAAGAGTACTTTGACTTTTGGGAAGATATAACACGCTTTTCACCTAACATTCAATACTATATGGGAGTCATTACCACAGACAAAATTCCTAATGAAAAAATAAATCAATCTCCTGACTATTGGCTTGTAGAGTCAACAGGATACACTCCTTTTTACATTGTAGACGGACAGCAGCGTTTGACCAGCCTCGTTATTCTATTATCAGCTATTATCCATACAGCTGAAGACAGAAATCTAACAGTTATAAATTTTACCAAGCTATCGTCAATAAAAGAATTGTTTATAGCAAAGCCTAAGGGAGATTCAACTATCGATTACACGGCACTTTTTAATTACTCTAATAATAATTCTAGCAAAGAATTTTTTGAGAAAAATATACTACTTTTACCGTCAACTGATGAAGATAAAATAGTTATGAATAAATATAATCAAAACTTACTAGATGTGTATCACTATTTTTTAACTAAAATAGAAATATTATCTAACGCTGACCTTTGCGCTTTGTACTCTAAAGTTACAACAAAAGTAGTATTTAATGTGTATGAAATAAACCAAGACGTAAATATATTTGTAACTTTCGAAACTATGAATAATCGTGGCAAAGGATTATCAACACTCGAATTATTAAAAAACAGATTAATTTATATCAGTACCCTGTTCACTGGCAATTCCAAAAGAAATGCCCCTAAACTTCGCGAGGAGATAAATGGCTGTTGGAAAAAGATCTATAATTATCTTGGCAAAAACCCTAGAAATATGTTACCAGATGATAGTTTTCTTATGGCACATACAGTATCCTATTTTTCCAAGGAAAAAAGAATAGGAAACCATAACTATAACCAAAGGTTCATTGACAATGGCAGGCTTTCACAGTTCTTACTTGATCAAAAGTTTACCGACAAAAATGTGCAAAGTGGAAATTTGTCTCCAGACGATATTTTCCGCTATATAAGCAGTTTAAATTCCAGTATTCAAATTTGGTATGTCCTTAATTTTCCATTGGATGAAAGGATAGCCCCCATCATATCCAAGAATATCCGTATTTACTTGATCAAACTAGCATCTTTGGAATCACGTATACCTCGTTATCATCCTAATATGCTGGATTGGAAAAACGAAGTATTGTTTTATTTTCTAAAAACGCCTTCTGAGGTATCACGTTTAAATTTTCTGGAGCAATTAGATAGGTATTACTTTATCCAAGGATTCTTTGCCAGTGCTTACAGTGCTTACATTCCTTTTTTCAGCTTGAGTCATGAAATCAAGTCCGTAATCCACAACAGTAATGAAGATGCTCCAGATAAAATAACACAACAAATAAAAATGACTATTGATAAGTTTGTTCAAACCGAACAATATAAGGAAAGTATTTCTGCCATTTGTAAAGAATTATCAATTACCGGGTTCTATAAGTCCGGTCGCGCAGCTTTCCCAACAAAACACGTCTTGGCTTGTTATGTTATATATCTAGCTGAAAAATCTAAAGAACAAATGAGTCTTGAAGATATCTACCAGTTGTTTTTCGCTATTACCGATGAGTTTCAACCAACATTAGAACATATTTATCCGCAAAAAGTCTCTAAGACAACAAATTGGAATAACTATTTTAATCAGTATAGTCAAAACCAAAAAAATAAAATTAAAAATTCAATAGGTAACCTCGTTATAATTAATCGCAAAAAAAATGATAGACTTAGTAATGCTTCTTTTAAGGACAAAAAAGAGCACGGCAATGTTTGTTTTAAAAATGGTAGCATTGATGAACGTACCATTGCTCGCAACAATAATTGGACTTTGAAAGAAATAAAAAATCGAGGGTTAGATATTTTTAATTTTATTAATACTAATTGGGAAATCAAAATTCCAAGAGATCTACGCATAGACTTTATTGGCCTAGGTAAAGTTGTAACAAGATGAGGGTTATAATATACAAATCGCCCCTCGAAAACGTTGAAAGAATAACCCCCAATATCTATAATGTAGATATTGGGGGTTATTTGTCATTATATGCCAAAAACAACTTCTTCTATTTGTCATCAATACTAAACAATAATTTGTACAAAGTGATTATTTCTTCTAGTTCTTCACGCGATACATGATCGACAATAGTTTCATCAGTGACATGTCTTGCCCGTAAATCTAAGGCTATGGTTTGATCTAATAATACTTTTCCATATACTGTTTGACTACTAGTTAGTCGATGATACATTGGAAAATTACGCTTGGTACTGCTAATTGGAGCCACAATCGTCATGTTACTTGTCTGACAGACTAGATCATTGCTTAGCGCAATCGCTGGTCGCTTATTCATCTGTTCATGACCACGGCTTGGATTAAAGTTAACATAAAATATATCACCTTGGCTTACCATTGAAGTTCATTACCTTCTGACTTTCCCCAATCAAGCTCGTGATCCCTTTTCCCGTCATCTTGCCAATCCTTAAATAGTTCGTGAATATTGGTTGGGTTCTTTTTTATTGGTGTTAAAACAATTGATCCATTTTCAATGGTTATTGTCATATCTTGGTTATCATCTAATTTCAGTTGTTTAATAATTTGGCTAGGAATTCTAGCAGCTTTCGAGTTTCCCCACTTTGCTAAGCGTGTTTGTTCTTTAATAAGTTCCATATTTTCCCCTCCTAAATTATTATTACAAGCCAAGTATATCCCATGTAGATACGTAATGCAAATATTCTTACTGGAGGTCATTTACATGCAACAAGTTGTCTTACCCATCAAAGATTCAAATGTTCTCAAGGAGGTTCAAGATACCTTACTCAACAACTTTAAAGCTGGCCGGCGTAACTATACAGTTTTTCAAGTTGGCAAAGCGACACTGTTGCGAGTCAGTGATGTCATGCGCTTAAAACAAACCGATATTTTTAATCCGGACGGTTCTATTAAACAAAATGCGTTCATTCACGACCGAAAAACGGGTAAGCCTAATACCTTGTATCTTAAACCAGTTCAAACAGAGCTCTTATTGTATCGTCAATGGCTGCTTGATCATCAGCTGGATTCTGAATGGCTCTTTCCTTCCCTTCAACACCCCGAGCGCCATATCACGGAAAAACAGTTTTACAAAATCATGAGCAAGGTTGGTGATCTGTTAGGCATTAATTATCTAGGTACCCATACGATGCGCAAAACTGGGGCTTATCGTGTTTACACGCAATCAAATTACAATATTGGCCTAGTCATGCACTTACTAAATCACTCAAGTGAATCAATGACTTTAGCTTATTTAGGCTTGGATCAAGCAAGTACAGAAAACATGTTGAACCAAATTGATTTTGGGTAAATTAGTTTGATTTTGTTGTCGCCAACGGCGACTTCTGGTACAGGTTTTTAATGGGTCTAGCACAACATAGAATAAATTCTATGTGTAAGTGCGCATTGACCTCGTTTAACTCGGTCTACTGATAACCATAAAATCAATTTCTGCCGTTGTTGAGTTAACTGTATTTTTAATTCAATTTATGTTTTCACCTAACTAAGATTGTTATGTTTTAAATACTTAAAAAGTATTACGGATTACGCTGGTTTAAGCCAAAACTTCTTAATTGTTTTGTGCAGAGAAACTTTATAATTTTGGTAGCAAATTTTGAATAACGGTACTGTAAAATCTGTAAATCTAAACTGAAAGCATTATTTTGATGTTAGGAGTCATTAAGATGGACGAAAAGAAAGTATTAAAACCCATTGATGAAATGCTTGCTGATCCTTGGCAAGTTGATATTCAAGAATTGTTTGAAGCTTCTGTCAATGAACCTGACGAGATCAAAAAGAATTTGTATGATTCCCTGTATACTTATGTTTTGCAAAAAAGACAAGAAGATATTATTAATCGTCCTGGCTTCGTTATTTAGCCCTCTAAAAGCCTGCTGAGGGCTTTTTATTTTTGCTTTGGTATAAATATATATAAACAGTCTCAAAATCGCTAGAAACGAGAAATAAGGCCCTTAAAAACGAATATAGCAGTTAGATTCTTGTTAAGATTCAAAAAAACTAACTGTTTGCTGTCAATGGTAGCGGACGAGCGTAGCGTGGGAGCATAAGGAATTGACAGCTCTAAACCAGTCTTAACACTGAAATGGCGAAAGCCAAAGTTTTATAGAAACTTTGCTTTCCTGCCTAACGGCGAGTGAAAAAGCGGTCAAGCTGGTTCAGCTTGGACGGGGTACGGGGCGTCAGCGCCCGTATTGAATGTGGCTTGCCACACCTTTTAGGCAACGAACGTAGTGAGGCGCAAGGAGCGTAGCGACTGAAGTTTAATGTGAGCCGGTTTTTGGATCACTCCTTTGTGTTTTTTGTTGCTAAGTTTTGACTTCGTACAGTGGTACCTCTTTTAAACCTCTTTTATAAACCTCTTTTAAACCTCTTTTAGACCCCTCTTGAGGCTTACTCTCCCAAGGCTTATAGAAGTTTATCAACGAGGTTTTGTCTGTTTATCAACGAGGTTTTGTCTGTTTATCAACGAGGTTTTGTCTGTTTATCAACGAGGTTTTGTCTGTTTATCAACGAGGCTTTTAATGGTGATCGTTGATAAGCAATCGTTGATTTTATATAATAGTTATGGAGGTGTGATTATGAGCAATGAACTTATAAAATATGATCCTGAACTTAATACCATTCCGTTACGTAAATTCACCCCTATTGAAATGAATCTATTTTTTTCAATTATTTCTCGTATGCGTGATAAGGGAGATCAGACAGTTAGATTTTCTTTTGAACAACTTAAAGATTTGAGCAACTATAAACCGACTGCAAATAATCGCTTTGAAGATGATATTCAAAGAACTTATGAAAAGTTAATGGGACTTCATTTTGGAAGACGTAGTAAATCTGGATTAAATAGAGAAATGTTTGTTATGTTTACTAAATTCAGAATTGTTGGTGAAGCTGATTCTCCTTATATAGACATTGAAGTATATAAAGATGCTTTGCCACTTCTTAATAATTTAGACACGTGGGTTAGATATGCTTTAGCGGAATTTAGAGATCTTCGAAGCAGTTATGCTAAAACCGCTTTTAGATTGTTAAAAGGTTTCAGAACAACCGGTTATGCTTTTTTATCAAAAGAAGATTTTTTTGAGTTACTTGATATTCCTAAAAGTTATTGGAAAAAACCGGGAGACGTTGATAGATACGTTCTTAAACCAATCAGAGAAGAATTGACCCCTCTTTTTAGAGGCCTAACTGTTCGAAAGAAATATGGTAAAGGCCGCGGGAAACCAGTGATTGGGTATTCTTTTACTTGGAAGCCTGAAAAGAAAGACGCTAACGACTTCTCACAAGGTCAATTTCAAGATGAACGTCAAAAACTATTTAACATTCAGCATAATGGTGAATTAACAGAACAGGAAAAATGGCGTGCCATTGATAAAGTTAAGGGGTTAACTCTAGGCTCTACTGAGAAACAAGCATTGGCTGATAAACAGGCCGAGCACGATAAAAAAATAAGAGATCAAGCAAGACAAGAAGCACTTGCTGAACT
>NZ_RHNW01000026.1 GCF_003946045.1 Levilactobacillus mulengensis | reverse complement strand
TATACCGGGAAAGGCGGTTCATTTCACCATATGGTTACGAGGGTAAAGCGAAGCGGCACCCTCAGAGAGTTTTTTGTACTGTATTTTCGCCCGGTTTCACGACCGATTGGCATCTTGCAACAATAGTTGAATACATTTCATCTAAAAGCTATGAAAGTGACATAAAGTGGATTACACTGGGCCAGCAACGCTTTTTAATTTACCGAACCAACCAGTGTCGCTACTAGTATTGCCCCCTTGGACGTGTATAATGAATTTCAACAAAGGGGCGATTAAGATGAAAAAAAGTCAAGTGAATGAAAACCAAGAATTTTCACGGGGCCTTCAGAGTCGCCACGTCCAACTGATTGCGCTGGGGGGCACAATCGGGACGGGGCTATTCTTGGGGGCCGGCCAATCGATTCACCTTGCCGGACCATCCATTGTGTTGGCCTACCTGGTAACGGGGATTATGTGTTTCCTGTTAATGCGGGCATTAGGTGAACTCTTACTCTCAGATTTAAATGCACACTCGTACATTGATTTTATTCAGCGGTACCTCGGTGACAACATGAGCTTCGTGGCCGGCTGGACCTACTGGGTCTGCTGGATCACGATTGCCATGGCAGAAATCACCGCCGCGGGGCAATACATGCAATTCTGGTTCCCCCATTTACCGCAATGGGTCACTGGGCTGGTCCTGCTGGGCATCCTGTTGACCTTAAACTCGGTCACGGTCAGTGCCTTCGGTGAAACAGAATTCTGGTTTGCCATCATTAAAATTGTGGCCATCATTGCCTTGATTCTGGCTGGGGCGTACATGGTTGCCGTGCACTACCCAACGCCGGCGGGTCATGCCAGCGTCACGAACCTGGTCTCCGGCGGCTTCTTTGCCAACGGGGCCAAGGGCTTCTTCCTTTCCTTCCAGATGGTGCTCTTTAGTTTCGTCGGGATTGAAATGGTGGGGATGACCGCTTCCGAAACGGCCAACCCCAAGAAGGTCTTGCCTAAGGCGATCAACGAGATTCCACTGCGAATCATCTTGTTCTACTTAGGTTCTCTGTTGGCACTGATGTCCATCTACCCATGGCAAGCTGTTTCCCCAACCAGCAGTCCATTTGTTCAAGTCTTCAAGAACGTGGGCATTCAGTCCGCTGCGGCCGTGATCAATTTCGTGGTCTTAACAGCGGCGGCTTCGGCCTGCAACAGTTCGTTATTTACGACCGGGCGAATGCTATTCTCTCTGACCTACCGGGGTGAGGGGAAGTTCGCCAAGCACATGGGCGTTCTCTCACATGCGCAGGTACCGGTTCGGGCACTGCGGTTCTCAACCGTCGTGATTGCCGTGTCGGTCTTCCTGAACTTCTTGATTCCGGGTCACGTCTTCGCGTTTGTTTCCAGTGTGGCGACAACGTGTTTCCTGTTCATCTGGGGCGCAATCGTTGTGGCACATATTAAATACAAGAAACAACAGTTGGCGGCCGGTGTCACGACCAAGTCCAACTTTAAGATGCCGTTCTTCCCGTGGAGCGATTACTTTATCTTGGCATTTCTGGCCATGGTCGGTATCGTGTTACTGTTCCGGGTGGACACGCTGATTGCGTTGATTGGGTCCATCTTGTGGCTCGCAGCGTTGAGTGTCGGTAAATACCTGAAAGATCGGCGGACAGCCAGTCATCCCGTTGTGGATGGTGGCGGGACCGACGACACCAAAGAAATCTAACTAAAACATTTGAGTCTGGGATAAAATTCCAGGCTCTTTTTAATTGGCTTCATCCGCGGGTCAGAGTCAGCGAAAAACCGCTGAAAGTGCTACGATAGGAGTAATATAACGGTTACCACTTTGGCTAGAACATCGGGTATTTGGCGGGGCAGACTTGGGCAAGTTGCCCAGTTGTTAGTGGCCTAAATGGTCGGACGTTCAGTTAAGTTGGCGACTAAGCTAATAGGGGTGTTTAATGATGAAACAAGTCACGATTACCGGACAGACAGTGCCCGCAATTGGCATTGGAACCTGGCACATGGGCGACCGCCCAGAACAACGAGAAACAGAAATTGCGGCCATCCGCGCGGGAATCGCTGCGGGGGCGCGGGTCATCGATACGGCTGAGATGTATGGCTCCGGTCGGGCCGAAGACTTAGTGGGGGAGGCGTTGGCCCCCATCGACCGCCAACAGATCTATCTCATTTCCAAGGTGTTACCAGAAAATGCATCTCGGCAACGCATGGCCGCCAGCCTGGATGCCAGTTTACGCCGGTTACGGACGGACTATCTGGATCTCTACCTGTATCATTGGCGGGGCAACGTGCCGCTAGCCGAAACGGTGGCGGAGCTTCAACGCCTGCAACAGACCGGTAAAATCCGGGCGTGGGGTGTGTCTAACTTTGATATTAGCGACCTAAAAGAACTCTGGCAGTTGCCCGGTGGTGATCAGGCCGTGGCCAACGAAGACCTGTACCATCTGGGAAGTCGGGGCCTGGAATACGCCGTCTTGCCGTGGCAGCGGGACCACCAACTGCCCCTGATTGCCTATTCACCAATTGCCCAGGGGGATGCTTGGGGCCATCATTTGACCACGAATGCAACGGTCAAGACGCTCGCGGCGCAACACCACGTGTCGGTCTACCAGATTCTCCTAGCATGGGTCATTCACCAGCCGCAAGTCCTGGCGATTCCGCAGACCAGTTCCGTGGCCCATATGACACAGAATATAGCTGCGGCCGACCTGACGCTGTCGCCGGCTGAATTAGCGGAGCTGGACCAAGCCTTTCCAGCACCAACGACGAAACAACCATTAGATATCTTATAAAAGGGGGAGCACTCATGGAATTTTTTACGTCAGATACCCACTTCTTTCACGAAGACCTGTTGGGGGACAGTGATTTTGCCCCACGGCCCTTTGCGAGTGTGGACGAAATGAATCAAACCATCATTGATAATTGGAATAAACGGGTGGCACCGACCGACACGGTCTATCACCTGGGCGACATTGCCTTGTACTTTACCAAACCCGCCGTGAAGTCGGATGAGGCCGTCTGCAACGTCTTATCCCAGCTGAACGGCCATTTGGAACTGATCAAGGGGAATCATGACAGCCGCGCCCTGTTCAAGTACCTGGCAGCGCACAACCCCATTGAAAACGGTCAGCCCAAGTTTGCCTTCCACGATGTTGGGGTCTTAATCAAATATGATCACCGGCAGTACTACATGACCCATTATCCAATGATGCTGGGAATCGTGAACCAGATTATCAATTTACACGGACATATTCACCATTATGCGGTTCCAGTCAAAGAAAACATCAACGTGGGTGTGGATACACCAGAGACCCGCTACCTCACCGAACAGGTGCCATTTGGGACGCCATTCTCGACCAGTGAGATTGAAGAAATGGTCACGGGCAAGGCGCAGGAGTTCCAGGAAAAACAGTAAGTGGTCGTTTAGAACGGTCACGGCTATCAGGCGATGTGGGCGATGCTTGACCGTTTCTCTCCGATGCCGTACGATTAAAATCAGTGTTAAGAGGAGAGAGAATTGATGGAACGGATTACCATTTTGCATACCAACGACCTGCACTCGCACTTTGAGAACTGGCCGCGGATTCGTCGCTACCTGGCGACCACCCGGCAGCAGGCCGAACAAGCGGGGGACACCGTCTACACCTTTGACTTGGGTGATAACATTGACCGGGTCCATCCCGTGAGTGAGGCCACGGTCGGTCAGAAAAACATTGAACTGATGAATCAGATTGGCTACGATGCGGCCACGATTGGCAACAACGAGGGCTTAGGTTTCATGCGCGCGCAGTTGGACCATCTCTATGATCACGCGAATTTTCCGGTGATTTTGGGCAACATTCTGACCGGGGATACACACGAACAACCGGAGTGGGCCATCGACCATCAGATTTTTACGACGCCGGCAGGGACCCGGATGCTGGTGTTAGGGCTAACGGCCCCGTACCATCTGACCTATCCGTTGGCCGGTTGGCAGCCGATTGCGGTCAATCCGGCCCTGACACGGCTCTTAGAGGCCTACACCGGGCAATTTGACGTGTGCGTCTTGCTGTCACATTTAGGGTTAGACGTCGACCGGCAGATTGCCAAGCGCTTTCCCGCGGTGACGGTCATCATCGGCAGCCACACGCACCACTTGCTCAAGCACGGCGAGCAGGATAACCATAGCCTGTTGGCCGCGGCTGGCAAATGGGGCCGATACGTTGGCCGCATTACGCTTGATCTCGAGGACCATCAACTACAGCGAGCCCAAGCCGGTGTCGTCGAAACGGCGACCTTGCCCGAACAAAGTGGGGATGCGGCTGAAATTGGCGCGCTGGATGACCTGGGCAAGTCCATTTTGTCCGAGCAACGGGTCGCTAAGTTGCCAGTTGCCATGGAGGCTGATCCAGTTGGCCATCCCCGGCTGGTCCAAGAGGGCTTGCACGCGGTGGCGGAGTACGCCGGCACCCAGGCAGCCATTTTAAATGCCGGGCTCTTTCTCCACGATTTGCCCAGTGGCGTGGTCAACCAGAATCAACTCCACCAGCTCTTGCCCCACAACATGCACGTGATGAAGATCACACTGAGTGGCTACGATTTATGGCGGTTGATTCAGGAATTTGAGCTCGCTCGTCTATTTTTACGGTATTTTCCGCAAAAAGGCATGGGGTTTCGTGGTAAAATCTTTGGAGAGATCAATTATTTGGGCATCGCCTATGACGCCAAGACCCACGAGGTCACCTGGCGGGGCGAACCGCTATCGCCAACTAAGCAGTACACGATTGCGGGATTGGATCACTATTTGTTTATTCCATTTTTCCCAACAATCTCAATCGTGGGTCAGAATCAAATTTTATATGAAGACTTATTACGGGAAGTCTTTGCCAAATACCTGGCGAAGCACTACCCCTTAACTTAGAAACAGAGAGGATGACGACGGTGGATCGCAAAGATTTAGAGGCACTTGTTGCCGAACAAAAAGAAACCCGGGAGCCAGCCGCCGAAGTGGTCCGGGTCGATGAAACACATTTAAACATCAACGGCCATCCCTATGAAGTGGTTGCCGACGTTCGGGAAGGGTTTGATTTCACGGAATTCTCCCAACGCTTTAGCACCATCTTGAGCAAATTCGACTACATTGTCGGCGACTGGGGCTTCGAACAGCTGCGGTTGAAGGGCTTTTACGCCGAAGACCGTGCGGGCGCCAAGCAGAACCAGATTGACGCCGTGCAGGACTATCTCTATGAATCCTGTAACTTTGGCTGTGCCTACTTTATTCTGCACAATTTAGATGTGAAATCGGCACCCAAGCCACGGCGGCCAAGACGGCGGCGCAATTCACGGCCAACCAGTACCAGCAATCAGACGAAGGCGGCGGCAGAAAAACCAACCAACCAGTCTGCTAAGCACGCGGCAGCACCGGCTAAAAAGGCGGCGACTGCTGAAAACCATGCCACTGGTAGCGGTAATGGTTCACACAACACGCATCGGCGACGGTCACACCGCCGTCACCGCAACACGTCGCATCCCTACACGGAAGAACGGCGACCAGTCGCAAAGCCCACAACGGGCAACGACAAGAAGACGGTCACCGTGGCCTCTGGTGGTCAGGGACGGCGGCACTTTACCATTCGTAAAAAAGAAGATTAGGGAGAGTTGGCAGTGAAAAAGTATCAGGCTTATTTAATCGACCTTGATGGGACCATCTACGCGGGTAGCAAACGCTATCCCAAAGCGAAGGCGTTCGTGGAGCGGCTTCAGGCGGCGCACGTGCCTTTTAAATTTGTGACGAATAACACGACCAAGCTCCCGGTCGACGTGGTGGCGAACCTGGCCGATAACCACGACATCCACGTCACCACGGACAACGTGTACACGGCCGGACTGGCAACGGCGGACTTTTTAGACCGGCGTGCTGGTCAGACGGGTAAGCGAACCGTCTACGTGGTAGGCGAGATTGGCCTCAAACAGGCCTTGGCCGCCAAAGGCTTTACGGTCGATGAGGACCATCCCGAATACGTGGTCGTGGGGCTAGACAGTGACGTGACCTACGAAAAATTTGCGAAGGCCATTCTGGCGATTCGCAGTGGGTCGACGTTTATTGGGACCAATTCGGATTCCAATATTCCCAAGGCGCGGGGCCTGATGCCCGGTGCCGGAGCGCTGGTCGACATGGTGCGTTACGCCACGCAGCAGGACCCCATTTTCGTAGGGAAGCCGGAACCGATTATCTTAAATAATTCCCTCGCCCAATTGGGTATTGCGGCTGATCAGGCACTGATGGTCGGGGATAACTACCAGACAGACATCCTCGCCGGCATTCACGCCGGGGTCGACACCCTGTTGACTTATACGGGGGTCTCAACGCCCGCGCAAGTGGCTCAGCAGGCCATCCAGCCGACCTATACCGTGCCGGACCTGGCTCATTGGGATCTGGAGGCGGGGCCGATTGACTAGGTTAGCACGTTGGGGTGGGTTAACCGCCCTCTTTTTAGCGTTGATTACGTTGAGCATCTTCTTAACGATCAACGCCGTGTGGCTGTATCGCTTAGACATTCACTGGTTAGCTATTAGCCAGACGGTCCAGATGTCTGCGCACAAGATCATGCACAATTACCTGCAAATGTTGGCGTACCTGGAACTGCCGTGGGTGACCGATTTAAACATGACTGATTTTGCCACGTCGTTTACAGGGATGATCCACTTCCATGACGTGAAAAATCTCTTCTTGCTGAATAACGTGGTCCTCGTGCTCAGTGTCGGACCCGCGGGGTGGTATTTACACCAGCTCAAGCAACGGGCCGAACAGTGGCGTCTCTTGCGACCGGTCCAGATTGCGGCGATTGTGCCGCTGGTGCTGGGGGCAATGCTAGCCGTGAACTTTAACGGTTTCTTCATTGCCTTTCACGAGGTGCTCTTTCGCAACAACGACTGGCTTTTTGATCCGGACCTAGATCCCATCATCAATGCGCTACCAGACACGTTCTTTCTGCACTGCTTCGTGCTGGCATTCGTGCTGTTCGAGGCCGGACTCGGCTGGTTATACTGGCGGGGACGCGTTGCCATTAAGCGCGCCTAATTTGGCAAATAAAAAAGCAGGACTTGAGAAAATTCTCAGGTCCTGCTTTATTTGTGTCACAAGAATTATTTTTTAGTCGTCTTCCGGAAGGCTACTCGGGGTTGACGCGTGACGACCCTTTAACCAGCCAACGACGGCAGGAATCAGGGAAATCACAATGATGCCTAAAACAACGGCAGAGAAGTGGGCCTTGACGAAGGGGATGTTCCCGAAGAAATACCCACCGCCACAGCAGATGGCCACCCAGGTCAGGCCGGCGCTAACGTTGTATTTGAGAAAACGCCGGTAAGGGAATTGGGAACCCGCAGCCGTGAAAGGCACGAACGTCCGAATGATGGGCATGAAGCGTCCCAAGAAGATGGCCAACGGTCCGTGTTTACGGAAGAATTTCTCCGACTGGGCCAGCTTATCCTTGTTGATCAGCCGCCCGAACCACGAGTGACTGGACAGAGCGGCGCCGGCCTTGCCACCCAAGTAGAAGTTGAGTGAGTCTCCGCCGATGGCCGCTAGTAAGAAGAGGGCTACGAAGAACCAGATGTTTAGCTTGTAGGCGGGGTTCGCAGCGAGTGCCGCCGCAGCGAACAACAGGGAGTCACCGGGAAGAAAGGGCAGAATCACCGCACCGGTCTCCACGAAAACAATGGCAAAAAGAATGAAGTAGGTGGACCCGCCAAAAGTATTGACGATGTTCACCAGGTGGTCGTCGATGTGTAAGACGAAATCAATTAAATATCCCATTAAGGGTCTCCTTATGCTAGTGTGAAATTTGTTATGCCTACATTGTAGAAGGTTTTGACCCAACTGTCAGCAGAGTCGGTGAACCTTAACGAAATTATGATATTTGTTGCTAGGCCGGTGGTGACGATGGCAAGCTTACTTAAACGGGGTATCTTGTTCGCCGGTATCGTCATGGGCCAGCCGGGCAGCCGCTGCCGCAGCAATGGCGCCGACCAAGTCATCGAGGAAGGTGTGGATGATACCGGGTTCGTGGGCGTTGAGCTTGGCCAAGATACCAGGCTTGACGCGGTCAATGTAGCCGTAGTTGGTAAAGCCAATCGATCCGTAAATATCTACTATAGAGAGCGCCATGGTTTCGTCCACCCCGTAAAGCCCCTCGTCTCGCTCGACAATGGTCTGTAAAGGTTCCATCAGGGTGTGGTGTTCCGCAGCAATGTCGAGTTGAATGCCGGTGATGATGGCATTTTGTACTTCTCGTTTGCTCAGAACGGTTTGCACACTGGCGAGTGCTTCCTCGTTAGTGAGACCGACGATGTAATCTTTTTGCAGGAAGATGACCAGGTCGGCGATGGCCTCAAGCGCGACGCCTCGTTCGTTAAGCAAGTCAATCGTCCGTTGCTTTAAAGCCGTGGTTGGTTTTGTCATTTAATCAGACTCCTTCGAATTAAATTGTGTTCTCTTAGTATAACACCGTGGCTGTCAGTTGCATTTTTGACGGTTGGCGGTGATAATAGATAAGCAGATAGTGTTTTGAAAAGATATGGAGGATAATTATGACAAAGTTTCCACAAATTGATTTGGCTAACGCCAGGGGTCCACAAGTAACGATTGAAACGTCCATGGGGACCATTCAGCTGCAACTCTTCCCCGAACAAGCACCAAAGACAGTTGAAAACTTTGTGACCCATGCCAAGGCCGGTTACTATGATGGCTTGACGTTCCACCGGGTCATTCCTAACTTTATGATCCAAGGTGGCGATCCAACCGGTACGGGTATGGGTGGCGAAAGCATCTGGGGTCAACCATTCGAAGACGAATTCTCACAAGAGTTATACAACTTACGTGGGGCCGTCTCAATGGCCAACGCTGGACCCAACACCAACGGTAGCCAATTCTTTATCGTGCAAGATAAGGATATGACGGATCAGATGCAGGCTCAGATGAAGGATGCCGGTTTCCCAGAAGAAATCGTCGATGCTTATAAAGACGGTGGGACCCCTTGGTTGGACTTCCGTCACACGGTCTTTGGCCAAGTTATCGCGGGGATGGACGTTGTCGACGCCATTGCCAAGGTCAAGACGGATGCGAGTGATCAACCAGCAACACCTGTCACCATGGACAAAGTCACGGTCAAAGAAGCCGAATAGGCGAGAATTAGATGATTAGTGAGGAGGGTACGACTATGCCGTTTCAAATTGGTCAACGGGTGACCGGCCACATTACGGGCATTCAGCCTTACGGGGCGTTTGTCAGTTTGGGCGGTCATCGTCAGGGCCTCATTCATATTTCTGAATGTCATTGTGGGTACGTGAAGGACATTCACGACTATTTAAAGGTCAATCAGGAAGTGAACGTTGTCATTCTGGACATTGATGAGTTCACGGGGAAAATCAGCTTGTCGTTACGGTGCCTTGAGCACGTGGCGTATAGCCCGGAGCCCCTGGAACATCAACACCGACATTACTGGACGAATCACCGCATCAACATTGGGTTTAAACCAATTGCGGATCGGCTAGAGGGCTGGAAGTCCGAGGCCTCACAGCGTTTAGATCAAGAACAAGCTTCCTCTTAGGGGGAGGCTTTTTATTTTATTTGCAATTAGTGCTTGACCTACCTGGAGATGATTGGTAAGATATTACCTGTTGCTGATTTGAGACGAGCAATGCATAAATAACAGGTTCTTGAATAGTTAATCAAAATTTGAAATTTATGCTTGACGTGTTAAATCGTAACTGATACAATGGTTTATGTTGTCAAGGCGTGCCAATCACGTCGAATTCATTTCTTTGGATGTTGAATAAATATTCAGGAAGCTGAAAAAAGATGTTGACACGATTTAAACGACATGATATACTTTAAAAGTTGTCACGGAGCGATTGCTTCTTATGACAACTTGGTAGACCTTTGAAAACTGAACATTGTTTCGACAAACCAAATATGTGTAGGGCGGTTTGATACTTGGTATCAAGCCCAAACAATATTTGCGAAGCCAATTCGCTTTTATAACAAATAAAGTAACAACAATCGATGAGCTATTCAAGCATCA
>NZ_RHNW01000025.1 GCF_003946045.1 Levilactobacillus mulengensis | reverse complement strand
CTGGGATAATTTTTCATAGCTTAAACTCGCTTTTTACATAGAAGTATATCAAAAATCATAGATCTTGGACAGCTTCTTAGATTTGAATACCGTGGAAGAATTGGCAACAAAGGGGAAAGATGCAGTAATTGCTAACTTGTTAATAACACTTCTAACAGGATCGATAAATGACGCAAAGAGAGTTGGAATAGAAACTCCAACCAATATTTTAGAAGCAATCAAGCAAAGAATTATTATGCTCGATGCAGATCAGAATAGGTTTATTTATGATACTCATAGTAAGAAGCGAATTGCGATTCAAGGGTTGGCAGGTACTGGGAAGACAGAACTACTTCTGCATAAATTATATGAGTTATACATGTCTGATGAGAATTCTAAGGTTGTCTTTACGTGTTTTAATAAGGTCTTGGCAAATGAAATGCGCGAAAAAAGAGTCCCAGATTTTTTTGACTTTATGAGAGCTGACAAGCAGATTGAGTGGAAGAAACGATTATGGGTGATGCGTAGTTGGGGGTCTCAGCTGGACGCTAATTCTGGCGTCTACAGTTATATTTGTCATGCGTACGGATTTGATTTTTCCCCTTACAGGTCTGGAATTTCGTTTGGAGGACTTTGTCGTGACTTGGCTGAAAAGTTAAAGGGCTTAGAAACGTTCTCACCGTGTTTTGATTATGTTTTGATTGATGAGGGACAAGACTTTGATGAGGACTTTTTTAGGCTCTGCGAACTTGTTTCAGCGAAGCAAGTTATCATTGCTAGTGATATTTTTCAAAATATTTTCAGCAAAGAGTCTCAAGTTATGACGCATCCGGACTTCACCTTGAATAAGGTGTATCGTACAGATCCCAAAAACTTCATGTTTGCCCAGTTACTAGGTTTCGGAGTTGAGGAAAGGCCTGTTATAAATTGGCTTGATGATGCAACTTGGAAAGCGTGTGGGTATGATTTTGAAACGGATGAGGATGGTGCAGTATATAAGTTTACCAGGTCGCCGTTGAGGAGATTTGACAATTTGAAAGATGTCAAATCTGAACCGCTATTGATATACAGGAAGGATGATATGAATGAAAAAGTACTAGAGGTGATTCAAAAAATTATTGAAAGTAATCCTCGAGTTACTCCGGATGACATTGGAATTGTCTTTTTGGGAACTTCGAATAAGACCTACAACATGATTGATAGACTTTCAATACAAATTCAAAATAAGTTCACATGGGAAACTCAAAAAGCGTATGAAGTAAAGAGTAAGTCGCCAGGAAGTTTGTTTATCAGTAATAGAAATAATATTAAGGGACTGGAGTTTCCTTTCTTGATTTGTGTTGCAGATTCACCGATCAGTTTAAATCTTGGTATGCGAAATTCAATGTACATGGCACTCACACGATCTTTTATTACTTCATACTTGATAACTAGTAGTGTAAATGAAGAGCTAATGAGTAAGTATGATAATCTGTACAAGCAGATTATGGATACAGGTGTGGCAACCGTTAGAAAACCAAATAGTGAGGATATCATGGATGCAAGTAGTAAATTATTACAACAGAAAGATTTGACGCAAAGACAGGTTGTAGATAAGATTCTTAAGCAGAAAGGTGTGCTTGATAGAGAGAAACAAAACACATTGGCAAGAGTTGTAAATGCAATTGAGAAGGATAGGGTCGATCCTGATTCAATTAAGAGGATTATTGAATCGAATTTGGAGAGTCTACAATGAAAATAAGCGAAAAAACTTATGAAATGACGCCTAACATGAAAGGATTATGTGGCATAAGACGAAAAAAGGACGTTATGATGTTGCTCTTGGAGTGCGTCTCAGAGCTAAACCAAGCTGACGTGTTGCGTGTTGGACATTCTGGCCCTACAGCTAATGTTTTTAGGTTGGAAGTTGGAAGGAGTCAGAGACTTTTCTTTAGTTTAAAGGATAAGAAGATATTTTCTATTTCGTTTCCGTTTGAGATTAGGGAGAAAGAAGACAAGTACCTCATTCGAGATAGACAGGGGCATCTTATGAGTGCCGGAATCGTATCCGCTTTGAAAAGTATGGTAAATGAAGAAGTATTTAATTTACAACAGTATGATGCAAGTAATGATCTTGAGGAATTAGTGCTTGATATGCTAGACCGCTTTAGTGATAAAGAAGAGAGTAGCATGGATAGTTTTATGTCGCGAGATTTATGGGACATACTTTATAACCTTATGACATTTGAACCGGGGTATATCCGGTATGATTATGATGTAGAGAATGAAGACGCAAGTAGACATCCGCTTAGTCACATAGATATTAACTACAGTGACAGTGTTTCATACAAAATTGGGTTAAAAAAACGAATGGCAATGCCGAAGCTTGTTGAATTATTGTCAAAGGATGGCAAGATTAGGTATCTTCAGTGACGCAAATTGATATTCATCTTTTCTCAGGGAAGCTCTGGGGATGCGATCGTTGCTTGCCGGTTGATTGCAGAAGTAGTCACTTGAGGATTTGTGTGAGGGTGTCTTCTTCTCATAAGAAATCAAAAATAGCGCCGCAGCTGGCACTCCCTGGGATCATAACACTGGGAGAGCGTACTGTGGTGCTGTTTGTTGCTCAATTTTTTTCATACGTTGAATATTTTCTTGAGTCTGAAGCAAATATCTAAAATTCCAACAAAAGCCCCTAACCAGAGGCAAACAGCCGTAAAAGCTAAAAATGAAGTGAAGAAAGCTGCCAGTAAAATGAAAAGAAGTGTGAGTGCAGTACTAAAAATTAGTACTTGGATGTTTTGTTTTCGGGATGCAAACATCTCACGTAGTGTTTCCAAAGTAAAATCAGAAAAATTTCGGAACTTTTCCATGATTGTTCACCACTTTTGTTATGGAGTAGGAACCAGTTGATTGACTGGTTAATTTAAACATAACACTGCTCACCACACATTTAAATACTTTGGCGGTCAAGGTGGTCAACTCTGGATTTTAGGGGGCTATTAAAGTGTAAATGATGTCGATTCCATCTCCGAAGAGATACTTATTTGGGCTCGCCGTTGAGTTAATTGTGAGTGTTAGTCTAAAATAAGCATAAGCTGTAAAATCATCCGAATACTTGAGGCTCTGGATCATTAAGCCTAATAAGAATAAGTGGAAGTGCTAAATGTGATAAAGGAATTTTTGATTAGGAGACCATACTTTGTGTGGGGTGCTATTGGTGGATTTATTTGTCTTGTTTTAATTTTATGGATATTGCTTTCAAGAAAAGAAAATCATGATAAGGCAAAGTTCCTGGCAACGGTTGTCTTGACAGTTATAACAGGTCTATTAATGGTACGGGATGCACCTGATAAAAATTACATGATCTATCGGAGCTTTGCAATTGATTCCATGCAAAGGGATAGTCATTACTTGGATGAATTGCGCGCTGACATGAATGGAAGATGGAAAAAGAAAAGCATGCTCATCAGCAAGGCTAAGTTTGATCAGGACAAAATCTATTTGGAAAATGAACAGCAATTGTTAGCAAAAGTTGAGTTTCAACGTTTTGATGAGAAGGGAATAGCATCGTACGTTAGATATTCCGATGAATTATTGAAGCAAAGAGTACTAGTTGGTAATCAACAGAGGATATTTAAAGAGGTGATGACTAAAGAAGGTGAGTTTTATGTAGTGTCGCCCCGGAGACTAAATGAAGTAAAATCATCGTTGAATTTGGAGCGAAAATCCATGGACGCCTTACTGAAGTCGCAAAGGGATGACTATTATTTAGGATTGAAGAATCCTGACTCCTCAGCGCAAAACAACTATGACTATCAAAAAGAACAGAAAGAGGATGCACATTTATTTAGTACAGTGGGCAAGTAAGTTAGAGTTTATTGGTATTTGCTAGAGTTGGATTTTTATGACCCACACAATAACAACTAATACTATGACTGGTCCTTAACAGGGCTAGCCATGGTACTAACTGCTAATACTCCGGAAGATCTACATCAGCCATAAAAGCCCGTGGGCCTTCCTTACCCGCAATATTGGGGACGTAGTACTTCCGTCTCTTGTCCAGACCCCCTCTGGTGCCAGAGCTCGGTCGCCATGGCTATCCGTCGACCTCGTTAATCCCAATCTGGGCCGTTGGCCAAAATCTGATTGTATAGGTAGTCACTTAAAGGTTGTAAATGGCGTTATCTCCTTTCTTAGAACACAAAAAGGCCGACGAAAAGATTTCGTCGGCCTTTACCTTAAAGAAGTTAATCGTTTCCGTTCTCCGCGGAAGCGACTACTTTAAGGTAACAATTTCCTGTTGCCAAAAAGCATCACCCCCTTTCATTTAATGCCATTAGTATGGACCGTCAGCCAGTTGAATGCAAGAATAGTGACTTCACCTAACAAACGTTGGGGACTGAGTAGTTGTTAGTGGGGGAAAACGAGTGGATGGGGGCTTAACGGGCGACTGGGGATGATCTGAGAACAATACAGGTAAAACTACCAGTGACTCAGTGAGAGCCACCAGGAGACAAAGAGCACGCTTAATGAGTCAATCGACAGGGATGGCCATCTAATATAGAAATAACCGGGTCAAAACAGACCAACAGCTATGCCAAAAATCAATCGTTAATCCGCTGTTAGTCTGAATCTTACCCACGAACTAAACCAACAGATCATCCGCAACCAATTAACCAAACAGCCGTTAACCCAAGAAAAAGTTATCCGCCACAGAAATTAATCTTAAAGCCGCATTAATCTTAACCAATCATTCTTAAGGCCTTAATAAATCCTTTAATACCGCACCAACACTGCAATCACGGCGTTTATAGCCATAATAGCCATGTAACAAACACATTACAGAAGCCCGTTCATTGTTTCAATCCCACGACAAAAAGAGCATAATCCTTGTTTCTCCGCAACTATCCGTCTATAATCATAGTCGTAGTTAGGGGATAGCTAAACGAATCCGCCAAGTTAAGAAATAAAATTCTTAACAAAAGCGCTAACTTCGGTTATACTATTCTTGCTTGATAAATTACATATTTTATGTTTGGAGGAAGAAATACTATGCAATCAAGTTTAAAGAAATCACTTTACTTGGGCTTAGCCGCATTAAGCTTTGTCTCAGTTGCCGCAGTATCAACTACTGCTTCAGCTAAGTCATATGCTAAGGCTGGTGCCTACTCTGTTTTGAAGGCTGACGCTACTAAGCGTAACGTTGAAGCTACTGGTACTAACGCTTTATACACTAAGCCAGGTACTGTTAAGGGTGCCAAGGTCGTTGCTTCTAAGAACACGATGAAGAAGTTGGCTTCATCCAAGAAATCTGCTGACTACTTCCGTGCTTACTACCAAAAGACCACTAACAAGGGCTCCGTTTACTACAAGATTGTTTCTATGAACGGTAAGTACCGTGGCTACATCTACGGCGGTAAGACTGCCGGCACTTTTGCTGGTGGGATTGCTTCTGCCAACACGACGACTAAGGCTGCTATGCCAGCTAACACGACCGTTTACTTTACCAAGCCTGGTAAGAGCAACGTTACGTGGGATGCACCTAAGTACACCCAATACAAGGCTTCTAAGCAAATCAAGGACACCACGGCTTACGCTAGTGATCCTTTGACTGTTACGGATGCCGCTACCAAGACGCGTGAAGGCTCATTATACTACTACGTTAAGGACGCTAAGAACCCAGCTATCAGTGGTTGGATTTACTCTGGTGCCGTTACCGCTGGTAAGAGTGACACTGCTAAGGCTGAAAACGGGATTACCTTCAACTTTGTTAACAAAGCTAACAGCGCTAAGGTATCTTCAGCGGTTTATGAATTTACTTCAGGTGACACTTTAGCACAAGCAGATGCTTACAAGCAGGCTAAGGCTTTGGTTCCTGCTGGTTACACTATTTCTGGGGCAGATGCTGCTACTGCATTTGGCACGAACACTAAGAGCTATGCTAAGAACTCTTCAGAAACGGTTTACGTTACTGAAAACGATCCTGCTAGTTTGGGAACGACCTTGAAGGTCTACAATTCAAATGTGGCCGAAGCACAAGATTCGTTAGCTTTCCCAGCTGATGTTGCCACTAAGATGGCAGCTGATCCTTTCTTTAAGCAAGCAAATGGTTTAACTGCTACGGCTTCCGATATTGCAACTCATTTGAAGGCTGATGGTGCTGGCGAATTTACTGTTGTTACTAAGGGTACAAACGCTAAGGGTGATACTATTGCCTACAAGTTCACTTTGAACTACGCTACTGATGGTGTGTTCGGTGGAACTAATTCAACGGTTTACTACAACGCCGTTAAAGGTTCAGTTAAGACTAGTACTTCGAACAGCGATTTCGTAGCTGACTAATTTTTAACCAAGCAACACAAAAAGCATCGTCCACCAAGGGCGATGCTTTTACTATACATAAAATTAATAATTCCCCGGCATCTTCACCGGTTCCAACGAGTACTTACAAATGTCCAGCTGCTCACACAGCGCGCTGAACAGGTCGTCCACGTAAAAGAACCGGCTCAAGTCCTCAACCTCCAACCGATAACACAGCAGGCGCTCAACCTCATCCGTGATGGCGAGTTGGGCGGCCTCCATTTGCCAGTAGGCCATGGGCGACAGCCGGTAATACACGCTGGCGGCCATGACCGGATCGTGGTCAATCTGGATTCGCAGGCAGCGTAAAATATCCGCGTAGCTATGGTTGGCCGCGGGGTCGGTCTGGTTCAGACTGCCTGATTGTTTGGCCGCCAACGCGCTGTCGGGCCAATCCAGTCGTTGCTGGCGAAGAAAAGTGGCCGTCGCCTGATCACGTTGCGCTGCCAATTTGGTCAAATCGGTGGTGAGTTGGGTCGACCGGCGCAGGTCAGCCACGTCGGCAGCCACTAGTTCGTAAGCTTGACAAATCAACGTCAGCAAATCTTCATTTGGCCGCGTGATATGGTCGTGTTCTAACTCCGCTAGGTACCAAGCCGGTACATCCACGTCGCGCAAGACTTCTGCGGGGGTCGCACCGTTCATCAGAATTTCCCGGGCGCTGGTCAAAACCGTGCCCAAACTTTGCCGTCTCATTGTCATCGAACTCCTCCTCACTAATTATATCCGCATTATACCAACCTTTTCTGGCATCCTTGTGAAATTTTAATGAGAATATCCGAATGAATACGATATTAAAATATTTATAGTTCGCAAATACTACTGGCAATCATTTCCCCCAAACACCATTGATACCACAATTCATAACGAATTATTTGCTGATTTTATCTTTTAAAAATGAAGCGTCTTTCTTGCTATTATTCGTGTTTTGTGAGAATCTATAGCCGGGTAACGGAGAGATGTTCAATCGATTACCCACGTAGTTTTCGGAGGGGATGCGACATCTTGAATAAAGCCTGTCTGAATGGCTTATCAAGCGTGTATCGTAATCAGATCAATGACCAGGGAGTCGTCAACTTTGATGAGCTGCGGCTCGAGGACGTGATCCGGCAAGTCCCCACCGAACAACTGGACCTTGATTGGTCGGCGGTGATCTACATCAAGAACTTTCAAGGTAGCCAGGTTGGCGGCACCGTCATTTGGAGTAACGATGAGGGCTTTTTCCGAACGACCTATTCGTCGAAGGCCGTCATGGATATGCTCACGGCGACGCAGGTGCTGACTTGGTTCGACTTGCACACCATGGTAGAATTTCTCGAGTTGAGTAGTCCGGTTCCCTTTGTTCTCGGTCCCATCGTACTGGTTTCAACGGACCGGCCAGCTGGGTCAGGCTATACCAGTTGGTTGGGGTGTCAGTTTGAAACGCACATCAACGGGACCATGCAGGAACGCCAAGTGCGGGTCTTGCTCAGCAATGGGCTGGCACTGATTGTCCACGACACGGCGCCGCGACTCCGCAAGAAGATTGATGAAGCGCGCCAAGTTTTGTTGCTTCAGCAGCGGATTCAACAAGAGGTTACGCACCGCCACGGAACGGTGCCGCCGGCGGGAGATTTTCGCGCCGTGATGGCCGTGGCAAAGGAGTTTCAAGAAAAACGGGATTGCCGGTTGATTGGTGAGATTTTTAGCAAAGCGGGGCTCAACCCCGACCCTAAACTTTTAGAGAAGGCGTTACACAGTCTGTATCAGGGTGAGGGGCGTTCTTACGATCTCATCAATGAGCGGAGCTGATTCCTAGAGTGACGGGGAGTGAGAGGGGCAAGTGACAACTTAATATGAGTGAATTTATAACAAATTTCGGCTGAGATGTGATTTGTTTATAATATAGTCGGTCATTTATGCTAGTATATTAAGAGTGATGCGTTAGGGGTCAACCTTTTTGCCCACTAACGAATTATTTTGAATGCGGACTATGTTTAGACTTACCGGCGGAAGTAAAAATTATCGGCATAAGGCCGTCGGGGGTCATGAGGAGGAAGAGAATCATGATCGACACGCAAAAGCTTGCTGGCGATGTCCAGCGAATCCACCAGTTGAATTCACTTTTACGGCCATTCATCAAACGTCCAAGTAGCGGGGACGCCCTGACGTTTGAACAATACCGGATCCTACACGAACTGGTTGCGGAAAAAATTAGCACCAGCGAGTTGTCTCGCCGCTTGAACGTTGGCCAGTCAATGGTTTCCATTCAAATTAGCCGCCTATTAAATGGTGGGTATATTCAGGATGAAACGTTGCCAACGGACCGGCGCTACCACGTTTTCCAGGTAACGGCTCGGGGTCGTAAGATTGAAGAGCACGTGAATGAAACGCTGTCAGCGGAGTTACCAATCTTAATGAAACAGCTGACAGGGATTTTAAAGTGAGTCTTAGTAAGGAGTGGTGGCCAGTTGGTTGCCGCTCCTTTTGTATTGGCGCTAGAAAATGTGGGCAAACAAAAAGGACCCGGCAAATAGCCCAGGCCCTTAACTAATGTTATTCAGCTGCTTCGAGTTCTTCTTCAGGTTCAGCGATGAAATTGTTGTCAGCGTCGACCAATTGCAGCTCGGAATGGCGAATGACCACCAGGTCGCCGAAGGAATCGATCTTATCCGTTTCCTTCTTGGAGAGTTGGTCGGGTTCAACCTTTACGATTGCTGAGTGTTCGTACATTTTCGTGATGGTGCCGTAGAAAGAGTCGGAGAAGAGCTCCGTCTTTTCACAAAACACCCGATTATTTTCGTGTAGTGCCATTGGCGTTCGTCCCCCATAAAAGTAATTTATAACAGAGTAATGGTTGAATGACTAAAAGTCAAGAACTTTCCGACAAAATAGTCGAAATCTGTTGAAATATTTGCGAATTAGGTCTTTTGTGGGGTAATTCGTTAAGTGGCAGTATAAACAGGCGAATAACGGGCTTGTGAAATTAGCCCCGCCGGAGTTGGTCAATCTTGGATTGCGTCGCGAAGTTTTGTAACAACTCGCTCTGTTTGGCGACCTGGGCGGCAAAGTCCGTCAGGAAGGTCAATTCAAGGTCGGTCAGGGGACGTTGGGCCTGGGCAGCGGTCAGAAGGTCGTCAATGGCCTGGCTGAGGTGCTGGTTGGTATTGACGACCTGCGCGAAGGCTGGGGTGCCGGCGAGACCCTTAACGGCGGAGAACGCCAGTGGGGCCGTCACCGTGGTAGCGGAAGAGGCGACGCCAGCGCCACTCGTGGCGGCACTGGCCGCGGCTGCTTGGACCTTGGCAGGGGCCGGTGTGTTCACATCAAAGTAATAATAGACTTCGCGCGGTTTGACCGCAGCCTTCTTGATCCGTGGGTCGGTCGAAGGGGCGGCGGAAACGGCACCCATGACGACGGACGCCTTGTACCCCAGGTCGCCCAGCATTTGCCGCAGGTTCACGGCCCGAATGCCGCGGATGCCGGGGAACTTGGCCTTGGACACAACCTGCGTCTGCTGGTCGTCTTGAAGCCAGGTGATAATTTGTTGTCGAATCTTTGCTGCTTGACTGTTTTTCGTGTTTGCCATCATTCATCCTCCATTGCTCTTCAAGCTCATACGGTTGGTTGGTTAAACGGGTGTGTTACTGCGCCTCCGGGTCGGTGAAAATGTGTGCTGGCTGTCCGTTCCCGGCGGTGGGCTTAAGTCGGCCTGCTATGGGGCCGGTTCCAGCCAAAGAACGGGCTTCCACCTCGACCTCGCCTCCGGGTCGGTGAAAATGAGCCGTGACGCTGTGGGCGCCGCCTGGAGCCAAAGGGCGGTCTCCAGACTTACTTTGAGCCTCTAAGTACGAGTCTCAAAGATAGCAGTCATCTAAGCGGTAAAACCGCTAAGATGACTCCCACGGCTGAGCTCATTTTCACCGACCCTGCGGCTGACACACGTTTAACCCGCTAACCAACTGTACTGAGCTGTTTGGTTATCTTCGTTATGTTGTGTTGAGTTGAGTTGGTATCTATTCGTTGGGTATTGATTAATGTTGCGTAGTTTCGGCTGGCTTAGTATTAAGTGATTGATTAATAATTGCCATCAGTTGACCTAAACCAGCTATTATTAATTATTGAAACATTTCTAACCCATAGCTGGCAAGGGGCTGCGGCGAATTGGGTGGTGTTTTTGCTAATTATTAGGGATTTAATTAGAGAAATTGATAATTACTTGGTGTCTGAGGAGTAAGAAATACAAAGGATGACTGAACGGACGACAAGATTGACTGAATGGCATCAGGCCACACCATGATCGGTAAAAACTAAGCGACCAGGGCAACGACTTCGCTCGGGCTAAACTTGTGTTAGCCGCAGGACTGGTGAAAATGGGCCTTTCAGGTAATGTCAGTGACCAGAGGCGGGTCAAAATGCCCAGCTGTGTCGGTGGTCTTGACTGGGGTCTTTTCCCAGTCTAGCCCACGGGACGACCTTTGAGACCGGTTCTCAGGCTCAAAGTCGAGGTGGAAGCCCGTTCTTTGGCTGGAACCGACCCCATAGCAGGGCGTTTTGAACCCGCCGGCGGGAACGGCAGGTTACCACAGCGTCACGACCTATTTTCACCGGCCCGGAGGCGACCAACAACACAAGTTTAGCCCAAGAAGAAGACAATTTCCGGGGAAGCTAATCTTTTACAGGCAAGTATGGTACAATCAAGGTACATAGAGGAATTATCTGGTGATACCAAACTGGACGTGGTTTGGCCAGGCTAACATCACTGTGCGCATGGAGGTTAATCATTGGTTTTTTAGCCGTGATTGTCGAAATAGTCGCGGCGGTTCTAAAAATCTTTGATTGAGCGAATGACGATATCGAGGAGGGGCCGTGGTGGCGGCTTTTCCTTTTTCTTTTCCACATCGTGCGGCATCTAATCAATATAGGAGTGAACAAATTTTGCATATCTTTAGAGATGAAAACGGAATTCGGTTGGTCGTTTCGCACCAACTCGGCACTTATGCCGTCCGTTTCGCTGACTACGCCCCTGAACAAGAATTCGTGAACTATGAATTAAAGCGTGATTGGCATGGCCGTTATCATCTGACCATTCAAAAAACTAACCTAACCGAATTGAGTCAACCCGTCTTCAAAAAAGAATTAGTCTTTGGCGATCTCGGCGACAGTTTGACGCCAGTCGAAGGCGTTACGTTAATGTTGATTTAATTTTCAAGCCTCGCAGTCGTTGGACTGTGGGGCTTTTTTATTTACCCCGAACCCTTTGACTTGCTAAATGTAACTATGAGTATTACAGTATAACTGTAGACAAAAACGAAAAGGGGTATTCATATGACGAATGTATTAGTTTTAGGTGCGAACGGTAAGATTGCCAAATTAGCGACGGCCCAATTGCTGGAAAATCCAGACAACCACTTAACGTTGTTCTTGCGGAACAGCAAGCGGTTAGCCGATGCAGCCAATGACCGGGTTCAAGTCGTCGAGGGTGACGCGGCGAGCGAAGCCGACCTGAAGGCTGCCATGGCCGACGCCGATATCGTGTACGCTAACTTGGCCGGTAGCATCGAAGCCGAAGCCAAGGCCGTCGTGGCCGCGATGGACGCCAGTGGTCTGAAGCGCCTGATCTGGATCTCCACGCTGGGCATTTACGATGAAGTCCCTGGTAACTTTGGCAAATGGAATCACCAGATGCTGGACGGCGGCTACCTTGAAACCTATGGTGCCGCAGCCAAGACTATCGAGGATTCCGACCTGGACTACACGATCATTCGCCCGGCTTGGCTCTCCAACAATGACGAAGTGGCCTACGAGACCACGCAAAAGGGTGAGGCCTTCAAGGGCACCGAGGTTTCCCGCAAGAGTATCGCGGCCCTGGTTGCTAAGCTGGTCGCCGAACCGAGTCAAGCCATCCACGAGTCACTCGGTGTCAACAAGCCCAACACGGACGGCGACAAGCCAGCGTGGTATTAAAAAGTTTTCTACTATAAATGCCCGTGCGTTAACATTTAGTCCAGCAACCGCAAAATTTGCGATTCAAAAAGTGTGCAATGGTCACGGTTTCGCGGTATAACTATGGTGTGCGTTGAGAATGTCTCCGCACGACTTGCGACTTATTTATTTAGAGTGGAATCAATTTACTAAGCTCATTCTGTGAAACTTTTCCTCCAAACAAGAACCCATGGATTTGCCGGGAATTGATTCATACGTTGCGGAATATCGTTGGTTAAGCGCCAACGGTATTTTTTTTGCTCAAATTTGGCGTTGTACCGCTGCGGCCACCAGGTGCTCCCTGCCTGTGGGGACCGGTTTGGTGAGTGAAAATGGTGGCGGTCAGGCCGTTCCGGGCGGTGGCTTCAAGCTGTCCTGCTGTGGGGCCCGGCTCCAGCCTGAGAAGCGGTCTTCCACCTCGCCTGAAAGCCTGGGAATCCACCAGTCTCTCAGGTCGGCCGATGCTCTAAACTGAGAAAGACACTCAGTTAAGACCATCGACACAGCTGCCCAGCTTGACCCACCTCTGGTCGCTGACACGGTCCAGCACTTTCACATACGAGTTGAGGGCCACAGGCTTCCCGCACCTGGTGGCGGCTCTGACAACAGGGGAGAGAAAAATACTGTCGGCAGTTACCAGCGTCATTGAACTTGAAACTTTTTTTGCCTTTGACGTTGATCTTAGACGGGGGAGTAACTGCAGCAAGCGCAACCGTTCAGTTAACCCGGCCGCCATCTCCCAACCAGTATCGACGGGGAGCTCACGGTAAAAAACAAAACCAGAAAAGTGGATTGGTGCGTGGGGTTACGCCAGTGTTAGCCGCAGGGATGGTGAAAATGGGCTCAGCCGTGGGAGTTGCCTTAGCGGTTTACCGCTTAGGCAACTGCTATCTTTGAGACTCGGGTTATGAGGCTCAAAGTAAGCCTGAAGACCGCTCCTCAGGCTTCAGGCGGGCGCCCACAGCGTCGCGGCCCATTTTCACCATCCCGGAGGCGATGTAGAAACACCAATGTAACGCCACACACAAGCCACTTGTTCAAAAAAATACAAGAAGTTTGGGTGTTTCTATTGCAAACGCTTACAGCCTATGATACTATTATGGTGCGGAAAGGAATTAAGAGTTGTGACGTTCCACAGCATCAAATTGCATCAATGTTTTAAAACCGATTTCCGCTTCAATGTGAGTCAGGTTTTAAAGTAGCTCCGAGATACTGAAAGATAGAGACAACTCCGATAAACCTTCTAACGAACTCTAGCAGTTCCGGGCAGTGGTTTCACAGATTCGGCTCCACAGAATCAGGTACCATCAAAACTGAATAGATTTTAGACTTAGTGCTTGTAAGTAAGCGTCAAAGGTTTAAAGACTAGTAAACAGTTCCAGGTAGTAGCTAGAGCTCGGATGTTACGGTTGCAAGGATCATGCGAGGATTTCAAGTAGAATCGTTAGTAGCGTGTCTTGTGTCAGTAATGAAGGAATTAAGTTCCACTGGTAACAAGCTGAAACGGCAGCCAGAAACTAATTAAAACGATTTGTTGGCTGCGGCCGCTCGGCGAAACATTCTAGTTATGAGGCGATTAAGAATTACAATGATTACGAAACGGGAATTTAGTAGTAATCACAACCTCCTTTCCGAGAGTTAGCGGACTTCAAGTGATTTCCTAACACTAAACTTGAAGCCCGTTTTTTATGTTCTCGGGAAGCAGACGTTCGGGTACCTCAGACTTTACAGTTTTAGTTATAGCGGTATTAATTAATGTAAACGGCCTCATCTTACCGTGTTGGTAAGCGGTCGCGGTTCCTTTTGCTCTTTGAAAACTAGGGAAAATGTTAGAGGTAAATCCTTTTAGCAAAAACTATGGGTCGTTCGGTTAGCCTCCGGACGAACCGGTTCCCGCAACTGATTCAGGGTGGTAATGTTCGGAAATTGATGATACAAACTTTTCTGCAATCGACCATTTACAGGGCGCTTAAGAAAAGGTATATTGTTACTAGACCGAAAAAGTTCTTGGTGGAAAGTCTTACCAAGGACTGACCTAAGGAGTGAGAAATAGTGGCCTTTCATCGCATCTTTGTGATTGATTTTGCTGGATTAGGTTTGGGGGAAGCCCCAGACGCTAACCGCTTTCAATCGGTGGGCGCTGACACGTTGGGTCATGTGGCGGTTAGTTGCACGGATAAACTAAATCTTCCAACATTACAGCGGTTAGGACTCGGTAATATTCGGGTTGACCACCCACTACCGGGGGTCGAACCGGTTGATCATCCGGTTGGCTTCTTTGGTCGCCTGCACGTGCAGGCCCAAGGCAACCGCCGGGCAACGGGTCTCCGCGAGATGTGGGATTATCCGGGAACCAACCGCACGGAAACGGTATTTGCCACCTTACCCGCCGCAGGTTACGCGGTGACATTGGCGGGTCCGTTTCTCAGCTACCTGCAGACACAGAGCGCCGCGCAACGCTTTCAGCTTGGCAGTAACCAAGATGCGTTTCGGATTCTCTATGATCAATTGAACCAGAATGCTTCTGGCCTGACCTACGTCATGTTGCCAGACTTCCGGTTCGCCGGGGAACACCAAGACGCTGAAGAATTTGCGAGTGCCCTGATGAGTGCCGACAATTATTTGGCCCAAGTCCAACACGACTTGAACGCCAACGACTTATTACTCATCACGGCGACCCACGCCGATGACCCGGCTAGTGAAACGACCCCGACCCGCGAGTATTTACCATTAATAGCGTACTCGCCATCGCGGCCTAGTGTTCACGCACTGGGGATTCGCCGGACGCTCGCTGATGTGGGTGCCACAGTCTTAGAGAATTTCGGCCTGGCTGGTCATGCAGCCGGACATAGCTTTTTAAATGAAATTACGCAATAAAAATTAATTTTGTCGAACGGACCTTGAAGGGAGGTGAGAAGGTACCAAAGCCGGAACGCAACGTTGGGTTGCAAAGGTCAGTAAGTCATCAGAGAGTATTCAGATATTATTCACCGTTTAATTTCACCATTTAACTGATGGTTTACTGAAATCCAACTGTTATGAACTGGTTATCGTTCGTTCGTAACAGAAGTTATGCTTTACATAATTTCTGCAGCAACACATCGCGTCAACTTTTGTGTGGCAATTGTGCCATGCATCAAAGAATAATATCGGAAAGAGGTATTTTGACCAATGCTAGTCGCAGTCAATATTTTAGGGGTAATTGTTTACCTCGCAATCGCTTTCTTGTTCTCCAAGAACAAGAAGAAAATCAACTGGAAGTCAACGGCCATTGTCTTAGTTCTTAACTTAGTCTTGGCTTGGTTCTTCACTAGTTTCTCACTCGGGCAAGACATCGTTAAGGGTGCCGCCGATGGTTTCAACTGGTTAGTCCAAGTGGCTTACCAAGGGATCGTCTTCGCCTTACCTAACTGGGTTACGCCACAGTTCGGTGGGACTGCCAAGTCAATGAACTTCATTACGAGTTCATTGCTGCCAATCTTATTAGTTGTTCCAATGTTTGATATCTTGACTTACATCGGGATTCTTCCTTGGATCATCAAGTGGGTTGGTCGTGGCCTTTCCTTCATTACTGGTCAACCTAAGTTCGAATCATTCTTCTCTGTTGAAATGATGTTCTTAGGGAACACTGAAGCCTTAGCCGTTTCACAATTACAATTAAAGAGCATGCGTAAGGAACGTAACTTGACCCTTGCCATGATGTCCATGTCATGTATCACTGCTTCCATTCTGGGTGCATATACCCAAATGGTTCCTGGTCAATTTGTTTTGACGGCCGTTCCAATTAACATCTTGAACGCCATCATCGTGACCAACATGTTGAACCCTGTTGAAGTTGCCCCAGAAGAAGACACCATTGCTCGTATCGGTGGTTCTAACTCTGCTGCTGCTGAAGACGGTGAAGTTGAAGACGACGGCAAGAAGGAACCATTCTTCTCATTCTTGGGTGACTCTATCCTGGGTGCCGGCCGTCTGATCTTAATCATCGCTGCTAACGTTATCGCTTTCGTTGCCTTAGCTGCTTTGATTGACCGTCTGCTTGGTTTATTCAACCCATGGCTGTCATTGGAACACATCTTAGGGATCATCATGTTCCCATTTGCTTGGTTAATGGGTCTGAACGTGCACGATGCCTTCGGCTTTGCCCAATACATGGGGACTAAGTTAGTAACGAACGAATTCGTTGTTATGGGTAAGATTTCTTCAACCATCAACACGGGTGCTTTCTCTAATCACTACCGGGCCATCTTGACTGTCTTCTTGACTTCATTCGCCAACTTCTCAACTACTGGGATGATTATCGGTTGTTTCAAGGGGATCGTTGACCGTGAAAACAACGAACTTATTTCTAAGAACGTTGGTTACATGTTACTTTCCGGGATCCTGGTTTCCTTGCTATCAGCCGGAATCGTTGGTCTCTTCGTTTGGTAAAAAAATAAAACCTCAGTTCACTTGGGGTTGACTTGATAGCCCAGGGGCCCTTCGTTCCTGGGCTATCTGTGTCACTATGGCGAAAGAAAGCCATTGCGGCTGACGGGGTAACCCGGTCAGTCCGTACGGGTGCCGACCTTCCTGAAGAGGGGAGTGAAACCCAGCCGGATGGGTGAAAGCATTCGGTTGCAAAGCCCGTGAAGTCTGTGCGCCGGTCTCTGGCGTACCGAAAGATAGGGATTTTTATGGATAAGCAACAATCGCAGGTAGACTTAGCTAATCACATGACGCTAAGGGAAGCCCTGCGGCATAAGGATATCGTCCGCAACGAACTGATTGCCGGAGTGACTGGTTTCTTTGCCATCTCGTACATCATCATTGTGAACCCGTTGATTTTAAAGGATGCGGGGATTCCCACTGACCTCAGCGTGTTCGCCACCATCTTCTCGTCCGTCATCGGCTGTCTGATTATGGCCTTCTGGTCAAATGCACCAGTCATCTTGACGCCAGGGATGGGGGTCAACGCCTTCTTCACGTACACGATTGTCGTGAACATGGGGCTGAGTTGGCGCGAAGCCTTAGGGATCGCGGCAGTCGCCAGTTTCATTTATATGTTGATTGCCTTCACTAAGGTGTCCACGATTCTCTCGGAAGCCATTCCGGAGTCACTGAAGAGTGGGATTACCGCGGGGATTGGGCTCTTCCTGGTCGAAATTGGCCTGGAAAAAGCGGGACTGATCGTCGCCGGTAAGTCTTCCCTGATTGTCCTGGGCGACCTGACCCAACCGACGCCACTGCTGGCGCTGTTTGGACTGGTGCTCAGCTTGATTCTGTACATTCGCAAGATCAAAGGGAATTTCTTTATTGCCATCATCGCCACGAGCCTGTTGGCGTTCTTCCTAGGCGTAAAGGATAGCGACACGCCAACCGTTGATTTAGCACGGTTGGGCCAGTACCACAAGATTGTCTTCCAAAACGACTTCTCACACATCTTCAGCACGCCATTTATTCTGGCGGCCTTCTCGATGACCATGATCTTGGTCTTCGAATCCATGGGGCTGCTACAGGGCCTGCTGCCAAATCAGAAGAAGTTTAAGAAGACCTTCGAAGGTAGCTCCGTCACGACGTTCATTTCCAGTTTCCTGGGAACGAGTCCCACCGTTGCGGCTGCCGAAAGTGCTTCCGGGATTGAAAGTGGGGGTCGGACCGGGATTATGGCGTTGACCGCCGCAGTCCTGTTCGCCTTATCACTGATTTTCGTACCGCTGTTGGCCTACGTGCCGTCCGCAGCCATTGCGCCCGTGATTATTATCACCGGGGCCTTGATGATGGCTGCCATCGGCAATATCAAGATGGCCGACTTCTCCGAATGGTTTCCAGCCTTTTTAATTATCGTGCTGATTCCATTTACCAATAGTATTTCCACCGGGTTAGCATTCGGTTTCGTGTGCTACCCCGTTATGAAAGTGGCTTTAGGGAAGGCTAAAGACCTGACCTGGCCAGTTTACTTGTTAGGCGTTCTGTTCCTGCTCGACTTGGTCTTCAGTGCCATGCTCTAGCGCGAACTTTTCGCTAGTTTTAAACGTAAGCGGTTCCGCTTCACAAAAAAACATAACTTTTCATTGGGAGGAAATTTTATTATGACTATTAAAGTTCTTATGGATACTGACCCCGGGATTGACGATGCTGCTGCCTTAACCATGGCAATCAACGACCCAAAGATCGATTTGAAATTGATCACGACCGTTGCTGGTAACGTTACGGTTGACAAGACCACCATCAACGCCTTGAAGATCGTTCGGTTCTTCAACCAAAACATTCCAGTCGCAGCCGGTGCTGAACAACCATTGTTCAAGGACTTCGAAGACGCTGCCCGGATTCACGGTGCCTCAGGGATGCCTGGTTACGAGTTCCCAACCGACTTGCCTAAGCCAATTAACAAGACGGCCGTTGAAGCTTTGCATGACGAAATTATGGCCAGCGCTGACCCAATTACTTTGGTGCCAACCGGTTCATACACGAACATTGCCTTGCTCTTCTCCGAATACCCAGAAGTTAAGAGCCACATCGACCGCATCGTTGCCATGGGTGGTGCTCTGGGCAAAGGGAACATGACCAGTGCCGCTGAATTCAACGTCTTCACCGACCCAGATGCGGCCGCCATCGTTTACAAGTCTGGTGTGCCAATCGTCATGGTTGGTTTGGACATCACCATGAAGGCTTTGCTGACCCACGAAAGCATCGAAGAATTACCAAAGATCAGTGAAACCGGGAAGATGTTACACGACATTATCATCAACGATGGTGACAACAATGAAAATGGGATTGCCATGCACGATGTCAACACCATCTTCTACCTGCTTCACCCAGAAGCCATCAAGACCCAAGACATGTGGATTGACGTTCAAACTGATGGCCCAGCCATTGGTGAAACGGTCGGTGACATCCGTGGGGCCTACCACGATGGCAAGACTAACGCCAAGGTATCTGTTGATATCGACGCCGCAGCCTTCAACAAGTGGTTCCTCGAAGAAGTTCGCGCCATTAAGAACTAATTCACCCGAAAAATTAGATACAGCACGCAGAGAAGCTTGGGAGCAATCCCGGGCTTTTTTGTTTGGAAAACTTTACACGAATGGGTGGGTAATCCATACGAAATGTAAGCACCAAATAACTGACCGTCTATGATTGGCGGCAAATCCACGATATGATAACCTCATCAAATAAATTGGTGAG
>NZ_RHNW01000024.1 GCF_003946045.1 Levilactobacillus mulengensis | reverse complement strand
AAAACTGCTAACCAAACAATCCAAGACCAGGATTATTCGGTTAGCAGCCTTAATGCTCGCCGGCTAACCGCCTTTTGCCCCACTCTTGACAAACTAAAGGAGTCCGGGATACATTTCCGGGCTCCTTTGTGATTGGAACTATGTAGCTACACCCTAGTGGGGATTAGCCGATGGGAGAGAATCTATGAAACGCGGTCAGTGTAGAGCCACTGAATGACGGCATTGTCGGTGCTGACCACATCACTGGAACTACGCGTGGGTTGCTGGCAGTTAACGGTGTACAGCCATCCTCGTGCACCAGAGTCCGTCAGATCACCAATCTGATTAACGTAGGGATAGCCGTTGGTCGTCTGCATGGAAAAGCTGCAGTCTAATTGCTTAAAGTAGCGTTGAGAAATGTCAAAGATGGTGTCGTGATCATCCCAGGTTAAATCTCGCGGAATGGTCAGGACCTTTTGAACGGCGAAGTGCTTGCGGCGGTAGGCCAATGGGGACATGCCGGTTATTCGTTTAAAGACTTTGGAGAAGTAACTGTTCTGCGAGCAGCCCACTTGGCGGGAGATGACGCTGACTTTGTTATTGGTCAGCATGAGGTACTTGCAAGCGATGGCCACCCGTTGGTAGTTGGCATAGTCGATGAAATTCACGTGCAGGTACCGCTTGAAGATGCGACTCAGGTACGACGGTGACAAAAAGACGTTTTGGGAAACGGACTCCAGTGAAATAGGATTGCGCAGATTCGTTTGCACGTAAGCCAGGATGTCATCGATACTGGACGCCTTCTTTGTGGTCGTGGGTGGCGTTTCGCTGGTGTCGATCTGCTGATTGATCTGGTTGAGCGTTGGCTTAAATAGTAGGGCAAATTTTCGCATCTGGGAAACGTTGTGGGCACTAAGTGGGTTGAGAATATCGATGTGGGTATTCAGCAATTTTCCTAGCGTATCGTTGGTGAGGCTCTCGATGTAAGTCTTGGCCAGCTGAACCCGTTCCTGCGAGACCCCGGTGGCGTCACAGATGACGAATCCCACGATATTGTCGTTGGCAATGACGGGGAACAGGAGGGTGACAGCCGTGTCTTTTAAGACTAAATTGTGTTGGACCTCACTTATCCCATGATAAATGTGACCATCTTTCACTAAGGTATCGCTGAAATCGTAAAAGGACGTCTTAATTTGACTAATTTTGGAAAAAAGTTGAATTGAATCAGCTAGTCCAGTGTAATTAATAATTGTGGGAGTACTTGTCGGCATGGCGATTCTCCTTCCAAATTCATAAAAAGCACGCACCTATTATGAGCAGGTTCTCATTTATTGTTCATTTTAGTTGAACCACAAAAGAAAAGCAAGGAAGCGCTTACAATTTTGTTTCAATCTTGTCATTTTGGAAAAAACTTACCTTTTATCAGCGAATTATTGCAGACTTTGTGAATCTTTTCTTTAAGATAGTGACGGTGGACTTCTCTATAATGAAGGTGTTTTAAGAATAACAGGCGGCTTCAAACCGAATTGAAGCGGCTTGATTCTATACTTTATGGGAGGTCTCACCTTATGGAACAAGAAGCATTAGGAATGATTGAAACCCAAGGGTTAGTCGCTTCAATCGAAGCAGCCGATGCCATGGTTAAAGCTGCCAATGTATCCTTGGTTGGCCAAGAAAAGATTGGTCATGGGTTAGTCACAGTGATGGTTCGTGGGGATGTTGGTGCAGTTAAGGCATCTGTTGACGCAGGTGTTTCAGCAGCTGAAAACATTGGCGAAGTTGTTTCCAACTACGTCATTCCACGTCCACACACGGATGTTGAGAAGCTTTTACCTAAGCAAGCAGCAGACGCAGCCAAATAAGGATTAGTGGTTGATAAAGATGGCAGAAAATAATGAAGTGATTCAGAAAGTTGTTCAAGAACTTTTGAAGCGCGGTATCAATATCGATCCTAAGGAAGCAATGAGTTCGTTGGGAGGAAAGAAAATGGAAACCAAGGACCTTTTGAACTCAACGAGTGTCGTTCCTGAGTTTGTCGGGACCCGAGAAATCGGGGACACCATTGGGATGGTGATTCCAAGTGTTGATCCATTATTACTTGATCAATTACATGTATCCAAGAAGTACCCCGTTTTGGGGATTCTGAGTGCCCGCTCTGGTGCGGGTCCCCACATCATGGCAATTGATGAAGCGGTTAAGCAAACGAATACCGAAGTTATTGACGTTGAATTACCCCGGGATACCAAGGGTGGCGCTGGCCATGGTTCCTTGATCATTGTCGGTGGTAATGACCCATCGGATGCCCGCCAAGCAATCAACGTGGCGTTGGATAATTTGAGCCGGACGTTCGGGGATGTTTATAATTCCGCCGCCGGACATTTGGAATTCCAATTCACTGCCCGGGCTTCAGGTGCCTGCAACTTTGCCTTCGGTGCGCCTGAAGGTAAGGCTTACGGCCTGATTTGTGGGGCGCCTGCCGGAATTGGTGTTGTGATGGCCGATACAGCCGTCAAAACAGCTTCCGTCAACGTATTATCATTCGCGTCACCAGGTCACGGGACCAGCTTCTCAAACGAAGGGATGGTTCACATTAGTGGTGAATCAGGTGCCGTTCGTCAAGCTGTCATGGCCGGACGTGAAGTTGGTTTGAAATTATTAGCCGAATTAGGCGATAAGCCAGTCAATGATTTTCCATCATACATTAAGTAGTTGGGAGGATGATTTTAATTGAAGCGGCAAAAACGATTTGAAAAGCTTGAGAAGCGTCCAGTACATTTGGACGGATTTGTTAAGGAATGGGACGATGAAGGTCTGGTTGCGATGCACAGCAAGAACGACCCAGATCCAAGTCTCAAGGTTGAAAACGGTGTCATTACCGAACTTGATGGTAAGAAGCGCGAAGACTTTGACTTAATTGACCAGTACATCGCTGAATATGGGATTAACATTGCCAACGCCGAAAAGGCCAACGCCATGTCCTCACAATCCATTGCGAAGATGCTGATTGACCCCAACGTTTCGCGTTCCGAAGTCGCTAAGGTCACGACGGCATTGACGCCAGCCAAAGCCTCCGATGTCATCAATCAATTGAACTTCGCTGAAATGATCATGGCGGTTCAAAAGATGCGTCCACGGCGGACACCATTTACCCAAGCACATATTACGAACACGCTGGATAATCCAGCAGAAATTGCGGCCGATGGTGCCGAAGCTGCCTTACGTGGCTTCCCTGAACTTGAAACGACCACGGCGGTTGCTCGTTACGCCCCATTAAATGCGATTTCATTAATGGTCGGGGCTCAAGCTGGTCGTCCCGGGGTTATCACCCAATGCTCCGTTGAAGAAGCGGTTGAACTGGGATTAGGGATGCGTGGTTTCACGGCTTATGCTGAAACGATTTCCGTTTACGGGACCGACAAAGTCTTCACTGATGGTGACGATACGCCTTGGTCCAAAGGCTTCTTGGCTTCCTGCTATGCCTCACGTGGCTTGAAGATGCGGTTCAGTTCCGGTTCTGGTTCTGAAGTGCTGATGGGCTACACCGAAGGGAAATCCATGCTCTACCTTGAATCTCGTTGCATTTACATCACGAAGGCTTCTGGTGTTCAGGGCCTGCAAAACGGGAGTGTTAGTTGTATCGGGGTTCCTAGTGCGGTTCCAAGTGGTTTGCGTGAAGTCTTAGGTGAAAACCTGATGTGCATGATGATGGATCTGGAATGTGCTTCCAGTAACGACCAAACGTTCTCACACTCTGATATTCGTCGGACTGAACGGATGTTAGGTCAATTCATCGCCGGGACTGACTACATTTCTTCTGGTTATGCCGGTGAAGAAAACTCTGACAACACCTTCGCAGGGTCCAACATGGATGTCTTGGACTACGATGACTACGAATCCATGGAACGTGACTTAGCGGTTGACGGTGGGATTTTGCCAATCACTGAAGATCAAGCTATCAAGATTCGTCAAAAGGCTGCCAAAGCGGTTCAAGCGGTCTTCGATGGTTTAGGATTACCAGAAATCACTGATGAAGAAGTTGAAGCTGCCACCTATGGGAGCACGTCAGACGATATGCCAAAGCGTGACATGACCCAGGATATCAAGGCAGCGCAAGACCTGATGGATCGTGGCGTCACGGTTTCCGACATCATCAAGGCGTTGGATGACCATGGCATTGACGATACGGCCCAAGCCGTCTTCAAGTTGGCTCAACAAAAGATCTGTGGGGACTACCTGCAAACCTCTGCCATCTTCGACAAGGATTGGAACTGTGTTTCTGCGATCAATGACAACAACGATTACATGGGTCCCGGAACTGGCTACCGTGTTTGGGAAAACAAGGACCAGTGGCAGAAGATCAAGGATATTCCTTGGGCCTTGGATCCTCAAAAAGTTGACTTCTAGTATCAGGTAAGGAGGTAAGTTCAGTGAGTCAGGAAATTGATGAAACTTTACTCAAGAGCATCGTGCGCGATGTTCTTGGAGAAATGAAGAGCGCTGATACCCCAATTTCATTTAAGGGCGAAGAAGTAGCAACGGACGGCCCCAGTCAAGAAAGTAGTGTCGATTGGTTCAAGCCAATGGGCGTTGCGAAGCCAGGACGTTCGAAGAATGAAGTCGTCATTGCCGTTGGACCTGCATTTGCAACGGTCATGACCCAAACCATTATCAAGCAATCACACAAGGATGTCTTGCGGCAACTGATTGCCGGAATTGAAGAAGAAGGGTTGAAGGCCCGGGTCATGAAGGTTTACCGGACTTCAGACGTTTCCTTCATCTCAGCCGAAGCCGATAAGCTCTCCGGTTCCGGAATCGCCATTGCGGTGCAATCTAAAGGGACGACCATCATTCACCAGAAGGATCAAGATCCGCTGAATAACTTGGAATTGTTCCCACAAGCACCTGTGCTGACACTGGATACGTTCCGGGCAATCGGGAAGAACGCGGCTCAGTATGCCAAAGGCATGTCCCCAAGCCCAGTACCAACGGTTAATGATCAAATGGCTCGGCCACGTTACCAAGCACTGGCAGCTTTGATGCACATTAAAGAAACGAAGCAGGTTGTGGTTGGTAAACCAGCTGAAGAAATTGATGTGAACTTTAATTAACAAGTACGTGATTGGAGGCAGTATTGATGAGTAGTGAAGTAGACGATTTAGTTGCCAAAATTATGAAAGAGTTAAACGGCAACGGCGGGACAGCGACTAAGGCACCAGCTCAAGACACGACTAGTGCTGATCCTGATTTGACGGCCAAGGACTTCCCATTGTTCAAGAAGCACCCAGACTTAGTTAAGTCACCATCTGGCAAGGAATTGAAAGCGATTACGTTCCAAGACATCGTGGATGGCAAGGTTGATTCGAAAGAATTACGGATTGCCCCATCAACGTTAAGAATGCAAGGGAAAATCGCTGCCGAAGCCGGTCGTTCACAGATTCAAAACAACTTCCAGCGAGCAGCTGAATTGACCGGTGTGCCAGATGACCGGTTGCTTGAAATGTACGGGGCTTTGCGGCCATACCGGTCTTCCAAGCAGGACCTGTTAGACATTGCCGATGAACTGGCAGACAAGTACCATGCACCCATTTGCTCCAACTGGTTCAAGGAAGCCGCAACCAACTACGAAAAGCACAATAAGCTGAAGGGTGACAACTAGACAAAGGTAGGGGTTTTAGCATGACACGTGTGATTGGTGTAGACATTGGTAATTCCTCGACTGAAGTTGCTTTAGCGGATGTGTCAGCGGATGGCAAGGTGAACTTTCTTGGTTCTGGAATTGCGCCAACAACGGGAATTAAAGGAACGAAGAAGAATCTGATTGGGGTTAAGGATGCGATTCATCGCGTGATTGCGACCACGAAGACGGACTTAAAGGATGTTGATCTGATCCGGATCAATGAGGCCACACCAGTGATTGGCGATGTTGCCATGGAAACCATTACGGAAACGGTGATTACCGAATCAACGATGATTGGGCATAACCCGGGAACTCCTGGTGGTGTAGGCACTGGTTCTGGTTATACGGTTGACTTACTACATTTGCGAGAGCAGACGGACAAACAGCGTTCTTATATCGTGATCGTGTCAAAAGAGATGGACTTTGCGGATGTTGCCCAGCTGATCAATGCCTATATTGCTAACGGCTACCATATTACGGCGGCGATTCTCCAAAGCGATGATGGGGTCTTGGTTGATAATCGGTTAACAACGACCTTACCGATCGTCGATGAGGTCGCCCGGATCGATAAGGTGCCACGTCATATGCTGGCTGCGGTTGAAGTTGCGCCGCAAGGGCAAGTGATTTCGCAATTGTCCAACCCATACGGGATTGCTACGTTGTTTAATTTGAGCTCGGAAGAAACGAAGAACATCGTGCCGGTTTCGCGGGCACTGATTGGTAACCGGTCGGCTGTCGTGATCAAGACGCCTAAGGGTGACGTTAAGGCGCGGGTCATCCCAGCCGGAGCGATTACCATTGCCGGGAACAAGGGTCACCAAAAAGTAAATGTGGCGACGGGTGCGCAAAGCATTATGGATAAGATCAATGTCTTTGATCAAATCGATGATATCACTGGTGAAGCCGGCACTAACGTGGGTGGGATGCTCGAAAAGGTTCGTCAAACCATGGCTGATTTAACCGGTAAGACGAACAAGGACATTGCCATTCAAGACTTGTTGGCGGTGAACACGTCCGTGCCCGTCAAGGTACGGGGCGGGTTAGCCGGTGAATTCTCAATGGAACAGGCGGTCGGGATTGCCGCGATGGTTAAATCAGACCATTTGCAAATGCAATTGATTGCCGATTTGATCAAGAAGGAACTCCGGATCCCCGTTGAAATTGGGGGTGCCGAAGCGGAGTCGGCCATTCTGGGGGCGTTAACGACGCCCGGAACGACCAAACCGTTGGCCATCCTTGACTTGGGTGCCGGTTCGACCGATGCCTCCATTGTGAATAAGGAGAATCAGAAGGTGGCGATTCATTTAGCCGGTGCGGGTGATATGGTCACGATGATCATCAACTCTGAGCTAGGGTTAGATAACATTTACCTGGCAGAAGATATCAAACGTTATCCGCTGGCCAAGGTGGAAAACCTCTTTCAACTACGGCACGAGGATGGGTCGGTTCAGTTCTTCGAGGAGCCATTGCCCGCAGAAATGTTTGCCCGGGTCGTGGTCTTGAAGCCCGAAGGTTATGAACCAATTCCAGGGAACCTAAGCATTGAAAAAATCAAGCTGATTCGGCAGACGGCTAAGAAGCGGGTGTTTGTCACCAATGCGCTTCGGGCTTTACGCCACGTCAGTCCGACTGGTAACATTCGCGATATTCCATTCGTGGTTATCGTGGGTGGCTCAGCTCTTGATTTTGAAATTCCTGGATTGGTCACCGATGAGCTGTCGCACTATGACTTGGTTGCCGGACGGGGGAACATTCGTGGCATTGAAGGCCCCCGGAACGCCGTCGCAACGGGCTTGATTCTCTCGTACGCTGATGAAAGTAGGCGACAATAGCTATGGCTGAAGATTTGGATCGTCCAGCAATCGATATTGCCCTCCTACCAGAGGATGGTACCACCTTACCGGAACGGTTGCAGCCGTTGTTGTTGGGAATAGAAGAGGAACAGATTCCTTTTCTATTTCTACCGAGTTCTGATCAGACGTCGCCAGACTTGGTCACGCGAGCTTATGATGCCGCGGTTGCCTCACGGTTGTCGGTGGGCATTGCCTACAGTCGTGACCAGATCGTGGTTCATTACAAGAATCTGGCACCGGACGCGCCGCTCTTTACGGAGGACGTAACCACGGCCAAGGCCATCAGAATCATCGGTGCCAATGCCGCTCGGTTAGTGAAAGGTGTGCCATTTAAGCTGTAAGGTAGGTGAACGAAATGGAAGCAATTGGATACGTTGAGGTGATTGGACTCACTGATGCCATTATGGTGGCGGATCACATGTTAAAGGCCGCTTCGGTAGGCATCAAAAACATTGAAAATGCAACCGGTGGGTACATTACCGTTTCCGTGACGGGGGATGTCGCTGCGGTTGAAGCCGCGATTGACGCTGGAACAGCCGATAGTCGGGTGAACGTCGTCAGCACCACCGTCTTGGCCAACCCAGCTGAAGGTGTTCCTGAATTGGGGCAGACGGATGCGTTTAATAACGACTTGCCAGAGAGTGAGTCCGGCGACACCGCGACTCGGCCCAAGCAACCGGTAACGACACAGAAGGTTGAGACGACGCCGGCCGTTAAGCAGCCACAGGTCCCGGCCGTACAAACGACCAAGGCTAAGGCAACACCAACGACCACGAAGTCAACGACCACGAAGTCAACGACCACAAAGTCAACGACCACGAAGCCAACGACCACCAAACCAGCGACCAAGAAGCCGGTCAGTCGTCGTAAACCGGGTCGTAAGCCAGCAACTAAGCGACCAGCAACCAATAAGTCGCAACCAAAGAACAAACCGGAAAGCTAACCTCGATGAGAGCTTGGCTCCTGGGAGCAAAATTAGGAGGAATGAATGATGAATAATGCACTTGGAATGATTGAAACTAGAGGCTTAGTTGCTTCGATCGAAGCAGCGGATGCCATGGTCAAAGCTGCCAATGTTTCCATGATTGGGCAAGAAAAGATTGGGAGTGGACTGGTCACGGTCATGGTTCGTGGTGACGTGGGTGCCGTTAAAGCCGCAGTGGATGCAGGTGTGCAGGCTGGGGGCAACGTCGGTGAAATCGTCAGTTCCTACGTCATTCCTCGTCCACATTCTGAAGTTGAAGGTATTTTACCAAGCGGTAAATAAGCTGAAGAGATTGGATGATAACTTATGGAATTGACTGAAGAAAACTTACGGACTTTAGTTCGCCAAATTGTGACTGAATGTGCCAGCGCAGTTGCCGATCCAAATGCGATTCCAATTGGCATTTCCAACCACCATATTCACTTGACTCAAGCGGACTTCGATAAATTATTTCCAGGTCAAAAGATGGAAAAATTTAAGCAACTGAAGCAGCCCGGGGAATTTGCCTCGAAGCAGACGTGTGATGTGGTTGGTCCCAAGGGAACCTTGGAGCACGTGCAGGTCTTAGGCCCATGCCGGTCGCATTCACAGGTGGAAATTGCAAATTCTGAAACCTTTAAGCTAGGGGTCCCGGCGCCCATTCGGTTGTCGGGTGATCTGGCGGGAACGCCGTCGGTTAAGCTACGCACGGCGGCTGGTGAGGTGACCGTTCAGGGTGTGATTGTGGCCAAGCGCCACATTCACATGAGTTTAACGGATGCCCAACGGTTTGGTGTTAAGTTGGGGGATACCGTGACGGTTGAAATCAACTCAGCGGGCCGCCGAACCATTTACGATGATGTGATTGCCCGGCCACGGCAAGACTTTACGCTGGAAATGCATCTCGACACGGACGAAGCTAGCGCCGCGAACGTTCAGTCGACCACGGTTGCGCACATCATTCCGAAAGTTCAGTCAACATTTTAAGCATGAAAGTTGGTGACGGTGAATGGATCGGGTGATTGCCGAGGTACTTAAACGAATTCAAGAGCGCCAAACCAAAATGAAAGCGATTCCTTATTCAGAACAAGCACCGGTTCCCAGTGAACGACTCCTGATTGATTTCGGTCAGGTCACGCTCCAGGGCATGACGATTGACTTGCTGTTAAATTTATACCAAGTTAACGAAGCGAATTCCTGGGTTGCCTGGTTATTGAAGGGAATGAGTTACGATGTACACTTTACGTTTCAACTTAATCGCAATCTAATCAATTTCATCCCGCTCAAAATGCTGCGGGATTGGCCGGTCACCTTTGAGGTCGGGTCCGCGCAGGTCGTTAAGGCCTACTATCAGAGCAGCATTGGTCGGGCGGAGATTGCTGCGTTACCGGATCAAGCGATTCTGATTGTCTCGCCCCAGCAACGGTTGACGGTTGAGGCTGTGACTGCGATGGCCCAGAAGCACATCACGAAGCAGGTAAGGACTGATGAAGATTGTATATGGCAAAAGTAATTGGTAGCGTCGTTGCGACGCAAAAGGACGCCTCGCTGGTCGGTCGCAAGTTAATGATTGTGCAACCCATTAACGCGGACGGCAAAGCGATGCGCTCCGAGGAAGTTGCGGCCGATATGGTTGGTGCCGGGATCGGCGAGCGCGTCTTACTGGCGCGTGGTGCTGGTGCGCGGCACGCGACGGTGAACAATGTGCCTAACGATGTGAATGACTGTTCCATTGTGGGCATCATCGACAGCGTGGATGTTTAACCGAGGGAGGTGATTGCCATGCCAATTTATACCAAAGGCGGCGACAAAGGGTCGACGAGTTTGTACGATGGGCAACGGGTTTCAAAAGATTCATTACAAGTTGAGGTTTACGGCACCTTTGATGAGCTGAACGCAAACGTGAGTCTGGCAGACAAGTTCTGTCAGGTCCCTAAGAACGTTGAATGGCTGCAGTGGGTCGAGTACCACATGTTCTTCCTGCAAGGCGAGTTAGCGACTCAGCACGCAACCACCTTCCAGCAGAACAGTCGCATGATTACTGAAGAAGATATTCAGTTCTTGGAGCACGTCATTGATGCGTACACCGCCAGTCTACCAGCCGTCGACAGTTTCATTCTGCCGGGGTCAAGTACGGCCGGCGCCCAGTTACACGTTTGTCGGACGGTTTGCCGCCGGGCAGAGCGGTTGTTGGTTAAATTCATGCAGACGCACTTTGTCCGACCGGAGATTGAAAAGTATGTCAATCGGTTATCAGACTTCTTCTACATCATTGCCCGCTCAGAGGACCATGAACATCAACTGCGCGCCATTGAAGATCAAGTGATCAAACGGTACTGCCAAGCAGTGAAGGGGGATCAATAGGATGGATGCACAACAGCTAAATCAGATTGTGAAGGATGTCCTGTCTAAGCAGGACGCCGCCCAACCGTTTGAGCGCAAAAAAATGGAGCGCGTGATCGACGCGGCGGTTGCCAAGGCGGACGACCTGGGTGTTGGCGTCACCATTTGCCTAATGAATCAAGCGCGAATCGTCCAAATGCTGTATCACATGCCGAATGGGAATTTAGTTGGCTCGTTGCTCGCGCCAAAGAAGGCGTGGTCGGCAATCGCGATGGAAGAGCCCACCAAAGACATTAGTCGTGATATTCAGCCGGGCGGCCCCCTGTATCAAATGGAAACGATGCTTGATGGCAAATTGGTGTCGTTTCCGGGTGGCATCCCGATCGTGATCGATGACAAAATCATTGGGGCGATTGGGGTCAGCGGTGGCCGGGTCGAGGAGGACCAAGCCATCTGTGAAGCGGCCATTCGGGAATTTTTAAAGGAAGTGTGACGAAGATATGCAGACCGATGAGTTAGAGACAAAAATCAGAGAGATTTTACACCAAGAATTAGCGAAGCAGGCGTCCACTGATGCCGAACCGTCACCACAGCTGGCCCAACCAGAGGGCTTAGGCAATGGGATTTTTCAAACGGTCGACGCTGCGATTGCGGCCGCTAAGCAGACCCAAGTTGCCTATGCGGACAAGCCCTTAGCCTTTCGGAAAAAGGTCATCAAGGCGATTCAAGATGGCTTTGGCCCGCACCTGAAGGAAATTGCGCAGGCAATTTGGGATGAGACCGGCATGGGGACCGTTGAAGCCAAGGAAACCAAGCTGAAAGATGCCCTGTACAACACGCCCGGCGTTGAGATGCTGGATCCCGAGGTCCAAACGGGTGACGGCGGCATGACTATGTATGAGTACACGCCATTTGGCGTCATTGGGGTCGTGGGACCAAGCACGAACCCCGGCGAAACGGTGATCAACAACTCAATCATGATGCTCTCCGGCGGGAACACCTTATTCTTCGGGGCCCACCCGGGTGCTAAGAACATTACGCGTTGGATGATCGAACATCTTAATAAGTATGTAGAAAAGGCAACGGGGATGAAGAACATGGTCGTTTCCCTGGACGTCCCTTCAATCGAGTCCGTCCAAGAAATGATGAAGCATCCAGACATTGCCATGCTCGCGGTTACCGGTGGCCCAGCGGTGGTCCATCAGGCGTTGATCAGCGGGAAAAAGGCTGTCGGTGCCGGTGCTGGGAATCCACCAGCCATCGTCGATGAAACGGCCAACCTGGATTTGGCTGCCCATGATGTGGTCACCTCGTGTGCTTTCGACAATAACATCTTGTGCACCGCTGAAAAGGAAGTTGTCGTGGAAGCCAGCGTCAAGGATGACTTGATTCAAAAGATGCAGACGGCGGGGGCCTTCCTAGTTAAGGATGCCGACCAGATTGCCACGTTAACTAAGATGACGATTCAAGAGAATGGCACGCCAAGCCGGACCTATATTGGGAAAGATGCCACCGTGATCCTGGACGCAGCCAAGATTCCTTACACGGGCAAGCCGAAAGTGATTACCTTTGAAGCTAAGAAGGATCATCCGTTAGTTACGACCGAAATGTTAATGCCAATTCTGCCAGTTGTTTGCTGCCCAGACTTCAAGTCCGCGTTACAAACGGCGGTCGAAGTCGAAGGTGGACATCACCACACGGCCTCGATTCATTCCGAGAACTTGCCACACATCAATCAGGCAGCTCACCGGATGAACACCTCGATCTTTGTGGCCAACGGTCCAACGTTTGCTGCAACCGGGGTTGGCGACAATGGCTACTACACGGGTGCCGCAGCCTTTACGATTGCGACGCCAACTGGTGAGGGGACCACGACGACCAAGACCTTTACCCGTCGTCGTCGGTTCACGAGCCCCGAAGGATTTTCACTGAGAAACTGGGAGGTTTAGACCATGGAAGAATTTCAAATTCCAACCAAGATTTTTTCCGGAACAGATAGCCTTGATTGGCTGAAACAGCTGTCTGGTAAAAGTATCTTAATGGTCTGCGATGCGTTCTTACCCGGTACTCCGACGTTAAAGGGGATTCAGCAGCGGATTAACGCATCGAACCAGGTCAGTGTCTTCTCGGACGTTAAGCCCGATCCGCCGTTGACCACGATTATGGCGGGAGTCGCCCAGTTTAATCAGGTCAAACCCGATGTGATGATTGGCATTGGTGGCGGCTCAGCGATTGATACCGGCAAGGCGATCCGCTTCTTCGGTGAAAAGATCAATCAGACGCAGCTCAAAGCGTTTATCGCCATTCCCACGACCAGCGGGACGGGGTCAGAAGTGACCAACATCGCGGTCGTGTCAGACACCAAGAACCACACGAAGGTGCCACTGAGTGAGCCTTATTTGACACCGGACGTGGCGTTGCTGGATCCGCAATTAGTCATGACGGCGCCTAAGAGTGTCACCGCTTACTCTGGACTGGATGTCTTGACCCATTCCCTGGAAGCATTGGTCTCCAAGGGGGCTAACACGATTACCGATGCCCTCGCCGAAAAGGGTATTGACGTGATCACCCATGACTTAGTCGACTGTTATCAGCACGGGGACGATGTTGCCAAACGCCAAACGGTCCACGAAATTTCGTGTGCCGCCGGGATGGCCTTCACCAACGCGGGGCTAGGCTTCTGCCACGCGATGGCCCATCAACTGGGCGCTAACTTCCACGTGCCGCACGGCTTAGCCTGCGCCATGCTGTTGCCTCACGTGGTGGCATACAACGCGGCGCACTCCAAGCTGGCGTTGCACAAATATGCCGAGGCCATTCGGAAGGCCGGTTTAGCCTCTCACGGTTTGAGTGACCGGTTAGCGATTCAGCGCCTGCTGTCACGCATCCGGCAGATGATGCTCCAGATGGATTGTCCTCAGACCTTGCGGGCATTTGGCGTCGATGCTAAGGATGCCGAGGCCAAGATGCAAGTGGTGATCGATGATGCCAAATTAGACGCAACCTTTGTCGGGAACCCGGTTGTGCCAACTGATGGGGATTTAAAGGCGATTTACCGCAAAGTGATTCGGTAAGTCAGTTGATGATAGAAGGAAAGATGACGTATGCCAAAGATTTTATCCGTTAATGCGGGGAGTTCCTCGCTGAAATTTAAATTGTACGCCATGCCAGCAGAGACCGTTATTATGAGTGGCTTGGTTGATCGCATCGGCCATTCTGATGCCGTCTTCACTTATGATTATCAGGGAACGCACTACAAAAAGGCCCAAGCGGTTCAAAACCATACCGAGGCCGTCCAACTCGTCACGGATGCCCTGTTGGACAGTGGGGCGATTCGTGATAAGCATGAGATTGTTGGTATCGGCCATCGGGTGGCCCATGGTGGTCGCGAATATACGCAAACCACCAAGATCACGCCAGTTGTCCAACAAAAAATCGCGGATTTGGCAACGATTTCGCCACTGCACAATCCGGTTAATTTATTGGGGATTGAAGCGTTTGAGAAGTTGCTGCCAAGTGCCAGTGAAGTCGCGGTATTCGATACATCTTTCCACAGTACGATTCCGCCAAAGGCCTATATGTATGCGCTACCATTTGAGTATTATGCCAAATATGGGATCCGGCGGTACGGCTTCCATGGGCAATCTCACCAGTACATCTATAGCGAGGTTAACCGGCGCTACGACCAAGACTTTTCGCGGAAAATCATTTCCTGTCACTTGGGCAACGGGGCCAGTGTTTGTGCCATTCGGGACGGCAAGTCGGTGAATACGTCGATGGGATTTACGCCGTTGGCCGGCCTAGTGATGGGTACGCGTTCTGGGGATGTTGATCCTAACGTCTTGCCGTTCATCGCCGAGAAGGAGAACTTCAGTGCGGCTGACATTCGGCAGTTGTTGAACCACGAATCCGGCTTGCTAGGAATCTCCGGGGTGTCTAATGATGTCCGGGATGTCTTACAGGCAGAGGCTGACGGCAACGACCGCGCTAAGTTAGCTTTACAGATCTACGTGCACCAGATTCAGTCCTACATTGCCGCCTATACGGCCGACCTGGGGGGCTTACAAACGTTGGTCTTTACGGCCGGTGTGGGCGAGCATTCCGCCCCAATCCGGGAGCGGGTCTGTGCCGCCTTTGGTTACCTGGGGGTCAAGATCGATGCCGAGGCCAACCAAGACAATGACCTGGACATTTCGGCCGCTGACAGTCGGGTCAAGGTCCTGGTCATTCCGACCAATGAAGAATTGGTGATCGCCCGGGAGACCGAAAAGATTTTGGATAATTAGGAGAAGGTGAACGGAATGGCTCGCGATATTGCACGTTCAATTCAAGAGTATGTCCCTGGCAAGCAGGTGACGCTGGCCCATATTATTGCCAATCCCACGCCGGATATCTACGTGAAGCTGGGTATCCAGACGGACCGCAATGCGTTAGGTATCTTAACGATCACGCCTAGTGAAACGTCCATTATTGCCGGTGATATTGCCACCAAATCTAGCAATGTGGAACTGGGATTTATTGACCGGTTCAGTGGGTCGGTCGTCATCGTTGGCGAGGTCTCAGAGGTCGAGGCGGCGTTGCGGCAAGTGGTGACCACGTTGCGAGACCTACTGGGATTCGATGTCACCAATATTACGCGGACATAGTGGTGTGGTGAGAAATGATGAAACAACAAGCGTTACCATTAGTGGGTGCGGTAAACGTTCGCGACCTGGGTGGTCTGGAGACATTTGACCACCGGCGCGTGCGGACGCATCGGTTGCTACGGGCGGATAGTTTAGCCAATTTAACAGTAGCTGATCAAGAAAAGCTAGTGGCCTACGGCGTGACAACGGTGATTGACACGCGTTCTCACGCGGAGTGGCGGCAGGCACCAGACCGGCTACCTGAATGGATTCAGCTGACGCACATCCCGTTGTTTGATAACGATGAGACTGAGAGTGTCCAAACGATTCAACGACTCAACCAGTTCTATGCCAGTGATGCCCACAATGGGTACCGCAGAATGATGCGGGTGTATCGACGCTTGGTGCTGAACGCCCAGCCGCGGCAGGCCTACCGGCAGTTCTTTGACCTGTTGACGCAGGACAAGCCACAGACGGTGGTGTTCCACTGTACCGCTGGTAAGGATCGCACCGGCCTGTGTGCGTTGCTCCTATTAGGGGCGTTGGGCGTGCCCGTTTCCCAGATCAAGCAAGATTATTTGCGCACCAATCAGTATTGTTTAGCTAAGGTCGCACGGCGACTCATCGCGGCGCGTGATTATCAAATGAATGCCAATTTTCAGTCCTCAATTATTGACCTATCGATTGCCTCACCCGATTATTTTGACCAGGCCTTAACCTTGATTGCTGGTGAATTTGGTAGCATCAGTAATTACCTGGTCGACTTTGTGGGGGTATCTGCGTCAGTCATTCAACGGTTACAGCAAACATACTTAACATCAGAATTGACTTAAAAAGATTCCCGATGACTAGGTATTTTGGCGCCTAGGTTGTTGAGAATTTTTTGTAGAGCCAGGCTTACTGGTGAAGGAGGCACGATTCTTTTGAAACGAATTGGGTTATTAGCAGGGAGTCTCCGGGCGGAATCCTATGCACGAAAAGTCGCCCGCAATTTAGGCTTGATGGGCCCCAATACCGTCGTGGTTGAGCCGATTTCACTGGCACATCTGCCCCTGTGGCATGATCAGCTGAGCGGCCGGGACCAGGCGACGTGTCAGGCCTTTAAGGCGCAGATCAAGCGCTTGGACGGCTTTTGTATCGTCACGCCGGAAATTAACCGGGGAATCCCGGGGTGTTTAAAAAATGCGTTAGATATCGCGTCAGTATCTGATGATGGGAATCTGTGGCAGGGGAAACCCGTGCTAATTGCCTCGGTCTCGACCGGTAAACTAGGCGGGATGAGCGCGAACCAGCAGCTGAAGCAGTTAGCCTTGGTGCTGGGGATGCAGGTCATCCAGCCCTCAGAGATCTATCTCAGCGACGTGTCCCAGTTGTTTGCCCAGCATGACCTGCTAACGGATGAGCAGACAGTCACGTTTTTGAAGCTAGCCATGGCGCGGCTGGTTGCGGCGGTCCAAGGCGCTGAACCGGCGTTACCAGCGTTAACGTTTGACTTTGGTCCCGATATTATTCGGTTACAGCGGCAGGGGCAAACCATTGGTCAGGCGACCTTTGATTGGAGCACGGGCCTGCTAGTGATTACCGGGGTCACCATTGAACCGGACTTTGCCCATCAGGGGCTGGCGGGGCAGTTGATGCTAAAATTAATTGTGATGGCGCGACTATTTGACTTGAGTATTGTGGCGGGGTGCGGATACTCTCAGGCATTCTTTAAGCAGCATCCGGCAATTGCCCAACGGTTGTGTCTGCATTAGTGAAGTCACTTGAGGATGAGGTGTTCAGTATGATTGCGGAAAAACAAGATTTAGTCACGGCGGCGAACCAAAAACTTGATCAGTTTGCGCGGGTCGTTAACGGCGATCAAGCGACGCGGCCAGTGACGGACCAGGAAACGCTAAAGGTGGGCGTCGACTTAGGAACCTCGTCCATCGTGATGGTGGTGTTGGACCATGACGATAACGTGCTTTATGGCAACTTTGAATATGACCACGCGGTTCGTGATGGCTTAGTAGTCAATTTCATGGATTCCGTCCGGATCTTAATGCGGTTGAAACAACAGGCAGAAGAAATTCTGGGTGTGTCGTTGACGACCGCTAGTGGCGCCATTCCACCTGGTACCGGTGAGGGCAGTGCGAAAATCGTGGCTAACGTGATTGAGTCGGCTGGCTTCACCTGCAGCGCGGTGGTCGATGAACCCACAGCCGCGGCTAAGTTTTTACAGTTGGCCAATGGCACGGTCGTTGATATTGGTGGTGGCACCACGGGTATCAGTATTTTTAAGGATAATCAGTTGACCTACGTGACGGATGAAGCGACGGGTGGGTCCCACATGACCATGGTCTTGGCGGGGCACAATCACTGGGACATGGCCCAAGCCGAGGCGTTCAAGCGCGATACCACCAAGGAACTGGAAGTCTTTGCGACCATCCGGCCGGTTGTCGAGAAGATGGCGGCGATTACCCGATCGGCAACACAGGGTGAGCCACAGGAGCCCGTCATCGTGGTTGGTGGGGCGATTAACTTTAAGGACTTCATCAAAACGTTCAGTCAGGCACTGGGAACGCCAGCAAGCAAGCCGGACTTCCCGCAATTTGTGACCCCGATTGGCATTGCGATGTATGATTAGCGTTATGATGTGGTGAAGGGAGGTTGGTTTACAATGAGAAAAGCCATGTTTGTCGGCGCCATTGGGTGTGGCAAGACTACCTTGATTCAGCGCTTACATCACGAGAAAATTAGCTATGATAAAACGCAAGCGGTAGAGTTTCGGGGAGAAATCATCGATACCCCCGGCGAATTCGTTGAGCACCGTTACCTGTATCCGTCACTGATGACCATGTCGACGGGGGCCAAGTTGATTGTGGCGATTCAGAGCGGGCTTGATCAGCGGGCAGTTTTTCCGCCAGCCTTTACCACCATGTTTCCCGTTCAGACGGTTGGCGTCATTTCTAAAATTGACGTGGCAACGCCTCAACAGGTGGACTATGCGCGCGGACAGTTGAAAAATGCTGGCGTGCAGCAGATTTACTTGTTGTCGGCGGTCACGGGCGAGGGTGTCGCCGAATTTGAGCAGGAGCTGAATCGCTTAACGGTGAAGGATCCAGCTAAATTGTGAGACAGAAAAAAACGGTTGAGGTTCCTTTAATTGGTCTAGTCCACGAACTTTTACCGATTTTTTGTGTCCGGAAATTTTAGACAAAGAAAAAGTCCACAAACGTTGTTTTAACAACGTTTGTGGACAACTGATAGCCCGTACGGGGCTCGAACCCGTAGCTCCGCCTTGAGAGGGCGACGTCTTAAACCAGTTTGACCAACGGGCAATAATCCCTACTAGCAATATCTAATTTAACCTATTCGCTAAAAAATGTCAATCCTTCTTTGCATAAAATTACATTGAAGTGGGACTTCATGCAAAAATTCGCTTTTTTAGGTGAAACTGGTTGACACCAAAAGCGGAACAAGTTAAGATTAAATAGTTGTCCAGGCAACAGAAGTCTTATTGGGTATTCGCCAAATGGTAAGGCAGCGGACTCTGAATCCGTAAGTTACTGGTTCGAGCCCAGTATACCCAATTCCTACTTATCAGCCGTTGTCATAGGGTGTCAAAACCCTTGTGACAACGGCTTTTTCTATGCCCAGGGGTTTCATTGATTGTCATTCATTATCAATAAAAGTTAGCCAAATGGTAAGCCAAGTAAGCCACGCTTATTCCTGCTGTGATAGTCTTTTGAAGATTGGGTTGCGTAAATAGGTAAGCTAGAAAATGACTAATTCGTTCTTTACCCTAGAACTGGAAATGTTTTTTTAAACGTGGTCCACGTGGTCCGGTGGTCCAAACGTTGATATATCAACACTTTAAAGACCCCTTGACGTGGTCCATATGGTGGTCCAACGTGGTCCACTTTAGAAATTAAGATAACTTGCTAGTTTTTGGGTGGCTTCGTTCTTTTGTTTTGCAGTGACTGCCGTGTAAATATCTAAAGTCGTTCGATAGCTTGAATGCCCTAGCTGATCCTGAACCGATTTAACCGAAGCACCAGCTTCAAATGCCAAGGTGGCATAGGTATGCCGAAATGCGTGGACGGTTACGTGTTTTAGATCATATTTCGTCAGGGTATGTTCAAGCCATTTGCGTGGCTTAGATGGTTGAAACATCTCATTATTTTCATTGGCAAAAACATAATTGTTGCTGTGATTTATGTTAAAACCAAAACGGATAAGATATTTCTTCTGTTCCAATTGCCACCGTTGCAAAATTTGCACTGTTTTAGGGTCTATGAAGACAGTTCGATTACTTCTGGCAGTCTTGGGTGTCTGTACCAGTAAACGAGCCATATCGCCTCGAGACTGTGTTTTATTGACGCTTATGGTGTGATGAACAAAATCAATATCTGACCATTCCAAACACAACATTTCTGACTTTCGCATACCGCTAAATGCTGCCAAACGGAAGAACACACTAGCTTGTGGCGTATTATCGTCATCATTCAGACACTCAAAGAAGTGTTGCAACTCCGGCTTGTCAAAATAATTCTCTAAGTTTTTGCGTGAACGATCATTCTTATTTACCGGAACAATAACCCGTTTTGCAGGGTTCTCACTGATTAAGTCAATATTGATGGCATAATCAAGCACCTTGGCAACGTAGTTCATAAGCGTATGATACTTGGCTAATCCCTCGTTAAACCATTGGTTGATTGCTTTCTGACAATCTTTAATGGTTATTTGAGCTATGCGGTACTCGCCAAACACGGGCAAAATGTGTAGGCGAAACATTCGTTTGGTAGTTGCCCAAGTGCTTTCTTTAACGGTATGCTGGTATTGTGTAAACCAGAGTTGATAAATGTCACTAAAAATAGAATTATCATTCTTTGCGGGAAGTCCATGGTTGTAAACATCAAGCTCAAGTCTTGATAGTACAATCTGGGCTTCTTTTTTTGTCTTGAATCCACGACGACGGGTAGTTTTTTTGTGAGCACCAAATAACTGACCGTATTGAAATGTAGATAAAAAGGGAAAGGGCGTCCTCGATTTTTGAGGACGCCCTT
>NZ_RHNW01000023.1 GCF_003946045.1 Levilactobacillus mulengensis | reverse complement strand
CTCACCAATTTATTTGATGAGGTTATCATATCGTGGATTTGCCGCCAATCATAGACGGTCAGTTATTTGGTGCTTACGTTTTTTTCTTACCAGTTAGTGGATCAGTGCCTAAATATATTTGAAATTGATAACGGGTATTCCCGTCCTTGTCCTGATACTTCTTGATTGCTGCCATATATAATTTCCTCCATAACGTACCGTGCGGGGGCAGTGTTATGTAAGAAAACAATTATTAAAAGTATATGTGCAAAAAATGGGACTCGCTGGTGTTTGAATAATTAAAAGAGAAAGTACCTTGTGTTGAAAATTCAGAATTAATAAACGCGTTGAAGTCGCAAAATATATCATTATTTTTATCAAAAGAGCTCATTTCGTAATGACAGTTAATAATCAATTCATTTAATATGCTTCTCAAAGTTCGCTGTTGATTTCCCAAAATCAAACCGCCGATTGCTAAATTTGGATCTTTTTCCACTGATATTATTATTTTGTTCAGATTTTGGTTTTTTATATTCTGAAAAAAATCTATTTTAAACGTGGAATTGGTAATCAGATCAAAATTGATTGGAACAATATAGGAAAAGACTATGCTGCTTATCTCGTTACGAACCTTCTTTTTTTCAGAAGTTGGGGGAAGAATGGAATAGTTAGTAACGGCAGGCGCTAATAAAGTGGAGACAGGACACTCTATAGAATTAGCGATTAGTTTTAGTGTGGAAAGTCTGGTATTATCAGGAATTTCATCGTTTTTTATGAGCCTGGCAATTGTAGCTTTAGATAATTGTGTATCATTTTGCAAATCCGTAAATGACATATGAAGTTCAAGCATGCGTGACCTTATGGGGTTCAATTTGAATGCCTTCTTTCAGTTTTTTATAAGAAACCTATCTGAATAAATGGTATCACATACTTGACTTCAAATGAACAACTATGTATCATAAGTTCAGTTAAAGAAACCAAATATAGTTTTTAGTTTCTTTAATAAAACCGCAGGAGGTGGCAAAGATGAATAACGAAAAAAATCAGTGGCTAACTTATCATCAAGTAATGGAAGAACTAAATATTGGCAGCATGAATACAGTCTACAAGATGATTAATGACGGATTAAAGGTAACTAGCATTGGTAGACTAAAGCGTATTGAACGTAAAGAGCTGGATAAGTATTTAGCTTCAAAAACAATTTAAATTGCACCGTGCGGGGGCAGAATAAACTTAAGGAGGTGATCCTATGAACTTAGTCAGTTTACTGTTGGTCGGTTTCCTTGCCAGTTATTTTCTTGGCATTGCTACGGCGTTAGTTGGAATGAAGAAGGCATAAAGATACGAGGCAAGAAAAATGGGAGAGCATACAAAAAAGACCTACTTTACTTTGGCGAGTAGTAGGTCAGGCATATCGCAATGTATGTTTTCCCTTAATTATAACACGTCACTACTGTTTTGATGAAGGGAAAAGATGAAAATGAATAAAATAGAGGACTTAGATGATTTAGCGTTTGAAGCAGGTACGTTAGCCAACGCATTGGGAGCTTTAAGTCAGTTAGCCAGTGATAGTTTAGACAACGATATAGATAGGGTTGGTGACCTAATCGGGTTAATTACAGTAGTACATCAATATGCTGAAAATCATTACACAAACGTGGACAAATTTAATATGTTTGGTGGCGATAAACAATGAAGGAATTCGCTTCGTTGTATGCGGCACTTGATTTAGTTGAAAGCGGGTATGAAATTTACCCTTTATCAGCCAACACTAAGACACCACCTAAGGGCCACCACGGATATTTAGAAGCCACTAGAGACCAGAACATCATTGTGGACTGGTTTCAAAATAACCCAGATTATAACCTAGGCTTGCGGTTAGACACGTCGCATTTATTGGTGGTTGATGTTGATATTCACGATTCTGCTAAGAATGGAAAAGATAGCCTGATGGAGTTACAGCGCCAAGGCAAGACACTTTCACCAGATACGTACATTGAAAAGACAGCTGGTGGTGGTCTCCATTACTTCTTTAAGTATACCGGAGATAAGGTGCGCAAGGTCGATAATTGGCCTGGCATTGACCTGCTAAGTGACTTTACTGTAATTGCGCCAAGTGAGATTGGTGGCATGGCTTATGCACCCTTATCTGGTCGAACACTGGCTGATATTAAACCGGCACCTAATTGGATAGTTGATGAATTAAGCACCAATAATTTGAACGGTGCGTCAGAATACGCCTATACAACACGGTTAAAGAAATATACTGGGCGTTTGCTTGATGAGATGGTGCAAGGGGCCAATACGGGTGATAGGAACGTTTGGCTTACTAAAATGGCTGGCCGAATGTTTAGCGTTGGTGCTGATCCAAAAACCGTTTATAACATGCTATCGGTGATAAATGATTCTTTTGTAGATCCATCGCTACCAAGTAGAGAGATAAATGTTATTTTCCAGTCTATTTTAAAAAGAGAAAGTAAGGGGGTTCATTAATGGGCAAAGCAATGGATCTACCAGCAGAGACCCGAGAAGCGGCCAGCAATGTTATCAAAATGCAACGTGACGCTGATTGGCAGAATGATTTCAAAAAAAATTCGGACGATGGGATCAAAACACAGTCTCTTTACAATATCCGCTTAATTATGGAACATGACGAAATGTTGAAAGGGCTAGTTGCATTTGACGAGTTTTCGGAACAAATTGTTAAGACGCCACAAGCAGACAATTCACTGTTCAAAAAAGGTTTTTGGAATGATGGTGATGACACGTTATTGAGAAGCTATATTGAAGATCATTACAATTTGTTATTCAGCAAGGAGAACATTACCGACGCAGTAGTTACAGAGGCACGCCGCAAGACAATCAATCCGGTTAAGGCTCGTATTGAAGCGGCAGAATGGGACGGCCAGCCACGTGCTGAACGTTATTTCATTGATTACTTAGGTGCCGAAGATAATCATTACACCCGCACCATCACTAAGAAATGGCTAACTGGTCTTATTGCCCGGGCTTATGTTCCCGGAGTTAAGTTTGAAATTGTCCCTATCTTAGAGGGGAGCCAAGGACTTGGCAAGAGTACGGCTGGTAAAAATCTATACCCGGATAAATTCAATGATTCGTTGAAAGGAATGGGTAAGCAGAAAGACGATTATCAACAGTTGCAAGGTAGTTGGATTATTGAAGTTGCCGAGCTTTCCGCCATGAAGAAGACGGATATTGAGGGAATCAAAAATTTCATTAGTGCACAATCCGACACATACCGGAATAGTTATGGCCGCTATGCGTTGCCACACCCGCGTAAATGCGTATTTATTGGCACAACTAACCAAACCGACTATTTAAAGGACGCGACCGGTGAACGGCGTTTTTATCCAATTAAATGTGGGGTCAACAAGGCCAAATTAGATGTATGGCACCCGGACGAGAATTACATGCTTCAAGTATTGGCGGAGGCCGTGTACTGGTTTAGGAATGGCGAACCGCTATATCTGGATCAGGCCACCGTGAAAGAGGCTAAGGCGTATCAGATGGCTGCGGAAGCTGTCGACCCTATGCGAGATGCCATCGAAGCGTTTTTAGCAATGGAAGTTCCCACAGATTGGGGAAAAATGAGTACCAGCTTAAAACAAAGCTATGTCAGTGACTACGGTCAGCAATCTAAGTGGCTACAAGATCAAGTTAGCAATGAACGGAAACTGCTTAATCAAACAACAACTCGGGAAATTATGGAAGTTGTCTTCCATAAAACAGTTGATCGTTATTTAACCGGGCGAACAAACTCGGAAGCTAAGCGAATTAAGTTGTTAATGGACAATATGGACGGTTGGAAAAGTCAACGAATTAGAATGAATGGCCAACGTCTACATGGGTATATGCGCGAAGTTTAATCAGAAATTTACCAAGTGGACCACGTTGGACCACCTAATGGACCACGTCAGGGTGTCTTTGAAGTGCTGATATATCAACGTTTGGACCACCGGACCACGTGGACCACGTTTAAAAAAACATTTCCAGTTCTAGGAGGAAACACGTATGAAATGGCAAGAAATGCAATTATTGAGAGACACAAAATATAGCAGTTCAGAAAACCTCAAAAAATTTGAAGACGTATTTAAGTTTGATAAATGTGCCGTGTATGAACGCCCACATAATCTTGAAAAACTACTAGCAGGTGATCGTTCATACAATGCGGGTAATAAGTATGACACACCACCTTACCTTGGGGATTGGTTAGATCATGCCGAATTGCAAAAGGTAAGTGGAACTACACGAATTGTTGCAATTGCTCATGATTATGGGCCGGCCGATAGCGTTCATAGCAAAATAGCGGAGCACGTCTTGTCGCTTGATTTAGTGGGCGTGATATTTGATAGCAAAGTAGATTGGTATTATCCCGGCCAGTCTTCACTAGTAATGATTATGAGCAGGGAAACATATAACTACTATTACTATGACCTGTTGGCAAATCAGCATGTTGTTGATGTAGTTAAGAAGCAATATTTTAGAGAATAAAAGGAGTTTAAATAATGAAAATTAAGATGGTACATGCTGACAATATGGAGGAGTTATTTGCGCAAGTTTCGGAAGTCGACAAAGCACAAGATATTGACGATGAGTTGATAGGCACTAGCATTGATTTTATCAAAGTGAGCGATTCGAAAAAGATCTATTGTGAAGCATTGGTTTATAGGACTGGTGATGACGATGAAGACTTATGATGTATCGCGTATGAAGCACCGCTGCCAATTCGGGGTATATGGTAATGGTGAGGAGAATCCGAATACAGGCGCTTTCGTTTCGCAATTTGTACCGCAATTCTCACTATGGTTCGGTGAGTATAGCCAGACCATTAACCAGCAGATTACTCTAACCGGAGATGATCTGACAGATACGAAGATGATTGTTGTACGGCATAATAAGCAGGTCAATCAGCAGCAACTGGTTAAGATTGATGGCACCCTTTACCGGGTCAACAACGTAGCCGGTGATGATGAGATTAACGCCTATGATGTCATTACGCTTGTTCGCTATCAGAAGCACGGATAATGAATGATAGGTCGTCTTCACAGGCGGCCTTTTGTGTATATAAGGAGATCTATTATAATGGCAAAAATTATGAAGCAATGCAACCATGCCGGGTGCCGTCAGTTGGTGCCCTATGACACACGCTACTGCAGTAAGCACCAGCATAAGGCTAACGCCGAAACGTACCACAAGCGCATGTATGGCGAACATGAGGGACGTTATCAACAGTTCTATAAGTCATCTCAATGGCGTAAGTTATCACGTAGATTCCTAGAGAATAACCCTATCTGTGTGAAATGCTATCAAGACGGGGTGATCCGTAAAGCCGATGTGGTCGATCATGTTATAGAGTTGCGTGATGATTGGTCACGGCGACTAGACGAAAGCAACCTACAGCCATTGTGCTACCGACACCACAATCAAAAGACTAAGCAGGCTAGAGAAGTACGGTCAAAAGAGGTCAGCGCTAAGAATGGTGGTAAGGCGTGATGTGCCTGCGATAGTTGGTGATAGATGATGGTTGCGATTATACAGAGTATTCGCAAGTGAATATGGTTAGGTAGAGCCGAATTTTCAGCTGAATTAAAATTGGTGACTAACTTAAACTTAGGTAGTACATCTGCGCAAAATTGCGCACATCTTTATTGGGGGTCTGCTTAAAAATAAGCATACCCAATATATGTCCAAAATTGGACACATCTTTCAGCCGAGTTATTGAGCGGAATTTTCCGCTGTACTATCTGCGGTCACAAGTTACGACCCCAACGCACTAACTTGGTGCATTAGCTGACCCGTTAAGATGACGGGATAGGGTGCCTTCGCGGCTGAATTTTCAGCCCCCAATTTTGGGGAGCTAAGCCGAAAACTAGGCCGAGTTGGATTTGGCAGCCGACAATTCGACCGCGAGTATTCTAAAGTGATTGTAAAACTTGGTATATCAATGATATGGGGGGCTATGGTCGACCCGAAAAGAGCGGGCACACTCCACAGCTCGCATAAATTTCCCTTTAAAAATTTGAATTTTTGCCAATATTGACAGAAACCAAAAAATGTCTACTACTTTATACAAAATTTGCATAAATAAAAAGTCAAGGGGTGAAGCATAACTATATGTAGTATGCCAGCCAATAACAGCATACTATATATTGCACTTTTTACTCGAAAGTGTTACTATTTATGTATAATAAACGAATTCCGAATATATGTGCATTTGAGCTACCTCAGCCATGCTGTGGTGGCTTTTTTGCATATAAATTTAGCGAAAGGAGCCCGAAAATGGGTCAAAAGATTAAGCAACTATCAACTCTAAAGAAACATCTAACGAACGAAGAACGCGACCAGCGCAAAGACGCAGAGACTGCCTTGTTTGATTACCCGTCACTTGATTTGACGCCCCCTGATTGGTTGCACGACCGTGCTTTGACCGAATGGCAACGTGTTTCCCCGTACTTGAAAGCTAATACGCCCATCAGTGAACTTGATCGGGCCCTCTTAGCAAGCTACTGCCGGGCTTATGCCACCATTCAGACTTGCGAGAATGATATTCGTAAGAACGGGCTGGTACAAACTAATCAAGAGACTGGCGCCCGTAAGCCCAACCCGTACGTGGCTTTGCAGTCACAAGCTATGAAAGACCTAAAGTCCTTAGCTGATGATTTAGGCATGTCGCTATCGAGCCGGGCCCGCATGGAATTAAACAAGCAGAAAGATGAGACACCCGAAGATACTTTCGAGGCGATGTTGTCATGATTGAATATGTTGACCAAGTTTTATCGGGCCAAGTGTTGGCTGGTCAAAAGATTAAATGGGCGTGCGAGCGATTTAAACGTGATTTAAGCCGTTCTAAAGAAGACAGCTTCCCGTTCTACTATGACGAAGACAAAGCGGCACAGGCGGTTAAATTTATCGAATTAATGCCGAAGACTGATGGTAGCCAACTCACTATGCAGCCCTTTCAAAAATGGCTTATTAGTGAGCTGTATGGTTGGCGTGAAAAAGCAACCGGCAATCGCCGTTATGATCGGGCGTTCATTAGTATGGCACGGAAGAACGGTAAGACCTATCTAGCTTCTGGTATGGCCGCTAATGGCCTTTTAAGGGAACGTCAGCCCGCCCGCAACCGACAAGTATTATTCGTCAGCAACGCCCTTAAACAAGCTAAATTAGGCTACGACATGCTATCAAGTGGGCTACGGCAAGTCCGCAAGCAATCGAAGTACATGCGGCAACGGATTAAGGTACAGAAGCAAGCCATTACTGACTTAGAAACTGATTCGCAAGCCTTAGCCCTTGCCAGTGATACCAGTACGCTTGATGGTTATGCCGGGACTACCGTTATTTTAGATGAATGGCACGAAGCTAAAGACCGCAAGGTGTACAACGTTTTAAAGTCTGGTCAAGCACAAGAAGATAATTCCCTGTTGGCGGTGATTTCCACCTCGGGCCTTAACCTCAACGTCCCCATGCACGCCGAATATGAGATGTTGACAGACGTTTTAAAGGGGAAGATTGAAGCTGATCGCTACTTTGCGGCAATTTGGGAACTAGACGACCGCGAAGAAGTTTACGATCAAGCCAATTGGATCAAGGCAAACCCGTTGTTCAGTGAACCACACGTCAAGCAACGAATGACGGAGAAAATTCAGGCCGATGTTGACCTTGCCATTAAGCAAAATAACCTCATTCCGGTGCTGGTGAAGAACTTCAACATGTGGTTGCAAGCCAGTGAGGATAGTTATATTTCTGCGGACGATTGGGCCGCTGGTAAATTAGATGAAATCCCCAATTTGCGGGGGCGTGATGTGTATATTGGCGTTGATTTATCGAAAAGCAATGATTTGACCGCGGTTAGTTGGCTCGTGCCGATTGGCAACGGTCAATTTTATTGTGATAGTCATTCATGGATCGGGACTAAGTATGGACTTGATTCAAAAATTAAACGTGATGGCATTGATTATCGGTCAATGGAGCGCGCTGGTGAATGTAGTATCACCCGACTAGACAGCGGCATTATTGACTATGACGAGCTATTTGATTTTGTACAAAAACTGGTCGGGAAATACAACTGGAAAGTGAAAGCAATCGCTTATGACCCGTATAACGCGCAAACGTTAATTACTAAGTTTGAAAAATTCAATTATCCATTGTTTGAAGTAAGGCAAGGGACGTTGACTTTGAATATTCCCACCCGAAATTTCCGTGATCAGCTGTATGCGGGTCACATTAAACACAATGGCAATCAGATTCTCGCTTATGCGGTCAATAACGCCATATTGAAAGTGTTGAATAATGGCTGGCAACTGGATAAGGCACGCAATAGCAACCGGATTGACCCGATAGCGGCGTTAATTAATGCTTATGTGGCCGGTATGGACTATTACCAAGAAAGCGAGGCGAACCAACATGCGAACGAATATTATGCGACTGCAACGGATCTGTTCTAATTACCTATCGGCAATCCTGCTGATTATGGGGCTGGTTCTGCTAGTCGTTGGTGTCGGCGGTTGGCTAGGGTGGTATGCAGCCATCATGCTGGCCGGAGTTAGCCTGATCGTTTTGGCACTACTGATTAATTATGAAGAAAAGGAGGTGAACCCATGAGCATTTTTGTTAAAGCAAGCACCACCAGTGGCACTCATGATCCAGTGGCTGACGCCTTGGTTAGTCTGTCTAGTAATGACCCCTATACGTTTGTGAGTGCGGCGGTACTACGCAACAGTGACATTTACGCGGCGATTAACATTATTGCGAGCGACATTGCCAGCAACCCGATCGTTTGTGATACGGCCATTTTTAATACCATGATTAATCAGAACCCGAATAGCAATATGGACGGTTACCATTTTAAATACGCCTTGGCGGCCAATCTGCTTCTCAATGGCAATAGTTTCGCGGAGATTTTACCTAATCACACCCTGAAACTGATTCCCAACAATCAATTGGTGGTTGAGCAAGACGATGTGAGCGGCAAGTTGACCTATACTTATACGGCAACCAGTGGAACGTGTCGTCAGATCGCGCCTAACAACATCTTGCATTTCAAATATTTCACCAAAGACGGGGTATCGGGGATCAGTCCACTATATGCCTTGAAAGATGAGCGCCAGATTCAGTCGGCCGGCAATAAATTGCTAACCGGCTTTTTTACTGCCGGTGTGCACGGCACCACCATCGTTAAATTGCACCAAACGGACTTAGGCAAAGAAGCCAAAGAAAATGTCCGAAAACAGTTTGATGAAACTACCACCGGAGAAAATGCGGTTAATACGATTGTCACTGATGATGGTATGGATATCAGTAATCTTCCCTTGAACACTGACGTGTTAAAGCTGGTCAACTCGAATGACTGGACGACCCGCCAAATTGCCAAAGCCTTTGGCTTGCCACCAGAGCGCTTAGGGGTAGAAAACAATCATTCTAACCAAGAGCAAAGTGGCGTGCAGTATCTACAAGGGACGTTACAGCATTACTTTGATAGCTTCACCAGCGAACTATCATTCAAGCTTGGCCATGACTTCACGTTCAATACGGAAAAATTATTGAGCCTTGATCCGCAGACCCAGCAAGCCCAAGCGGTGGCTGGATTTACGGGCGGCATTATGAGCCGCAATGAAGCCCGGGCCAAGATTGGACTGCCACCAACTGATGATGGTGATATTTTCTTAAACTTACAAAAGAATGGAGTGACTAATTCATGAAACAAGACCGACGGTTAACGATTGACGCCGAATTGCGAGCACAAACGCCGCAGCCAGAAACACCCGAAGACGGGCCAGCTGAAAATTCAGCAGACCCGCAACCTAAAGATTCCCAAACAAGCAAGGGGAAAACAATTAGTGGTTATGCCATTGTGTGGAACTCACCAAGTAAAGATTTAGGTGGTTTTACCGAGATTGTAACCCCCAAGGCGCTTGATGGTGTCGATTTATCAAACGTTCTTATGCTCAACAACCACGACTACACTCAAGTGTTAGCCAGCGTCAAGGCGGGCACGCTGACGCTAGAAACAGACGACAAGGGGCTACATTTCACCGCACAGTTGCCGAATACGTCGTTTGCTAATGACGTCTACGAAGAAGTTCAAAGTGGGAACGTTGATTCCTGCTCATTTGGCTTTGACAGTGATGATGATACCGACGAATGGACTAAAGATGACGATGGCAATATCACCCGAACCATTAACCAAGTCAAAAGCCTATTCGATGTGTCAGTGGTGGCCGTTCCCGCTTATGACGATACCAATGTGCAAGTTGATACCCGTAGCTATGAAAAATTTATTAACCAAGAAAAGGAGCCTGACAACATGGCAAAACAAACAATTATTGATCCCAATGGCAATGAAAACAAAACCGGTATTCCAGCATTTGAACAATATGTACGGTCACATGGTGAATTACGTGACGGCCTAACCACCGACGGTGCCAGTGCAGTAATTCCCAAGGAATTAATTACACCCGTGTTCCAATTGAAACAATCAAAATACAATCTAGCCCAATACGCAACGGTTAAACAGGTTTCATCGGGTACGGGAACTTATCCAATTTCGACCAGCCAACAAAAGGCGGTACTGGCTACCAAGCAAGAGCTGGCCGATATTAACGATGTTAACGCCAATATGTTTACCGATGTTCCGTTTGATGTTAAGACACGCGCCGGTAAGATTGCATTATCAAATGAAGTCGTTGAGGATTCCGAAGTTGATATTGTGAGCGAGGTCAAGAACCAACTGCAACAGTTGGTGGATAATACCGACAACACGCAGATCATGGGACTGTTAACGGGTAGTAGCTTTGCTAAAGCAACGGCCACCAGTATTGATGATCTTAAAAAGATTTTCAATGTGACCTTAGACCCTGCTTTGAGCAAGATGTGGTTAGTTAACCAATCCGGATTCAACTATCTTGATACTTTGAAAGATAGCGAGGGCCGTTACCTATTGCAACCTAACCCGACAGCACCTAGTGGCTTTACCTTGTTAGGGGCACCGGTCGTCATGATCAGTGATAAGCTATTGGCCAACAATGCTGACGGCACATTCCCAATGATCGCGGGTGATTTGTCGCAAGCGGTGGCGGTCTTCCGGCGTAACCAAGTAACCGCCCAATGGGATAAGTTCGACCAATTCAGCCAAGGATTATCAGTGATCGTGCGGAACGATTATGAAGTGATTGATAAGTCTGCCGTGATTAATGTGGCACTAGGAACAACAACCAGCGGTAAGTAGAAGGACATAAGGGGGTGTTAATTTGACACCCCTGTTACATAATGATGGACGTTGTATGCTATTATTGACTTAAACAAAAAATAGAGGAATGATAAAAATTGAAAATGATTAGTGACGTATTAGTTTTTGCAGTGGCATTAGAGGCACTTTTTATCATGGTGCTAGAAATGTTTTTGACACAAACAAAGATTGCTAGAAATGCTTTTGATTTGCCAAAAGAGTATTTAGCACAAGAAAAGGTGCAAGTAAGTATGGCTAATCAGGGATTATATAATGGTTTTATTGGTGTGGGAATACTATTGTCCATGCTTGTATTTCCTAATGAACTTAGAATATGGAACTTATATCTCTTTGTTGGTTTTGTTGTGGTTGCCGCTATATACGGGGCCTTTACAGCGAATAAAAAGATTATTTTTTCTCAAGGACTACCAGCTATACTTGCGCTTGTAGCATTGATTTTGTCTAATAGTTAGAAAGGAGTTTTTTTATGGCAGTGACGGTTGATGATATTAAAACCAGCTTACGATTGGATTTGACCGAAGATGATACCTTAATTCAGGGCTACTTAGATTCTGCTAAGGAATATGTGCAGACCGCCGTTAGCACTACGGCTGGTTTAACCCAATATAAGCAATATGATTTTGCGGTGTCGTTGCTAACACAATTCTGGTATCAAAACCGGGTGGTGGATATGAAGCAGACTCCTTACCAAGTGGTTAGCATGATCCAGCAACTCCGTGGGCTGACAAGCGAATAAAAAACATTGATGAATAAATTTCATTTAAAAATGTAATAGGTGAAATTAATTAAACGAAATGTTATAATATAGGTGTCCTTAAGTAATTCATTTAATTCATTGTTAGTAAGGGAGCCGCAGATTGCGACTCCCTCTCCTTATACATATATTTGGAATCAGAAAGCGTGGTTCCAATGCGTCAAGATATTAAGAAGATCCGTAATTTATTAAAAGAGTATGCCAAACTAAAACAGGAAATTCGGACGTTTAATCAGGTATCTAGTCCGGTTTTAAGCGTGGCTCCTAGTCACAGCGGCGGCAATGGTGTTGAAACTAGCCTCATTAACTATGTTGACCTATCTTATCAGTTAAAAGAGGTTGATGACGCGTTAAATGCGATCCACAATACGCAGTATCAATTTATCCTGCATGATTATATCATTGAGAAACGTTTCACCCGAAGCGAGGCTTGCGAACGATTATCCGTTAGCACCAGCAAATTTAATCATATGAAAAACTGTGCGCTTGAATTATTTAGGGTTGCATACATCGAATTAAAGTGTTAAAGTTAGTTAAATTGACATGTTCGGAAGTTATAAGTATCATTCATCTTTGCTATCTATTATTTTCTTAGATGTTAATTCAATTTGGTTACTTTGGTTTGATTCCTAGGAGGATATATATATGCAAAATGGTACTGTAAAATGGTTTAATGCTGATAAGGGCTTTGGGTTTATCACTGGTTCAGATGATAAAGATGTATTCGTACACTTTTCAGCAATTCAAACTGACGGTTTTAAGAGTCTTGACGATGGGCAAAAAGTTAGTTACGATGTTGAACAAGGCGATCGAGGACCTCAAGCGACTAATGTTGTTCCACAATAATTTGTCTAATATTATGAAGAACTGCTTTTGATGGAGCAGTTCTTTTTTATTAAAGGCATACAGGAAAGCAATGTGATAATATGGATTTTATAGATGTTTATGGCATTAATCACGAAAATTGTACGCTTGTTACACCAACTAGAGAGTATAGTCGAATCAACATATTCATGGATTCAGTTGGGCGAAGATTTGTAGCTATGAGTCCTGATCCTGTACCTAGTAAATATGGCTCAGTAAATAGTCATTGGAAACGTGGCCGGCCATCTGAAGCACCGAAAGATTATTTTTATATTGATAAATAAAAAAACTGTTAACCGATGAAGTTAACAGTCACTGCCCCGCGCAAGTATGAAGCCACCGGAAACGGTGGTTTTTTTGTAAAGTAAGCCAAATGGTAAGCCAACCATTATTTACTAAGCGTTAAAACCATTGCTATCATTGGTGTGTAGGCATTTATAAAGAAGTGGGGGTCATTCCCAGTATACCCAATAGTAGTTTTGTATTAGTCGTCATTAGACCTCACGGGGGTTGATATGACGGCTTTTTTAGTACATTGGGCTTTGCATGGGTTTCTGTGGATAACCATCAAAACGTAGTCAAAAACGTAGTCACTTTTTGTAGTCAGAAACGTAGTCACTTTTCAGACAACCGAAACACGGGGCAACTTTCCTGCTCGCTGTAGATTTACACCAACTAGAAATTTAAGTAGCTGGCAAGTTTCTCCGTTGCCTCGTTCTTTTCCTTATCCGTAACCGCCGTGTAAATATCTAAGGTGGTCTTATAGCTAGAGTGCCCCAACTGGTCTTGCACCGACTTGATAGAGGCACCGGCCTCAAATGCTAACGTAGCATACGTGTGGCGGAAAGCGTGCACTGTGACGTGTTTCAAATCATACTTGCTGAGAGTATGCTCTAACCATTTACGCGGCTTAGAGGGCTGACACATTTCGTTATTCTCGTTAGCAAAGATAAGGTTGTGCCCCTGATTAACGTTGAATCCGTATTGCAGTAGTTGGGTTCTCTGCTCAAGTTTCCACTGCTGTAGAATATGGCACGTTTTGGGGTCAAGGTAAACGGTTCGGTTACTGCGGGCTGTCTTGGGTGATTGTACCAGTAAGCGCGCGTTGTCGCCCCGTGATTGCGTCTTAGAGACAGTCACCGTGTTCTTACTGAAATTGATGTCCGACCATTGCAGGCAGAGCATTTCAGATTTACGCATACCACTGAAAGCCGCCAACCTGAAAAACACGTTCGCTTGCGGGTCATTATCATCATCGTTCAAGCACTCAAAAAAGTGTTCCAGTTCGGCCCGGTCAAAATAGTTTTCCAGATTGCTACGTGAACGGTTGTCTTTATTAACGGGGATGATTACAGAGGATACGCCTTAGATCTATGAGAGATAGCATGTCCCGGGTGAGGGTTATCTGCCATCTTAAATGCAGCGAACATCCGCCAGTAATTCGGTCGTGCAGTGGGGCAGGTTAGGTCCACACAGGTGAGAATTATAATCTGAGCTTGTTTTGGGGATGACGGGCACCAATTTGAGAGAAAAATAAAAGGCCACCATGCCATGGGTGGTCTTTTTGGTGGGCTCTAGTATAGTCCTTGAATATAATCAGCTGCCACCTTAGAATAACGGGCAGTCACAGGTTCATAACCAGTTACGCTGTTTACGTAGTCTTCTGCAATATCGTTGAATGCTAGGAAGAACGTCTGCTTACCGTTCTTGACAGAAAGGTTGAATTCACCCGGGTCAGAATCAATCATATCGTTTTGATAAATATGGCCTAACTTGAGAGTCATCTTATAACGGTATGTTTTACCTGCCTTGGTCTTCTTAGTAGTTACACCGCTAACAGGCTTGCTGAGGTAGTAGGTAAGCGTTGAATGAGACCGCTTAAAACTCTTGATTTTAGCATAGCGAGTTTCCTTATACACTGTGCCCTTACTGTGATAGACAAGTTGGCTGTCCGCCGTGACCGTAATAAATGGTCGCGTTCTTTCATCACCGTTATGGGGCGCTTTGTTATTCTTGATTGGCAAGGCTGGAACACTAGCCAAGGAATTATAAGAAAATGCAGTGCTGCGTGTGTATGATTTAACTGCTGCACCGTTTGCCTTAATCATGAGAAAACTATATTTCCAGTTGCCTAGACGGCTGAACACTTTTTTCTGATTCTTGATGCTTAGAGTAGTGTTATCTAGGGAGGTCAGATTTCCATTTCCGTCAGCATATCCTGTCACAACCGAACCCTTTGGCAGGATAACAGTTTTATGTCTAAACTCATTGGTTAATGCAGTGGCCTTTGTTAACTTATACGTTTGACGATGATTGTACGTATCAGGCTTCACTGTAGCAGCCGTCCCAGAGCCGTAGTTGTCGGTAACGCCGAATGCTTTACTAATATCTATTTTGTCAAATAGAGTATCTAACTTTTTTTGGTTTTTAACTGTTTGTGCGGGCGTTACAATGGGTGTCACTGACGCATGTGCTGTAGGCGTCCCCATAGCAATTTCAACCCCTGTAACTGCTCCTAAAAGCATGAGAGGAGCGGCGTATTTGCATGTTAACCTAATCATTTAGTTACCCCCTAATATGTGTGTTACCTGTAAGGCATTATAAACCTGCTGAACGTAAATTAAAAACCATCCCCCGAATAAGAAAGATGGTTGGTAGTTGACCTATTTTAAAATTGCCTTTCCCGCTAAGATGATGAAAGCTAGTGCAAAGAAAATAACGGTCAGTGTATTCACGGTTCGTTTACTCATTGTAGTGCCCCCTTGGGTGCCGGTGTGTTTATCTGAAAATCAGGTAGGGATAGGAAACTAATCACATCAATAGCCATACAGTAGCGCAGTTGCCTTTTTACTTTTCATTGTGATACCCTCTTGATTACTGAAATAATATATTGGCAACTACTAATATCATGCCAACTGCAACGGCAATTCTTAAATAGATCCATTGACGACTAATCTTTTTCTTTAGAACCTTATTACTCATGCTACTGCCTCCTTAGAATAACCGTAACGCTAGTAGAACTAGCACGAGTGTAATACCAATGTTAGTAGCAACTTGCGTTTTCTTTTCGTAGTCAACTTTCTTTTGTTTATTCATGCCGCATCACCCTAACTAAGTTACGTACTGCTAGGACTAGTCCAATAACGGAAATAGCCAGTGTAGCAAGGGTGATAACGTGTGATAAGTTAGCCATATTGTTTTCCCGCTTTCTACCTAATAAAATACACCTAGCCTGCAAAACATAAAAGGGGCAAAAACTAATAACCTCTGTTGCTGAATGCTCTGTCCGAATAGATTGAGTAGGCTCTTTTGGTACATAATGGCAAAATAAAAACCGTTAGCCGTTACGCTAACAGTTCCATTGCCCTGTTGAAATTGGGCCTCATTTATGTGTGTGTGTTATTGTGAATGGCAGCCAAAAGGGCAGCCACTTTTTAAACTTTATTCCAGACAACCGAAACGCCGGGCAACTTTTCTGCTTACACCGTTTTGAATCATACTTTCGTGGACAAGAGTCTAGGACTATACAGGGCGTCAATAGGGTAGCTAAATTGTTCTTCTTAGTTTGCGTAAAAATTTCGCTCTATACCCAAACCAATAGCAACATTAAACAAAAAACAATTATTCTAACGATGTGATGTTTTAAATGAAAATTATTAATCGCAATTCCATGCATAATGGCAGCACCGATAAGAATAATAGCGGCACAAGTGACAGCAATTTTAATTTCCGTTGAAGTGCCTAGAAAAAGAAATACAGCAATAAGTAATGGGCTAAGTAAATTAAAAGCTCCGGACACTTTCAGCAAACCATTACCACTGACATACGCCTTAAAGTTTGCTAATGTTGCAATCCCCATCAAAATTGAAAATACAAAAATTGCGTACTCAACTATAACATTTAACATATAAAGTCCTCCTCATCAGGATGAGCAGAATCCCATTTCTAGCCAATAAAACAAACGCCACTAACATTAAAAAGAGTATACCCCAGATCACAGAGATCACTGGAATAGTGGCTTCTATAGTTAAGAAACCAAATAAAAAGACCATCAAAGGGCCTAAACAGCAGCAACCTTCAATCGCCTGTAAAATAGATAATATCATGATCCCAAACTATAACTTGAATAAATGGGGCTTGCCGTAGTACCAGCCTTGTCGCAGGTCCAATTCTAGGTCGTTAGCCATTTCGTCTTCCTCGGCGTTTTCCACACCTTCAAGAATGAGCCGAAGCTTGTACTCTTGAGCAATCTTCTTCCAAAATTTTAAGTGTTCTGGAATTTCATCCGCACGGCCCTCTGCCCGGAAGTTTTGCATGGCAAACTTGATTTCACTGGCGTAGGGGAGGACTGGTTTCAGGTGATCATACGAGTTGACCCCGGTACTGATGTCGTCCAGGCTCAGTTGAATGCCGTGATCATCGAAGAAGTGGACCTGTTCGATGAGTTGTTCGTTGGTGACGGCCTTGTCGGTTTCTTCTTCAGTAACTTCCAAGACTAAATTTACGGGATAAATCTGTTGTTGCGCGGCGACAATTGCTTTAGCAATCGTGCAGTCGATGAATTGATGCTGATTGACGTTAAATGAAACGGACCCAATCTTAAGACGCAATTTTTGCGCGGTCCGTTTCATCAAGTCGGCCTGAGTGTCGATGGGAATGGATTCGAAGTCTTTGGGTAGGACCCATTTGTCATCGACCTGTTGGCGGATCAATAATTCGTAACCAATCAACGAATTGTTGGAAACATCTAGCTGTGGCTGAAGAAAATAACGGTACATGGTAATCAGGTCCTCCTTCCAAAGGTGTCTGCTCCTATCATACTTTATTTTGACGAAATGGGATAGGGGGCAAAGACAAAAAATGTCGATAGGGGCTGACTACAAAAACGGCTAATCGTTCAACCCCTGACATATTAATTTATATAAAGCCCTATGGATTTATTATATAAAATGTTCTATAGTGGGTGCTATGAATAAATTATTGCGTTATACTTAAGCGTAAGTTAATTTACTAACAGCGACTGGTTTTTACCAGTTAATTCATTGAAAAAACAAGGAGACTGATTCCATGTCATGGACTATGTGGCTAGTGCCGCCGATCATTACTAGTATTTTCTTTGTCTTGGGAATCATCACTCTCTACTGGTCCATCTTCACCTGGGTGACTGCCAAGGTGGAGTCGAGCAGTAAGCCCCATAACTTAAAACGGATTCAGGTGTTACTGGGAACGTCCTGTGCGGTAATCTCCGTCTTCGCCCTACAGCTGATAGTGCGGGACACCCACCTGTCGTGGACGTTCACCAATTTCCAACTCCTACTGCTAATCTTCGCGGCGTACTTCCTGCAATTAAAAATTCCTAACTGGCTAATCTTGTTGGCCGGGGTGGGGTTCATGGTGATGAATGGTAACGTGACCGCTATTCTTTCTTGGGGATACACGTTCCTGTTTGTGCTTTTCTACATGATTTCTTACCAACAAAGTACCCACCTCTGGCGTGCGCCGTACACCCGCTACATCACGGTGGCCTTGGGCTTTGGGATGGCGTTATGGTTATTTGTTAAATTCCGGTTCCATCTTCCATGGGGCACGTATTGGATTGAAATTGCGGACTACGCCGTGCTAGCGTCATTAATGTACGGATACTTCCGGATTCAGGACAAGGACCGTCGTATCAAGAATCGGCTGTTCCAGTCCGCCAATTGGGATGCACTAACGCACGTGCAGAACTATGCAGCATATGACCACGCTATTGGGTATTACTTCCATCAAAGTGTTGCCCACAAGAAAAATTTGGCGATGGTCATGTTTGATATCGATCATTTCAAACGGGTGAATGATACCTACGGGCATTTAGCCGGTGACGAAGTGTTGAAACAGGTGGCCAGTACCGTGGCCAGCACGATTAGGGCCATCAATCCGGAGATCATTCTCTACCGGACCGGGGGCGAGGAGTTTAATATTCTGTTACCGGGATATGATATTAATCGTACCCGACCGGTGGCTGAGGCAGCGTTTGACGCGGTAAAGAATCTTAAAATTCCGTACAACGAGGAAACACTACAGGTGACCATTTCCGTCGGGGTTTCCGTGCTGCACGAGGGTGACCACAACCCCTTGGACTTTTACAAGCGGGTCGATGCCAACCTATACCATTCCAAGAAGAATGGTCGGCAACAGATTACCATAGGTTAACTGAATATAAAATGTGAGCGTGCCTACGATTGTGGGTGCGCTTTTTAGTTGGTAGGGGCGCGGGCCCTTTATAAATATTTAAATATCAAATCCATGCGAACCCGAATAAAATCGTGTAGAATACGACTTAACCGGGGTTCCCCGGGCAGAATGGAGCGATCATCGTGATCTTTTTACTATTACTATTGTTATTACTGTTTCCCATCTTGCGACTGGTCTTCGGCTTGGCCGGCTGGTTATTAGGCATCGTGGGCACGTTCATTATCGGCGCCATCGTCCTGGTAGCCTTCGCGGCCCTGTTCCGCTTCTTCATCGTCGCGGTCCTGGTCATCGGTGGCGGCCTCTGGGCTTCCCACGCACTATTCAGCTAGTAGTGTGGGGTGTAGCGTTGCGCCTGCGGCAGTTCAGGAAGGCCAACCTGTGGGGAACGGTCGAAGCCAAGAAGCGGTCTTCGACCTCGTGGGTGAGCCTTGAAAAGCACAAGTCTCACCCACGTCCCGTGCTGTAAGGCCGGGCAAAAACTCCCGGCCAACAGCACCGACACAGGTGGGCCTTCCTGACTGCCTCCGGCTACACTCGGACTGGCTGAGGGCGGTCAATATGTGCTCTCCAATCGTATAGCTGGATAGGGGATAACGACAATAAAAATGTGATTAAAAAACGTCACAAATAATTAACAGACAGTGTTACAACGATAACAGAAAATGGCGAATGGCATTACGGGCTAAACCAGTGTCAGCCGCAGGGCTGGTGAAAATGGGCTCAGCCGTGGGAGTTGCCTTAGCGGTTTACCGCTTAGGCAACTGCTATCTTTGAGACGCGCTTCTTAGCGGCTCAAAGTAAGTCTGGAGACCGCCCTTCGGCTCCAGACGTGCGCCCACAGCGTCACGGCCCAGTTTTCACCAGCCCGGAGGCGAAAGCAACACGCGTTTAACCCATAAATGAAGACAAAACAAAAACGGATGGCCGGCTGGCCGTCCGTTTTTCAATACATGTGTTATTCAAATGACATCTCCACCAAATAGGTCTGCTCAGCCGGAATGTGGCTGGTCGTGATCCAGACTTCCCGATAGTCTAGTTTAGAACTGCGGGTCCGCTCGAAGAAATCGTTGAGGAGGTCGCCGTTCATTGCCAAGAAGTCATCGTCCATCCGGTTGACCAGCAGGTGGCCAACGGGGAAGTAGAGCTCTGGATTGGCCACGGAAACTGTGTCCGGCACGCCAATCGCGATGACGTTGCTGTTGCGCTGCTGGATAAAGCGCACCCGGTCTTGGTGGCGGTGGATAAAGGTTAGGACGTTATAGATTGAATCTGAGTTGCTCGCCATTATCTTTCTCCCTTCGGTGACCCCATTGTAACAAATTTTGAAACGTTTGCCAGTCTCAAACGCTTGTCAGAAAGGGCTTTCCTCGGCAACCCGTTTGATGGGAAAGTGGCAAAAGTTTATCAGGACGTGAATGAAAGCGGATACGAACTTGCGCTAAAAATGCCGGTGACCTGATAATAAAATTCTTAATTTCCCATACTGACCTTCCCATGGTCGGGAACGAGAACCGCTGACTGGATAAAAAGCAGGGCCAATGGGGAGCTTAACCAGCGTCAATCAGGGGACGCCGGTGGTTTTCAGCTAGTTAAAATTTGCGAGAATCCTTTATTGCAAACCGATTTCAGGCGAGTATAATTATCGCACTAAAGGTTGAAAGTACTCAAATAGGCTTCAGCCCTTGGGATACTTGAACTGGAGCAACTTAAATTAGATTTTATGC
>NZ_RHNW01000022.1 GCF_003946045.1 Levilactobacillus mulengensis | reverse complement strand
ATCCCTTTAAACGCTGATTTAACGGGATTCCTCTTTATCTAAAACTTTCTAATTGTTTCAATAATGCCCCGAGCAGGATTCGAACCTGTACTTGATCACTCAAACAGCGACCTGAACGCTGCGCGTCTGCCAGTTCCGCCATCGGGGCAACTCAACAACAAATAATATATTACACTAAAGTTGTATAAAAGGGAACCCCTTTATTCAACTTTTTTTGATTTTGGAAATTTTACAGCAGTTCCGTAGGCGTGAACGACCAAAAACTTCGGCGCCACGTTCATGCGGACGACCTCCGTATTGAAGCGCACCTCGATTAAGCCATCGGCATCAGCGTCCTGTGCCTGCTGCATTAATTTTTGCTTGGCCTCATCGAATAATTTATCAAACAATGAAAATTCATCCGGTTTTTCCGACCGGAGCATGGTGCTCGTGGTTGCCGTTAAGATTCCTTGAATCGCGTGCGCCCGGTTGAGCCCACCAGTTGTCATAAACAATTTTGTTTCCCCCTTATTTTCTAGCCTGAATGCGTTGCCGACCCCACCACGTGAGGCCAGCGCCCAGCACGACGCCCAGACAGTTGGTCAGCACGTCATTGATGTCGACCCACCGGCCCAGGCTCACCAGCCAATTGCCCAAGGCCTGCCCCGTTTCCAGAGTCAGCCCGGTCGCCAACCCTGCCAATAACCACTGGGGCCAACGCAGGCGCGGCCAGTTCACGCCCAGTAACATCCCCTGCGGTATCGTCATGACGATATTTAGCCAAAAGGACGTGTCCATGCTGGCCCGCTCGAACGGCCGCAGAACCCAGATACCGCCAGCAATCCAGTGCGTGGTCACTTGGCCCACCGTGTCGCTACCAAATGAAAACGCCACGGGCGTCCAGGTCAGCGTGGCCAGGCCCCAACACCCCAGCCACCAAAGTAAGTGCCGGTAGTGGTGCTGCGCCGCGGCGAGCCAACTCAGCGCCAGCCAAATGAGACTCACAACTATGTAAGGTATCCAACGTCCCATTGACCAGGCCTCCTCAATAATCCCAGTATACCGGGTCACTGCGGCGGGAACAATGGGTATCCCCCATTTCGTGTCAAAATTTGCGCAAAACAAAACCACCAACGGTCAATCCTACCGCCGGTGGCCTTATATTACCGTCCCCATCAGGATTAGGAACAAGTCTAAAATATCACAGTTAACTGTTAGTGGCGTTACTCAGGCCTATTTCATGGCCGTTTAACCGTTTATCTAACTTACCAGTGACCAATTCGTTATGCCCGTCCACCAAAAAGCACCGGCTAAGCGGCCAATGCTTTCGTTTAAAACCGATGCTATTTTTTGACTATAGAGGCTTACCCCCGTTTTCTTAACTTGAGCCCGGCGAGACCCAGCGCACCAATCAAGGTGGCAATGCCGGCTAAGACGTAGTTACCATTAGCTTCACTCGTTTGTGGTAAGACGGTCTTGTTGGCTTGCTTGTCAGTAGCTGGCGTGGCCGTTGGGGTAACCGTGGCCGCTTGACCACTGGCCTTGAGACTTGTCGCTGGTGCTTGCTTCTGACTGGCAGCTTGTTGGGCTTGTTGGACTTGCTTGGTTCCCTGTTTCGTCCCCGTCAGCGTATCGGCGGCGCCACCCTTGGTGGTCTTGGCCGTCGCCTTGTCAGCAGGTGTCGTGTCGTCAATCGTGGCACCATCTCCACCGGTCTTGACGGTGCCATCACTCGTGTAGGTGAAGGTGATCGTCTGGCCGTCCGCCGTATAGGTCCCGGTGGCGTTCGGGTTGCCAGTGACCTTGTAGCCGGTGATGCTTGGAGCATCGATGTTGAAGGTGTCTCCGATGTTACCCGCAATCGTTTGGGTCTTAAGCACTTTACCCTTATCACTAACACTGACAACCGTAATCGTCCCGGTCTTAGCATCGGGATCTGGTGTGTTAGGCGTGACTGGCGTTACCGTATTCGTCATATTATTGGTTACTGAGAAATCAATCCAGGCGCTTGAATCCCGACTGCTTCCACCTTTTTGAACAACCTTAATCACATAGTTTCCGTTCTTAGCACCTGGCTTAGCCACCAACAGGAATCCCATTGGATTATCTGGATTGGCTTTAATGGTAAACCAGTCAGAGGCGTCAACCTTATCTGCCGCCCAGGCATTATGATCTATAACACCCTCAGTACCTTCAGTGGAGTACACAACGATGTTGCCGTTCTTAAAGGTTCCGGGTTCTAGCTGAACGCTATTATCAACTTCGCCCGTTGAGAAGTTGATAAATTTAGAGAAGGTTCCTTGGGTGGGATCGAAACTATTATTTCCGTTGGTCAATGTGTAGTGTTTGTTGACCAGGCTTTGTCCACTACTTACAACGAATCCAGTATAAGACCCCGGCGTAATCCCGGTAGAAATCATATTATTGGAATAGTCCAAGGCATCCAACATACTAATATCTGGTAATTCTCCACTAAAACGATTCCCCCCTGCATGTAAGGTGTTAATCGTCCAATTGGTCATATCCGGCAACTGACCACTCATCTGATTGTTATCAACATTGACCTCCATTAAATCACGTAAGTTACTTAAATCAGGTATGCTCCCTGTGAGCTGGTTGTCATCCAAACTAATGTAATAAAGATTAGGATTGTTAGACGTGTCCGGGAAACTCCCCGTAAGGTTAAGATTATTCAACCAAAGATATTGTAGGTTCTGATTCTTGCTAAAGAAGTGCGACAAAACATAGTCGGCTGACACATTCCAACCTGCCGGCGTATGGCTCTCGTTATAGATTCTGAAGTTGTTTAAATTAGGGGCGAATGAGAAATCAATCATTCCTGACAGCGGAACTGCATCACTCAATTCAATTTGTCTCAGGTTCGTAAAGTACTGCAATCCCTCAAGAGTCTCAATCGGTCCTTTAATTTGACTGTTATAAATATCGACACCATGGCTGTAATAATCATTACCATCAAATCCAGCAAATGACCATAAGTTTTCATCCGTTACCATATATTCTCCATGTAGACTGTATGCTTGATTAATTGATCCCTCAATTGCTTGCCGCAAGTTTGCATCTGGCATCCATTCAGCAGCATTCTTTCCGTTAACGTTGTCCCACCATTCTGCGGTACGGTCAACATGAACAATTGGCAAGGTATTAGGCCACCGAGTGATTACCGGTGCAACCGCCGCCCGAGCCATCATGAACATCTTTTTCTGTACTGGTGGTGTCACAGGATCAAGGGAATCGGTTGGGGTGACAGCAACATGCGTGTCATCCGTCTTCACAACTTTATCTGGTTCCGTCGTTGTCGAATCAGTCACCGTTGTCCCAGGTGTCTTAACGTCCTGATCCCCAGTAGCAGGCTTCTCTTGTTCTGATTGTTCCTTAGTTTCTTCATCCGCCTTGACGTCATCCTTCACGTCAGGATTGGACACTTTAGCGCCGTCAGTGGAACCGTTTTCATCTTTGACATCATCCTTATTCGCCGGTTCTTGTGCGGCCGGCTTGTCACCCGCTGGCTCCTCGTTTTGCTTCTCAGAAGTCGTCACGTTCTCTGCCGGCTTCTCGGCCGTTGGTGTTTGAACCACTTCACTCGCAGCTGGTTCAGCATCCGGTGTTGTCGCTGCTTGCGCCGTACCAACGTTGGCCCCCGCCAAGCCCAAACCGACAGCAACAACTGTGATACATGCGTAAATCCATTGCTTGCCTGCCTTATAAGCCTTGTAATGTTCCTTAGCTTCACCGATCACTGCGTGTTTCATGATTCGCGACCTCCTTATGGTTTCTGCTTCTCAGCAGTTGTCCTTCCCTAGTAAGCACATCTTATACATAAATCCTCGAACAGAATCCGCAAACTGTTCTGGTTATCTACCCCATCGCTTTGAGAAAGGCACCAAACCATTTCCTCACACATCAGATAATGTGGATAAATAGCTCTACACCCACATTGTAACGTATCCTACGTAAATATCAAGGTAAATCGTATAGGGGAAAAACCAATATTGTTACGTTTCATTCTCAGCATAAACTAGCCGTTATATTCAATCAAACTATCATCTGATAACCGTTTTACATTGTGATTATTTATCATCACATCATCCCTAGCTAATCACGCTTACATTTAGTAATTTCACTAATTTTACTTTTCTTTTACAGATTCTCTGCTATACTTAGCGATAGAGTTTTTTCGATTAACTAACTTAGCTTTTCATTTAAGAAACGTGTCACTTTTTCCAATTCGTTACCATGACGATTGTCCCCCTGCCGAACGCGAATTTGGGAGTCACTTTTTGAAGGACGCGGTCGGCAATCTCTAAAGTTATCCGAAATCCCCAATAACTACTGGTCACGCACCAGACATTTACTAATAGCAAGAACTTATTTCATCAATAATCATTGAACTTGCCAGTAGATATGCTATATAATTGTTTAGGCGTTACGTTATTACCAACCTGGGGGAAGTTTCCTAACTTTCTCTGGTTGATAATACCAACAATTGGCTTAAATGAGAGGCCGATTACTTGCACGCGGCAATTTAATTGTATACAATACTCTGGAAAGTAATTGAAAGGAGGCCTGTGCCATGCCGAAAGTTACCCCAATTTTACTGGATGAACAGCTGTGTTTCTCCATTTATGCTGCCAGCAAGAAGTTCAACCATTTTTACCAAAGTGCCTTGGCACCCTTTGGTTTAACTTATCCGCAATACATCGCAATGCTGGTGTTGTGGGAAGATGCACCGCTCACCGTCCACCAACTAGGTGAGCGCCTCGAGCTGGATAGTGGGACGTTAACGCCCCTCCTCAAGCGATTGGAAAAGCAGGGCTGGGTCGAACGGGTCCGGAGTCGGACTGACGAACGTCAAGTCCTCATCCACCTTACCGAAATGGCCGAAGAAAAGCGTGACGAAGTTTATGCCCGTATCGGTCAATGTCAAACGTTGCTGGGCATGTCCAACGACGAAATTGATAGCATGATGAGCGAACTGGTCACCGTTAAGAGTCAACTCGATACGGTCAGCCAAGAACGCAAGATTGCTAAGCAAGTCGATAAACAAGCTTAACCGAATCCGATCATCCTCCATGAGGCTGACCGGATTTTTCTATCTTTAATGCACAAAAAAAGCCGTTCCCCGTCAACGAAGCAAGTAGCCTCGCGACAGGAGCGGCTTTAATTTTACATCGGCTTAATCCGTCTAGTGTAACGACAATAACATGGCCCCTACCGCAATCAGGTTGTTAAACCCGTGCAGGATGATCGGGCTCTGCAGCTTACCAGTCCGCTTATAAACGTAGGCAAATGTGCCCCCCATGACCGCGTAAATCAGCCAGCTAATGGGGTTACTGCTCATATGCACGATGGAAAAGGCCACCCCACTGACCACAATGGGAATCCAAAACATGTTGGCGGGGAAACAGCCATCGACTAGCAGGCCCCGGAAGGTCACCTCTTCAATGACGGGACTCGCCAGAACTGCCGTCAAGCTCAGCAGAACCAGTGTCCACGGTCCCTGATTCATGAAGGACGCAATCGCCTGATTGTTAGCCGTGCTGGTTTGATGATAGAACAGGTTGTTAAGTAATCCCAAGAGAATTTGAGCGACAATCACGAAGACGTAGCCCCGCACCATCAACCACCAATCCTTCGCCACCAATCGCTGATATTTAACCGGATGAACCCGGTGATAGACCCACAGGCCCAAAGTGATGACCGCCGCGAACCCAACCAGGTAAACGACCGACCACAACAGGCGCACGGCTACCGTTCCGTTACCCAAGAAAACCAATGGTAATTGTACGATATTTAAAATAATGACGAGTAGGATCACCCACAGCCAAACCGTGAAACTACCCACTTTTAACGTTTTTTCTGACACGTAAAACCATCCTCTCACTTTTGTTGATTCGCCTAACTAACTGGGTAATCGGCCGTGGCCTACCACAAAGCGTTGTCCGCAACCGTTAGCCAATCAATTTAGCAAAATATTTATATTTTAATGGCAATTTTCTGAGGAATGCGCTACTATAGAGTTGCGGGTAAGTTTGGATTTACCTTACTTACGCGTGAGGCTTCTGTCCTCATTCAACAGACAGATTTCATTTTACTCCCCCAAAGTAGATGAAATTTTTTACAACATAATCCCCCAATTATGTTGTAACCTTACTCTTTGGCCATTGCGACTTATCGTAATGGTCTTTTTTTGACTAAATTTTCGGCTCTGACTCGCCTTGCCGGGTGGGAGAAATGGGTCGGAACGCGGTGGGCAGGACGCCAGAAGCCTAAAAGCGGTCTTCTGGCTCGCTTTGAGCCTCTGAGAGTCGAGTCTCAAAGTCGCCATTTTCTGAGAGGAACTCTCAGAAAATCCCACGGCTGAACCCATTTCTCCCACCCTATCGGCTGACACAGCGGAAATTTGGTCAATCGACCTTTACTGGTCTGATTCTTTCCACATACCTGTTGCGGCAATCTAGTTATCCACTCATACTTGCAACGACCAACCTAAACTAGTGTCGATTCATCCACTCACTAATCTTCCTGAGTATTACACAACACAATTAGGAAGGAAAAATAATCAAATATCCAGAATGGCTCACACCCCAGCCCCCATCGAAGGCTAGTAGCATGCCGACCGGAGCTAACCAGTGTCAGCTCAGCTGTGAAGCCGGTGAAAATACACCAGCACGGACCGTGTCAGTGACCAGAGGCGAATCAAAGTGCCCAGCTGTGTCGGTGGCCTTGGCTGGGGTATTTTCCCAGCCTAGCCCACGGGACAACCTTTGAGACCGCTCTTTGGCTCAAAGTTGAGGTGGAAGCCCGCCCCTCAGGCTGAAATCGACCCCATAGCTGGGAACTTTGAATCCGCCGGCGGGAACGCGCTTGCACACCTGCAACACAACACCAAGGCTCGACCAGTGACAGCGACAGGGCTGATGAAAAGGTGCCAGTCGTGGGAGTGACCAGAGGCGAGCCAAGGTGCCCGGCTGTGTCGATGGCCTTGGCTGGGGTCCTTTCTCAGCCTAGTCCATGGGACAACCTTTGAGACCGCTCCTCAGGCTCAAAGTTGAGGTGGAAGCCCGTCCCTCAGGCTGGAACCGGCCCCATAGCAGGGCACCTTGAGCTCGCCGGCGGGAACGGATGCGACCAGGCGCCTTTTTATCAGCCCAGCGTTAGTCCTCGTCGTCTTCGCTGGGGGCGGGGTGGGGCCAGAGAAACCAGAAGATGGCCAAATTAATCACCGTCGCCAAAACCAGTCCCACGGCGCCAATCAGCACCTCCAGCCAGGCGGCCAGTGCCAGCGTCAACATTAACCAGATGGTGCCGCCCACTAATCCAGCGGTCAGGATGGTGATCAACATAATTGCTAAAACTTTCACAGTCGCTTCCCCTTTCAGGTCCAGTTACTTTTCACAGCTTACCACGTTTGGCGGCGTTTTTCGAAAAATTTTTCAGCAGAGGATGCTTTCTTCTATGAAAACGATTACAATGGACGTGTGAAATGAAATTTTACTGAAGGAGTGACACTCATGACCAGTGTTTTAGTAACTGCACCAATTCCCCAGTCAGCTTTGGACATTTTAAACGATGCCGGACTTGACGTTGAAAGCTATTCTGGCAGTGGATTAATCACGAAGGACGAGTTGTTAAAGCGGATTGTCGGTAAGGATTATTTGATCACGCCCCTTTCTACTCAGGTGGACAAGGACGTTATCGATGCCGATCCTCAGTTAAAGATTATTGCCAACTATGGGGCCGGCTTCAACAACATTGATGCCGCCTACGCCCGTTCCAAGAACATCCCCGTCACCAACACGCCCAAGGTTTCCACGGTTTCGACCGCTGAAGTCACGACTGGCTTGATTATTACGTTGGCTCACCGGATGGTTGAGGGTGACAAATTGATGCGCACCAAGGGCTTCGACGGTTGGTCCCCACTCTTCTTCCTGGGCCACGAACTGGCCGGCAAGACCTTAGGGATCGTGGGTATGGGTCAAATTGGCCAAGCCGTTGCCAAACGGATGGCCGCCTTTGACATGAAGATTATCTACACGCAACGTCATCCCCTAGATGCCGCTACGGAAGGTAGTTTGAACGCCACCTACGCCACCTTGGATGAAGTCTTGGAAAAGAGCGATGTCTTAACCTTACATTGCCCATTGAACGATCAAACGCATCACATGATCGGTGCACAACAATTTAAGAAGATGAAGAAGTCTGCTTACCTGATCAACGCCGCTCGGGGTCCCGTCATTGACGAAGCTGCCTTGCTAGAAGCCTTACAAACTGGCGAATTAGCTGGCGCTGCCTTGGACGTTTACGAAGCAGAACCTAACGTTGACGACGGCTTCAAGGGCCTGAAGAACGTTATCCTGACCCCTCACGTGGGGAACGCCACGGTTGAAGCACGGGACGCCATGGCCGCAATCGTTGCCAAGAACGCGGTTCGCGTTGACAAGGGCGAAGACCCGCTGTACATCGTCAACTAGACGGTCAAAAATGAACCTGGTTGAATTCGTGTCCGTTCCCGGCGGCGGATTCAAAGCGCCCTGCTGTGGGGTCGGTTCCAGACAAAGAGCAGTCTTCCACCTCGACTTTGAGCCTGAGGACCGGTCTCAAAGATCGTCCCGTGGACTAGGCTGAAACAAGACTCCAGCCAAGGCCACCGACACAGCTGGTCACTTTGATCCGCCTCTGGTCACTAACATGGCATTCACCGGTTATTTTCCGCCGCACCTGCAACTAACCAGCAGTTCAGCTATTTGGACCATTGATTAGTTGCAAGCCTAATACCAGATTCTGACCGACCGCACACATCATTAAATGCATTTTAAAACCAACCGGCTACCTGGATTTTCTGGGGAGTCGGTTTTTTGGGCCATTTTGCCAGTTTGGCCGGACGTTGACCCAACCACGTCCAATCACTGCAATCGGTTGCAATTGCGCCATTTAGGCGTTCATCGGACTAATAAATTTTGCGTTTTTCAACGGAAATAATTGCTAATTGCGTAGGGTTAGCCTAAGATTGAGAGTGAAGAATACGCTATCATTTAGCAGAAAGGATGACGATATCGCTTTGAAAATGATTACATTGCACGTTTTAGACGACTCCTTGGAAGTGAGCTATCACCCGACGGACGCTGCTGGCGAGCGGCAGTTTATTATTGCCTACAACTCGGACCAGACCATTGGGGAAAACCTGGAGAACCTGCGCCTCAAGCTGGCGGGACTCGACGTGGACGCCGCGGTCGTGGATAACGCCCTAAGTTACCCCTTCTCCGACACCGTCGTCGGCATCAACCACCAACGCATTGATATTGGCCTGGCCATTACCAACATGTTGAACATCCCCGTTGTCAGCAACCAAGCGATTGCCCAACAGGGATTGACCGCTGCCCTACTGGCCAAGCGCGACTACCTCAGTTGGCATCTGGACTATTACGGCCAGTATCAAGGCAAACGCAACTACGGCCAAGAGGCCATGCTGACGGTCGGTAACGGATTTGTTGGCCTGCGGGGCGCCTATACCGAAGCCCACGCCGACGCCGACAACTATCCCGGCATGTACACGGCTGGGTTGTATGACCAGCTAACGACCAATTTAAACGGTCGTGCCGTCACCAACGAAGATTTGGTCAACCTGCCCAATGCGCAGGCCCTCTCCTTTGGCGTCGACCACCAGAACCCGTTTCAAATTAAGGCCGCTGACATCCAGGACATCTACCGTAGCCTGGACCTCCACACCGGGACGCTGACCACGACCATGTTGGTTCAGCTGTCCACCGGTCACAGTCTGCAAATCAAGACGACCAAGCTCGCCAACTTTAAGGACTGGCACCGTCTGGCGATTCGCTACAGCATCACCCCGTTGAACTTCGCGGGCAGCCTGCAGGTCTACTCCACCATCGACGGGAGCGTCGTCAACGGCAACGTATCGCGCTATAATGCCTTTGATCAACACCACCTACGCGTGACCGGCACCAGCCAGCAGCCCGACAGCATTTTCCTCGAGGCGCAGACGCGGGCCAGTCACGTTGACCTCGCCCTGGGCTCACATCTCACGGGTCCCGGTCAGGCGTTAGCCACGCCAAGCGACGGCCGTCCCCATGCCGAGCAACAGGTTCGGCAGATGCGGTCGGTCGACGTGCAACCACAACAGACCTACACCTTTGAGAAAAACATCGTCCTGTTCACTAGTCGAGAAACGACCGATGACGTGCTCCAGGCGGCGATGACCGACCTGCAACGGGCCAGCTTCGCCGATACCCTGGCCAGCAGCACGGCCTACTGGCAGAAGCGCTGGGCGGACGCCGATTTCCAGATCACCGGTGACATCACGTCGCAAAAATTGACGCGGGTCAACCTCTACCACCTCTTCTCGGCGGTCCAGGCCATTCGCTCCGGAAAAATTGACGCGTCGATCAACGCCCGCGGCCTCGACGGTGAAGCTTACCGGGGCCACGTCTTCTGGGATGAAATGTTCGACCTGCCCGTCTTTGCCTTACACGACCCCCAGCTGGCGCGGCAACTGTTGATGTACCGCTACCGCCGGCTACCAGCCGCTAAGCAAAACGCCAAGGACGCGGGGTACGCCGGCGCCATGTACCCGTGGCAATCCGGTGAGGTCGGCGACGAGCAATCGCAAGTCACCCACCTTAATCCGTTGACCAACACCTGGGACCCGGACTACTCGTCGCTGCAGCGGCACGTGTCTTTGGCCATCGCGTACAATGTCATCATGTATCACCGCATCACCGGTGACACGGATTTCATGGCGAAATACGGGCTGGAAATGCTGCAAGAAATTGCCCAGTTCTGGCTCAGTAAAACTAAGTTGGACAACGCCGACCACCGCTACACCATCGACCGCGTGATGGGTCCCGATGAATTCCACGAGAACTATCCCAATGCCGATACGACCGGACTGGCGAACAATGCCTACACCAATTTAATGGTAACCTGGTTATTTAACCAGCTCGATCACTTACGGCAAGGCTTACCATCCGCCACCCTGAAAACGGTGGATGCCAAGACGGGCGTCACCGCGGCCGTTCGGCAACAATTTAACGATGTGAGCCACCACCTTAAGCTAGATATCAACTCGGAGGGCATCATCGGTCAGTTCGAGGGATACTTCAAGCTACCAAGGCTCGACTTCACTAAATACCGGGCCAAGTACGGCGACATCTCGCGGATGGACCGCATTTTAAAGGCCGAGGGCAAGACACCTGACGCCTACCAAGTCGCCAAACAAGCCGATGCGCTCATGGCCTTCTACAACTTGGACGCCCCGCAAGTGCTGGGATTACTCAAGCAGCTAGGCTACGAGCTACCGCAACAGGATCTGCTGAAGAACCTGCAATTCTACCTCGACCGGACCACGCACGGCTCCACCCTATCACGCATCGTTTATGCGGCGCTGACAGCGATGGCCGGCAACATGGACCAATCCTGGCAATTGTTCTCGCAGGCGCTGTTCTCCGACTACTACGACATTCAGGGGGGTACCACAGCCGAGGGGATTCACCTCGGGGTCATGGGCGCCGTGACCCTGATGTCCACGCGCTACTATGCCGGGGTCGATGCCCTGGGCGACCATTTAACGGTCAACCCGCACCTCCCCGAGGCCTGGCAAGCCGTTAAGTTCCAACACCTGTTACGTGGCACGCGCTACACCTTTGACATCGATCACCATCACGTCACGGTGCAAGCCGACCACGCCGCTACTATTCAAATTGGGCAACAAACTGTTTCACTAAAACCTAACGTTTCACAAACCATAACCGATTAAGGAGTGTTTTTTCATGACAAAGTTTGCTGATATTAAAGGATTCGTTTTTGACCTCGATGGTGTCATCACCGACACCTCCATTTTGCACGGGACCGCTTGGCACCAACTCGCCGACTCACTGGGCGTTGCTTGGAGCGAAGAACTGGGCAACGGCTTAAAGGGCATTAGCCGGATGGATTCTTTGGAAATGATTTTAAAGGCCGGTGGCAAGGAAAACGACTACACCGAAGCCGAAAAGGAAAAATTGGCCGCTCAAAAGAACACGAACTACGTGGCTGAAGTGGACAAGATGACGCCAGCTAACATTTTACCCGGCATGAAGGCCTTCCTGGATGATTTACGTGCTAAGGGCTACCAACTTTCCTTAGCTTCCGCCTCCAAGAATGCCCCTCGCGTCTTGGGCAAATTGGAACTGGCCGACTACTTCCCTAAGATCGTTGACCCAGCCAGCTTAACCCACGGCAAGCCAGATCCAGAAATCTACACTAAGGGTGCGGAATTACTGAACTTACCAGCTAACCAGTGTATCGGGGTGGAAGACGCCGCTGCTGGGGTCCAAGCCATCAACGCTGCCGGTGAAGTTTCACTGGGTATCGGCGATTCTACTGAACTAGGCGCTGCCGACATGGTCTTCGCCGATACGGCAGAAGTCACCTTAGCTAACATTGAAAAGAAGTTGGGCTAAGTTTTCTACTGAATAACAAAATAGTTAATGGTAAAAATAAAAAAGCCAGTAATCCTACGTAATGTAAGATTGCTGGTTTTCGTTCATCGTAAACAGAAACAGCCTATTATTTTGCCAAGTACAGTGCTGAAGTATTCATCGTATTTGTATTCGTGTTAATTGTCCAAGGATAGCCCTTCTTACCAGCAGTAATTCCTGTACCACCATTGATGTAAATTCCAAGCTTATATCCCTGATTAATTAGACCTTTAATTTTCTTCTGTGTGTAGCCATTCTTAACAAGAATACGATTAACCTCTTTTGCAACATGCGCATTAGTTGAAGTTATAGGGAAATCCAGTGTATTCATCATTGTTTCGCTATACGTACTACCATATGATGTTTTTAGTTCATGGCTGAGTGACGTCAAATTGATAACACTTGTATAATTACTGGTTGTCATTGCTCTGTTGTTTACAAATTGACCAGCTCCTCGACGAGATAAATCTAAGCTGATTGTTGCTCCAGGGAAATATTTCAAAACAGCTCGGGACAACTTTTGAGATTTATCATTTTCTAAATAGTTAATATAACTGCTATCTGACTTGAACGAGCCAATTTGCTTAGAAATAGCTGGCGCTAAGTAACCATGCCAGACGTAGCCTGATACTTTATTCCCAGTGACCTGATAATAAACCTTCCCGTTACGCTTAAAAGATTTTTTTGCATACCAAGAGGTGTATTGATAATTTTTAATGTTATGCAGTTTCTTAGTGAAACTCTTATTCCATATGTACCCGTTTTTCTTGGTATTCGTATAATATAGTGGCGCAGCATCGTCTCTTGGTGCTTTCCAAACACCATGCTTTTTAAGCCCATACTTCCACGGATATGATTTAAACGTTTTGGCACTGGCACTCGTAACAGCCAAGCTACCAACCGCAGCTCCTAGTAGCATTAGTAGTACCGCGCTCTTACTTCCCATCTTAAACAAATAATTACCCCCTAATATAGTTCCTTGATAAACATTATAACGCAAGCCAAACAACATTAAAAACCACCCTATTAACCGCCAGGGTGGCTTATTATGTTTAAAATTCAGCCGATTCCTGGTATTAATTAATTTTCTAAATCACTGAAAATCATCAAGCATAATCAGATGAAAACAGAATAATTCGCCGTAAAAAAACGCAACACCCCCTCCTAACGAGTTGGCATTGCGTTCAGTAATCATTAAACCGTGGCGTCGCTCCGAATTTCCTTCAAGGCGTCATCGATTTGACCCAGGACTAATTCCGTGTTGCCCGGAACGTCCAAGTCATATTTTTGTAAGTCAATTTTGATCTTAGGACTAACATCGTAGTCGGCAAACCAGCCTTGGTAAGCGGTCCACATCTTCTTGTAGTAAGATTCCAACTCTGGGTTGTCATCGAATTGTTCGTAGTCCCGACCACGCTTCTTGATCCGGTGTAAAATCGTATCGAAGTCAGCGTCGGCGTAGACCAACAGATCTGGGGCCTTCTTTGGCAATTCGCTCAGTTCATTCATCATGTTGTCGAGCAAGTTTAAGTAAACTTCGAGCTCAGTATCCGTGATGTTACCTTCCGCGTTGTTTTCCCGTGTAAACAGGGCATCTTCGTAGATGGAACGGTCCAGGACGTTGTTATCGTCGGCTAGGGCCCGCTTGATCATGCTAAACCGTTTGTTTAAAAAGTAAATTTGCAATAAAAATCCGTATTGCTTTGGATCCCGGTAGTAAAGTGGCAAAACCGGGTTATCACCAACCGGTTCAAAAAATGCTTGAGTTTCCAAGTGCGACGCAATCTTTCCAGTAAGGGTCGTTTTACCGACACCGATCATTCCAGCTGTAATTATCACCATGATAGCCCCTCTTTAATTAAAAATACAAGATATAGTGTAACATAAAAATGGCGACTACTACATTTATGCGGCAAAAAAATTTCCCTCATTTCGCTAACTTTGGCTCTTGCTGTATAATAGAACCGTAGAGAATCAGCATTTAGGAGGCTAAATATGTATCAAGCAATCGTCTTTTTTGACTTGGATAGCACGTTATTTGACGATCACAAGAATGTTTTGCCAGCAAGTATCGCTGCCATTCACGAAATGCAACAACATCATATTTTACCAGTTATTGCGACAGGAAGAAACATTTTTGAGATTCAATATGTGTTGGACGCCACGGGAATTGATTCCGTCGTCGGCGCCAACGGGAGTTACGTCCAATTCGAGGGCAAACGTTTGACGGCTTCGGTCATTGACCAGCCCACGCTGACAGCCATTACAGAATTCGCTAAGGCCCAGGGTGACCCCCTGGCCTACTACACCAGCCAAGGCTTCCGGTTGAGCCAAGCCAACGCGGACACGGTCGAAAATTTTCAGCTGTTGCGGCTGAACCCGGTCGTCGATGCCGATTGGTACCAACACCAAGATATTAACTTCATTAACGTCTTTAACCGTGATAAGGATCGGGCGTATCAAGAAAAATTTGCTAACCAGCTCGACCTGGTCCGGAACAATCCCCGCTGCCTAGACACCATGGTCCACGGCGTCAGCAAGCAATCCGGGATTCAACAGCTAATCACCGAGGCCGGCTTACAGGGCGTTAAAACGTACGCGTTTGGCGACGGCTACAACGACCTGCAAATGTTCGACGAGGTCGACGTCCCCATCTCCATGGGCAACGGTGTCCCCGAAGCAAAAGCCAAGGCGGCCTACGTCACCACCAGCAACACCACGGACGGCATCGTCCACGGCCTACGCCACTTTGGCTTAATCCAATAATACGTTTTAACTCTTCACCAGCACCGTCGGCCAGCCGACACGTGCTGGTGTTTTTGTTCGCCGGACAGTTGCCGTCTACTATTGCAAAAAAATAGAATCCGCAGCGAAAAGCCACAGATTCAATAAAAATTCGATATACATTTATGACAATTTTAGCCAAGTCACCAACTAAATGATGAAATCCAACGAATACCAAACGAACATTACGCGGGCCAAACCCGTGTCAGCCGCGGGGCTGGGAAAACTGGGTCGGTCGTGGAAGTGACCAGAGGCGAGCCAAGGTGCCCGGCTGTGTCGATGGCCTTGGCTGGGGTATTTTCCCAGCCTAGCCCATGGGACAACCTTTGAGACCGGGCTTCAGGCTCAAAGTTGAGGTGGAAGCCCGCTCTTCGGCTGGAACCGGCCCCACAGCAGGGCACCTTGAGCTCGCCGTCGGGAACGGACACGGCCAGGCCCAGTCTTCACCAGCCCGGAGGCGCTGACAACGACCAGTTTAGCCCTAATGTTCGTTGGTTTCGGATGGTAACAGAATGATTTGGCTGTCGCCGTCATCGTAAGCCAGAACCGTTTCCGGCAACTCCGGCGTATAGCCAAACTGCGTGTCGAACCCAGCCCGTAACGTGACGTCATCATCATCCGTTTGGACGTACTCAAAGGTCGTGTTGCCCTGATTATTGTGCAGTCTAAATGTTAACAGATTATCTAACGGAAACAACCCCTGGAGGTCGTGATCAATAATCTGCCAGACAGCGTCGATCATATCGCCTGGCAAGGCCGCAACTGTGCCATAACTGGCATACCGCGCGTGATTACTTTCAAACATCTTATCGCCTCCACTTTTTGGTCGTTTAGCATTATTATACCGTAAATTAATTAAAAACGGGACTAATTACCCCTGATGACCGGTGACCTGTTCCGTGTCTTTGCGGTCAAAAAAGTTCACGACAAAGGACACGAGAATCAGAATGGCACCCGCGATAAAGATCACGTGGAGGCCTTGGTACAGAATACCATGCAACGTTGGCAGCAGGTGTGCTGGCAACTCCTTGGCCGTTTGGGGGTTAATTAACTTGTTCATCATCCCCATGGTCGTGCCAGGATGACTCGCCACCCCGCGCGCCATCTCCAGGTTCATAATGATGCCGAAGACGGAGACCATGATGGTCTGACCCAGCGTCCGGGACAGGGTGTTAAATGAGGTTGCGACCCCCACCTCGTCAACGGCCACCTTACTTTGCACCGTCACGGTCGTGGTGGTAATGGTAATCCCAAAGCCGGTCCCACAGATGGCGGCAATCACGAAGAAGCACCAGAACGGCGTGCTAGCTGGAATCAGGGCCATGGTGACCGCCCCAATCAGGACCAGCGTCAACGCAATATTAACGATATTATAGGGGGAACGGTTTAATAGGAGTTTACCCGCAATAAATGACCCCACAATCCACATCAGTGAACTGGGCGTGATGGCAAACCCGGCTTGGGACGCCAACAGGCCTAACAACCCTTGGGTCCAGGTTGGCAAATACACTTCAAAGCCCATGATGAAACCACTTAACAGGGCAGCAATCAGGTTTTGAATGACAAAGGTCCGGTTGGCAAACAGTGTCATGGGAATCAACGGGTCGGCCGTTCGTTTTTCCTGGCGAATAAACAACCAGAAGGCCACGACAGCCACGACAAACCCGGCGACGACCCACAGAACGTTGATTTCACCCTCACCTAGCAGCTGGAACGTCAGCATCATCGCTAACAAACCAACGGACAGCCAGAGTGAGCCAAACCAGTCCATTGAAAAGGCCTTACGCTCAGTCGATTCATTTAAGTAGAACCAAATGAGCCCCATGGTAATGATGCCGATTGGGATGTTAATAAAGAAAATCCAGTGCCAACTCAACTGGTCGACGATGAACCCACCCAACAGGGGTGCCACCACGGCCGCTATTCCCCACGCTGAGCCGTTTAAGCCCATAACCCGGGCCCGTTGTTCGACGGGGTAAATATCGGCTAGAATCGTAAAGGAGACGGGCATAATCGCCCCGGCCCCGATACCCTGTAAGGCGCGCCAGGCAATCAGCGTTTCCATGCTGTGGGACATCCCCGACAGCGTCGACCCCAGGACAAAGATAAACAGGCCGACCAGGAACACCAATTTCCGGCCAACCGTATCGGCCAATTTGCCATAGATGGGGGTCGCCAGTGCACTGGTCAACAGGAAAATCGAGAAGACCCAGTTCATCAGGGCCACCCCGTGTAGATCACCGACAATGGTGGGCATTGCGGTGGAGACGATGGTCCCCTCAATGGCGGACATGAAGGTTGCCACGAAGACAGCCCCCGTCACAACGGCAACGTTCGTTTGTTTCTTATTCATAATTTCCTCCTAACGCTGGCCCCACCACCAACGGTTTTACGTAGCCAATTGCTGCTACTGCCCAATTTCTGATTTTTCAGTAATATACCAATTATCGCGGGTTCGTCCTGAAAATACAAGGGGCACGACTCAAAATAACGAAAAAGCCCAGGTACTGGCCATCAGTAAATTTGCGTAAAAAAAGAGCCCAGGAAGTTATCCCAGACCCTTCAGTGGTTTATTTAACGGCAGCCTTCAAAGCGTCAACCTTGTCAAGGTGTTCCCATGGCAAGTCAATGTCCGTCCGACCAAAGTGACCGTACGCAGCGGTTTGCTTGTAAATTGGCCGCTTCAAGTCGAGCATCTGAATGATACCGGCTGGACGCAGGTCAAACAAGTCACGCACCGCGGCGTTCAGCTTGCTTTCAGCAACGGTCCCCGTGCCAAACGTGTTGATGTAAACGGAAACGGGTTCCGCCACCCCAATCGCGTAGGCAATTTGGACCTCACACTTGGTGGCTAAGTCAGCAGCCACGATGTTCTTGGCGATGTACCGCGCAGCGTAACTAGCTGAACGGTCAACCTTGGTGGCATCCTTCCCGGAGAAGGCCCCACCCCCATGATGGGCAGCCCCACCATAGGTATCAACGATGATCTTCCGACCCGTCAATCCGGCATCCCCTTGAGGACCCCCGATAACGAAACGACCGGTTGGGTTGATGAAATACTTCGTCTTGTCATCCAACAACTCCGCTGGAATCACTGGCTTAATGACTTGATCGATGACGTCTTGGCGAATCTGGTCCAAGGTCACGTCAGGATCATGTTGGGTACTCAGCACAACGGTGTCAACCCGTGATGGGCGGTCGTTGTCATCGTATTCAACCGTCACTTCGGCCTTGGCATCTGGCCGCAGGTAGTCAATGACGTTGGTCTTCCGCAGCATCGCAATCCGCCGCATCAACGCATGACTCAGTTCAATTGGTAAAGGCATCAATTCAGGCGTTTCGTTAACGGCATAACCGAACATTAACCCCTGGTCGCCGGCACCAATTTTGTCTAATGGATCTTCGTCACCTTCACGCGTTTCCAAAGAGTCATCGACCCCTTGGGCAATGTCAGGTGATTGTTCATCGATGGCCACGAGGACGGCACAGTTATCGCCGTCAAACCCGTATTGACCGTCCGTGTAGCCGATTTCCTTGATGGTTTGACGAACCACCTTTTGGATATCGACGTAGGCCTTGGTTGAGATTTCACCAAAGACCAGGACGAGGCCAGTCGTAACGGACGTTTCACAGGCAACCCGTGAATCTGGATCTTGTCGCAGCATCGCATCTAAGATGGCGTCACTGATTTGATCGGCGATTTTGTCGGGATGGCCTTCAGAAACAGATTCCGAAGTAAATAAATGTCTTTCTTGCAATGGATATTCCCCCTAGATAGTGTTGACGGCGAGTTGACCGATAATCTCGACGCCATTCGGTTACAAGGCAGCTTCACAAGGTTCGTGAATCCTATCGGGAATTGACTCATAACTCAAGAATTTTAACACAAATCCGGCCGACTTAAAAGGAAGCCGCCAAAAAATCCGTAAACAATCGTTGACCAACGGCCGATTTATCACTAAGATAAAAGGCAATACTATAACCAGTCGAAACGGAGCGATTCCATGACCACTCTCATGGCCTTCTTCAAAAACCGAACGGTCCAACAGCTGTTCTGCTTCACAATTTGTCAAAACATTCTTTGGTGGTTAGCCGGTGCGACCACCAGTACAGGCACCCCTCTGGGCACGGACGTTAAGCTCTACCTTGCCGGCTACGGGGTCCTGGTCGCTGCGGGTATCTTCCTATTATTGAAACGCCATTTCCAGTCACACATTGGTCCGATCCTGGTGGTGGCCGCGGCGACCCTCGGCATCTTAGCGGCACCGAACGATCATTTGGTCCAGGCATTCGCCCTCTTGCTGTGCATCTTCCTGGTCCTCGCCTGCATCCCCCAGTTGGGCCTGCAATCGACGTACGGCCTGATTGTCTTCAGTGTGTTAGCCGGCTACGGGGTGCCCGTCTTGCTCTTCTTCCTGCGTAATCACTACCTTGCCGTGCAATTCTTAACGCCACTACTCCCCCTGATGGCCAGTTACTTGACCTTTTTTGAACCTTATTATTTAACGGGCGAACGGGACTGGCGGCTGACCCTGATTACACCGATAATTTTTGTGCTCTCACTAGTTGTTCTCGGCTTCTCCTGGCGCTTAGTGCCCCTCATTCTTATCGTGGCTGCCCATTGGTGGCTACAACCACGTCTCAGCGTGCGTTACCGGCTGGTCTTCTCAGGACTGTGTCAGTTGCTCGCCGGCATTTTAATTCTTCGTTAACTATTCGTTTACTTGACTGTTTAACCACAGAGTTTTAAAGTTTCGCTAAACCCAAGCAAACACACTACCGTTTGACGATTAAACCGTGCTAGAATGAGGCATCATCTAGTAATGGAGGAACCAAAATGACGGAAATCAAAGTGATTGGCGACATCCTGAGCGGCAAGTTTCAACCCGCCCTCACCGGTAACCGAATCGTGGATGCGGCTCTGATTGATCACTTTTGTCAAAACTTAGCGGTGGCTTTGGGCCTGCCCAAGACTGCCGTGCACGCAGAACACCATTGGGACCTCACGATTGCGCCGGAACCCATCTACCTGGTCGACCACCATATCTTAGCCGTGACCACGCATCTCCGGGGCCTGAATAACGTGATTGCGGTCGCCCACAAGGACCTCTTACGGGGCCAAATCACCGCGACGCAACAAGCACTCACCAATCGTTTGTCACTACACTCGACCGCCAATTAACCTGTCCAACCACAACACGTGATTGGGCATTTTTTGTTGCCTTTCTACTACTATGTAAGCGCCTGGAAGTTTCTCCAGAGCTCTGGTACTCAGGTAAAGTCGCGAATCCGAAACAATCCCTTGCTAAACCAAACAGTCTCCTCAGTTAAGCGTTGTTGTAAAATCATGAGGCCGTCGATCAGCTCAACCGGTTTGCCCGCCACGTAAAACTGCTCCTTATCCCAGAAGAGGTGGCCGTTTTGCAAGGAAAATGTCCGCCGTACCCGGCAATCCAAGCGACCATACGTCAGCGTCTCCACGACGGTCCCCTTTTTAAGATCTTCGCAATCCATCCGGATCAGCTCTTCGCCAGAGTAAGCGTGCTTTCGATGAGACTCGCGGTCCCAAATTTCTAACTGGTAGGTCGCATCGACCGCCTCTCGGAGAAACCGCCCCGTCGTGCTCAGAAAATCCATGCGGTAATGGGTTAGATCGCTGATATCAACATAGAACCTATGATGCTGTTGATAAAAGGCTAATGAAACGTGAAAGGTTTTTTCGATTTGCTTGGAAATTGCCTGGTAGGCGTGCTGTGCTACAAAGAAATTTACAACGAGGTCACGTTTAGCGTTGTCCAACGGCCAATCTAATTCGGCGTTACCGAGGTCACAGGTTTCTTGGTACTTTTGTGACTCATCTTCCGTCTTGAACATTTTCATGATTGTTATTTCTCCTCTGTGGCACCTTTAGTTACAGGCTTTCCACGCCTATTAATGTAACACGTACGTTCCCAGATTAACAGTCTTTATTATTAATAAGCCGTAATTTCAGCTTAATCCTTCGAAATTTGACTTGTCATTTAATAAAAATCCATCTGAACGCTAGTCATACCAGTGCGTCCAATCGTTTTTAACGATTTCGCGTTTACCCGGATCTAGTTGTCGGTTTCCACTGACCATCATCTGGACCATCCAAGCGGTCGACCTTGCCTTTTCGTTCCCCACTAGGTATAGTGAAAACAGTCATAGAGGAGGAATTTAAATGGCAGATATTCTTGTTACAACAACGGAACGCATCCCTGGTCAGGAGTACCAGGTCATCGGCGAAGTTTTTGGGTTAACCACGCAGTCCAAGAACGTGATTCGCAACATCGGGGCATCCCTGAAGAACGTCGTCGGTGGTGAGATCAAGGACTACACGAAGATGTTGGATGAAGCACGGAACGTCGCGGTTGATCGGTTAAAGCAAAATGCTGCCAACATGGGGGCGGATGCCGTGGTCATGATGCGGTTCGATTCCGGGTCAATTGGCACCGATATGCAATCAGTTGCCGCATACGGCACGGCGGTCAAATATTTGTGATTTCTGACTAGTTTAACGGTTATCTTGTACGCAATGTTCGTTACACTTTGATATTTTTGTTGATATCCTGGCTAAAGCCCGGCAGAGCAATCGTTGAAAGCGGTTGATTCTACCGGGCTTTTTGTGGTCTAAATTCACGAAATTAGCGGTCGATTCGTTAGTCCACTTACGGCCACAATCCCTATTGTGTAACCATTTGTCACCACACAATCGCCTAAATGGGACATGTCCTAGCCACATTAGTAATATTGTCCCCTAGAAACTGTCCACCCCACCAGATGTGTCCGTCCAACTCTTTTGCTTCTCGTTTTATACTAACCATAGTCAATAAGATAGTAAGCAATTGAAATGCAAATCATTCGGATTTAAAAGAAAGCAGGTATTCAAAATGTTAAAGAAAATTGTTAAATGGACCGTCTTAGTCATCGCCACCTTGGTTGTCACCTTAGCCACTTGCAGCTCAACCATCTTCGCCGCAGCTACCAGTGAACCAACGCCTTCTTGGGGCAGTTGGGACCAAACCACGATTACATACAAAACGAGCAACACGTCTTCTTACTACAAGAGTGTTTGGAAGAACGCCGTTAAGCGTTGGAACAAAGTTGGCGTTGTTCAATTAAAAGCTGCTAAGGGCAGTGAAAAGGCCGACATCACCTTGACCTCTTCCCAATCCTTAAGCACTAAGAGCGGCAAGTTAGCCGGTTACACCAACTACTCTTACTTAAACAAAGGCAACGACGACAACAAAATCGTTTCCGCTAAGTCCACTTTGAACCGTAGCTTATTAACCAAGTACGGTTACACCAAGAACCAACGGACGAACGTTGCTACCCACGAAATTGGCCATGCACTTGGCTTAAGCCATTCTGCTAGCAAAGACAGCGTGATGTACGCTTCCGATCGTTACGCCTCCATCGACCACCAAGACAAGGTCGGTTTACAAGACGCCTACAACGATTAATCATTCGCAACTATCTTAACATTGACGAATACCTGCAAAACCCTAGCCGCCGGTCCAGCTAGGGTTTTTCTTTTGCCTAAAATTAAGGCACTAGGCGTCCGTCTAAGCGCCCTACGTCCCCAGCTTAATCCGTAGACGAAAAGCGAGCCAAGATTGCCAACACGCAATCTTAGCCCGCTTATTTCGTTTATCTGGTTCAAACTCACCAATAGTTTAATTTCCGCGCTAATTTGGCACGGTCAACATCACCCGGATAAGTCCTATTCGCAGGCCAATGCCATAGGATGTGACCACAAACATTACGTCATCCGGATAAGGCATTTAACCTCACATCCCTATTGGTCACGTGGGTTCGAAACCCACCTCCGGTATAAGAACTGGCTATCTGTATGTAATCCTGGACTGACGCCTATTCAACATCGGCTTTCAAACAGCAAAAGCCACATCCAACAGACACGGAGGTGGCTTCTCTAATTACTTCATATGAATTGCAAACTGTGGGTGCCGGTTCGCAATCTTCGAAACGTGCACGGACTTGCCAGCCTCTTCAATCAGCTTGCCCTTCCCAATGGCCATGGCAACGTGATACGTATATTTCTGCCCAGCAATCTGCCAGAACAAAAGATCGCCCTTCCTAGCATGACGAACAGCGACGTGCTTACCTAACTTCTGCTGCACGCCAGTCATGCCACCAATATCACGGTGCTCAACATCCAGGTAGACCTGGTCAACGAACGAAGCGCAGTCTAAGCCACCAAAGGCATCGCGACCAGCATACCGGTAAGGCACCCCGAGATAACACTTAGCATCCGCAATCAGGCAACTAGTCCGGCTCCCCTTGGTGGGAACGGCCCGTTTAAATGTCCGGTTAGCCTTAGCGCTCGTTGCCTTACCGTTCAAATTCACCTGGCCCGAGCTCAAATGAACCGTCAGCGCTTGTTTCTGATAGGTAAAGAGCAGATTACCCTTTTTGGAGTAATGCAGCTTCACCGGCCGCTTACCAGCATAGATGGTCGTCCCATGCCCCCGACCAAACTCATGGTAGGCGACTAAGTAGTTGCCATAAACGGTCTGATCATTGTAAGCATAGAGTTTCCCATTGCGTAAGGTCCGGACATTGATCCAGTGACTCGCATAATGCGTAAAATGCTTCCCTTGCGGTTTGGCATAGAACATCAGGCTTGCATTACGAATCTTGCCTTTAGCTGTTTCTGTCACGTAAACGGACTTGTAGCGGCTAATCTTGCGGTCATAGGTCTTGGTCGCATCTAACCGCTCATGCGTTGAGAAGTACCCTTCCCGGGCGAACATGGCGTTATAACTCGCCTGAGCCCCCATCTGAGTCAACTGCCAACCAGCGAAACACCCTGCAAGGACCAAGGCCGCTTGCCACCATCTTTTTTGCACAACTAACATCCCTAACATCTGAATTTTGACTTCAGGTTTAAGGATATTGCCAATCAAAAGTGGGAACAAACAGAGAATTCCTTGTAAAACACCTTAAAAACTACACAAAAAAAGCCATCGCCGAATGCGATGACTCCCGAGATGAAACTTCTTATACCGGAGGTGGGGTTCGAACCCACACGACCTCAACGGTCACTGGATTTTGAGTCCAGCGCGTCTGCCAGTTCCGCCACTCCGGCAAAAAAATGCTGATTGGATACACCCAGTCAAAGGTGGTAATCGGATTTGAACCGACGATGAAGGTTTTGCAGACCTCTGCCTTACCACTTGGCTATACCACCATAATCGCCTATCCAATCTGATTGGACCAGCTGAATAAATCAAGATGCCCCAATCTAGGGCGGTATGTGGGAATCGAACCCACGCGTGCCGGAACCACAATCCGGTGTGTTAACCACTTCACCAATACCGCCATTACATTACAAACAGGGATAGTAGGAGTTGAACCCACATCGACGGTTTTGGAGACCGTTGTTCTACCATTGAACTATATCCCTATGATGGTGGGGAGTGGATTCGAACCACCGAACCCGAAGGAGCGGATTTACAGTCCGCCGCGTTTAGCCAGACTTCGCTACCCCACCATGAATGGCGCGGGACGGAATCGAACCGCCGACACATGGAGCTTCAATCCATTGCTCTACCAACTGAGCTACCGAGCCATACCATCATGTAATATATGTTTGTTGTGTATTAAATTGTTAACAACATAACAACGGTCCGTACGAGACTCGAACTCGTGATCTCCTCCGTGACAGGGAGGCGTCCTAACCAACTGGACCAACGGACCATAATTAAAGTGTTCTGTTATCTAATGGAGGATACAGGGCTCGAACCTGTGACCCTCTGCTTGTAAGGCAGACGCTCTCCCAACTGAGCTAATCCTCCAAAAATGACCCGTACGGGATTCGAACCCATGTTACCGCCGTGAAAGGGCGGTGTCTTAAACCACTTGACCAACGGGTCATACTATTTAAACGGAGAGTGAGGGATTCGAACCCTCGAAACAGGTTAGTACCCGTTTACAGCATTTCCAATGCTGCTCCTTCAGCCACTCGGACAACTCTCCATTATAAAGCTCCGGCAGGCGGGCTCGAACCGTCGACAACCTGATTAACAGTCAGGTGCTCTACCAACTGAGCTATGCCGGAATAA
>NZ_RHNW01000021.1 GCF_003946045.1 Levilactobacillus mulengensis | reverse complement strand
GTTGCTCCTTGGAACTCACACGCGCATAACCGATTTTAGCCATTTCCAATTCTCCTTTTGGACAGTTCTAATGAACATTTGTAATTCCTAGTATAGCACAGAAATAAAAAAGACCAATAGGGTATACCCTAATGGCCGTCACGCTAATTTATTGAAAAGGGAAAAATTCTCCTTCCCCTAGATTATCTGTATTTAAACTTGAATTTATAACTTTTTGATTTCCATTTGCCATTTGCAATAAATCTTCTAGGGCTGTAGCTTTTGAATGAAAAGGAGATTCTTGATAGGCGATTTCCCAATCTCTCAAAATATTATAATCTTCTGAAAACTCTATGTTCTTTTTAACACCCTCAAAATCCGGAAATAATATGGTACTGATGGCTCCGTTTTCTTTTAAACATTTTTGTAAATAATTTCGATCTCTTTGCGGTAGTTCGAAAGTTATTTTTTCTAAAAGAGTTTCATTATTCCATGAGTATTTATTGCCGGATTGCTTCAAAAAATCATCAGGATTATTAGATTGAAGCCAATCAGCCAATATTTTAATTTGAGAGCTTCGAATTTTAGCCTCATTGTTTACTTTTGCGCTATCTATGCTAGATAGTAGCCCCTGTTGTGCTTTCATTCTTTCGTTTTTATCATCTGTATCATATACTATTAGCGGTAATTTAGGATATTGATTCTTTAACTCATCATATAAGGTCTTATTAAGTCTATATATGCAATACTTGTGCTTGTTGAAGTCGTCTCTAAGACAATACATTTTACAAAGATCGATTTGTTGATCCAAAATATTGTCATTAACAAACTGTTTAATATAACTGGTGAATGCAAAGTATAAAGCTACATAGACCGAATAACTCCAGTCGAGATAACTAGTGCTGAGTCCGTAGTGTTGAGAAAGGCCATCTGCCAGCCCATTCATACCTACTTCTGAATACCCTCGTTCAGCGGCTTTTTTAACAACGTCAGAATAAATATTATATTGGTCAAAACTGACGTCTGCTTTTAACTTTCTAGCTAGAGTTGGAACTAAATCATATTTTTCAAATGCACACCCTCGATAAATGAAATTGCTATTAGCCTTAGCTTCTGAAATGATTTCTTGTAACCTAGCCAATATTTTATTCCTCCTGTATAATTAAAGTTAGTAGAGAAGTTAAGGCGGTGGCTATTTCCAATCGGAGGTGGTGCTTATGGTGTTAAACCTTTAAAGCCCATAAATCCTAACGAAAGGAGTAGCCTAAGTGTCCGTTGCGGACGCTTTACAATTAATGCTGGCTTTTGGTACGTTTATCGTAGCCTTAATCGCATTAATTGTTGAGCTGATCAAAAGTCAGCAAAAAAAATAACCGCCTTAGCTCTGGCAAGCTAGCGGTTATTAAATATCGTTAAAATCGGCCACCGTCTTAAACGGCTCTACATGGGAAGTCCTGTTCACGCGGGGCTTCCTTTTTCTGTCTACATTATAGCATGACTATAACTGACTTTCGACTATTTTTAATCAGATTTCTAACAGCCCTCAGGGAGCACAAGCTTGGTTTTGTGCCACAATACAGGTAAAAGCTAACGGAAGTGATCTAAATGTTTTTTGATGATGAACCGCATGGCGTGTTCTTCTTAATCGATAACAAGTCCTTTTATGCTAGTTGCGAAGCCGTTTGCCCGAGGACTTAATCCCTTAAAAGTCCCATTAGTGGTCCTTAGTGAAGCTGAAAATACCAATGGTGGGCTTATTTTAGCCACGTCACCCGAAGCTAAGCACTTATTTCATCTTAAAGCCAATGTCTCCCGTAAACGTGACTTACCAAATGACCCCAGGTTGTGGGTCGTGCCACCGCGTATGAACCTTTATATTCAACGTAATTTGCAGATCAATCAGATCTTTCATCAATTTACCACTGAAAAAGAAGTTTTCCGAAATATTGACATAAGAACCCTCGTTGGTTAGAGGGTAATTTTTAATATAATCTTCAATTTAAAAACCACTATCATCAACAATTTGTTGTTGAATGATCAATTATTCAATTTACTGTTTTTAAATATTGACGTGGGAGATGACGATGCTAATTTTCTACTCTAAATTGTAAAACTGTAGGTGAACCATTATGATTGTATGTAAGAACAAACAGGGGGTAAAATTGAATGCATAAGGGCTATCGTATCAGTGAAAGTATGATTAATGAAAACAATTTAATAAATGATAACTTCAATACACAGAAAATCCATGAGGAACTTAATATTTTGGATTATGTTCAACCCAACAACGGGAAAATTGAAATTGATGGTACAGAACTAATGAAAAAGTGGTTTCCATTGCAAAGTGACAAGAAAATCTTTGTAAGTCATTCTCACGGTGATTTTAATGTTGTTAAAAAATTTGCAGGTTACCTAGATAACCAAGGAATAAAGGCATTTATAGATGCTGCTGTGTGGGGAGACAATGATAGGCTGATTGATACTATTAATCGTACATATAACAAGTTACCTGGCGAGCAAAATACCTTTTACTACTCCGAAGATCATGTGATCACTTCAAATATAGATATGCTGCTCATAAGAGCGTTAAATAGAATGATTAATTATTGTGACATATTTATTTTTATTGAATCCGAAAATTCTACACAGGATGGTAGTACTTATTCTCCCTGGATAATGGAAGAGTTAGAGCTGCAAAATATTCTAGCTCATATCCAATCTAATAAAAAAGTTGAAAAAAGGGCCATTTTTCATGATGATATTAATGTAACGTTCTCCCATGATATTCAACAAAACTTAAAGGAATTGACGCCTATTAAAAATTTAGAAGATTTTGAAATAGTGTTGAATTCCATTAAAGAGGCTTAATTAAATAATGAAAAATGTGTGCTATAAACTAAGAGATGTACCTAGAATGTCCACACGAAGCTTTGCTACTGGGACTGGCGAAGCTGATAACACAGAAGAATTTGCTGATGAAAAATGGAGTATTCATGTTCAACACTATGTTAAAATTGAAGCTAAAATTGAATATAAGGGCTTTTCTCAGCATACATTGGAATATTTTAATAGAAACTTTGGTTATATTCCAATTGGTAGTCAGGGGGAAATACACTTTAAGGTTAATATTCCGAAAACATTGAACGTTCCTTCAAAAATAAAATGGTATTGGAAAATTAGGAATGTTGGGTCAGCCGCAATTAAACATAATAATATTCGAGGGCAGCTTGTTAAAGGAAAGACTGAACAGGAAGAATCCACATCGTTCGCGGGCCCTCATTATGTTGAATTTTATGGTATAAAAAACGAGATTGTACTTGTTTTTGGAAAACTAGAAGTGCCGTTAAAAGAATGAGTAATGTAGGCTTATATGCGAGTATGATTTAATTGTTGCTTAATTTTTCTGAAGTAGGAAGGTTAATTGAATAAATAGTAGTCATAAAAATGGAGATTTCATGGATAATAAAAAAAGTGATTTAAAAACGACTGAGGAAGACAAACGGCTTCATCTGCAATTTATTGAAAATGCAATTGATAGAATGGGCTCAAATTCTTTTCTAATTAAAGGATGGTCAATAACCGCATTGGGTGGGTTGATTGCAGTATATATTGCAAATCAGAATAAACAATGGAGCTACCAATTACTGATTCTCATATTTGCTCTTGTAGTTATGTTTTGGGGACATGATGCCTATTATCTCCGATTAGAGCGCCAATATCGGAAATTATATGAAAGAGTCGTAGATACTGACAAAGAGAAAATTGATTATTCTATGAAGCCGCTCATTAACGGAGAAAAAATATTATGTGTCGCGTTGGCCCCAATTTTGATTTTTAGTTATGGGATTGTTTTCGTTTCATTGCTTTTTATGCTCTATATTTTAAAATAATAAACCATTCGGATATCGGACAGTCCCCTTTCATAAAAGAATTTGATTTTAATTTGTTCAGAATAGTTTATTCTAGATAGAAAGATCAGCTTCTAAAAAATGTGTTTGTGTTAAAAACTATTTTAAAGGAAGCTGATCTTTTTTGTTCGAACAGTATCCAAATTAATTTTACAATTTACCTAGCGTCTAAATGCCAAGCAGTTCGCGTATAATAAACTAGTGAGTAATTTAAAGGTGGGGGAAGGACTGTTTTTATGTTGGAACTGTCGTTTGAAAAAGAAGTTGTTAAAACCTTAACGACCGGGAGTAACCAATGGGTGGAACGAAAAGACCTATATGGTGCGACCCCGGATCAATTATGGGCTAATTTTCGCGATAAATTAAATAACAATAACTATGCTAAATTGCAGGGACACCCTTTAACTGATACTGAATTTAATCAAGTTAAACGGGCGATTGAGGTCCGGACACCTTATGAAGCGGCTAAATTACTAGCCGCCGAAAATGGCATTGGCAAAGTGGAAGTTGAACGTGATGATGCTAAGCTGGGCACGGTGACGCTCGAGTTGTTTTGGAAAGCGGACGTTGCTGGCGGTAAATCTAGTTATGAAGTAGTCCGGCAAGCAGTGCGACCACGGTTAGCTGGTACTCAAGATGTCGATCCTGATCGCCGTTTTGACGTAACCCTATTGATTAATGGGTTACCCTTAATTCAATTGGAACTAAAAAAAGCCACGGTCGAACTTAACCAGGCTTTTAATCAAATTGAAAAATACGCGCAGGAAGGTAAATATACGGAAATTTACTCGCTGTTGCAAATGTTTGTGATTATGACGCCAGATAGTACGGCGTATTTTGCGAATGCCGAACCGGATCGTTTCAACAAAGCCTTTTTGTTTAATTGGCGGACACGGGATAATCACCCCGTGGAAAACGGCTTAGCGTTCACGCGCCAAGTCCTTAATATTCCCATGGCCCACAAAATGGTCAGTGAATATACGGTCATCGACCAAGAACGTCAGAGCTTAATTCTCTTACGGCCTTATCAGATTTATGCGATTGAAGCCGTGATGCACCGGATTCACGACCATCAAGATGGCTTTGTTTGGCATACCACGGGTTCTGGTAAAACACTCACCTCATATAAAACCGCTAAATTAGCTGCGCAAGATCCTGGTGTCGATAAGGTCATCTTCTTAGTTGACCGGCGGGATTTAGACGAACAGACAACTAGCAACTTTAGTGCCTATGCCGCCAATGACGATATTGCCATTAACGAAGCCCAAAATACCGGTGATTTAATGCGTAAGTTGCAACAAAATGACGGTAAGGTCTTGGTTACCTCGATTCAAAAACTCCATCGGGCGGTCAAAAAAACGCAAGCCCAGCTGGCAACCGGTAAGCAATCCCGCTTTAGTAAGACTTTAAAGCAACGGGTGATCTTCTTTGTTGACGAAGCCCACCGGTCGCAGTTTGGTAAGATGCAAAAGGAAATTCGGGCAGCGTTTATCAATAGTAACTGGTATGGTTACACTGGCACCCCCATCTTTAATGAAAATAAGAAACAGCTCAAGGGTGATCTAGCGGTCACGACTGAGGAGCTATTTGGTAAAGTCTGTCACGTTTATAACTTGCGAGATGCCTTAGAGGACCAAGCCGTGTTACCGTTTAATGTGGAACACGTGACAACGATTGGTAAAGACGCTTTAATAACCCGGGCCCTTGAAAAAGAAACCAATCGTGTTAAAGCTCGTCGTGATAAGCAAGGCCGCCTGTTGAGTACAGCTGATGAAGCAAAAATTCAAGCCAAGATTCAAGCGATGTCAGTAAAGGACTTGGAAGAAACGTATTTAACTCCGGCTGACTTTGAGACCGATGAACATATTAACCAAGTTGTTCAATATATTTTACAAAAAGGCCCGCGTAAAACGAGTTTGGGTCATGGCAACTATAATGCGATTTTGACCACCAGTTCCATTGAAATGGCGCAACGCTATTATCAAGCCTTTAAAGCCGCGAAAAAGACTACTCACAATCAGCTAGATCCTGATTGGCCCCGAATTGCGATTACTTATTCATTAAGTGAAAACGAAGATCAGAGTGCGCACAAACATGACCAAATGGCCACCATTTTAAAGGATTATAATCAGCAGTATCACACTAATTTTGATTTAGCCGATTTGAATCTCTATAACGAAGATGTCGCAAAACGGGCTGCCCGGCGTGAGGCGGTCTTTGCTCATTTGAAACCGGATCAGGAAATTAATCTAGTGATTGTGGTGCGACGGTTATTAACGGGTTTTGATGCCCCTCGGCTAAATACGCTCTTTGTTGACCGCACCTTAGCTTATCAAGAACTCATTCAAGCCTACTCACGCACCAACCGGCTCCAAAACCGGGAATTAAAACAAGAAGGCCAAATTGTGACCTTTCGGGTACCGGCAATCATGGAAGCTAATGAACGTGAAGCTTACAAGTTATATAGTGGCGAAGGCTCTTTTAATGTCATCATTCGTCCCACTTATCAGCAGGCCGTCTTAAAATTTCAAAAGGCCGTGGTCGCTTTAAAAGCCATTGCCCCAACGCCGACGGCGGCCGATGACCTTAAAGGAACTACTGCCAAGGTACAGTTTGTGAAAGCCTTTCGCCAAGTGAATCAACAATTGAATTCCTTATCCATGTACAACGATTTCACTTGGGAAAACAGTGAAAAGGCCTTTGGTATCGCTCAGCCCGAAGTAGAATCCTATACGGGTAAATATCTGCGGATTAAAGCGGCGGTTACTAACCAAGAGCCTGAGAAAGTCCCCGAAGAATTAGCTGCCTTAGACTTTTCCCTAGCCGTTGGTTCAGTCGTCTTGGTGGATTATGATTATTTGACGCAATTAATTCAAGATTGGATTGATGAACAGCAACAGTACACGACACCTGATCAAGCCCAAGCCCATATGACCGATTACCTGCAAAATAGTGCCAAAGTACAGGCTAATTTGAATAAATTAGCGGAAACGCAACCGCAACAGGCCCAGTTAATTCGCGAAGCCATGCCTTATATTGAGCAACAAATGCAACAGTCTCAGCAACAGAGTGACCAAAATCAAGCGCCAGTAGCGTTGAACGCTCGGGAGTTGGTGGCTGATTACGCCCAGAAACAATTGGTCCAAAAAACGACGGCCTTTGCCCACACATGGGGCTTAGATCAAGCAGCCCTATTACGGGTGGCGCGTGAACACACCGTGGGGACTGATGAATGGCACCATGAACAAGAATTAACGCAGTCAGCGAATTTAGCAGCGGCCTTACAAGCTCAAACTGCCGCTGGGCCTGAGATTCCAGCTATTTTGCCACTATACCGGATTAAGTCCCAGGCTGCTTGGCGACAGTTTATTGAACACGATTTGGCAATCTATTTACAAAAATAAGTGAGGTTAAACAATGTCAGAAAAAACAACGCAAGCTAGTCAACTTGAAAGTGCCCTATGGAATGCGGCCGATGTCTTACGCGGGAAAATGGACGCTTCTGAATATAAAAATTATTTATTAGGGTTAATTTTTTATCGGTTCCTATCCGAGAAAACCTTGACGACCTTTAGTGAATGGGCGGGTGAAACCGAAAATGTCACTCAGAAATATGCTCAGTATATGGATCCTCAGTTCGAGTTGGAAGGTGTCTCGGTGCAGCCCAGTTTAGTGGAGTATTTGCAAAACACGCTCGGCTATTTAATTCAACCCCAGGCGTTGTACGCCACCCTGATTGGCAAGATTCAAGCCCATACTTTTGCGTTAGACGATTTATCTCAAGCACTTCATGATCTGGAACAGTCGACACAAAATCTATCTTCAGCGCAAGACTTTTCGGGCTTGTTTGCCGATGTGGATTTAAGTAGTAATAAATTAGGCAGTTCTTTACAACAACGGAATCAAACTATCAGTGATACCATGTTAGCTTTAAATACGATTGATCTCGTCCATCATCAAGGCGACGTCTTAGGTGACGCCTATGAATACTTAATTGCGCAATTTGCCAGTGATTCTGGTAAGAAGGCGGGTGAATTTTATACTCCACGGCAGGTGTCCGACATTATTGCCCAGATTGTGACTTATCAGCGCAATGCAGGTGACAAACAAGTTCGAACTATTTATGATCCAGCGGTTGGTTCCGGTTCACTGCTGTTGAATGTGGGACAACATGTGCAAGACCCCAATTTAGTGAGTTATCACGGCCAAGAATTGAACACCACGACCTATAACCTGGCCCGCATGAACCTCATGTTACATGGAGTCTCGTATGACGATATGCACTTACGCAATGGTGACACGTTAAGTAAAGATTGGCCGGTTGACGAACCTTACTTATTTGATGCGGTCGTCATGAACCCGCCCTACTCGGCACACTGGGATAACAGTGATAAACGCTTGTCTGATCCCCGTTTCCGCGACTATGGCGTCTTACCACCTAAATCTAAAGCCGACTTTGCCTTTCTGCTACACGGCTTTTATCATTTGCAGGAACATGGGACTATGGGCATTGTCTTACCCCATGGCGTGTTATTTCGAGGTGCTAAAGAAGGCAAGATTCGCCAAAAGCTCCTGTTAGATAACCGGATTGATGCCATTGTTGGGCTACCCGCTAACATTTTTCATTCCACTAGTATTCCAACGTTAATCATGATTTTAAAGAAACACAAAACCACTGACGACGTCTTGTTTATTGATGCGTCCCGGGAATTTGAAAAGGACAAGAATCAAAATAAGCTAACGGCAGCCAATATTCAAAAAATTGTGACGACTTATCAAAACCGGCAAGATGTCGATAAATATGCCCACGTGGCCTCACCGGCGGAAATCAAGGAGAATGACTACAACTTAAATATTCCGCGCTACGTTGATACGTTTGAACTGGAACCCGAGATTGATCTGGACCAAGTTAAAGCCGATCTGAAGCAACTGGACGAGGAAATCAGTCAGAATGAACAAGCCTTTAATGAATTGGCTAGCCAGTTAGTGACCACCCAGGTTAATGACCAGTCAAAACCGGAGGCCCACAATGAAAGATAACCAAGCTAAATATCCGCAATTAAGATTTAAAGGTTTCACTGACCCTTGGGAAAAGCAGAAGCTGGGAGAACTTGCTACGTTCTCTAAGGGCAAAGGTTATTCAAAAGGTGATCTGGTCCCCGATGGACATCCAATCATCCTGTATGGACGGCTGTATACGAAGTATGAGACCAATATAAAATCGGTTGATGATACATTTGTTGTCGATAATGCAGATTCAGTTAAGAGTGAATTAGGCGATGTGATTGTACCGGGATCTGGAGAGACGGCAGAAGACATATCGAGGGCGTCTAACATTGAAGTTGCTGGAATAATCCTTGGTGGTGACCTCAACGTAGTCAAACCATCGAAGGAAATGCTCGACAGCTCCTTTCTAGCCATTACAATCTCAAACGGTTCACAGCAGAAAGAGCTCACACGTCGGGCTCAGGGAAAGTCAGTGGTTCATCTGCAGAATTCTGATCTTCAGACAGTTCAAGTTAGATATCCTTCCCTAAAGGAACAACGTAAAATTAGCCAGACCTTTAGTAGTCTCGACAACCTGGTCGCAGTCACCCAGCGTAAGTTAGCTAAGCTTAAGGAATTTAAACAGGGCTATTTGCAGAAATTGTTCCCCAGAAATGGTAGCAAGTTCCCACAATTAAGATTTGCAGGGTTTGCTGACGCTTGGGAAGAGCGTAAGTTAGAAGAATTATCCCTAGTTTTAACAGGGTTTCCATTTAAAAACGAAGATTTCGTTGACAATGGAAAATATTTAGTTATTACCAACGGAAATATTCAAAATGAATCTTCTATCGTAGATGTATCATTAGGTAATAGAGTAGATGATCTATCTGATGAGATTAAAGAACGATATTATTTAAACAAAAATGATATTTTAGTCACAATGGATGGAACCGTTGGAAGGACTGCTAAAGTGGTAGATGATAATATGATTTTAGCCCAACGAGTTGCCCGACTAGTAGCCAGTAAAAATACTGAATTTGTATATCAATTGTTAAATCAAGGTTCCTTTTTTAATGAAATGAAAAAAGTGTCCCATGGTGGCACTATTAAACATATCTCTTTAAATGAAATATCCAATTATAGTGCTACGGTGCCTAGTAACGATATTGAGCAACAAAAAATCGGATCATTCTTTAAACAGATAGATGACACTATCGCTCTTCATCAGCGTAAGCTTGAAAAACTCCAGGAACTCAAAAAAGGGTATCTACAAAAGATGTTTTGCTGAGCTTAATTTGATCAAATTTAGGATCCTATGAAACCCCATGACTTAATTTTTATTGTGCTTGGTCAACACTTAATTCACCTGTATAATGGATTACGCAGGAAGTTTTAAGGGCGGTAGCTGTCTTTTCCCTTGCGAGGTGAGGCCCATGGGAACATGGAATAATCTTCAGGAAGGTTTCACAGTCAATGAGCGTCTTCCAGACACTCTCGTTGATGTTGCTATTTGCAATGTTTATTTTAGCGTTGCTAACATACATCGACAAAAGGAACAAATAAAAAAGCCGCCCCGATTATAACTTTGGCGAGTTACGGGACGACAGTATCGTTTAGTTAACTAATGCCACCGCCTTTGAAGCGGCTTGCATGGGAAGTCTTGTTAGCGCAGGGCTTCCTTTTTCTGTCTCCATTATAGCATGCCCTTTAAAAACTGGCTAACGTTTTAAACTTTGATCAAGTTCGGATTCGGGTTGTTTGATTTCCGGATTCTGTTCAGCAAATGCTTGCAGTTGTTTTTGCGTTCGATTACTGATTTCATGGTGTACATCATTTAATTTATTTTGTAGTTCTGATTTTTGTTGTGGATTAGTTGCTTGCTGAACTTGTTGTTGCAAGCTTTGATAGGACTTATTAAGTGCTTGGGCTGATTGCTTTTTTAGATCATGCTCAGGTTCTTTTTGTGCTTCTTGTAAGCCTAATTGTTTGGTTAACCCGTCGCTAAGCTCAATCACTTTACTGCTCACTTGCTGGATTTCACTTAAAGCGCTATGGATCACAGCTTTATCTTTAGCCCAGGTAGCCACATACCCGAGGGAGTAGTTACTGGTATCAACGCCAATATTTTGCATGGCAACATATGCGACCGCTTCGGCTTGGGTTTCCTGATAGGCTTGCGGGCGATCTTTAAAGGCTGATTTTAACCCATGTAACTGACTATGTGCATATTCGTGATATAACGTCTTTAGTTTCAAGGCATTGTCGGGCTCATCGACACCAATGACGATTTCATTAGTGCTGGGTTGAAAATACCCCTTAGCCCCATTTAGCGTCGCTAAAGGCACTTCACTGACTTTAAGGTCGGTTTGCTGGTTTAAATAATCTTTGAACGCGTTATATAAGCTTGTCACATTCTGATGATCAGCCAAATTTTCTTTGACAAAGTCTTTAGCGCTTAGGACAGGGTCACCACTAGTTTGTGCCACGTCGAAGATGGGTAGGTAACGATAACCAACAATGGCCCGTTCGTCGGTAGTATCAAGTCGCTTTTGCTCAGCGGGTGTTAATTTCTTAATAATCGGTGCCGCAATTCGAATGGACTTAGCGCCCTTATTAACGGTGCGGTTAAAATCTGTTTGCCATTGCTTAAATCCCGCGACCTGGGTCGCTTGCGGATTTTGCGCATAAATCAAATCAATGTTTCTGGCGCTATAATGATGGAATTTAGCCAAGGTATTGAGGTACTTTTTAAATTGGCCACTATCAGTTAATTTTAGGATTTGTTGTTCAGCCTGGGCGACCAATTGTGCTTTCCAGGCTTTAACGTCTGCTTTACTCGGCATTGTCTACCCCTCCTCATCTTCAAAAATATCATTCAATGTCGGCAATGATCTTATTTGAATCGAGGTCGTGCCATAAAGGGCAACGTAACCGTCAGATAATTTTTGCCAAGCTACTTGATAATAAGCGCCGTTACCAGTGATTTCCTTTAAATACTTGTAGGGTTCTTTAGCCTGCAGAACCGGTAATTCACTCCCAATGACTGCTAATTCGTTATCCATATTTATGATCTCCTTTGTTTTGCTAATCTTACCCGTTATTTAGGTTTACTTTTGGGGTTGTCAAAGTGAACCTAAATGACGGGTTCACCAACCGGAACAACGTGAAGGGCGGTAGACAGGATCTAATCAAAATCAAAACTTAATTTATGGCCGTCAAGCTTTAACTTGGCGTCAAACGGCTTTCCCTTTTTGCTCTTGAATCCCTTTAGTTTGCTGGTTTCACCCTTGGTGACTAAGGCTTTGATCGCAGTTTTACCAAGGGTTTTGCTGCTCCATTTCTTGGGTAAGGTAAAGTCTTCGCCTTGCTTAGGCTTCACAATGTAAAACTTCTGTTTATTTAAAACGGTCGCTTGCGGTGTTTCTAAGAATACTTCGGCGGCTTTTTGCGTTTGCTGTTGGTGATCGATTTGTTGCTTAATGGCTGCACTGCCAGTCAATTGCGTGGGAACATCAGCAATCAACTTTGCCACGAACTTTTTGATTTGGTTCAAAAAGTTATCTGGGGTACGTTCTTCGGTACTGATTTGTTGTAACGCTTGCTCCCATTTCGCTGTCATCTCTGGGCTAGTTAACAAGGGTTCGAGTTCGACCGCTTTACATAAAGTAATCCCTGCTTCACTGACGTGTAACTTGTTCTTTTCAGTGACGAGATAGCCGCGCTTCTTTAACACTTCCAGCACATTTGCCCGGGTTGCACTTGTCCCAATACCTTGCACGTCTTTGAGAATCGCCTGGGCTTCTTCATCATCAAGCGTTTTACCGGCGGTTTTCATTGCCGTAATCAGGGTACCTTCGGTAAAGGGTACCGGTGGTGTCGTTTCTTTTTGCGGCGTTTGCAGGTTTGCTTGGACCTGATCGCCTTGGTGAACGAGCGGTAAAGTTGCTGCTGCTTGCTGGTCGGCTGTGTGATCATCGAATAATGCTTGCCAACCTTGCTTAGTTGGAACCTTACCGGTTGCTTTAAAATTGGCGTCACCAACTTGGGTAATAATGGTGGTTTCCTCGTACTCGTACGGATCAGCAAACATCGCTAACGTCGTTCTTAAAACCAAATCATAGACCTGTTGCTGTAATTTAGGTAAGGCCGCTAATTGATTTTTCGTCGGCACGACTTTAGTCATAATAATGGCGTAGTGTTCTTCAACCTTTTTTCCATTAACATAGCGCTTATTCGGGGTGATATTGGTTAAAGCGATTCGCTTAGAGACTAACCCCAGATACTTCGTCAGATTAGCCACTAAATAATCAAATTCTTCATCAGTGATATAAGCACAATCGGTTCGGGGATAGCTAAGAAATTTAGCTTCGTATAAACTCTGAATGGCCGCTAAGGTTTGGCTTGCACTGGCATGATACCGTTTATTCATGGCACTTTGCAGACTGGATAGCGAAAATAGTTGGGGACTGGCACTCTTTTTAGCCTGCTTTTGCACGTCCTTGATTAAACCGCCCTGTGATCCTTTCTGAACGTGTTTAGCTTGCATGAATGCCATTAGCCCTGTTTCGTTTTTAAACCGCTGATAGGGGTCTAATTTTGCGACGAATTTTTGCTGATTGGCTAAAATTTCCGCATTTAGTTCAAAATAGGGTTCCGGCTTAAAGTTTTTGATTGCCTGGTCTCTTTGATAGACCATATATAAGGTTGGCGTCTGTACTCGACCAATCGAATACACCCCGCGTACCCCGTTTTGTCTTAATAACAAAGTATATAAAGGACTGCCATTCATACCAATTAACCAGTCACTAATTTGACGGGTTTGGGCTTCTTTATAAGTCAAATAGTCTTTGTGCCAATCACCAAGATTTTTAAAGCCGGTAATAATCGCGTCTTTTTCTAGGCTATTCAACCAAAGGCGCTTAATCGTTTTCGACTTAACATCAATATGCGCTTGGTTCATGATCGACCACGCGATATTTGACCCTTCTCGGTCGCTATCTGTGGCAACAATCACTGTATCTGCTTTCGTTAGTAAATCTTTGACGACTTTAAACTGCGTTTTCTTATCGGTTGGCACGATAAACTTGTATTTATCGGGGAAAATCGGTAAATTAGATAGCGCCCATTGCTTGTACTTTTGATCGTATTTTTCTGGTGTTGCTAATTCGACCAAATGGCCGAATCCATACGTGATTACAGTATTTTGGGGCAAAACAGGGTCACTAACCGTATAGTAACCCTGTTTTTTTGTGCTTTTTTGAAATGCCTCAACGTATGACCTTGCTTGGCTCGGTTTTTCAGCTAAGATTACTGTGTTTGACATTTTAATGTTTCCCCCTTTACTGTCCTCTAAGCATGTTTCGTCCAATATTACCCATACCACGCATAACTGACCGTCCAGCACTTTTGGTAATCCCTGTTGAAGCCCAAAAGTCTTGAATTACATGTGGTGTGTGTAGTACTAACCAGCCAAAACCAATAGTTCCCATAAAGGCAACAAAGCTCCATTTTGAGCCAATATGTGTGAAACACCAAATTGATAAGGTTAGTGATAACACTTGGGACAACATGGAAACATTGTAATAGACTAATTTTTTCCACCAGGTTGAGCTATAATCAAAACTTTCACTGGCAATCGACATAGCAACAATCGGGATTGATAAGTTATAAAATGCCATATCTGCAAAGTAGATACACATTTTAAGGAAAAATGCTACGGTTACGATTGCAAAAAAGGCTAGAAATAGTATTTGCATAAATCCTGTAATTTTAATGCTTTTCGTGACTTGTGATGTTGAATAAACAGCGTCTGCGGAAAATTTACCACTCATATCAAACATGCCTTTTGCAAGTGGTAAGATGATTCTTGTTTGCAAAAATGCTTGTAAAAAGACCATGACCGGAATTGCAATTGCGGATCTAACAGCGTCTATAATAATGTTCGCCCACGTTACATCTGTACTTTCGTCCGCCTCGCCAATAAGTGTAATGATAATTCTTGCTAGGACAACCACGACAACCATTGATGTCGCAAAAGCAAGAAATATACCGTACCATGTATCAATGATTGGTAGAGATGTACTTAATTGGTCTAAAATTGCTTTTACACCTGATACAGCAAAGTTCATGATTGATTTAAATACATCTTTCAACCAGTCGTTTATTTTATCTCCAATAATTGACCCAACAACAAAATTTTGTGAGTACATACGCTTTCCTCCTTACTTTGAGACTAAGTTGTTTTTATCTGTCATACCATACATTGCATTTTTAGCTGGTTGATTAGTTTTACCTTGATCCAAAATCAATGAGTAGCCACTATCTGTTTTTTTGATTTTGAAGTAATATTTACCGTCACTTCCTAAATCTTCGTGGTGTGTAAGTTTCAAATATTCAACATTACCTTGCTTTTTGATTGAGTATTTAAAATTCTCGGTCATTGGTTCTTTCCCTAAAATCATGGTGTTATCTTTTTTAAAATTAACGGTATTGCTTTCTTCTTGGCTTGTTAAAGTCCATTCTTGTGCTTGTAACTTTTCTGCGGTGGTTTTATGTCCAAATATAAAAGCAATACCTAGTAGGACTGCTAATAGAACAATACTAGCAATTGTGATTTTCTTATTACTCATCAATATAGCCTCCTAAAAGTCCACATCTTCGTTTTCGTTTTGAACGCTTTTTTGTTGTTTCGTTGCCTGGTCTAATTCGTCTTGCATATCTTCTTCTTCTTCGGGTTTTACATCATTCTTTGCTCTTGTAGCTTTGGCTTTTGCTAACTCCGCTTTCCATTTTTCTACTTTATTCTTAAAGTTGGTTTCTTGACTGGCTTCTGGTTGGCCTTGATAATCGTTCTGTGACAAGTTAACCAAATGATCGGCTCCTGGAAATAGTTTAAATTGGAACGCTTTTGTCGCTTTGACTGGTCGCGCATTACTAAAAATTAATAAGCTCTGATCTTCGGGCATACGCATAATTTCATCGGGTGTCATGAGCGAACGGCTCGTATAGCTGTAACTATCGCTCTTGCTGTGGCTTTCTTCCTTGCTGTGACTGGTACTCTCACTACCGGTTTCAACTTTCACCGTTGATTTGCCTAACAGATCGCTAAAGTATTTCGCAGTCACATCATTAGCGGCATTCAAGCAAATTTTAACCGCATGATTACCTAAGATACTCTCGGCCTTATCCTTGCCATACAAGGCTTGTAGCTGGGTTAACGTCTGACAAATAGTCGTCACACCAATACCATATCCCCGACACGTCGCTAGGAACTCTTCGTACTTAGGAAACTTTCCTAAATTGACAAATTCATCAAGGATAAAGTCCACTTGGTGGGGCAATTTAGCGTGATTATCAGCCGCTAATTTGTATAATTCATCAAATAATTGTGAGAAAAACAGATTGATGAAGCTTTCATAAGTGTTATCCATGACGGGGATAATCACGTACAGCACAACTTTGTCGTTGCCAATCTCTTTTAAATCGAAATCTGAAAATCCTGTAAAGTCGGCAACTTCGGCGTCAACAAACTTGCTGACGGTTGCTAACAAGCTTTCAATGATACTGGCTTTCATCTCTCCTTTGGCTTTTTTGAAACCTAGTTCATAAGCTCGTCTAGCTGGATCAGTCATGGTTAAGTCTAAGAAAAGTGAATCTAGGGGGCTATCAGTTTCATCTTTGTCTGGTTCAACATCAAACTTTTGTAAAATGTTGGTAACTCCTGCTAAGTTGCGTTCTTTTGGCTCTCTGTGGTTCATTACAAATAAGATTAAGGCTTTCAGCAACTGACGTTGGGTACTGAACCACACGTCTTTTTTACCTTCGGCATTTTCACTCTGGACGATCTTTGTTGCCACGGTTTCAGCTTGAATATCCCGTTGAATATAATCAAAAGGATTGTAGCGATCACTATGCGCCATGTTGGCAAAGTTGACGACATGCACTTGATAACCCTGGGCTAACTTAATACCGGCTGTTTTTTCGTATAATTCACCTTTCGGATCAGTTACGACAATGCTGTTCTCCGTTTCATTAAACAGGTTGGTAATGACGACTGACTGGGTCTTATACGATCCTGGGCCCCCAACCACGAAGATATTTCGATTCGGCTTGGTACTGTTATTCTGGTAAACAATCTGTTTATCCACGATCCCTAAAATGGTGCCATTCATGTTAATATCCTCCCTTCGCTGACTTTTCTCGATCCACTAATGATTTGAGAATTTCGGCCTTGGTACTCTTGTTAAATGCTGTGGTGAGGTCTTTGGCATTGATACTAAAGTAATGGTCACTCAACTCTTTTAGATCACCCCAGGTCGCACTCCCGTGGGTTTCAGTGTCCGCAGTTTCCCACGCTTTATGTTTGCTATTTCGTTTCAAGGCAAAATAGACGGTGTACAGTACCACAGCAACACTGACAATAATTAATACTGGGTTCTTTTGGCCCAAATACAAGTTGTAATAATGCCAGGGGTGTAAAGCTAATTGTTTTAACACCGTTGGCATATGATCCGCAAAAGTTAGTTTATAGCGCGACAAGGCCATGACGGATCCAGCTAAAATCTCCGCTAAATACAAGCCAATGATTAGTGTTAGTAAATACGGCCAACTGGCTTTAACGCTGTTTAATAATTTGTCTTTCATCTAATCACCCACTATCTGTTTAATTCTTTGTTGGTTGGTGCCGGTGTACCGTTGCTCACCATGGATCAAGGTTGGTACTGACGTTAATTGATATTTTTGAATGTAATGCCGATTCTGCGGTTGATTCATGTTAATCAAGACGATGTTGTGACTGATTGCGTTGTGCCAATAAATTTGATGGAAAATAGACTGACAATCCGGGCAATCATCGCGATAGAAGAACAACACTTTTTCAGGGTGCTTAGCCAGCGTCACAACTGGCCGCTGTTTTTCCACGTGATTGACGTATTGATGACTGGCAAACCCGCCAACGGCTAAAACCACCACGATCACCGCTAGGACTTTGCTTACTTTTTTAATCAAGGTCACTTGCTTTAAAACTGTTTCCAAGATTTTGTACATTAGTGATTCGATTCGTGGTGGTATCGAAAGTCACTTGATAAAGCACCGTTGCCTTTTGCCAGTCGTTGTCGCCACTCTTACTTTCGTAACTGACAACGGCCAAGCCTTTCATATTTTGCCCCTGCTTGCTTTGCGTATACAGGTTCAGTTGATTTAACTTAGCTGAAACACTATTGCTATCACCATACGTGCCTTTATTTGAAAAGTATTGCTGGTACAATTTGTCGGAAATCAAGTCTTTAACGCCATCTTTACGCTGACCGTAGGTCTTGGGCTTGAAGTTATTCATGACCTTAAAGAACCTGGTGACCACCGAATTAAAGCTAAGTTCAGCCTGACTTTTGTCTTTATTATTTTGGTAGGTCTTATAACTGTCAATTTGGGTGCTCAATAACTGCTTTTGTTGATTAGTTTTGGTTAATTGCCGGCTAACTTGTCGCTTCTGTTGTTGTAAGCGACTGATCTGTTGTTGTGCCTGCTTAATTTGGCTATGCTGATAGGCATTCGCCCCTAATGACATAACTAAGATCAAGCTACCAATCACAACACTTAAAACCACGCTACGCTTCATTTACTCGTCCTCCTTACTTCTTGATTGGCCGGGCTAACGTCACATCGCTACCGTTCAATAAGCTATAAAACGCGGTGCCAAATGTGCTTTCGTTAACCTTGTCGCCGACACCACCTTGCTCAATGATTTTGGTGGCTTTGCCTTGCCACTTGTCTAACAAGATTGCGGTGTGCCCATTGTTCCCGGCCCCGGCACCTTGATTAACAATCACAATATCGCCGGCTTTGGCGTCATTTTCACTGATCTGTTTCAGATATTGATGACTGCCTTTGGCGTCACTTGCCATCGTGCCGGTAAACCAGCCCATGTTGGCCGGTACCTTGTAACCAGCTTTATTAAGCGCTAACCAGACAAAGCCTGAACAATCGGTTCCACCGGTTTTGTTAGGATTCTTTAAATCGCTACCTAAATCGGGGCTAGGGTGGGTTTGAACATAGTAGAAATCGCCTTTCATACTTTCCGCATTTTTGACGATACTACCGCCGGAATAGCTTGGGTCACTATCACAACCTAGTTCGGTCAGATCTCCGGAACTCGCATTGTCTAAGGTGTTTCCGGCCACTGGATCACTCGCCCCGAACACGGAATACCAGTGATCGGCATATCCGTATCTTTGGCTTAAATACCATTGTTCCGGGTTCTTACTCATACCCTCGTAATCCATTAACCAGGTTTTCGTCGCTTTATGCACGTCCGTGTACTTAAAAATCTGCTTATTTGACGCATAGTAACTACTGTTCAATTCTTGATCGAGATAGTCCAACTGCACACCGAGATTAGTCGCTGGTTTATTTTCTTTATGAGCTAAATCTTCCAGCTTATCTTTTCGACCACCTAACCACTGGGCTAAGCCCGTGGCACCGGAACTTGAATTAACCGAATTGGGATCAAGGCGGCTTTCCAGTTGTAAGACCCCCAAGATACCAGCCGCCGCTTGTGGGGTGGCGCCATACTTCTGTTTCCAGTGCGCATAGATATTTTTGGCATTTTCTTCCATACCTTTATTGTCTAAATTGGTAACTTGGCTTGATGTGGTATCATCTCCACAATTTTCTTCTAAATCTCCTGTTAATCCTGCAATTATCAATATAATTGCTATGAAAAAGCCTACGATACCATATAATATGAATTTGACTTTTTTCTTTTGAAATTCATAGGCTAGTCCCATGTTAAGCACCTACTTTTTGCTTTGCCTTATCAACTTTATCTTGCGCTGCTGATTGGTCACTCTGCGCGTTCTTTAAGTCCGACTTAGCCGAATCCACCTTCTTGTCTTTGTCCTTATCTTTACTGCCATCAATCTTGTTGGCGTCATCTAACTTCTTTTGGGCGTCGCTAACTTCGTTCTTAGCAGAGTTGAGACTTAACAGGGCTTTTAAATACTTAGCTTTAGGACTGTTCACGCCGGCTAATTTGGTTTGGACGGTCTGGGCGTCTTGCGTATCGTTATGGGCGAGGAAAGCTTGCCCCATTCTCAATAAAACATCACCGTTCGTCGTAAAGGATAATTGGTTATTGAGCGTATTGGTGTCGTAGTTAACGATGGCTTTTTCCAGCGCCAATTGGTCTTTTTGCTTGCTTGTCGCCTTAGTTGGCAATTCCCACTTGGCAACCTGCCCGCTATCTTTGTTGGCATAAGCCGCATTAACAACCTTGTTCAACTGACTTGGGTCAACCTTTAAAGCTTGCTGGTACTGGCCATGCTTTAAAAAGGCACTGACTTGCTTAGTTGAAGGATAGCCGGCCCGTTGCATATCTTTTTGCGCTTCCGACCACTTCTGATCATTTAAAGCGGTTTGAATTTGACCGCTATATTTTAATCGTGTGACCTGGGCTTGGTTCTGGTTAGCTAAGCTTTGATACTTTCTTTCGTCACTTTTATGGACTAAGCCGACGGCCAAAACGGCCACAATCGCCACTCCGGCCACGCTCAACCATAAACGTTGTTTGGTTTTCTGCTGGGCCGTTTCAACTTCCTGCCATTCGTGATAACTCACAAAGTCCTCAATGCCGTTAACCACCTCCGTTAACTCATTTAACGACGTAGCTTTAGCTACTTGTTGTAAATAGTCATCAGGGTGTTTAGCTAGGGCTTCTTTAGGATTGCTTAGTAGCCGTTCATAGGGCGTCCCCGTCAAGCAAAACAGAATCAGTGCTTTGTATTTGGCTAAATTGCTATGTTTATCATCATAAGGCATGAGTTCATTGGCCCGGTAGGCGTACCAAACATGTTGCATTGGGTAATACCATAGGTTGGCTGGGTTCAACGCAATGTGATACTGACTATCGTTAACCACATTTTGCGCCATAATTTCCTTGGCAATCGCTGACCGGATTGCCTTATTTTCATGTGGTAATTCCTTTAACGATCTGACCTTATCCGGCAAAGTATAAGTTAAAACGACCTTCTGATCTTGCTCAACCACGTTAACCAACTGCAAGAAATTGGCATCAGCTTGCTTTAATTCGTTTAGCTCACTCAACTGGTCATATCGAAACTGATTGTGATTGAGTTCAAGGATTAACTTGTTTCCTTGCCGCCTGAACGTCCCAACCTCGATATTCAATAACTGATTTGATTTACTCATTTAAAGCCCCTCCTTCCTCCTCGGTGGTGGTCAAAGCGTCAATTTCACTTGGCGTCAACACCACGCGCTTTTGATAATCCGGTTGGTTGGCGGTCTCACGGTTATATTTTTCTTGGTAAGCTTCTGGGTCAATTAGTCGTAGTTCTTCTTCGGTCAACTCGACTTTCATAAAGGCGCGTTGGCTACCATAGATCATCAAGGCTTCGCCTTGTCTACGACGTTCCAGTAGCTTCTTTTCTTTATCCGAGAACGTCATTCTTAACTTAGTAATGACATCATCGACACCTTTACCATCAAGGCCAAAGAACACCTTGGTATAAGAGTTCCCAATAATGGCTTCCCCAATATTCTGCCCAGTATCCGTTGTGCCTTCGATCACGTCTTGAATTTGCTGCGTTCCGGCAATGGCTCCGGCATTGTACTTTCTAAACCGCTTGTATGCTTGGTGGAAAAAGGTTGCGGCCGCTTTGTGTAAGGTCAAAAAGTGAAATTCATCAACAAACAGTTTTTTGCGGCTATGCCGATCTTTAGTGATTTCGTCCCATAGATACTGAAAAGTATTCAGATAGGCCGCTGATTGGACTTCCTGTTCACTTTGCAGGGGTTTTAAATCAAAGGAAATGATCTTCCCCTTTAAGTTAACGTTGGTGTGGCCGTCAAATAGGCTGTTAGAGCCATGGGTATAACTGCCTAAAATATAGTAGAAGTCTTTAACCCGACTGAATTTGTCAGCGTCCTTATCAGCCAATTTTTCCAACTCGTCATAAACATTGGATAAGGTCGGCCACTGATCGTCTTTAATTTCTTTCAAGCGGCTGTATTTCAAAACGCCACTGTTGACGTAAGCCTGTTTAACGACATCATCAAGGATTGCCAGTTCAACTTGGGTAATCCCGGTTTTGAGGACTTCAAAGAACCCCTTTAATCGCTGAATTTTATCTTTGACTAGTAAATCAAGGTTCGTGACCGCCTCATCAGCGCTGAGGATTTCTTCGGAAAAGATTTGGAGCGGATTAATTTTGTACTTAGCATTCGAGGTTAGGTGCAAGACTGCCCCACCCAGGGCTTCAACAATCTTGGTATATTCATTTTCTGGATCAATAATGTAAAGCTGATAATCTTGAATGGCGTAGCGTAGGATTTTTTGGATCATATAGGTGGTCTTGCCGACTCCCGAGGTCCCAATAATCACTTGATTTTGATTAAGCGTCTTATTGCGATCCAGCATATCCACGGCAATTAAGCTGTTGGTATCTTTGTTAACCCCTTCAATATCGCTTCTAGGCTTCAAGTCCAAAATTTCCGCGTCGTCAAAGGGAAACATGCTGCTGGCAACTTCGGTATTACTTTCTTTGTACGTGTAATCCCCCATGAGGTTCTCGTTAATTGGCATGGTTGACCAAAATGCTTGAAAGGTTGCTTTAACGGGTACTAGCGGTTTCATCTGTAGCTTAATCAACGTATTCTTAACGTTTTCGGTTAAGTCGTCTAGTTCTGCTAAACTGTTGGCCCGCAGATAAACCAGCATATGTTGGTAGACAAATGTGGTAGAATTATCAAGGTATTTATCTAGTTGCATGTTGGCCGAATCAATGTAGTTTTGCAGAATCTTCTTTTTATACGGGTCGAACGTATTGAGCTTCTGCGCTTCCTTATTTTGAATCGTCTTCTTGTAATAGGTAATCATTGAATTGTTACTGGCGCTGTCGATATATTGCACAATATCGATAACGCCTTTTTTGCGCTTTAACTCCGATAACCAGTTGCCATACACCCGCTTAGGATAGTCGGCAATCGCTAACACCCGAATAAAATTCTCGCCCGACTGGACGTAGGTGGGGTACTGTTCCCAGCTAAATGGAAATAGTGAATGCAAGCTATCGCGATCAATCAGCTTGGTAAAGTCTTCAACCTCCGGTTTTTGTTTATTAACCGCTGGTTCACTATTTTGCTGACTTTCGTTTTTGGTTGGCATGAACAAATCTATGACCTTATCGCCAAAACTCATACTGTTGCCTCCTATCCATTGAAATTGATTAAGTTCTTTAAAATCTCTTGGACTTCTTGACTAGTCAACACTTTGGCCGTCACATCAAAGTCCGTTAACGCATTTTCAATATCCCGCTTAACCTGTTCGATTTTTTCGTCTAAATGACTGACCGCTAGATTTAAACTCTTAACACTTTTGTCTTTAATCGGTACCTTAACGATTAGCAGATGTTGTTTAGTGGTCATGTTTTTGGATTCCTGGACTTTAGTAAAGTGGTCCAAATAACTGGCTATTAATTGGATTTTGAACTGTTGATCGGGGTGATCTTTTTGTAAAGCAAGATACCGACGTTTGAGACCATTGAGATAAGCTGTCATATTGACGGGAATTGTCGGCTCTAAGAACTGTAAGGTGTCATCAACCCCTTCACCTAACGTACTCATGAGAAAGGCGCCATAGTCCTCAAAGACGTCTTGCTGTTCGGTTTCATTAAGTAGATCAAGGTTGATCCCACTAACTTCCAAAATGCCAACGAGATTACCCGTTTTGGTAACTTCGTAGTTACCATACATACCCACCACCAAGCTCATGTCATCAATGGTCTCTTTGCCACCATTGATTCTAGGCGGTTGGTAATCCCAATTGAGCTTCGCTGATTTATTGGCGGTTTTGCTCTTCTTCAAACGCATTTAGTTCGCCTCGCTTCTTCGGTTTTAAATAAAACAGTTTCTGACCATTGGCATAGCGACGTTTCAACTTAAAGTTATCCCGCACTTTAATATTCTTCCGCACCGCAACTGGCCTAATTGTTAAAATAGCCATGACAATCGTCATGGCTAAGACAACAATCACTATTTTTATCAGGACTAAAATCAGGCCATAGGGTGGGATCGCAATAAAAATTAAGCCCACTAGTCCTGCCAGCGCCGCATAGCCAAAATCCTTCAAGGTGTAGTCTTTCCAGATCCCATAATCTTTATCTACGTTCTCTGGAAAGATAAATTCTTTTCCTTTCTTCATTTTGGCAGGCTCCTTTTTAAATTAAGTGAATAGGCTGTAAACCCAAGGTAATAGCCAGATAATCGCTGCCGCTAGGGCCACTAAACCAGCCACCCGACCAACCGCGTGATAAACCTCTGATTTCTCTCGTGGATCGTCTGCGTCAGGCATTCTTTTGATAATAATAAATAGCGCGACACAAATCCCAACTAAAACGACCAAGCCAGTTAAAATACCTTGAATCGTCTTACCAGCTTGAGTTAACTTGCTTTTAACTTCGCCGCCGTCCGCCGCCAAAACAACCTGGGCGTTCATCAGCCCTAAATAAATCACAGTAGCTCCAGTGGTTGCTAGCGCTTTCATTTTGCTGAACTTCATGTTATTCCTCCTTTCCATCGTCTTCTGATGTTCGTAATTGAATTTGTTCGGCCTGCGTTTTTTCTGGCTCACGCTGATAGAACTTATCCAATTGTTCCTCGGCAATTTGCTGGCTTGGTAATGGATCTGTGGCTAATTTAACTCGGCCATTTTCACTCGTAGCTAAGTAATACTCTTTTTCTGACTGACCTAATTCTTGGGTCTCTAAGACATGCAAATTATGTTCGTAACGGCCTAAGGCGTTATCAACTTCTAAGCCATAGAAGCCTAAGAAGCCTTCCAGGAAACTCTCACCAAAAAAGGTCATTTCATTTTTGATTTGCTTATATTGATGAGTTGGCTTATTACTTACCAGCTTTTCGGCTTTTTGAGCATTGTCACTCTCATGTTTACGGTCAAACCAAGCACTGATTTTTATTGGATCGGTTTTGACCCTACTTTTGACTGACTTCTGAACTAACTTACTTCTAACTTCTGTGACTGGCTTACCGCTTCTTTGCATTTCGGTTTTTAACGCTTCGGGATTATCCAGTAGTTTTGAATCCTTAACAATAATTGCTTTGTCATTATCAACTACCAAATGTTCGTCCACATCTTGCCAGTTCTCTATCTTCATTGCGCCACCCCCTTTAACTGGTTATTAAGTATATCTAGCCTATCCATTCATACACATGTAAAATGGTATGTTAGGGTGTTTTCCTAAAACCGTCAATTTTAGGAATTTATCCTCAATAGCACTAACCTTGCTTTTGAGGACGCCCTCTTTTTTTGTGTGTTCAGAAATCCATTGAATACCTTTATCATGAATGATTTTCTTACCTGAAATATCCATTAGCATTGGCTTGGGGAAATCATCATGACGCTTTATCCAATTACTCACATAGCGGTCATTTTTTCCTAAAATTCGGCTAGCCTCCGCTAATGTGTGCCACTCGTTGCTATTTTTCAAATGCTATCCCTCCTTTCTTTATTTGTATGAATACATTATATCACAAAAATGGTTACGTTGTAACCATTTATTTTTTCTTTTTCATTACATCTATCTTACACCTAGCCTATCTATGGATTGTACCACTGTGGCGACTGTGCTTCTGATGTTGACGCTTCTTTTTATCCAGTTCGTATTCTAATTCTTTTTGTGCTTTCTTTTGTCTGTTAAGTTCGTGGTCTTGTCCATTCTCGTAAAGTAAGCTCATTAAGGTATCTGACAATAATTTGTTCATATAGTTTGCTGGGGTATTTTCGTTATAATTAACGGCTCGATAATCAGGCATATTCTCTTTTCGGAAATCATCATTCTTTTGATTATGTTGCTTTACTGCCTGCTTAGCCTGCTCAAGTTGCTTAGCAGAAATCTTTTTATCTTGTCCTGCTTCCCCAATGAATAACTGTTGTGTCCCCCTATTCTTCAATACACGTAACAAATTAGCGTTTTGAATCTCATCAGATTTAACCTGTCCGCTTAGATAAGCAAGTCCCTGGGCATGTTCCTGGGTCGTGAATTGAACAGGCGGATTATTTCTCAACTGATCTAAATCACGCTTTTCTAGTGATTTAAGTTCAGGATTATAATAAACAACTGCTGTATATAGGCGTTCTTTTTCAGTCATTTTGACTTGATCAAGGCTCATATCAGGGAAAGTCTTACTTAATACGTTGTTATATTGCGTATCAACCACTTGTTTAGTCTCATTTATTGCTGAAAGTTCTTTGATATTCTTCTTTAAAACAGCTTGTTGTTTCTCATCAAAGTCACTTAACAGCGTACCCTTTGTACGCTTAATATCTGCTAGTTGGTAACCTTTATTAGCCAAAATATCACTAATAGTTTCCTTAGCTCGCTGTTCTTGTTTTTCAAGCATTAACCAACTAGCAAATGGGCGCTTTGTAAACGTCAGAACCTGTTGATTGATAATGTTTGTTCTTATCATGGCTAAACGGTCTTTTAGTTCATCTCCTGTAAATACCCTTTGTTCGCTGTCCGTCTCCTTAACTAACTCCCGTTTTTCTGCCATTGTTATTTGCTCAAAATCAACGTCAGGATAAAGTTTTGAAACGGTTCGATTAACGACTTTATCCAATAATTGATTGGCTTCTGATAGTGACTTTTCTTGTTGTGTAATTGTAACTAATTGTTTAGTCACATCTTCCCCTACTGCTTGCTTAATCATGGCACTATCTTTCCAATTAAACAGCATACGTTGTTTCTCATCTAGGTTCTCTAAGCTAACAAATGTTTTTAGTCGATTACTTAACTGTGCAACTAGTCGTTTTTCATCAAATGAATAATGGCGCTGTAAGGTTTTCATACGGCGTTCATTATGGATTTTTTCATTAGCATTTTTTGCTTCTGCTTTTGCTTGTCGTTGTTGCTTAACATTTTGATTAAATTCTTGGCGTTTTTCTTTCTGTGAATTGATACCCTCGTGTTGTGTTGCCACTTCATCAATTCCTTGTTCTTCATATGATTTTTCACTAATACGGTCTGGTAAATTTTTAGCTTCTAAAACTTGATTAACAGCGGTAGCCCAATTGTGACGCCATTCAGTTATTTTTTCTTTTTTATCCCAATCAGTTAGCCATATTTTTCTATTTCTTGCATACCCACTTTTTGTATATGTTTTATTCCCTTTTTCATCTAATATATATTCTTTTCTACTTTTAATTCCCCATGTTCCGTCAGGATTAAATGGGCGATTGGTTAACATCACATGTGCATGCGGATTGTCTGGGTGATCGCGATGAATTGCCACATCGGCTACCATACCATCATCAACAAAATTTTCTTGTACATATTTTGTCAATAATTCTTTCTGTTCGTCTTCACTTAATCCAACTGGTAAAGCCACGTTAAACTCTTTTGAATAGCGTGAATTTGCTCGCTGATCTTTTCTTTCGACTTCATTCCATAATCTCTCTCTATCACTCGCCCATTCTGGCGCATTTTTTGGTGTCAAAATAAAGCTTTCTGGCATGACTGACCGAGCATAAAAATAGCTTCGACCTTCTTTTTGATCGAATAACTTTTCACCACTTCTATAACTCGCACTAGCAACAGCACTACGCATTTTTCCTGCGCTTATATTTTGAAAACTCATATGGAAAATTGCCATGCTGTTGTCTCCTTTCTTTTAGGGTTTTGTTTTTGGTTTTTGTTGTCGCCATAGGCGACTTCTGATACAGGTTTAAGTGTTTTAGCACAACTCCAATTTATTTGGAGTGTAAGTGCGCATTGACCTCGTTTCACTCGGTCTGCTGATTCTCTTAACTTTAACTTAGTGTATGCCTTCCGCTTCGCTATTTCAACTTTTATACTTTGACTTAACGTTTCCCTTATGATATAGTGTCGATGATAATTTCTAATATGATTGGAGGGATCGTTATGTCTCAAAGTAACTTAGAAAAACAAGAAGCTAAATTAAAAGCCCTTAATCAAAAAATTAAGGACGAAAAAAATAAGATTGAACAACGGCTAGGTAAACAAATCATCAGTCAATCCAATTTAGATTATGCTAATTTGTCTAACGATCAGATTAAGCTTTTAGCCAAGCAATTTTCTGAATTTTTAAAGGTAAAGTCCGTAGATCATTAGCCATACGAGATGGGGAAATTCCATGTCTAATCAATATGAAAAACTAGTCGAGCAACAAGCGCGTTTAAAACAAAAAATTGAGCAGGAAGATTTTAAATTACGGCAATCTAAATACTATGAAAATCGGCAAGCCCGCAAAGCCCGTTCTCGCCGATTAATTCAAAAAGGGGCTTTATTAGAAAAGTACTTCCAAGCTAATAACCTCTCGGTCGAACAAACCGAAGAACTTTTAAAAATATTTGCTGACTATGTTAACGCCCATAAACCGGATAAATTAAAAAACGATCAACCTAATAACTAGGCCGATCGTTTTTATTTTCAGGATTGTTTTTTGGCTTTACTTCTGGGTTTTGATCTGCAAAATTTTGTAACTGCTTTTGCACCTTTTCTGGATAAGTAATATTTTGGTTTATCCAAGGAGAATGCCTCAAATCGTTCTTAAAAACTTGTCCCTTCTCTCTTGCATAAACAGAGGTAAACTTTTCGCTATTATCATAGATCATGACCTTATAAGATTTAAAGGCCACTAATGGCAAATTATGTTTGGATTGCTGATAACGTTTCTTGATCGTTTCTACTGGAACACCGTAACAATTATATATTGGGGTTTATCTATCAACGGACAAAGTCCTTTCGCTTAATAACCTCATCTTGCCTTTTATCTAAAAAGTAGGTATATAAAGCGTCATATACTTTGCGCTTTTCTGGATCTAGCTCATGTAATGACTTATCAAGTAAATCTTTTAAATCAGTTTCTTTGGCAATTTCAAAAAAGTCATTAATTGTGATTGTATCTTTCATGTTCATCACACTTCCAAGTTATTAATTTATTTAATCTGATAAGCCATTAGTCCTCATCTGGATCATTGAGCCAATCAGCGACTTCTTTAGCGTCTTTGAACTCTGTTACTGGTGTCTCTTTGGTAGCCTTTAAAAGGCGTAAATTAGCTCTTTCTTCTTCGCTTAAAGACACATTAAAAGGTAAGGCACCATTAGCAACAATCCGCTTATAAAACATATTGATCGCGGTAGTTGGGTTTAGACCTAACTGGCTTAAAACGGCTTCGGTATTATCTGCCAATTCTTTGTCAATCTGGACTTGTACGCGTTTCTTTTCCTTAACTGCCATGATTTTCTCGCCCCCCCTTTATTACTACTCACATTATACTAATCTTTGAGTACCATCTCAATTAGCCTGCTTCTTTAAAAGTTGTGAATTTAAGTTTGCTGTCCTTTCCGCAATGGCACTTATACAACGTTCCTAAAGTGCCCGTAAGCGCATTTTAAAACTCGTTTAATATAATTATGCTCTATCTGTTTAAAACAGCTTAAATAGCCTTATATAGCTTTTTAGTTTTAAGCACGCTCATCGTTAGGGTGTTTGGCCGCATATTCTCTAGCCGCTTGTTTATTCCACCAAACGCCAAATAGGTTTTGTATGGTGCCGTACAAGTAGTTTTCCACGTTCTTGATGTGCTTCTCATTGCTTCTCAGGGCGTTAAAGTAGCGTCTCAAGGCTTTAGTCATTAAAGGTTTCAGTTCCTCATCATCAAGTGGGATTATGACACCAATATCTTTGTGATCCTTTTCAACTCGATACTTAGCATTTAAGATAATGCCAATGAAACGGCGCATTTGTTGTGGGGTACGGCACCAGAAGCTAAGTAATTGCACGGCTTCTGGTTCTAAGAAAACCGGTGAGCCACTGTCTTCATCAGTTAAGAAGTCATTAGCATGGTGCACCAAATCCTGGTTTTGCTTTTGAATTTCTGCTGGTGAAAAATGGGCTGTGGAAAAGTCCAACTTTTGAGTATCTATATTGTATCTATTAGTATCTCTTGCTTTAAGTTCTTTATCTAGATCGTGTCTATTTTTTAGACTTTCGCTCGTAGCAAGGGTTTGCGGGGTGTCATCAACGGACTTTCGCGAAGGTCTATTTTTTAGACTTTCGCTCTTAGCAAGGGTTTCAACGGTCTCCCGCGAAGGTCTATTTTTTAGACTTTCGCTCGTAGCAAGGGTTTGCGGCTCTTTTTGGCCATATTCACCGCGTAAATAGACGTCCGTTGATCGCATATCTAGTTCGGCCAGGTAAAGTCGGTTGGGTTCATTTTTCCCTGTTTTGGGATTAAAATGCATGGCTTTTTGATAAAGTAAGCCAGCTTTTTCTAGTTCTTTCTTGACGTTGGCTAATTTTCCCTTTGAACAGTTGAACAAGTCCATTAATTCTTGATTGGTAAAAATAAAATAGACGTGACCTTCCTCATCAATCCAGTGATTGCGTAAGGAATACTCGAGCCGATCTTTCAGTACCATATAGGCCAATTTGGCTTCACTACTTAAATACCGATATTGTTCGCCATACATCAATACTTTGGGAAACTGAAAGAACAAGGCCCCATAAACGTTGTCAGCTTGATAAAACTTGAAATTTGTTTGATCCATTATAAAAACTCCCTTTCTTGACTGACACACGCTGTCTCAAAAGAGAGTTGCTAAAACATTCGACTTGCATTACAATACAAATCTGATATGCTCTAACTGAATTACAAAGCCTCACGGCTAAATGAATGCTTTGTAATTTACCAGCATGTGTCTGTTTGTGAGTTGCCCAGTCGGCAACTTTTTTAAGTTCTAACAACAAAAAATGGACTAAATAGCTCTGGTTAGCTACTTAGTCCATTGACTTTAATTTGTTTTTAACTATCCTTAACTTGTCCTTGGGGACTGGTTTGCGGTATAATTAACCTACAAATTAAGAACAATGTTCAGTCGATTTTAACTTGGCGGTGAAAATCGACTGAACCTAAGTAGCTGCCTTATAGCTACTTGCTAAACCCAAAATCCCTGATTCCTCGTGAATCGGGGATTTTTCTGTTTAGCTTGATCTCTTTATTCGGTTGTTAAATTAGTTTTAGTCTAGCATAGTGCTTACCAAGCGGCAACTTCATTTGGTCTTGTATACTTTGCCAGCTTTTGGTTGAAACCAGTAAGCGATAGAAGATAACAGTAAATATTCGAAAAGTAAAAATGCTTCGGGGTGTTTAAGAAAATTTCCATCAAAAACACTGAAAATCATGAGCATAAGTAACCCGCAAAAATACGTGATAAACAGAGACATTATCTGTAAAATTCTTACGACAATACGACGGTTACCGCTGATTCTTTCAAATAATAGCTGTAACCAGTACTGCATTGGAAATAACCACTATCGAATAAAAAAGCGGTTATCTACCAGGTGATTTTTGGCAATTCCAATGGCTGGGACTATCCAAAAGATAATAAGGCTGGCAAACAAAAATATAACACTTATTGAAATTCCCATAACGACTCCCCCCCTTAAAGTGACATCACATATTTTTTATAAGCTCATTTAAAAATTTGGAGGCAGACTTAAAATTATGTTCTTTAGCCAGACCGTCAAGTCTTTTGCGTGCGCTAGGTTGAAGTGAAAAGGTATAGTTCTTAGTACGTTCCTCTTCGTCTTTAAAAACAGGAATAACAAGTTTATCTTTAGTATCAGTTGGCTGTTCTGTTTCATTTTTTTGTAGTGCTTTTTTTATGTTTTTGTTCTCTGGATCGAATGCCATAGGTAGTCCTCCTTTATAATTCAAATTCACATGTATTGAGTATACGTGTGATTAATACGTGTATGAAATATTTATAATTTTTCCGTGATTTCATTAAATGTTTTGTCCATACTGTCGAAAAATTCATGTTGATCAATATATGTTTTGTGGTCTTCAGCCATTTTTGAAAGAGATTTTTTATCCAACGTTGAACGATTGAATAGCTCCTTTTCTGGAACTGTAGCCAATACACTGGGATCGCCTTTTAAGGCTTTTAATAACTCGCGAGATGATCTTGTGTTGTGTTTAATCATGTTGGCGATAAAAAATAATTTGGTCGTGACATAAGATTTTCTAGTAGAGTAATCAATGGCTTCTTTGCGTAACTCGTTAATTCTTTCTTCTAGGTTAAATTTTGCATTATACCCATGTTCACTGGGCGTGATTGGACTAAGAATAGCATTACTGATGATGACTGCATTTTTGGTAGCAGTAGAAAAATCTGGGTGGCAATCTAAAATAATATACTCAAATTTTCCTAAATTTAAACGTTCATAATTATCTGACAACCACATGTAGAGGAACATGTTTTTGTTAGTCTTATTTTCAATGGTACGCTCAATATCGTCAAGGTGCATATCTCCGGCAATTATACTAATATAAGCACTTATTTCATGTATTTTGACTTTCCCTCGATCTAAGAAAATGTTGCCAACGGTGTCTTGATTGTCGTAAATGTTGTAAGTCTGGGTTAAATTACTTTGGTGGTCTAAGTCAATAAATAAAACATGCTTGCCATTTTTTGCTAACCACTCACCATAATTAAAAGCTAGGGTAGTTTTGCCAACGCCGCCTTTTATTGCTGAAAATGTAATAATTTCCATTAGTGTCCCTCCTCATACATGCTAAGTAAGCTTAATAAATATCACTACATGTATAATAACACATAACAAATATATTTGCAAATGATACATATGTTTTATATTCATGAATAATTAGCATGTGCTAGCTAAGTGTCCTATCTCTTGATATTAAGCTTTTTACGATATCGAATAAAAGTTGTCCGCTTGATCCCGGTATTCCGAGCAACGTCTATGTCACTCATGCCTGCCTGATAAAGCTTAAAAGCATGTTGCAAACGGGGATCATCTTTGGCATATTGGGGCTTACGTCCATGATATTTACCTTGCTGTTTGGCTAAGATAATCCCTTGTTGCTGCCGTTCAATGATCCGCTTACGTTCGCTTTCAGCCTGGTACTTATACAATTCAATGATGAGGTTAGTCATCAGTTGCCGTAAATTAGAATCAGCAAGTCCCGTCATAGACGGCAAATTTAATACATATAGGGTAGCCCCTCATTTTGAATGGTATTCATAATCTTAGTTAAATCCTGATTATTTCTGTCTAACTAATCTAATTTGTATTCAAACTATCAGCTAATTGCTGAGCAGCCAACAACATTAAATCCTTAATTTGCTCTGGTGACTCAGGCTGATCTTGGCCTAACCAGACACGTAGAATATTGGTAAAACCACCTAGTTGAAAAGCCATCACATAATTCACTTGGGTAGGAGTGCCCTGAACATGCCAGGGAGCCGCAAACTGTTGATAACGGGGGATTGCTTTTTGCTGCCAAATTTCATTCATATGATCAAATAAGCCTTGGCGGATCAATAATTGAATTAAATCTCGTTTTTGCCACCAAAAATTTAAAAAAATGTCAAAAGTAGTTTTTAGCATCATTTCCCCTACCTGCGGTTTCTGCTGGAGCAATTGTTCAAAGTACTGATCGAACAACTGATCACACAGGTAATTAATAACCGCTTCTTTATTTTTAAAAGAATGAATGTATAATTAAAACAATTGGATTGATTAGGAGAGAAAAAATGGGAAAAGCAAAATTGTTTGGTACGATTGGGAAAATGGCACTTGGAGCAGTAGCACCAGATGTATTGGAGCAAGAAACTAAAATCGTTAATGATCAATTAGAGAAAAGAAAAGACTATCTTAAAATACCCGATGTAAAATTATTAGATGTTGAAAAAGCAACAGCGGTAATAGATAAGTATAACTTTAATCACTCTGAAGTACCGGTGAAGGCAGATTTACATTATGCTGATGCATTGCCAAATACTATTGTAAAAATGGAACCAAAGGGAAATACCTCTGTGGCTCCAAACACTTTTGTGAAATTGTATTACATCGATAAACAAACACTTATTGATAGTCAACTTTTGGCTCAAGAATCAGAAAGTAAAAAAGCGTTAAAAAAACAAAAGACACAAGAACAAATTCATAATGTTTTAGAAACTACTTCCAGTGTGTCTGCTAATATTGGTAACAAGTTACATTTCAAAAAAGTAAAAAAGACTGCCGATAAAGCATAATAAAGAGGTTTGTTTATGAAATATAAAACAATTAAATATAGTGGTTATGTCCGTATAATTGGTGTAAATTCTAAATAGGAGGAATTATCATGGCAAAAGAATTACCTAGTTACGCAAGCAAATTGATCAGCGTGCGTCCCCTGACGGACGACTACCTCGAAATCCTACTCGAAATCCCGGCTGGTTTCACCTGGGAGGCCGGCCAGTACATGCGCTTAGGCCTACCCACCAAGGAAGTGACCGACCAAAAGAAGGTCCGCGCCCTGTCCTTTGCGAGCCTACCGGCGGACGGTCACATCCTCTTAGGTACCCGGACCCGCCAGCACGGCGAACCTTCTTCGTTTAAGGCCAACGTGCAAACCCTGGTGCCGGGCGAAGAAATCCAAATCCTCGGCCCACTGGGCAAGTTTACCTTAAAGGACGAAGACAAGCCCCTCGTCCTCTTTGCCAGCGGGGTGGGGATCACCCCTATCCGCGCCCTGGTCAAGGAACTCCACGACACTAAGTCAGACCGCCCGGTAGAAGTGGTCTACGTCGCGGATGGCTTTCACCTCTACCAAGAGGACTTTGAAAAGTGGGCCGCCGACATGCCAAATCTGACCCTGACCCTCTTAGACCACGGTAAGGACGCCGTTGCCCACCTGACGGAACTGGCAGAACAAAAGGGTAACGAGGTTCGTTACTACCTGTCCGGTTCACCAGCGATCGTCGAATCTAACCATGACCTCCTCGTTAACGCTGGGGTCGATGAAGACCTCGTTGAAGTCGACAAGCTGTACGGGTACTAGCAGCAAGTGGTGACCAACCACCCTCTCAATAAGTAAAACCGGCTAATCCGCGTTTCTTTGCGAATTAGCCGGTTTTTGTGTTATCTGAGCTGTAAAAACGATTGCCTCATTTTAGTTTCTATCCTTAGCCCACGGCCTGCCCTATGGATGTTCCATTGACCCCGAGTTAACCGCAAAATTAAAGCTATTGGTAGAACTGCTTACGGTTATCGGAATTTTGACCATTATCGAACTAGGATTCAAATGGAATTATTTGCTTAATTCAATTAATGCAAAAGAAAAAGCAAATCCTTTCGGATTTGCTATATAAGCTGATATCAACCTCAGTTGACAAAGAGCCAGATTATTTATTCAACTAATTAGTTTAAGCTTTGATGATTTTCCCAACTGCAATTGGTAAAGTAACGTGGGCATCGTAGTTCATGACAGTTCCTTGAACAGTAGCCGGTAGCTTCAAGGTATCCGGCACACCATGAATATAAATGACCCTTTTATCGAGCTGCAAATCGTCACTGCCAAAAGCGGTTTTAAACGCTGTCTGCAATTCCTTCAGATCAACGAGTTTGTCATAAGCATAGTGACCTTCTGCATCAGCCACTGGGTAACTGTCATTTGGCACATGCATCTTGGCCGGTTCAGCGTCAAATGGCACCATCGTTGTACCGGAAACCGGTTCTGTTTCTGGCAGATCAACGAAACCGTCACCATTAGCATCTTGTGCCGCTGTGGCGATTTCTGCTGGCTTACCATCCGGGAATCCGTGGAAATGTTCCCAATGCTGCACATTAGCAGGTGTATCAAACATATCGATATGAATCTTCATTTGCGCACCATCAATCGTGAACGTCGCGGCACCGTGTGGCGCGGTGCCAATCTTCTCAGCGTTCAATGGCACGATTTCTGCTGTATACTTTTCAGCCATGCAAACCACTCCTTTTAGATTTAGACTCAGTTTCAGTATAGTGCTAACTGGAACGACTCACAATCTATTGCATTTCAAAAGTGATGTTGCAAGATTATTTGGCCAATTGCAATAACCGTTGGCGCAAAAAGGTAATAATATCACACCGCACCGGTGTTAGTTAGCAAATCAAAAACTATTATTTAGAATATAATTCGGACTTATTTTCTTGCTTCTATTGCTCGTTCAATCCGCCCCTCATCATAAAGCCGCAATACAAAATACATCCCCACATAAATAACCAACGGAATCCAAACATAATTCAAATTAATCATGGTGAGAGTTGCGGCATTCTGGGTTCGATTGGCAACGTAACCCGAAAAGTGAAACAAACCAGCTGTAATCAAGCCGCCAACACCAAGGCCGACGTTAACGCCAAAGTCATCCGTTGAAGCCAGAATTCCCTCGGCTTGGATCCCCATGCTGGCACCATAACGGATTGTGTCAGCAATCATGATTGAGACGAGGCCGATAATGATCCCATTGCCAATCGAGTTAATCAAGACACCGCCAAACAAGAACCACAGTATTTTGGTATAAACCCCAACCGCAATCACGGCTTGACCAACCAGCGCCATTAAAATACCGCGAAGCATCGTTTGCTTCTTACTGCCAACCTCGGTAATTCGAATGATCAGCAATACCCCGATTAACGCTGCCAGGGTAAAACTGTTAGCTAGTGGCACCAGGTTTTCGTTTCCCACCGTATATTTAAAATAGTAAATGGTTGTCTGATTCTTAATTGCCGTCACCAGCCAGTACATGAGAATCACGATTGACATAACGATCCATGGCTGATTATGTTTCAACATTTTTAGGACAGTTGTTAACGGTTGGTGGGCAATTTCAGGATTCGCGAACCGTTCGCGAACATGGACAAACGTGTTGATAATCAAAAGAAATGAAATCAGGCTAAACACGATGATTGTGCCCAAGAACCCTTTTTGCTGATTACCGTGGCCGAAGAACGCAACCAAGGGTAATGTGAATACCGCCACCACAATTTGAACCGAACTGCCAAAGAATTGACGAATGACACCCAACAACGTCAACTCACGAGTATTCTGCGACATCGTTGGTAAGATTGACGTGATTGGCAGATTAACAGCCGTATACAGAAATCCAAGGCCTAAATACGTCACATATGCCCAGATTAATTTACCATTATACGAAAAGTTAGGCGTCACAAAGGTGAGAACCGCAAAAATAACGTAAGGTAACGAATACCAGAGGAAGAACGGTCGGCTCTTGCCAAACCGTGAATGTGTGTGATCAATCATGATCCCGATGACAAAACTTTCAACAACGTCAGCTACCCGCGCCACGACAAATAAAATGGCCACCGCGCTTGGTGTCAGTCCATAAACATCCGTGTAAAAGAATAGCAAATAGGTCGTCATCATTTGAAAGACTAAATTATCGGCGGCGTCACTTAAGCCGTAACTAATTCGTTCGGGCCACCGTGTTACCCATTTCGTCGTGCTTTTCATCCCATCATCGCCTTTATCGAAATTGTTAATCAACTGTATCGTACTCTAAAATTAGTTCTCATGATATAGATTGTACACAATTTGGATGTAAGCTGATTCCTGAGACAACTTTTAAGTAAAGAAAATAGAAACCCTTTCAGTTAACATGTGCTAACCAAAAGGGGGCCCTATTTTCTTTTAATACCGTATTTCACACGGTATCGAATAAAGGTCGTCCGTTTAATACCTGTATTTCGGGACACATCAATGTCACTCATGCCAGCTCGATAAAGCTTAAAAGCATGTTGCAAACGGGGATCATCTTTGGCATATTGGGGTTTGCGCCCATGATATTTACCCTGCTGCTTAGCTAAGGCAATCCCTTGTTGCTGGCGCTCAATGATTCGCTTACGTTCACTTTCGGCCTGGTACTTATAGAGTTCAATAATCAAGTTGGTCATCAGTTGACGTAAATTTGGGTCAGCAATCCCTGTCATGGACGGCAAATTTAACACATCTAGGGTGGCACCCTTATTTTGAATGGAGTTCATGATCTTAGTCAAATCATGGTTGTTTCTGCCTAAGCGATCTAATTCAGTGACCATTACAATATCACCCTCACGAATATAGGCCAGCATTTTTTGCAGTTCTGGCCGATTAGTGTTAGCCCCACTTAATTTATC
>NZ_RHNW01000020.1 GCF_003946045.1 Levilactobacillus mulengensis | reverse complement strand
GTTAACGTATTCCTTCGGTATCTGATTAGTCACGGGTACAAGAATGTGATTACGTACGGATCGGGTAGCTGGTTCAATTCTGGACGGATTAATCGTTCCCAGTTAGTTGATAAAGCAATCTGGGTAGCAGCCTATAATAATTATGGGCCAGGAGTAAACGACGCCAATGCCTGGCAAAATACCGATAATTGGAATGGGCATGGGGTGGATTGCAGCCGTGATTTTGATGGTAAGCTTTCAGGTAAGGCTACCAAGGTAACTCCTAAGAAAGCCTCATACTGGGCTGATAACGGCCTGTACGAAGTGATTACCAGTGAGGTTAATGTATATGGTAAGCCAGATCTAGACAAGGCTAATAAGCGCCGTATTCACTTCTCCAAGGGCAGTACAATCTACGGTAAGGCCGTCAAGTACGGTAAGGTGTACCGGATTAAGACTGACGTTGGTTACATTTCAGCTAATAAGGACTACGTAAAATTGGTTAGAAAGTCGGGTGGTAAGTAATGACCTTTGATCGTTGGATCGAATTAGTCACCTTGGCTTTAGCTGTAGTTGCAGGTATCTATGCGGCTTTGATGGTTGTCATGAAGCCCTTCACGGATCGGCTGCAAGAAATTGCTCAAAGTATGAAGGATAGTAGCCAGCGGATTGAGCGTCTGTTCGATTCGCAAAATACGCTGCGTCAAGATTTTATCGCTAGCAGAAGCGAGCACAAAGTTATCAACGAACGCTTAGACAATGTTGAAGGCGATGTACGTGAATTAAAAAATAAATAGTGCTAGGATTAAGTTAATCCTTTAAAGTTGACGCAACCAAAAAGCCACTCATCTCTTACGAGGTGGGTGGCTTTTTTGCGTGTATTCTGCTTCATTTAAACGGACAAGTATACGTATAAAAGTTGAACGTGTCGTCTGAGGACGCAGTGATATTCGTTAATCTGGTAGTTCTACAAAATTTTCGTTCTATAGAATTATAGATCTATAGATATTTAAAAATCTCGCATATTTTGTTGAACAGCTCTAACACTATCTATTACTAATTTTTTGCTTTGGTTCGGCATATTCTGAACATAGCTTTCAACGATTTCGTTGAGAACCTCATAGTTTCGCTTATTTTCAATGGTAGCTATTTGCTTTATGGCCATATGAGTGTCTAATTGTGCCTGGACAGACTTTGGAGTATCTTTTGCTGTCAATCTACGTTTTGGTTTAATTAGTACTTGGTCATTTGGCATGCTTCTGTGTTGTTCTTCAAATTTTTGTGGCTCAATTTTCTGAGGTCGTGTGGTTTTATTCTTTCTAGTTTCTCCAAAAGCACCTAATCCCATTTTATCGTTAGCAGTCATTTTTTAACCTCTAATCAATTTTAAACGTTCTAATAATTCATCTACAACCAAATCATAAAGATGGTGAACCCTTCTGTCGTTTATGTCATGGCTAGCATTATTTGTTATACCAGTGCGATCAAATCGTTTTAATCTAGCCATCTGACGCACCTTTTGTTTAAACATATTTGCATTACCGAAGCTTGTAGTTGCATCTTCGATAACGTCTAAATCTAAATCATTTCCGTTTTGTTGTAAGACAGGTAAAACGCCTAACAAATCAATGTCGAGAGAGTAATCGTCTTTGATTTGCAATAAGTGCTTAACGTATGTTTCTGCCCCTCGCAATGAGCGCTCTTGGGTTTGCAAAATAACAATAACGTAATCACTTGCAACCAAAGCGGAATCAGTAAATTTGTTTAATTGTGGGGGAACGTCCAATATTACAAAATCATATTTACTTGAAATTTTTGATAATAGTTTAGAGAAATAATGATCTTGTGTGTAGTCATCAGGAAACGAAGAGCTCAGAAATTTATCATAGTTCTGTAAATCATCATCCGAAGGAAGTAAATCTAAGTTATCATTTACATGAACAATTGCATTTTCTAAACTACCTTTTTTTAAAGCAACTTCAAGCGTTTCACTAAAATCAGGTTTAGTTCCATACACTTGGCTCATTGTTGTAAACAGCAAGTCTGTAGCATTAGCTTGTGGATCAAGATCTACTATTAAGGATTTTTTCCCTCTATTGGATAAGGTGTAAGCAATCATAACAGCATTAGTTGTTTTTCCAACTCCGCCTTTAAAATTACCGGTTGTAATAGTTGTGGTCAACATAGACACATCCTTTTGGGAAAAATTATAGCATAAAAAAATAAAATTCTATAGAACATTTTCTTCAGATCTATAGAACTATAGAAATGAATATCTATAGAACTATAGATCTATAGTTCTATAGACCTAATAAATAGCGAATATTGCCGACATAGCAGCTCTATAGAACTATAGATTTATAGAACTATAGAAATGAACATCTATAGATTTATAGAACTATAGATTTATAGAATTATAAATTACGTGGTTCTATAGAACTATGTAAAAAGTGCCTTTACTTATTCTTGCTATTGAGATATGATTTAGACATCAAATAGAACATAAAAAAACACCCACCAATTGGAGTTGGTGAGCGCCACAGAAGTCATCTAAGTTACTGACTATTATATCATGGCCGGTGCGATTTTTAAAGCCCTAGGGGACAAGCTGGGGTCTAAATCTAAGGGGACACGTTTGCCAGTGCGACTTCAATAAGTCTGGCTATACCACAACAAGGTCATCTGTACGGCTGGGTGGTGAATGGTGAGCGCGACCATTAACGGCGCGGGTGGTAAAACGAAGCTTCAGCTTGGTGCCATTGATTAGTTGGTGATCGAACAAACATAAATACGTATTGCCAACGCCTACTAGGGCGTTTTTTAGTAGGTTAAACCGAAAACGTAGGTTTATAATGAGTGGTGGTAGCAATACCGCAATTGTACAGACAAGCGACGGGCGTTAACGACCGACGAACTAAGGGGAAACTTTTAGTAGTAGAATTGTACTCTGGTTCAGTTATTCCAAATAGCTGTTTCCAGGGAACAATTCTGCGCTCAAAACGTCACTCCCTCTAAACTGAATGGAAAATCGTAACCCGTCAAGTCAAAACCAACATTAGAATCAAGAAAGTTGATGATTTAAAATGCTTGATTTAAGAGATTGTGAGATTGCTTTTACCGGTCGCTTAACAACCATGACTCGGGATCAAGCTTTTAGTTTGGCGAAAGTCTTTGGGGCGAAACCACAAAATTGGGTTACGAAACAGACAGATTATTTAGTGGTTGGGTTAATTGAGACGGTTTTAGGTGAGGAGCCGATCACAAAAAAGTTATTGACGGGAACCCCAACGATTTCAGAACGTGAGTTTTTGGCCTGGTGTCAGGCACGATTGGCGCAATGGTCTAGGAGTTTGGACGGTTAACTTCACAAAGTGGCTTTCCTAAGTTTTCGGGCGATTTTCACCTAGACCAATCCCATACCGTCAATTTTCACAAGGAAAAAATAACGGATCGTTGTTTTATCAGGGCGAATGGTGGTTACTTGGGATAAGGCTGAATATGTAAAGTAAAAATTGGTATATAAAAAAGAGGTCTCCAGTGTTATGCTGGAAGCCTCTTTTTTGTAAATGAATGGATGAAACTTTATTTGTTATCCTAAAAATGATAGTTCACTTTGAGAAAAATGTAAATAATCAAAAAAGCCACCAAAGAAGTTGTGTGCTGAGGGTAACTTTGAGTGGCTTTTCCAAAGACGAGGACGTTCCGAAGGATTGGAACTTTTACATCATAGCATTTATAAATTATTGTAGCAATTAAAAAATAAAATATGGATAGCCAGTCGTAGGCTATCCATATTTTATGCACGTTCAGACTATCTCATAGAAGAACAATTGAATATTAACATATTAAATCTAGTCTGGTCAATTTAAAAACTAGCCTTAGAAAGGCAAAAATTAGTTTGACTTTACTGGAATTATAAGCTATTATACTTAAAGTGATTTCTTTAAAGTTGGTTTTTATTCTTCCTTCTTTGAAGATTGGACGCTCCTTCAAGCAGGGCGTCCTTTTTTTGTTACAAATATTTCATTGATATTGTTTTTTCACTACATATAGGTTATAATTGTTTTTGCATAGATGAATCCTTGATTTCTTCCCTTCCGCTGACTTGTTGAAGGGCTTTTTTATGGACTTTTTTACAAATGTGAATTTTTTGTGAACTTTTTAAAATTTTCTTTTGGCATAATAGACGTCGTATGTTATAATCTTATTAGCAGAAATGGTTGTAATAATTTACATAACTTTTTTGCTAATAAAGAAATTACAGGAGGTTTTCATCTATGCGTTCATCATTCGCAAAGTCTATTTATGTAGGCGCTGCAGTGTTAGGTTTAGCTGGTCTTTCAGCTGTTACTACCACTACTGCAAGTGCTAAGAGCTATGCAACTGCCGGTGCTTACACCGCTCTTGCAGACAAGAGTCAAAATGTTACTGTAACTGGTACTAATGCCATTTACTCAAAGCCAGGTACTGTTAAGGGTGCCAAGGTCGTTGCTTCTAAGAAGACAGTTGCTAAGTTAGCTGCTTCTAAGAAGTCTAGCGACACTTTCTACGCATACGGTACTAAGACTACTAACCGTGGTTCCGTATACTACAAGATCGTTACTATGGACAAGAAGTACCGTGGTTACGTTTACGCAGGTAAGACCGCTGGCACATTTACTGCCGGGATCAAAGCTGCTGAAACTACGACTGCTGCTACTACTCCAGCACGTACTACCGGTTACTACTTGAAGGATGTTTCAAAGAACACTCTTTGGACTGCTCCTAAGAATACCGATATCCATGCCAAGAAGGTTAGCCTTTACGGTGCTTCCAAGACTGATCCATTCACGGTTGACAAGGCTGCAACTAAGACTAAGGAAGGTTCTTTGTACTATCACGTAACTGATAGCAAGGATTCTTCAATCTCTGGCTGGATCTATGCTGGTAAGGGCTTCGATGCTTCTATCACCGATAACACTAAGCAAGACTTAGGTGGTTTGTCATTAACTGTTGCTGCTAACGCTGCAACCAGTGATAACAGTGTCAATGTTGTTTACCGTGATGCTTCTACTAAGGCTAATGTTGGTACTGCAACTTGGGTTGATGGCGCAACTACTTCAACCACAAAGGCTGGGGATCCAGTTGGTACTAAGGCTGTGAACACAGCTAACCAATCACTTGTTGATTACATCAAGGCTGCAAAGCCAGCTAACTATGCCGTATCTTCTCGCTATACTGTTTCAGCACAGTATGGTACTACTGTATATGTTGATGTGACTGCTACTGCAACTTCAAAGGTTGCTTTGAAGGTTGATAAAGTTGATACAACTACTGCTACTGTAGTTAATGGTCTTGCTAAGAATGCTACTTTGTCCACTAAGGATGTTACGGTATCTGGTTTTGATGCCACAACTCTCGATGGTGACAAGACTGCAAACGTTGATTTGACTAAGGTTGAAAATTCCTTGAAAAAAGCTACTTTAACAGGAACCAAGACTTACTATACTATCGATGGTACTGCATACCATTACGAATTCAAGTTAACTGTTCCTACTGACCTTGCAAAAGACAACCCACGTGCTGTATACGGTGATACTTTGAACGCATACTACACTGCTACGTTGAAGCTAGGTTCTGCTAACACAACTACCTCAAGTGATGGCTGGATTGCTTAATTAAACTTAAGCAGCTAATTAAAAGGTAAACCCATCTGGGTTTACCTTTTTTTTACTTAGAAGTTTAACAGTGTTTCAGTCTTCTAATTCCAGATCCATTAGGGACTCTTCCAAGCTATCGATGATTTCATTGCGTTCCATATAATCAACCCAGCCATCATAAGATTTTCGCTGACGGGGCTTCATGGCTGAACTCAATTTGGCTTGGATATTGCTAATGAATTTGATGACAGCACTACTGGTCTCATTTTTAATGCGCAGGCTACTCCACTTTTTATTGGTGGGGCGGTCTGCGTTTTGTTCGTTTAGGAACGCAGCATATTTATCCCGAAGATTGTCGACAATCTGACTGTTCGCTTCCAAGTATTCTTCTAATTCAAACGTTGTCATAATAGCAACCTCCATATTCAAGTTGTGAATCAACTGATTACACAGGACTCGGACCCATGACCAACCACCCGGTTAATCAAACATATGTTCTTTTTGAATGCTAAGAGAAGTCCCCGTGTAGGGGACTTACAAAACTACAACTCCTTTTATCTTGAAGCTTTTGTCATAGCTAACATCTATCGGATCATATTTGTCGTTTAAACTAACTAGTTGGCAACTGTATTCAGTTTGATGGTATTTCTTTACATAAGCCTTACCATCTACGTAAGCAATAACTATCTGTCCGTTAAATGCTTCTTCTGCATATTTAACAAAAATTATTTGCTGATCAGTAAATAACGGTTCCATTGAATCACCGTTAACTTGTAAAGCATAATCATAATCAGGAATTATACCTGTGTAATCAACTTCGGTTGTATCATCTTGCAGTTCCTCACCAGTACCAGCAGATACAGCTCCTAGAAGCCTAATTTGAGTCCTAGGTATATGAACAACATTGTTTTTTTGCTCTTTTAGCTGCTTATCAGCATAATTATAAACGTTTTGTTGCCTATCTGCTGTTAGTTCAGACACTATGTTACTTATCTTTTCAGGTAAAATACCGTTAGAAAGTCCCATTAATTCAGCAAGGGAAACATGCAAAGCGTTTGCAACACGTGCAACTACTTCGATTGGCAGTTTTTCTATATCACCGTTTTCATATCTGAATATCGTAGACCTAGAAACATCAATAGCTTCTGCAAGCACGTCGGCACTTATGCCTTTTTGTTTGCGAATGTTTTTCATTCTTTCGCCAACATTCATTTACAATCCCCTCCTTAATATGATGGTTTTAGTATACCATGTTGTTGCAAAAACGCAACAACAAAAAGTCGCGTTTTTGCGATTTCCCTATTGCTTTTTGCAAAGATAAGCATTATAATTTATTCATTGAGTCGCAACAATGCGACTAGAAAGGAGAGACTACCTATATGTTAGATATTAAAATTGATCGTCTAAAAGGATTGATGGTTGAACGGCATGTAACTCACGAATCATTGTCAATGGCTTTAGGAATTAACCGGAGCACTTTATCTAGAAAATTAAAAGATGGTGGAAACAAGTTCACAATTAACGAAATCAAAAAAATGCAAAGTTTTATTCCTCTTACAAATGAAGAGGTAGTTGACATTTTTTTAACAGAAAAAGTCGCATTAACGCGACCTAAGCAATCAGCATAGAAAGGAATGATCCATATGAACGAATTAGTAATTATGAAAGACAAGCAAGCAGTTACTAGCAGCTTGCAGGTAGCAGATAAGTTTGGCAAGAATCACCGTGATGTGTTGCGAACAATTGACGACCTGAAAGATGTGCGCAAATTTGCGCAGATGTTCTTGGAAACAAATTTACCCGATTCTTATGGTCGAAACCGACGCGGATATTACTTGAACCGTGATGGTTTCACCTTACTAGCAATGGGGTTCACTGGTAACAAAGCGCTTCAATTCAAGCTCCAGTACATTGACGCGTTCAACGAGATGGAACAGCAAGTTAAATTCCAAGTTCCAGCTACGCTGCCAGAAGCATTACGTTTGGCTGCTGATCAAGCGGAAAAAATTTCAGTGCTGCAGCCTAAAGCAGACTACACCGACAAGATGTTAGCTAATCCAGGGTTGGAAACAACATCGGTAATTGCTAAGAACTACGGCTACTCAACGCGTGAGTTTAACAAGCTGCTGCACGGATTAGGCATTCAATACAAGCAAGGTAAAACGTGGTTGCTGTATGCCAAGTATCAGAATCTAGGATACACGCACGTTGAACCATTTCCGTATAAGGACAGTAAAGGACTGGAACAAGTTCGTAACACAATGAAGTGGACGCAAATAGGGCAGCGTTTCCTGTATGACTTTCTCGAATCAAAGGGAATCATGCCTAAAGTTGAGCAGACAGCATAAGGAGGAAACAACATGAAGTTGAGAAAAGCAATAATAATGGCACAAAAAACAGGTCGTGGAATTGCAAGACGTTCACAGTTTCCGCGACCGATATGGTTAATTCCAACAAATACTACAGAAAGAATAATTATTGTGGCAGATAACAAATTCACCCCAAGGTGGGAACCGAGTTACGAAGACTTAATTGCTAAAGACTGGGTAGTACATGGCTAAAAAGTGATCAATGTTTTTATTTTAGTTGCGTAATTTAATATCGAATCAACTTTATCTTGAAATTTATGTTCCATTAGGACTATGGCATTAGTTGATAAATTAACAATTGCGGCTTCATCGTTTCCATAAATAACATCTAACAGCTTATTTCTAGACAGTTCGTTAATAGTTTCATGAACATCATCCTGTTCCCACTCGGACATAAGAGTGTCATGAATTCTTATTTCTGAGCCAAAAAATTTAGCTTCACGTTTAGTATGACCACTTTTTCTATCACTAATATATTGCTTGTACATTACTGATAAGAGAAATTTTGCATCGTTAGTCAGTTCATCTAATTGCATCAGTATCACCTCGGTTAATTGGAATAACTCAAGTATACAACGCTTTAGATCTTGGTAAATCAATAGGGTTAAGAACGTATCAATGGAAAGGAATGGCTATATATGTACGAAGTTTACCTGCTAGTTGGCTTTCTAACCTTCTGGCTAACAGTAATTGTATTGATCGCCTCAGCCGGTTATCAGCTTCGGAAGTCAGTGGTGCGTGCCGGCGGATGGACACCATTTTGGAAAGACTTCTTTGGAATGGAGGAAAGCAAATGAAATTATGGCACAAAAAAAGAGCCCTAAGGGACAGCCCAGGACTCGAAGATAAATTACATTTATCCTATTTCTATAACGTCAATTCTACTCCAGACGGGCGGTGGTTGCAATGGCGATGAACGTGCCAGATCATGCAACATTCGATTTTGTCCGGTACATGAATCGGTTGGAACCGCAGCCTGAGACGGGATTCATGGTCAAAGATACCAATGGTGACCCCATGATTTCTGGTGAAACTTATTGGGAAGCAGAAGGCCGATATGTGCCAACCGATGAAGATTCAATGCACGACTTTTTAGATGCTGAGGGTGAGGATTATGGAACCCAGATTGATTGGGACTATGACCATCTGGCAACCATCTTGGAAGATTTTAAAAGTGCGGAGGTGATCTCATGGACGTAGTCAAGGTACACACAAGCAGCCGTTTTCAACCTAAAGCAGTGGTTGTTAGCAACTTAGCTGAATTAGCTGACATTAAATCTGATCTATTCAAAGAAGTTCAATTGTTGGCCGAGAATGATCGGCTTAGCAATGATGAGATTGATCGGCTATACAGCATCAGCAACGAGCTTGTTGCCTGGTCACCCAATTTGGAGGAGGAATAAGCATGAATCTATACGAACTTGATGGCAATCTATTGAATGTCGTTGAATTAGCCAGCAGTGCCAAACCAGAAGATCAGCAGTTGTTCGATGACACAATTGAGAGCTTGCAAGATAGCATCGCTGACAAAGCAATTGACTACGGCAAAGTTATTAAGCAGCTGGTAGCTGACAAAAAGCAACTGACAGACAAAATTAAACACGACAAAGAACGAAATCGTGCGCTGTCCAACAATATTAGTCGGTTGAAATTGGCACTACAGCACGCGATGGAAACAGCAGGCAAGGACAAAATCAAAGATATTGACTTGTCTATTTGGGTTCAAAATAACCCCGTTAGCGTTGATGTGACGAACGACAAACTTATTCCCGATGAATTTACTGAGGTAGAAAAGAAAATGAATAAAACGGCTATTAAACAGGCGCTCAATGATGGTGAAGAGGTTCCTGGTGCCAAGCTGGTACAGACACGGTCAATTCGAATTAAGTAGGAGGAAGTTATGGAAAAAAGCGAATCAATTAAAAACTTGGCTACTAGTATGGCACAATTCCGTAAGAATTTACTCAAAGCACAACCGAGTAAAGATGGAAAAAGTCATTATGGGAACTATGTAACTTTGGAAGACTTAACCGCTGCAGTAGATAGGGCGCTGCCAGATACGTTAGGTTATACGCAGGAAGCGACCAGCGATCCTAATGGTGTATCTATTACGACTATGCTGTTTGATGCTAGTGGCGAGTACATTATTTACAATCCACTTAGCATGCCAGTACAGCGTAAAGACGCGCAGGCATTCGGTTCTGCTGAAACTTATGCACGACGATATAGCTTATCAGCAGCGTTCGGCGTATCCGCGTCTAAAGATGACGATGGACAGCAAGCAACTAAAGCAGCTCCTAGCAACCGTACGGCACAACAACCAGCTCATAGAAATAACGGGACACAACAAAACAATCGTCAACCCCTGCCTGTAACTAAACAGCAGACCACAACACTTAATGGATTGTTTGAGGCAATGAGTAAGGCAGCAAGCGCCCCAATTGAAGCTGTTAGAAACGGTTATCTGGAAAAATTAAACGTTAGCCAGGTCAACGATTTGACGCATGATGGTGCTAACCAGCTGATCAGCCTAGTGACTGCTCAATTGAAAAAAACAAAGTGAGAAGAGGAATTCTAATGATTAATCGAGTAGTTTTGACCGGACGACTAACAAAAGATATTGAGTTGCGATAGTGGGGGTGAATGCCTTGAAACAAAAAGAATTACAGGGAATTAGATTCGGACGACTTGTTGCAACTGAGTGGATTCCAGGAAATAAAAATAAGCAAACCAAAGGAAAATGGCACTGTATTTGCGACTGCGGAAATAACTGCTATGTCAGCACGACGGATTTAACTTCTGGTAAAACTAGATCTTGTGGTTGCCTACGTAAAGAGACAACGTCAATTCGTTTTAAAAAATATGCATACAAAGATAAACGTCTCTATGCCATTTGGCTGGGAATGAAATCAAGATGCCAAGACTTACACAATAGTTCGTTTGGTAATTATGGTGGCAGAGGAATTTCTGTTTGTGATGAGTGGAAGGACGATTTTATCGAATTTCAGACTTGGTCTGTAAAAAATGGATATTCGGATAAATTGACAATAGACAGAGTTGATGTTGACAAGGGATACTCCCCTGAAAATTGTCGATGGGCAACGATTCTAGAACAAAGCAGAAATAAAACGAACAGTAAATGGGTTGTAATTGGCCAGGCAACACGAACCTTTTCGGAATGGTGCGAGATATTTCAAATTAAATATGACGTTGCTTACGGAAGAGTTAGATGGGGATGGACTCCATTGAAGGCATTAACAACTCCAGAGGGGGAAAGAAAACATGATTAATAACGTAACACTGACAGGTAGGCTTGGAAAAGATGTGGAATTAAAATACACCGAAAGTGGTTTAGCTGTTGCTTCGGGAACTTTGGCAGTTAGTAGACGGTTCCAAACAAAAAATGGCGAACGTGAGGTTGATTGGATTAATTTCGTCATTTGGCATAAGCCGGCAGAAAACTTTGCTAACTTCTTCCACAAGGGTTCCCTTGTCGGCATTGAAGGCCGTATTCAAACACGTAACTATGAAAATCAGCAAGGCCAACGTGTTTACGTCACAGAAGTTATTGTTGAAAACTTCTCGTTCTTGGAATCAAAAAACTCTACTGGTAACGGTAGTTATCAAAACAACCGGCCGAAAAATAATACAAGTGATCCGTTTGCTAACAACGATGGCAATGTTGACATTACCGATGATTCGTTACCATTCTGATTTGAGGTGATTAAATGCAGCGGTCACGATCAAAATACTTTGAACGTAATGGCAAGTCATACTTGTTAGTTGAGCTTGACCAAAAGCCAAATTTAGACCATATCGAGACCGTTAGCGGTTCACGTGACCAACTTTACCTGGATTGGGAACTAGCCGATACACGGAAAGCTAGGCCGCAACAACGGCGACTATTCTTTGCTTTGCTGAATGATATTGCCGATTACTTCGTGGTGCCACAAGACTTCCTGAAGGCAATGTTTTATGGCCAATATCGTGAGTATACCAACGGTAATGAGATTAGCCTGTCAGACACCACAGAATCGTCTGTGAGCGATGCTAACGTGCTGCTCGACCTAGTTATCGACTTCATGTTTACGTGGCGTGTACCGTTCAAACAAGGCTATGAATTGCTACCGAGAGAGCAAGAGTATTACCAATATCAGTGTTGCCGGCATCGCCGGTGCATGGTGTGTGGCCGTGAACATTCGGATATTAACCATGTTGATACGGTTGGATCTGGCCGCAATCGGAATCATCTTGACCATACGCAACTACGAGTTAACTGTTTGTGTCGTGAGCACCATACAGAATGGCACAAAATCGGGCCGACAGCGTTTGGCGAGAAGTATCACATTCCAGTTACTGGGATCAGATTGGACGAAGAAACGTTAAGAAAAATTGGAGTTAGAGGAAATTATGGAAGTGACAATAACGCGAGTCAAAAAGTATAACGCAGCTTGGAATAACGTTGTCTCCGTAGACGGTGTACCGGTGGCCATCGCTAAATCAGCACATCGAGCTGGTCAGATTGCAGCATATATTCAAGGCTTGCCAGCTGAGGTTAATGACTTGTGGTTAAAACGTGAGCTTAACAAGCTACAAAAGTGATTTGGAGGAATTGTTATGGGAAAACCAGAAAAGCCCAATTATTACGCTATCATTCCTGCAAGCGTTAGATATGATAATAACCTTCCGAGCAAAGCTTCTTTGCTTTATGGAGAGATTACGGCTTTGTGCAATCAAAAGGGTTACTGCTGGGCAAGTGATAGCTACTTCGCCAATTTGTATGGAGTAGGGAAGTCAACTGTTCAAACTTGGCTCAAAGCTTTAGAAGACGATGGACATATTTCACGAGACGTTATTTATAAAGAGGGTACACGTGAAATTGAGCATAGGTATATCAGAATTTCGGTGGAGGGTATACCGAAAAATCAGGGTACCCCTATACCGAAAAATCAGAGAGATAATATTACAAGTATTAATACTACAGTTAATACTACAAGTAATAAAAAGAATAGTGCAGCTGTCGCTGCACCTTCCTCAATTGAGTCTGGCTTTGAAGAAATCTGGTCAGCTTATCCCAACAAAAAGGGGAAGAAGCAAGCGTTTAACCATTACAAAACTTGGCGTAAAAAGTCAGCAAAGCATTCCAACGATTATCTTTTCAGTCAGTTAAAAATGTACAAGCAATATATTGCTCAAAATAAAGATTGGTATCGCCCTATGGATGGATCTACATGGTTCAATGGCCGATTTGATGATGAGTATCAAGTATCGACTGAACCAAAACATGAGGGCCGCGAGTATTGGACGGGAGGTTAACATGGAGCACGTTACTTTTGACCGGAGATATATTCAGCGGATAGCCAATGCCCACCATGTTGATCTGAACCACTTGCCGACTAAAGAAGAATTAGATCGTAAGACGGCCGAACAAGCAGCTCAACAATTGAAACGGGACAAAATGGCCCGGTACTATAGCTACTCGGTTTGGTCCGGCAACATACCGCTCAAATTCTCGTTTGGCAACTGGAATATTGCTAAACAGGACAATCCACACTTAGCTAAATCATTAGGCAAGAAGGCATTCGTGTTGGCTAAGCAATTAGAAAACCAAAACTTTAACGTGGCTATGATGGGTGATCGTGGCGTTGGTAAAACGTCTTTAGCACTAGCTATGTTGGACCACCTGATGATCCATGGACGTAGTGGCATGTTTGTATCAACTGCTGAACTGCTAAGAATGGTCAATGACAAATATGACGACACTTCACTCCGTTCCAAACTACTCAACATAACGCGTTCAATGATTGAGGTTGATGTATTGGTACTAGATGATTTCGGCACGGAAGGCGGTATGACTGGCAACATTAAACCGGTTCATAAGGATCTGCAAGACATCATGTATCGGGTGTCTAACGCTAGAGTTGATTTTAACCACAACACCGCTAAAGGTATCACCATCATTACAACCAACAACACCAAAGGGCAGCTAAAACAGATGTATGAAGGCAAGTTCATTGATCGCGTATATCCAGACAACCCGGAACAGCAAATTATTTTTGACGGCATGAAAGGGGTGCGTCACATATGAGTGAATGTCCATTGTGTCATGGCACTGGCGTTTTTCACCACTGCACGGCAAGCACCGTCACAGCTAGCCCATGTCCCAATTGCAATGAAGTTTTGAAAGAACGTCGTAAACGTGAATTTGAAGAACTAAGGAACGAAGCAAAACGACTATTGAGAAAGGGATAGAGATTATGTCATCAAACAAGAAAATGGCGGCCGCAATCAGGGCGGCTTATGCCAATTATGGCGACGATCCAGATAATTGGCCGGAAGATGTCAAAAAAGAGATCCGCGGTCAAACTGAGGAACAGCACACAGCAGAAAACAAGATTCTACGTCACCTGATTCTCCACGGATACACTAACGTATATATTGCACAAGAGCGATCCAAGACACCGCAATATATACAGCAATTACGTGGAAGAATGAAAAGACGTGACGAATTGGATTATCAAGCCACGCCAGATGAATTAACTCAGCTAAAATACAACGTTAAACATATGAATCGTCCTAACAACCAAGGAGTCGCTAGTGTTATGGGTCGCGACAAGGATTGGGTGCACTGTATGCGAGAAAAGCTACGGGAGGCAGAACATGACACACGAACAGATTGAGTATCGCAAATACGTGATGCAAGGCATGGCAAGTTATGGTGGCGATGTGGCACAGGCGTTAGTGTGGTGTGGCAATCACTTTACCAAGCTGAACGACAGCCAACGCAACGCGATTAACAAGCTGTCGGCGAAAGAACGCAACCAGGTTATCCATGAGCTAACGATGTTTATGTAGGAGGACATATGGATAAAACACGCGACGAAATGAACGGTAACCAACGTATGCTGCTTAGCTATCTGGAATCATTGGTGCCAGAAGACGATGTATTGATGGGGCTAGCCGAGTTTCAATCCAGATTAAGCGATCACAACGTGCCTAAGGAAGTTTACATTGCTTTGGGTAGGCTGAGCAATGCGGAGATTACTAACGTGCTACACGAGCTTACACGGCCATTTTAGGAGGCATGATCATGGATTTAGTGATTGATAATAGCCTAGTTTTAGAGGTAACGTGTTCTGATGACTTAGACGAATACCTTATGAGTGAGGACATTTGCTGCCAAAAAATATCTGAGAGCAAGCTGAATAGCAGTTTCAACTTGTCGGAAGATGAATCATTGAAACTGTATCACTATATTCGAAAATGTTTGCTGATGGGTTGTGGGGTAGTAATGACAGTATCAGCCAAGAAGGATGGGCATCTGTTGACAAATGGAACGGGGGTATGATTGGTGAAACGATCAACGATTAGAACGGTAGAGGATATTCTACGTGATTATCCTAAGATTGATAAGTTAATTAAGGCTAGAGAAGATGAATTGCGCCACCCAATAAAACAGGAAGATGATAATGTTGGTGGTGGCAGATCATCTATGATAGGCGATAGTGTAACTACAGTATTAATAAAGCTAGAAGAAGATGGGCCACTAAATATGTTGAAACGGAAAAAGAGTGCAGTTCAGGAGTGTTATGCCAATTCTGACGAGGATACTCAGGTAATAATCAAAGAATTGTATTTTAAAAAATGGCCACGGCTTAGTGTAGAGGGAATAGTTGCTAATGGGCTAGTTAATTGCAGCCGAAGCAGCGCTTTTCTTTTGAAAAAGGAATTCATTGAAAAGTGTGCCAAAATGCTAGGCATATACTGAATTGGAAAAAAATACAAGATTATCATGATACTATTCTGATATTAATTCGATACTATTGTGATATTATTTTGATACTTTTAGCCCCTAATTTGGGTGTAAATTAGTATCATAGATGAAAACCGTTAAGGCACGTGCATAGCTCAACGGCAGAGCAAAGAAGATACGGGTTCGACTCCCGTTGTACGTATTGGCATTAAGGACCTTTAGCTCAGTTGGCTAGAGTAGACGGCTCATAACCGTTCGGTCGTAGGTTCGAGTCCTACATGGTCCATTGGACGCAAATAAACCTGAGGAGATGGACTCTCCCGTTCATTCAAGGCTATAGCGTCCATCACGTGCTTGTGGCGGAATAGGTAGACGCATAGTTAGGCGCGAGTAACGGGTATGGGTCGACAACCCATGTGACCACACATCATGTAGGGTGCAAATCCCTACCAAGCACATACACGGTCGTCTCTAACGAGGCGGCCTTTTAGTTTGGAGGAAATGAAAGATGAAAACGACACTAACGGTCGTGCTGTGCGGGACTTTAAAAGATGCTGAAAATCGGATGCATCTTGATTTCGAAAGGTTATATAGAACCTATCCTAAAGCAAGAAAAGTCATGCGCAACCATACTATTGAAGTTAATGAAATTTGGGTTAACAAGTACATCTCGATTAGACAACTCCAAAATTATGATGGGTTCAAGCCAAGATATATGGAAGCTGATGTGTCTGCATTCTTAACAGCAACACCAGAGCAAATGAAATCTATAACTGAGTGGTATAAAAGTGCGGTTTCATAATGAGGTGATGTAATGAGAAACTATCAACGGGACAACTTAATATTCGGCCTGCTGATGGTGCTATTAATTATCGTGTTGGGAGTGTGGCTGCATGCGACACACTGAGTATGGTTATGTTAGCCCAGTAGAGAACCATTGCTATCGTGACTTAGAACGTTGGTTGGCTGATAAGAAGAAGCGTGAGCGTCGTGCTGAGAAGCATGGCGCTTTTAATATGCAGTTGAAAGATGATAAAACGAGGAAATCAAATTGAAAAATTCAGAAAAGTGGATGCGCGGCCTGCCGTACGTTGGCAACAAAGGCCAAAAGGCACAGCAAATCATTGACATATTGCCATCAGGTGGACGGTTCATCGACGTGTTTGGTGGTGGTGGGAGTATTAGTTTACACGCATGTAACAGCGGTAAGTGGGACGAAGTGATTTACAATGACCGCCGCAAGACCGTGGTTGGGCTACTTAAAACGTTGCTCACCGATGAGCCACACCTTGACCTAAATAAATACGTCTATATGACCCGCGAAACGTTCAACAACTGGCGAGATAACATGCCCGATTCCATCGAACGAACGCTTGTTTTAATTGCATGGTCGTTTGGTAATATCATGCGCTTCTATATGTGGGGTCGTGGCCAAACTGAAGACAACAAGTTGTTGGCAACACGGGCGATGTTTTATGGTGACACTGGCACACAGTACGACAATTTATTCACCGTCACAAGGAGCAAGCAGTCAATTGCTGAGAAATACACAGCATATCACAAGTGGCGGCGTGAGGTGATGAATGCGCGTGGTAGCCACGCCAGCGAAATCGAACTAATGAAACAACTGGAACAATTGGAACAACTGCAACAACTGCAACAATTGGAACAACTGCAACAACTGCAACAAATGGAACGACTGCAACAACTGCAACAACTGCAACAACTGCAACAACTGGAATATTCAACGCTTGATTATCACGACTTAATCATTCAACCAGATGATATTGTCTACTGTGACCCACCTTACGTTAACACCAGCAGGGACTATGGCGGGTGGAATCCAGACGCCTTCTACGCATGGCTTGCTAACTGTCCGGCAAAGCAAATCTATATAAGCGAATATACGAAGCTACCTCATACCGAGGTGGCTTTTAATTTGGGCAAGAAACACAGTATGACGGGCGTTGGAACACGACGGGAGGAATTGTTGCTGAAGTACGTGGGGTAAGGCTCCAGCATACACACGTCACAGGCCTACGGGAGCTGATCGCTCGTGCTGACAAGGCCATCAAACAAGACAAACGTCATGCTAAGAAGCATGGCGCTTTTAGTTTGCAGTTGAAAGATGATAAAACGAGGAAATCAAATTGAAAAATTCAGAAAAGTGGATGTGTGGCCTGCCGTATGTTGGCAACAAAGGCCAAAAGGCGCAGCAGATCATTGACCTATTGCCATCGGGTGGACGGTTCATCGACGTGTTTGGTGGTGGCGGGAGTATTAGTTTACACGCATGTAACAGCGGTAAGTGGGACGAAGTGATTTACAATGACCGACGGAAAACCGTTGTTAATTTGCTCAAAGCATTGATCGAAGACAGCCCTCATTTTGATCTGATAAAGTATGTATATATGGATCGCGAAACGTTTTACAACTGGCGAGATAACATGCCTGATTCCATTGAACGAACGCTAGTTCTAATCGCGTGGTCGTTTGGTAATAACATGCGCGACTATCTGTGGGGAAAGAAAGTCGAAAAAGAAAAGCTACAACGGACGCGGGCACTCTTTTTTGGGAATACTGGCACAAAACTAGATGACCTTTATTCGTATTCAAAAAATGAAACCAGCATTTCTGGGAAATATAAAATGTTTCACAAGTGGCGGCGTGAGGAAATGAACATTAGTGGTCATTATGACATCCTCCAGCAACTGGGGCAACTACAACAACTCGAACGACTGAAACAACTGGAACCAACGGAACGACTGCAACAACTGGAATATTCAACGCTGGATTATCACGATCTAATCATTCGACCGGATGACATTGTCTACTGTGATCCGCCTTACGTTAACACCGGAGTGAACTATGGCGGGTGGAATCCAGACGCCTTCTACGCTTGGCTTGCCGCGTGTCCAGCCAAGCAAATCTATATAAGTGAATATACGAAGCTACCTCATACCGAGGTGGCTTTTAATTTGGGCAAAAAACACAGCCTGACGGCCGTTGGAACACGACGGGAGGAATTGTTGCTGGAGTACGTGGGGTAAGGCTCCAGCATACACACGTCACAGCAATGTTTGAGGATGATGAAGATGCCTAGAGTACGTAGGTGCCGGCAACCAGGATGCCATCAGATGGTGGAACTACCAGATCACTATTGCAGTGAACACTACGAGCATGAAGCAGAGTACCTAGCAAGCCGTGAACGTTGGGCACGTAGCCACGATAAGCATTACACGCACAAGTACAACACGGTCACACGTAATCGTGATGACACTAAGCGTCAGCAATACAGCTTCTATCGTACAAGGCAATGGTCACATCTAAGGCAACAAGTCCTAGAACGTGACCATTACTTGTGCGCGTATTGTCGTGTGCAAGGAATCATCACGGCTGCCAAGACAGTTGATCATATTGTTCCTATTGAGTACGACCAAACACTCAAAGCAAACGTTGATAACCTTGCTGTCATATGTGGTAAGTGTCACCGAATGAAGACGGATTGGGAACAAAGTTACTATGGCACAAGCCAAGGCAACGAGTTAAGACAAGTTGCTGAGATTACTGATGTGAGTGCCATTAATGTATTGATGAATAAGGAGTGATGATTGTGGAAACGGTCTACCGGGTATTCGGACTGTAAAATTATGTTTACCGATAGCACACCTGATTATCTGACTGTCCATTTAAACACGTGTAATTTTCGTTCTAAGGGATAATAGAACAATCAGGTGTAATGTATCGAAAGACAAATAAAAATCACCCCCGCCCCTTATTAACGGCCGAGAAGAGCGCACACAATACCCTCATCTTGTGACACAAACGTTTTTTGAAATATTTTAGGTAGGGGGGGTCACCCAATAATGAAAGGAGGCAGAGAAAATGAAAAAAGCGGATAAAGACGTCAACAATGGTCAATTAACGCGCACACCGCCAGCTTACTTAGGACGGCAAGCTAAGGTCGTTTGGCGTCGATTAGTGCCTTTTTTAGAGGATAATACCCCAGTTAAGCGCATTGATAGCGGTCTTGTGGAACAATATGCTTCCCAATATGAGATTTACCGCAATGCGTATAAACATATCCAGGAAAACGGTGAAGTCCAAGCAATCTATAAAACGTTACAAGATCAGACCGGTAAAAAAATTGGTCGAGACTTCGTGGGATACAAGCGTAATCCTATGACACAAATTTACGATTCAGCGGTTAAAAATCTGACTAAACTAGGCGCTGAATTGGGACTATCTCCTAAGTCACGTAGTGATTTGCTCAAGTTAAACTTAGATGACCATAAAGACGAGCGAAGTATTAGTGATCGTATGAAAGAATTTTTGGGATAGTAAAAAAAGACTACTTGTTAAAGGAGGTGATTAATTTGCGCATTGATTTAACCCAAACCCATGATGTTATTGGAGCTTATCAAGCGTTAGATTGTTCAGAAGTTCGCCAGCAATACACTGATCCAGGCACAAAATATGCTTTTGAAGCCCTGGATGAGAAGGTGATTACTGGCTATCTGATTAAGCTAGCGGCTTTTCGCCACATTAGAGACTTGCAACGACAAGGTAGCGTTGAATTTCCGTTTGCTTACTCGGTAAAACGAGTGGATCAAGTACTTAAATTTGCTTCCATCTGCCCAAATGTTGACACAGGCGAACCAACTAAGCTAATGATGTGGCAGAAATTCATTATGGCTATGCTAATTGGCTGGCGTAATGATGACGGTGGCAAGCGTTTTTCACGGGCTATTGTTTCAGTTGCGCGAGGTTGAATGGCCAAGGCAAAACTTATCTTATGGCAATTATCACCGCTTATAGCTATTTAATTGAATCACTGGGACTATCTAACCAAGATTACCTAGTCTCATCTATTAATTACAAACAAACGAGCAAGATTCTGGGCTACATTAAGTCAATGCTAGCCAAGATTGCAACGATTGAACCATTTAAAACACTAATTCAAGATAGTGGATTAGATACACGGACGCTGTCCTCACAGGCCGATCAAGTCACAATGAGCAAGACTAATAACAAGCTACGTGCGATCAGCCATGAAGCGGGCCAGTACGATAGTTTTCACTTTACAACTGCTATTTTTGATGAAATTGGTGAAGTAAAAACACGGCAGAAGATTTCTAAAATTGTTTCGGGTCAAGTTAAGGTGCGTAATAAGCAGTTCGTTCAGATTTCAACAGCTTATCCTGATCCCACAGTTCCATTTCATGATGATGAACGCATGATTCAGCAAGCGATGGAACAGGATTACTCACGTGATGCTGATACTTACTTAGGCCTGATTTGGGCCCAAGACAGCTTAGACGAGACGTTTAAGCCGGAAACCTGGGTAAAAAGTAATCCTTTGCTTGATTTACCAAGCCAATATGAAGTTTTAATGAACGGGCTGACAGACAAGCGTGATTCTGACGCGTTGTCAGGCACAATTAATGACTTCCAGAATAAAAACCTCAACCTTTGGCTAGAACAATCAGTGGACAGCTTCCTCAAATTACCTGACGTTGAAAAATCCATTGTGCCATCGTTTAGTTTCGATGATCGCCAAGTCTACATTGGATTTGACTACTCAATGTTTAGCGATAATACTGCTTTGGCATTTGTGTTCCCCTATCAGGATGCTACAGGCAAGCCACGCTGGTTTATTTACCAGCATAGTTTTATTCCGTGGCAGAAAGCCGGCTCGATTGAAGCCAAAGAAAAACAAGATGGCATCAATTATCGTAATTTAGCTCAAAAAGGTTTCTGTACTATCAGTAGTCACCCGCAAGGACTGATTAATGACGAACAAGTCTATCAGTGGCTGCTAAACTTCGTGGATCGTCACCGGTTAGAGGTGGTCTTTTTTGGTTATGATGCTTGGGGAGCTACGCCGGCTATCAAACAGCTAGAGCTTAATTCTGGTTGGCCGCTAGAAGCTATTCGTCAACGAACCAGTGAACTGAAAGACCCAACCAAGTTTTTACAAAAGGTGTTTGTTGAAGGGTCAGTTGACCGACTTGATGATCGAATTATGGAAAAGGCGCTACTGAATGCAGAAATCTATGAAGATAAGATTGGCATTCAGGTTGATAAGGCAAAAGCCACGCTAAAAATTGATGTGGTTGATGCGCTGATTGATGCCTTATTCCAAGCCATGTATCACTTTGAAGACTTTTCAGACGTGAACAATCCTGATAAGCAAGTGGAACGTATGACTAAGGAACAGGTCTTAGAATGGTTTAATAACCCGGAGTCAGGATTGCTAGGAGATGATATTGATGATATTTAAACGATTTTTTGCCATGATTTGGCACTATTTCGACTTTTTATGCTTCGTAAGTGCCCTAATTGTGGCAGACTACGGGGCCTTTTTATTTGGCAAGCCTTGGGGTGTCATGGCAGTAGCGGTGACACTGTTTGTAATTGGCTGGCTGTCAGAAGTGATTAGCACGTCCCAGAATAAAGGAGGTGATTAAAAATGCCAGTTTTCAGACCACCTGAGATTAAGAACCAAGTGCAAAGTGTGCCCGTTGAAGATAGCGACATTGTTAATTTCTTAACCCCCAATGGTCAACGTGATTATGTCAGTGCAACGGACGCGTTAAAAAATTCCGATATTTATTCGGTAGTCAGCCAGTTATCTGGTGATTTAGCGACGGTACAGCTTAGTGCCAATATGCCACGAGCACAAGGAATTCTGAACAATCCCAGCAGCACGGCCAATGGTCATGCGTTCTGGCAATCAATGTTTGCCCAGCTACTGCTAGGCGGCGAATGTTTTGCGTACCGTTGGCGTAATCCAAATGGCTTAGATATGCGTTGGGAATACTTGCGTCCGAGCCAAGTTGAAACGTACTTGTTGGAAGATGGAAGCGGCCTAACTTATACCGTAACGTTTGATGAAACCCAATTGGGTGTACGGCAATACGTACCACAGGGCGACATGATTCATATTCGTTTAACTGGTATTAATGGCGGGCAAACGGGTATCAGTCCCTTAGAAGCACTAACTAGTGAGCTACAGATTAAGGACGCTTCCAATGACTTAACCTTAGCTGCTTTAGCACGTTCGATAAGCGCGCCTGGTGTGCTATCTATTCAGCATGGCGGCCTGTTGAGTGAAAAAATGAAAGCTAGTCGATCACGTAACTTTATGAGGCAGGTCAATAAGTCAAATGGCGGCCCAGTTGTAATTGATGAGCTGGAAGAATATAAGCCACTCGAGATGAAGGCTGATGTAACTAAGCTTCTAAGTCAGACTGATTGGACCAGCAAGCAGATTGCCAAAGTATTTGGTATTCCGGATAGTTATTTAAACGGTCAAGGCGATCAGCAAAGTAGCATTGACCAGATTAAAGGCATGTACGCCAACGCGCTAAACCGTTATATGCAATGTATTATATCGGAGCTAGACAACAAGTTGAACGCGACTATCACCGCCAATTTACGGCCGGCAATTGATCCATTAGGCGATGCCTTTGCTACGACACTATCTGGATTAGCTAAGGACGGCACAATTGATAACAACCAAGCGACATGGGTACTGCAACAATTGGGATACTTCCCTGCAGATATGCCAGAAGCTAAAAATCCGGCAACGCAACAAGTTGTGACCCAGTCAGCGGAAGGAGGTGGAAATAACGAAGAAGGTAATGATTAAAGGTGACGTGGTCGATAATGAGACGGCAGCATTCTATCAATTTTTCGGTATGCCAGCGGTATCACCAGCCGGCGTGTCTGATGTGCTAGATAGCGCGGGGCCTAATGACGATGTAGAAGTTGACATTGCGTCTAACGGTGGCGATGTGTTCGCTGCTAGTGAAATTTACACGATGTTAAAAAATTATCAGGGAAATGTCACTGTTAATGTGCAAGGATTAGCTGCCAGCGCTGCGAGCGTGATCGCTATGGCTGGGGACAAAGTCTCCATATCACCAACGGCTCAGATTATGATCCATAAGGCATGGTCAGGAATTCAAGGCAACGCGGATGACCTGTCGCATGAATCGAATGTGCTAGATAGCATTGATCAGTCCATTGTTTCAGCGTATGTTGCTAAGACTGGCATGGCCGCAGATGATGTGTTGCAATTAATGGCAAACGAAACTTGGATGACGGCACAAGATGCAGTGGATAAAGGCTTTGCTGACGAGATTATGTTTGTCGATGATAAACAACCTCAATTTACCAACTCAGTTTCAGAGATTCCTTCCAAATCGGCAATCAACAAATTTATGAACCTGATTTCCAAGTCACAACCTAAACCTACACAACCTAAAGAAAGCCAACCTGCTAATGCACTAATGCAAAGCAAGTTGGCTATTTTGATGGGTAAAAACAAAAAGGAGAACAACTAATGTTCGTAAAAAACAAAAACATCAATCAGTTACATGATGCCTGGATTGCCCAAGGGCAAAAGGTATCAGATCTAAATGGCAAGCTTAATGCTGCCGTTTTAGATGATAAATTTAACCAAGAAGAATTCAAAAACATGACTGCAGAACGGGATAACGCGGTTGCTCGTCGTGACGCTTTACACACACAGCTGGAAGAAGAACGTAAGGCGCAAGAAATTGCCAATATGGATGATAAGAATAAGACCCCACTTGATGATAATGAAAAAGACATTAAAGCTAAGTTCATCAAGAACTTCAAAGGTATGATTAAAGGCGACCCGAAAGTTATGAACTTGGTAACTTCTTCTACCGACGAATCTGGCAACGCAATTGGTTTGACTATTCCTCAAGATATTCAAACAGCAATTAATACACTGGTTCGCCAGTTCGATTCATTACAACAGTATGTTAATCGGGAAGCTGTTACGACACAAACCGGATCACGAGTTTACGAAAAGTGGACCGATATTACCCCGTTGGCTGATTTAGACGATGAAACAGCCACCATTGGTGATAATGATGATCCTAAGCTATCCACTGTCAAATATACGATCCATCGGTATGCTGGCATTACTACTGCCACTAATTCGTTATTAAAGGATACAGCTGACAACATTTTGGCCTGGCTGTCTCAATGGATTGCTAAGAAGGTTGTTGTTACTCGCAATGCTAAAATCATTGCGGCGATGAACAACGCACCTAAAAAGCCCAACTTGTCCAAGTTCGATGACATTATTACGATGATTAATACTGCCGTTGATCCTGCCATTAAGTCTACGTCGTTCTTAATGACAAATACGTCGGGTTTCAATGTGCTTTCCGAGGTTAAGGATGCTATGGGGCGTTACTTATTGCAACCCGATCCAACACAACCTGATCAGTATTTAATCCGCGGCAAGCGGGTTGTAGAGGTAGCTGACAAGTGGTTGCCTAATGTCGGGACTGCATCAGCACCAGCTTATCCACTTTACTATGGTGATTTGTCGCAAGCGGTAACTTTGTTTGACCGAGAAAGCACTTCCTTATTGACTACCAATATTGGCGGTGGCGCCTTCGAAAAAGACCAAACCAAGGTTCGCGTGATTGATCGGCTTGATGTGGAACCAACGGATACCGAAGCTTTTGTTGCTGGTTCATTTGCGGCGATTGCTGACCAACCAGCGAACTTTGCAGCAGGTTCTGCAACCACACCTGGTAAGTAATAATTAGTAAGGAGAGTGCTAAATGCCAACACTAGATGATTTGAAATTATCATTACGCTTAGATGGTGATGCTGATGACGAACTTCTAAAAGGTTACCTAAATACGGCTGAAAGTTATATCAAGCAGGCGATCGGCACAGAATTAGATAGTTTCTATGAAGATGCCAGTGTGGTTGATTTATTTAACACCGCCGTGCTGGCATTGGCCTCAGCCTACTATAACTATCGGAGTTCGTTAGTTCCGACCACGGCAATTAGTGTTAATCTGCCGGTTGATTCGATCATTGGGCAACTGAGAGGGCTCTATGATCTTAAAATGGAGGCGATCACTGATGGTCAAAGCAATTAATCCTTCACGAATGACGTTCCGCATCGCCTTTGGTCATGATGCTGATACTGGCGAGGTTAATCCGAATACTGGCACGCCAATTCAACAATTTTCACCAGACTTTAGTTGTTGGGCGGGCCAGTGGTCGTTGAATGTGCAACAGCAATTAACCATAGCCGGAGCTGGAATCACTAATGCGGTGGTATTTTTTATTCGCCATAATCCGGCCGTTAACGAGACGCTGCAAGTTCAGCGTGGATCGGATCTGTACAAGATTGATAGTATTGCGGCGGATGACGGCTTACAAAACGAGGGCTTTGACCTAATCACGTGCCATCGGGTGGTGACTAAGCATGGCTAGTTTAGATGAGCAATTACAGCATTACTTTTCACAAGTTAAAAAGAAGGTGCCAAATAAAGCACAGCAACAAGTAATTACTAAGGCTGGCGCTGATCAACTACGGGATAGTTATTTTCAGGCTGCCAAGTCTAAACATTATCGTTATGGCCGGAACACGAGCCATGTTAAGCATTTAGCGGACGCGGTAGTTGCTGACGATCACGATGTAGATGGATATGCGACGGGCAATTCAACGGTAGGATTTGAGAAGGATCCGATTAATCACGCTAGAATAGCGTTATTTCTCAATAATGGAACGGTGCATATTAAAGGCGACCACTTCATTGATACGGCCATTCAGTCAAGCAAAGACAAGGTTCTAGCTGCTGAATATGCCAAGTACAAGGAACTGACGGGTGGTGATCCTCATTAAGCTTCCGGTGACTCAAGTTTACGAGATTATCAAATCAAATAAACCCTCCTGGATAGATGATTTATATCCAGAAAACATACCGAATGTTGTTGATAAAAGTGGTTCAAAGACGCTAGTGCTAATTACTAGTGTTTCTGAGCCACTTTCTGGATATAAAAACGACACCTTTTCTGAAGTTAGCGCGTCAATTCAAGTGCAGATTTTCTTTTCTAAAACAGTTTCGATCAATGTACTAGATGCACAGTTGGAACTGATGAACTTGCTTGATGATAATGGGTGGATTATCGCTACTCGCTACCCTAACGTAGTTGATCCAGACACTGAACAAGTCACAGCCGCATTTTCTGTATTTAAAAATATAAAAATAAAAAGAGGTAATTAATCAATGAGTACACATGGTGTTAAAGATGTCACCTTTGGTTTAATTGATTCAACAGGTGCCATTATTACAGATGCTACAAAAGGTATTTCTGCCACTGGTATCTACTTGGTAGATGGAGACGCAGAAGGTGCTACTCAAGCTAACGTAACCGGGCTGGAAGCTGCTGGTACAATCGGTTATGCCAATGACGGCCCTAAGCGGGTATCAAACGGTTCAATGGAACCCCAAGTCGCCCTCGAATTCTTGGATATTAACTTTGATATTTTGCAGAAGTTAAAGGGATTCGTTAACGATGGCAAAGGTGGCTGGACACGTCAACTACCTAAGCCTCACGTTGCAATGTTAGTACATTCCCGGTCGTATGGTGGTGTGGATATTTATGAAGGTTTTGCCAACGGCCAACTAATTGAAGCTGGTATGAACCACGGTACGGATAACAATGCTGAAACCGATGCTAATACCACATTGACTTACCAAGGATTGGACCCACTGAAGGCTGATACCTTTGACGGTCAACCATACAAGATCTGGACAAGCGCTGACACAGAATTCGACAAAGCAGCTATGATGAGCGAAGTATTCGGTGGATACACAGCGAGTAGTACCCCAGCCAAGTAACCCAACAACAGTAAAATCATAGAACCATTCTAAGTCACTCCTTATGGGGTGGCTTTTTACATAGCCATTACCTTTGGCAAAATAAAAAATAAGAAGGAAAAATAAATGAAAATTAATATCAGCAAACTAGGCTTGAGGAAAAAATCAGCAGAAGTAAAAACCACGGTAAAGGTTGTCAATGAAGCCACTAATCTTCAAATTTTGATGTTGAAGATGGACAAGATGCAACTAGATTCAGATGCTGACCCATTAACAGTTATGGAACAGTCTCAAAAGGCGGTTACAGCCATGACTAGCTTCCTTCAAGCTGTTTTAAAGCTGTCAGAAAAAGAATTAGACACGGTAATGAATGCCGTAACGATGGAAGAATTATCCGATTTTATCAGCTATGTGTTGTCACGAATTCAAGGATTGTCTGATGAACAATGGCAAGAAACACTCAAGGAAAATGAGGAAGAAGAAGACCCAAAAAAGTAATGGGTCGCCTCAACGTTCTAATTCATGACTTAGAAGATGCCCAAGAAGACCAAGCCTACTTTAAGCAACAGATGATGGCTAATTCTGGGGTACTGCCATCTCAATTGGACGGAGAAGACTATTACGAACTGATCAGAATTAACCAAGCAAAGCCTAAAGATAAACGTGCTGAAGACCCTATGGCAATGGTAAATAGACTAAGAGGAGGCAATTAATAAATGGCAAAAGTATCGAACACAATGGCAACCGAAGTTAAGCTAGATACCGTCTCAGCGGCCTCTAGTCTGAAAACTCTGAACAACGCTATTAAAGCAACCACTAATGAATGGAAAGCTAATGAGATTAGTTTGAAGTCTGCAAAGGATAGCTTGGGTGCAGCACAAGCTAAATATGAAGGTCTTGGAAAGACCATGCAAGCTTTACAAGCCAAAATTGATAAGTTGAAAGAGCGTCAAGCAAGCCTTGATACTTCAACGACTAAAGGCAGTGATAACTATGCTCGGCTTTCTAAGGATTTAGCTAATGCTGAGAATAAGATGGCGTCCTTAACTGCCCAACAAGGCCGTGCCAAAAAATCAGTAGACTATTATCAATCTGGCTTGGCTGACTTGCAAGAACGGTACAAGTCAATCACGTCAGTCTCCAAGTCTTATGCAGAAGCTTTAGAGAATCAAGGAAATAAAGCCCAAGCTGGTAGGGCTAAGCTTAACGGTCTACGGGAGTCCTACCGTAATCTTTCGGATCAGTTGAAAATCCAGCAAAATGAGTTAGCCAAGCTTAAGACTAGTTCTGGTGGGGCCAGTGAAGCCTACAATAAGCAACTTGTTCGGGTTAATCAAACAACTGCCTCAATGGCTAAACAGAAAACTGAGATCGGCCGATTAGCCGGTAAGTATGGCACCATGAGTAGTAGTATGGCTAAGCTGTCAGATGGGGCGGCCAAAGCTAGACACAGGATTGCGAATATTGGTCAAGCATTTAAAGGCGCCGCAATTACGGCCGCAGCCGGTTTGACTAGTTTGGGTGCTGCGACGATTGCTGGTGCCAAAAAGGCCACAAATTTAAACAAGGTGTACCAGGTCAATCAAAATTTGTTAGTTACTTCTGGTGAGAAAGCACGTCAGGCTATTTCTCAAGTTTCTAAGATGCAACGAGATGGCGCCAAGTATTCTGTTAAGTATGGGGTAGCACAGCAAGAAATCGCAGAGCAATATCAAGACTTAATTAAGCGTGGTCATACTGGTGCCGAAGCTATCGCCGTTATGAAGTCAGAATTACAAGCTTCCGTGGCTTCCGGAGACGACTTTAAAGATGTCATTAAGGTTTCTTCACAGGCGATTGAAGCCTTCGGCATGAAGACCAATAACACGGCTAAAATGATGAAGAATACAAAACGGGTCGTTAATGATCTGGCGTATGCTTCAGACGTTACCGCTACTGACTTTCATAGCTTAGGTAAAGGTATGGAATACGTTGGGGACACGGCTAAAAATGCCGGCTTCTCAATTGAGCAGACTTCTGCAGCAATGGGGGAGTTGTCTAATCACGGTATGGAAGCTGATAAGGCAGGCACTGGTCTACGTAAGACAATTACTAGCTTGGCTTCCCCAACGAATGCAGCTATGGGCGCTTTGAAAGAAATTGGCATTAAGTCTACCAAAGTTTTCCAAGATGCAAAAGGAAACTTCAAGTCTCTGCCAGCAATCTTCAAAATTATCGAAGACCATACCAAGAAGCTTGGTGGTGCTGATAAAGCAGATGTCTTTAAGCGAATTTTCGGCCAAACCGGTATGCAAGCTGCCCAAACGTTAGCTAAGTATGATGGGTCACTAAAAAAGTTAACAGATGATGTTACCAAAGCTGGAGAAAAAGGAAAATACGTTGAGACATTAGCTAAACGAAACTCAGATAACGCCAAGATGAACGTAGAGCGATTCAAAATGGCTGGTCAACAGCTAGAAATTATGATGGGTACCAAGTTATTGCCTGTTATTACTAGAGCGACTCAAGATATGACTAAGGCCTTCAACAACAAGGATACTCAGAAAGGTCTCACTTGGTTAATTGGCGGCGTAGCTAAACTTGCTAGTGGATTCCTTAAGATTATCGAGTTTGCTTCCAAACACACCAAAACAATCGCTGCCTTTGCCGTTGCCTTTGGTAGTGTTTTAGCCGTTTCGAAGATTGCTCGATTCATTGCCGCAACTACTGAGGCTATCGGAGTAATTAAAAATTTGGTGGTCGTTCAAAAGCTTGTTACATCCGCTCAATGGTTGTTCAATGTAGCCTTGGATGCTAATCCAATTGGTATTGCAGTTGTTGCTATTGGGGCTTTGGCTGCGGGATTTTATGAAGCGTACAAGCACATCAAGCCGTTCCGTGAATGGGTAAATAAGACGGTAAAATCCGTTGTCCACCTTGGTAAATCAATCGGTAAATGGGCTGGCCATATTGGTAAATCCGTTAAGAATGGTATCAATGGAATCAGCAGAAATTGGAACAAGTTTAAGTCTAGCTTCAAAAAGTCTTGGGATAAGCACTGGTCAGCAGTTGGTACCAGCCTGAAACATTCTTGGAATACCTCGGTTCACAATACCAAGTCATTCTTTGGCTCAATGGGAAGCCACTTCAACAGTTTCAAGAAGAGTTTTGCAAACTCATGGACTAACCATTGGAATAACATGCGGTCCAAGCTCCATTCATACTGGAACAAGGATTTGAAGCACACAAAAGTATTTGGAATTTCAATGGGCACTTGGTTAGGGGCATTCAAGAAGAGTTTTAAAAATGGATGGACCAGCCTAGTATCTGGCGTTAAGAGTATCTTCTCAGGATTGTGGAAAGACTTAAAGGGTCTAGCTAAGGATGGCATGAACGATATGATTAACATCATTAATTCAGGTATCAATCTGGTTGACGGTGTTATTCATACCTTTGGTGGTAAAAAGAAAGCCATTGGGGATATTGGTCATGTACACTTTGCTACTGGTACTGGTGCCTTCTCGGGTACCCGTAAGGCAATCACTAAGCCTACCATGGCGGTACTAAATGATGGCAATGATTCCCCTGAGACGGGTAATAAAGAGGCTGTATTCTTGCCTAACGGGCAATCCGGCATTGTGCAGGGTAGAAATACCAAGGCCATGTTACCAGCTGGTACAGAGGTTCTGAACGCCTCTGAGACCAAGCTATTTATGGGTATGCAAGGGATTACCCACTTTGCCAAAGGTAGCGGTAATTGGTTCGGAAATATTATGAGTGGTATTGGCTCAGGCATCGGAGATGTATCTGGCTGGTTAGTCAAAAAAACAGCTGGATTGAAGAAGTTTTTCACGACTGCTGAAAAGATTATTGCTCACCCAATTAAGAGTCTGGACTCAATGTTCAATTACACTAAGGCTGGTGCTGGCGTTGTTGCTGATATCACCAAAGGTATGTTCAATAACGTCAAGAAGCAAGCTGGTAACTGGTGGAGTTCCCTCTGGTCAATGGTTGATTTAGATGGAGACGGTGGGGCAACTGGATCTGGTACCCGTAAAAAGTTTATTGAAGAAGCCATGAAGCTTTCTAAACGGGCTAATTACAAGTACTCAGAAACCAAAGGACGCTTAGGGCCCAACTATTATGACTGTTCCGGATTGGTATATGAAGCCCTTAAGCACATTGGGGTTACCCTATCTGGTTCCACAACTGTTCCAGAGTACAATTCAACCCATTCAGTAAGCTGGGGTAAAGCTGTTCCCGGTGACCTAGCCTTTTGGGGTGCCGGTGGTAGTGGCCACGTAGGCGTTGTCACTTCTACTAATGGTGCTGGACGGATGTGGAATGCCGAGAACCCCACAGATGGAATCAAGTCGGCACCAATCAAAGGATTCATGGGTGGATTTGCCGGATTACGGCGGATTGCTCAATTGAATGGTGGCAAGGGTGACGACTCCTCAAAGAAAGGTACTGGCAATACTAAGGGAATTAAGTCCCAAGTTGGTTCAGGCTTCTTCAAGTTTATGTCCAAGCTTGCTGATATGTTTGGGGACAATTCCTCAACTACCGGGAGTTCTGCTAAGCCTTCTGGTGACCACATGCACTGGTTGAAACAGGCTGGTATCCCAACCTCTGATTATGGTATGTACAATTACATCATTACCAAGGAATCAGGCTGGAACCCTAAAGCTACTAACTCTGGTAGTGGTGCTTATGGATTACCACAAGCATTGCCAGCTTCTAAGATGGCCCGGTCTGGTTCAGACTGGAGGACTAATCCAATCACCCAGCTTAAATGGATGAAATGGTACGTCAATGATGGCAATTATCACTCAATTCAACAAGCGTATAACCACGAGAAGAATATCGGTTGGTACGCTGATGGTGGTATCTCAAAGGTTGCCCAACTGGCACATCTCTCAGAAGGCAATAAGACTGAGTCAATCGTGCCTTGGGATATTACTAAACGTGCCCGAGCATACCAGATTATGGACACCACCATGAAAGAGTTTGCTAAGACGGATAAGCCACAACAATCCACTAACCAAGCAACTCAATCAACTGATTTATCTGAACTTATTAAGCAAGGAAAAGAGATTATCGGATTGATGGCTGAATTAATCTCTGGTCAGCAGAATCCAGTACCCGCTGTCGTATCTGATAACGCTATTTACAGTGGCTATAACCGAGTAAAAACAAAAAAAGATGTAAGTAAAAATCTAGGAAGGGGTTATATCAATAATGGCATTTAATGATGTTAACACTTTCGATTATGCCTTCGATGAGAACGGAACCGGTGGTTTCAATTCTGAAGAAGATTTGGAAGTATTAGTTAACCACGTATCAAAGCCGATTGCCCCAACGATAACCGAATCCTTCCAAGACGTTCCCGGTAGATATGGGGGCGTTTTTTTAGGTAATTCTTATGGGGAAAAGCAGATAGATATTCCGATTACACTGTTCCCCACTGATAGAGACGATTACAACCGGATTATTACCAATCTGTCCAAGGCTTTAATTAACACGCATGATGATGCTGACACTCAGTACCCGTTACGGTTCAATGACCAGCCAGAGGTTGTCTATTATGGTCACTTTACAGCCATTCCTACCCCAACCTTCATCAACGAAGGGGTACAAGACTGTACAACTACACTAACCTTCATGCTGGCTGACCCACGAGGATTCTTGCCTCAACGGGACATTAAGATTACCAGTAATGAGCAGGTTATCAGTCCAGCTGGTAACACTGCTGTTCAACCGGTAATTCATATCATTCCCAAAACTGACCTGTACTACTTTGGTTACACCTTGGGAGACCAGTATGTGGCCGTTGGGTACCATGTTGACGATGGTTCAACGGTTACCGATGCTAACGGTCATGTAACTAGCTTAACGCCTCACCAAGAATTGCAGGTACACGATCCTTGTAACTCAATGAGCACATGGTTTCAAGCTGGTCAGGATACCCAAGAAATTAAGGTATACCGCGGAGAAAATGATGGTAAAGCAACCGCTACAGCCTCAGCATTAATGGTCGCCAAGGATAGTAAAGGCCATTACAACTGGGGTACAACTGGCAAGCACAAGGACTTCTACGGTCCCGTTATTATTCACCAAGGTATCCCCAAGATTAGTAATTATTGGAAAGTATCTATGCGGTTCCATCATATCAAGCGGATGGAAAATGAACGGGCCATGGGAAAAGTTGAAGGCTATCTGCTGGACTCTAATGGCAATGTATGTGGACGAATGGGTATTACTGATTATGCACAAGGCCGGTACCCCCGTGGTTACATTCAACTGGGGAGTTCATTTAATGCCACCACAGATAAAGGCAAGTACCTCACCCTTTTGTACAACGAGGGTGGCCGTAAAGTTAAAGGACAAAATCATCATGATGTAAGGGTTCATTTAACTAAGACGGTAAAGGTTAAGATTAAGTCCAAAGCTAAGTCCAAAGCTAAATCAGCCAGACTGTATCAAGCTACCCTTCAACGGGAAGCCTTCAAGTCCGCTGCTAGGAAGAAAACTAGGAGAAGGAGAAGGAAAAAGAAGGCAACTAAGAAGGTCACCAAGAGAAAATCTGGTGGTAAGCGTAAATCTACCAGGGTGTCTAAACCAAGGGTTAGGACCAAGTCAAAAACCATTAAGACTTATGTAATGGAGACCACGTACATGAACTCTGACGCTTATTCTAACTTCTTTGGCGAGTTCTCCTTAGAACGTCAAAAGAAGACCATTGGTGGCAAGGTTTATGACAACTGGGTAGCTGAGATTAACGAGTTCAATCCTAAGACTGGGGTAGCATACTCAGTTAATACTGAGGGAAAAGTCCACATTCACAAGGAGAAATTAGATAAGTCGGGCAAGTTTGGCTTTGCCCTGGCTAACGTGGCGGCCACCTTCATGAAACACGATATCAAAGAAGATTTAGTTAAACCACCAGTTGGATATTATTCTGACTTTGAAACGCTAACCGACCTCAAAATATACACTTCTGATGGATCAGATGACCCCGATGACATTCCCCATGTAATTGCCCACGCCGGTGAAGAAATTATCATAGATTCCGCTGATAACGCGGTTACCGTGGCTGGTAGAAATGTCGATAAGTATGTGTCATGGCTATCTACCTTCCCTTCAATTGAAGGTGATGTTAGCCAAGAGATGCACTTCACTCCTGACCCAGCAAACGCAGATATAACGTTGGAGTACAAGCCAGCGGTTAAATAGAAAGGAGCTAAGACGTGTGTACGTCATTCTTGATAAGAACCTCAAACGAGTCGCCACCTTAGATACGGCGACTGATACGAATATATTCTGGGGTGAGACTATTCAGCAACAACTTGCCGATGATAATAGCTCAAACGATAGCATTACTGAAGCCAGTCTAGCCAACACCTCTGACCCCAACGCTAATTCTAAGAGTTGGAATGATACCTTTACCGGTCTCACCATGGTAGCAGATAGTCCAGCGGCCCAATATCTGAGAGTAGGAAATCACTTAGCGGCTTACGACCAAGCGAATGATCGCTGGCGGGTTTACCGGATATATACAGTTGATGAGACCATGGATAACACCTCTGGAACTAACCTTATTTCAGCCGATGCTATTAACCTCTTAATCTGGCGACTAGGGAAGACAATTCCCACAAAAAAAGAGATTAAAGAGTGTACCTTGCCAGCGGCTATGAACTGGATTATTGCGGGTACAGGGATAACCCTGGTGGATAATGCAACTTCTGGGCTACTTTCAGATTTTTCCATTGATGGGGAATCATCTTCCCAAACATTATTGCAGACAATCCTGACGACCTACGATTGTGAGGCTGATGGGTACGTAAAATTAGATAGTTCTGGGATTGTGACAGATACCATTCTGGAATTATCCGACCAACGGGGACAGAATACTGGTAGACGTATCACTTATGGTGACAACATGCTTAGTATTAAGCGGGAAACGGTCGATACTACCTTGATTACCAAACTGTATGTCTATGGTTCCGGTGGTGCCTCAATCAGTACAGCTAAGGGCAACGGTGGTCGTAATTTTGTCACTGATGCCGCCGCTAATAGCCTGTACAACAACGATGCCAACACTTGGTTAGAAGGTAGTATTACCAGTTCTACGGTCAGTGAACCCGATGCCTTACTATCGCTGGGATTGAAGACACTCAGACTGTATAACCACCCGCGGGTCAATTATTCCGTTGATGTAACCAGTGATTTTGACGCTCAACTAGGTGATACCATTAAGGTAATCGACCTGACAATGAGTCCAGTATTAACTTTGCAAGCCAGAGTTATTCAACGGACGACTTCCGAGAGTGACCCAACTCAAAATAAGGTAGTCATCGGGGAGTTCTCAACGGTTACAGTCGTGACTCCCAATTTCATTAAAAACATGGAACAGCGGTGGAATGACCACGTAAAAAAACTGTTTGAAGATGCCAAAAAGAACCAAAATGCTGCTAGTATCAGCTTAATTACCCCACTGGGACAATCATGGACGAATACTGATACCAGTAAGCGAGTAATTGCCCGGTTATTCATTGAAGGTGAGAATGTTACGTCATTCTTATCAGTGGCGGCTTTCAACTGGGAATACGTCCAACAAGACGGGACTCATAATCTGACTTGGGAAGCAGAACATGCTAAGGATGGCTATGAAGTCACCATTACCCCACCATTTGTTGGTAGCTTAATCGTATCAATTGATGACGCCTTCGTTAAAGATGAGTCAGAAATGTGGATAGATACTGGAGCCAACGCTGACGGTACCTTCAACAAGCTGTGGGAGACCACTGATGGTAACCCTGATGAGTTCGGCAATAATCACGTTGGGGCATTGCAATTTTCTTACAAAATGAGTAATGGTGAGGTACTTGCCAGCTATGCGTACAAAGGAAAGCAAAATCAGTCCAATCTAAGCGATTGCCAATACCTACATTGGAGTGCTGATGGCAAGCTAATTAATTCCATGATTGTACAAGGTGGTCAACATGGCTCTTCCTTTGGTTACGATGAAGCCAACAACCTCATATACTCCCAGATTAAGGATTTAAGTGGTGGCAAGAAATGGTTAGCAACCTTCCCATATACCCCACACGCTGTAATCAATAGTGGTTCCAGCACGGTAACAAAATGGTGTGAAATGGAAACTTACGTGAGACCTAACGTTGATTTAACAAATGGTCTATGGATCGGGAGTCAGATGGATGGCACGGTAGAAGTATGTAATATCTCGGATTTGAAAGCTGGCCATTATTTCCCAACTATTCGCTTCAAGTTACAAGACTTTGGCTGGAATCCGGTACCCTCGGGTGTGACTAACAATGGAAAATACAACACGATACAAGCCAATTCAATTGCCTACCCATACGCCTTCTTTACCGCTGGGGACGTCAACAACAAGGATGACCGACTAGTAATGTGTATCAATCTCATTACTCAGTCAGTCATTTTTAATTACCAGATTGAGCCTTCACAGGATATTCAGCTGTCTGTACCGATTGAGTACGGTGGCCATTTTGAACCAGAAGGGGTATACCCGGACTTGGCTCATGACCAGCTAATAATTGGATTCAACGTCAGCGAGTACCGAGACACGGCTCATACTGTCATGATTAGTCACTCGGGATTATGGTCAATTCCAATTGGTATCCGTGATGATAGCAAGGACTTAGCCGTCACTTACCCAGCTGAAGATGAGGGAGAAAATACCGAGGTAGAACAACCTGTGGTAATCCCTGATGATACTGACGACTCAGATAGTGCCAGTGATGACGATTCTGCTTTCAATATTGATGATGGTGAGACTTATCAGGAGGTGGTCGAAGGATGATTATTGCAACGGGTTCAGTCGACATTAATGAAGCCACCAAGTTAGCCCAAGACGCTTCAACGAGTGCTGGTGATTTAGCTGAAAAGATTAAAGACCTCAAGACGTCCCTTGATGGCACGATTACCGAATCAACTAGCACACCATTTGATGATGGTAAAGAGCATAATGACGGCGATATGTGGGTGGTTATGAGCGGAAATTCTGCTACATCAATGTACTTTTATTCTGGTGGTAGCTGGACACTTAAGAAGTGGGACGTAACTAGTCTTGCGGTTGAATATCTGTCAGCCTTATCAGCCAATTTAGGTAACGTTCAAGCCGGGAATATTAATGGCGTCAACATATCTGGAAGTACCATCAATGGTGGCACGATTACCATTGATTCAGGGATAGATAAATTCACGATGAGTAATTCTGGCTTTGAAGCCAGTAACATAATTGATGGGTATACAACGGATATCTACGGTGGCATGATTACGCTTAACGAAGGTAACACTGGAGTTATCACCCTAGACGTTTCAAACGGAATTAATAGCAAAGGATTATCAATTAAAGGGCACACCATAGCGTGTGATGATAGTGGTGCCTTATACCTTGAAAAGCAAGGTGGAGGTGGAAGTGTAACAGATATCCATGCCGCTGATGTTTATTCCAACGGTACAAAGTTGAAGTCAGCCTTATCTGCTAAACGAGATGTGACAGATTATTCACCAGATGAAGCCTTATCTGCTGTTATGAACACCGATGTTAAAAAATGGAAGTACAAGGATTCCGATAACTCCGCTGACTCCCAGCATATTGGCCCGATTATTGATGACGTTAATGAGGTTGGAGATAAAACTGCAAGTATTGCCAACGATATGATTAGCACTGATGAGAATGGGAATTACTTCTTAAACGAGTCCAATACCATTTCCATCTTATTGGCAGCCTTAAAGAAGTCCAATCAGCGGATAGATGAACTCAGCTACCGGATCACTCAATTAGAAAGGAAGAATGCTCAATGATTACTAGTTTAGATGTCAAGCAGAACTCAGATAACACCACTCACGTTGTCTACACGGTCGTTTTTAGTGGTACCAATCACCAAGCCTACGGTAACTTCGATGCAACGGCTGATGAAGCTTCTACAGCCTTCTCTGGGTCAACCAAGGAAGATATGTGGGCTGGGTTTAAGCGATTGGTACTAACCCGGTTAAAAACTGAATCCACGAATGCCCTAGGAGGCGGTGCAAGTGAGTAAAGAACTGTACTTTACCGATGGTAACAATGAGGTAAAATACCTCGATACCACAGCATCGTTCAATTTGGCGATTACCCAAGACGGTTCAGCATTCGACTTAACTAATGCAACGGACATTGATGTAAAGGTTGCTAATGACACCGGTTATGTATTCACTAAGTCGATTGATATGGCTACGATTAAGCAGCCATTAGCCGGATTGATTACCATGCCAGTTGACGCTGAGGTCATGAATGCCCTGGTACCCGATGATTACACCATTGAAGTTTGGGTGACCTTGTCCAGCCTAGTAACACCTGGTAGTCAAGAGGGCTTAACCGATGACGGTTCAACCACCTCAACGACTACTGCTACGACTACGTACAACGCCATCTTCCCAAGCGATGACCCACAAGGATTCACGATTACCGAAAATGTTATGAGTGATTCTGGAGATGTTATTCCGGTTATGAGTCTTGATACTTTCCAACAGGAATTTGATCAGCTTAAGACTGACTTAACTAACAAAGTCGCCACATTGCAAGGGCCACAAGGAATTCAGGGCCCACAAGGAATTCAAGGGCCGAAAGGGGATACGGGTGCAACTGGTGATACTGGACCTCAAGGGCCGAAGGGTGATAAAGGTGACAAAGGTGACCAAGGTATTCAAGGCCCGAAAGGTGATACCGGACAAGGACTAGAGATTAAAGGTAAGGCTGACACTACTTACCAGCTTCCAGCAACGGCTAGTGAAGGCGATGGTTACTTAGTTGCCGAAGAACTGTATATCTGGACGAATAACGCGTGGAAGGATTGTGGACAGATTCAAGGACCAGCCGGTAAGGATGGAAAAGATGGAGCAACCGGTCCACAGGGGCCTCAAGGACCAGCCGGTAAAGATGGCACGCAAGTGGACCTAAGTAATTATGCAACACAGCAACAGCTTGCAACCAAAGCTGACGATAGCAAAGTTGTCCATACTACTGATACTTCTAACTGGCAAAAACACAAATTAACTGGTGACGATGGCTCCGCTAAGTTTGTGATTGCTAGTGGGGAAGACGTGGATACCAAACTGAAATCAATTATCGGCACCAAAGATACCGGCAAGCTCTTAGTTGACATTGACGCTAAAAATAATCCAACTGGCCATTCGCTTATTGGAGAATATTTCTGCGATTTTGACGGCTTAGTTACTGGCTACGGGATCGGCCCAGACGGGGCGATGTGGAGCTTCACTTATAACGGTACTACAACCACATGGAAATGGAGTCTAACAGCGAAGGCACCAGGAATCCCGTCACTGACAGCTGAGTACGATGTTAGCAAAAAAGGCTTCGACTACACGGTCACGGCACCAGAAAGTGATGGTGGCTCTGAAATCATCGGATACAGCCTGGAGTATCAAAAGCAAGGTGGCACGGACTGGACGAAAGTCGCATTAAATCCTGATAGCCTTACTGGGACGGTTACTGATGGCATTGAAGCTGGAAACGATTACTTGTTCCGCGTTAATGCTGAAAATGCAGTTGGGTCGAGCGACTACTTTACGGTCAGTGACCCGTTGCCAACCGTGGACGGTAACATTTACGGCGTTAGTTGGGATGGCTCATCATCTGGGGCCTTACAGCGGACCGATTCTGCGGTGGGCCTAAAAGCTGGTATCAATGGCGCTCAAAACGACTTTGATACTCGTGGTCCATGGGGATTGATGGACAAAACCGTCACCGATTCGTATGGCAACGCGTTTGTTCGCTTACCAAAATTCTACATCCGTAAAACCCAAAATAAACCATTAAGCACTTGGCAAGTTTCGCTGGTTAAGCAAGGCGATGACTGGTATCTCCCAAACTGTTTCTATGATTTTGACAATAAGAAAGAGCTAGACTATGTCGATGTTTCCCGATACGAAGGGTCGATTATTTCAGGCAAATTACAGTCAAAAACTGGAGCTACGCCAACGACTAGCCAAACCATTGTTCAGCTAAGAAGTTCAGCGGTTGCTAATAACACAGATGGTAAGAAGGGTTATCACTTGTGGGATGTGCACACACTAGACGCGCTACAAACTCTGTTTACAATAGAATTTGCCACGCTAGATTCCCAGTCAATTATGAAGGGGGTTGCTGATGACGTACTGTCTGGAGCAGAAGTCGCTGGCGCCGCTGACGGTATTAAGGGATCATCCGGCAACGTTAACCATAGTAATGGCTATGGATCAATGACTTACCGCGGGATTGAAAATCTCTATGGCAACTTGGCAATGTGGACAGACGGCTTAAACATTAATAACTTGTCTCTATACTCGTGTGATGATGCAACCAAGTATGCGTCAGACATGTTCGCAAGTCCCTATTACAAGCTCAATTATTCATTACAACCAATAGGTTCAAACATTACCGGTCTTGGATTTGATAAAGATCATCCAAGTGTGGAGGCTCCTACTTCCGCTAACAACGACCGATACAACACTTACTATCATGACGATAGCTATGTTACTAGCAGTGGTAACCATGTGGTCTACACTGGTGGCAGCTGGAATTGGGGCGCTGGCTACTCCGGTCTTTGGTTCTGGTACGGCGACGGCTCGTCGTCTTACGTGGACTCCACTATCGGCTCCCGCCTCCTTAAGAAGGCTTTGTAAGTTTAATCAAAAAAGCAAAGGAGATTATCAAGCATGAAAACAATTTACGCAATCGCACCGGATGATAAGCCGGCTGGCTATGCCGTATATGCCTTAGATCCGGTGCCTTATGGGGCGGACGAGTATATCGGCTGGAAGATGGTCAAGATGAAACAAACGCCGGCCCTAGATAATAATGGCAAACAAATCATAGGCTCTGACGGCAAGCCACAAATGTTGTGTGTGGATGATCCAGACGCCGAAGTAACTTATGACCCGCACACCCAGGTGCTTAAACAGGTTGACACCATCAGTGACCAAAATATTCAGTACAAAAAGCTCCTAGACCAGACCGCTCAGGCGGCCGCTAAAATTGGTGGTTCCCAAGCACAGCTAAAAGTAACGGTTGACGAAGCTAATAAGGCAATGGCAAAAATTGGCGGCCAACTGGCGCAATTACAAGTGGCTGCTAAAAGCACCGATGCAGATGCAACTAATTAGGAGGTAATCATAGTGGACTTTGATACAATTTCATTTTTCTACGGACTCGGTTACTTGGATCCAAATATTGAATGGTATGTCGAAAACGGATTCATTAATTCCGATCAATACAAGCAGATCACTGGCAAAACATATGTAGTGCCAACAACTCAAGCAACGACCACAAGCACCACTAACTAGCTTCTACTCAGCCAGTTAGTCAGTGCTTTTAATTTACGCAAAATTGGAGGAATATTATGTTCAAAGAAATTACAGATGTGTTCAATTGGCTTAATAATGCGGGTGTAGTCGCCTTCTTAATGGTGTTAATTCCCGCTGTGTACAAGTTGGTAAAACCACTATTAACTCACAAGGTACAGACTGAAAAGAATATCCACGTCAAGCAAGGATTAGAATTGGGATTAAACTTGGCGAATACGATTGTGCCAGAAATGGCAGTCATGGCTGGCTTATCTAAGTCTGATCGTAAGAAGGAAGCAATCCGCTTCGTCAACGCTCAATTAACGGCCAATGGCTTTGATTTAGATGTTCAAACTATCTCAGGATTGGTTGAGAAGGCTTACCAAACGTACAAGGCAGCCGGTGGGGATAATCATGCCCCAGTAGTTACCCCGGCACCAACGGAGGTCATTACCCCATCAGAAGGGACTGACGACAATGACTAAAAAGATTGTTGACCTGTCATCATACCAATCTGATTCCCTGGCTTACATGAAACAACTCAAAGGTTGGGGCGCTGATGGGATTATGGTCAAGCTAACAGAAGGAACTGGTTATCTCAGTCCCAAGGCTGGCAATCAGATTGCTAATGGATTCAAGGTGTTTGATACCGTTGGGGTTTACCACTTCTTCCATGGTCGGGGAACAGCTGAAGCTCAATACTTTCTATCATGGGTGAAGAAGATGGGCTTAGATAAGTCCACGGTACTTGCAATCGATGTTGAAGCATCCGACTTACCATATTCCACGACCAGCCAAGTTAACGTATTCCTTCGGTATCTGATTAGTCACGGGTACAAGAATGTGATTACGTACGGATCGGGTAGCTGGTTCAAT
>NZ_RHNW01000002.1 GCF_003946045.1 Levilactobacillus mulengensis | reverse complement strand
AAGGGCGTCCTCAAAAATCGAGGACGCCCTTTCCCTTTTTATCTACATTTCAATACGGTCAGTTATTTGGTGCTCACTACGAAATCGTTACACGAGCTTGGTAGACTAAAGGAAAATCAGGGGAAAGAGGATGATCGCATGTCTGCCATGCATTTTGACACGCTCGTCTTGCTGGTCGTCACTTGGTTACCGATGTTATTCTTCATGAAGAAGCCGAAGCGGCCGTGAGAAAAAGTAAATTTAAATCCATCACAGAAGTGGCGTGATGGATTTTTTGTTGCGGAGACTTTGCTCACCGTTGGCAAAAATTTTACAAGATGTTGACGGGGACAACATCAAATCTTTACATCGCTTCGGTATGCTGGACCTAACTTAGTAATAGTCGGGGACTGTTGCCGGGTGGTGCCCCGGTAATGGCGACTTATTTGATGGGGGCCACGGGGGTATGAATAAATTCACAATTGTTCACTTATCAGATCCACAGTTATCGGCGGCCAATGGGCCACAGTACAACCAACAGCTCCCGCCGGCAGCCAAACTACAACGTATCTTTGATGACATCATGGCGCACGACCTACAACCGGACCTCATCGTGATTAGTGGGGACTTACTGACGGCCGGCACGAGTCGCGATTACGCCAAGCTACGCGACTACTTAGCTACCCAGTCCGACCGACTGCAGGCGCCCATTCAAGTCATCTTGGGTGACCAGGATGATCGCGAGGCCTTTAATCTAGGCTATTTGGGTGAGCCACATCAGCCGTACTATGCCTACAAGCAGGTTTATCAAAACATGGATTTCTACTTTCTGGATTCCAAATGGGAGCCGAACAAAGAGGCCGGCTGGTTGGACCGGGAGCAACTGGATTGGCTCAACAAAAATCTTCACCTAGCGCCACGTCGACGCGCCTTTTTGTTTCTGCATCACCCACTGGATGCGCCGGCGCTGCGGGGAATGCGGTACGCGCTCTTACAAAACAACCGGGAGCTGTTGGCGATTCTTCACGGCCACAACATTGGCGGTATCTTCGCCGGTCACCTGCATTTCGGGGCCAACTATTTAGTGGATACGACCATTCCGGTTACCACGGTGGCCTCGGCCTCGACCTACATCGATTGTCAGGACCCACACCACCACGAGGTTCACGACGCCACCAGTTACAATGTCATCACGATTCAACGGGGGATGGCCAGTATCACCAACCATCCACTCTACCTGGGTCAGTCCGTGATTGATACGATTGACATCACCAACACGGGCTTCGCCAAGCACCGGCCACGGCTGACTAATCCGCGCCGGGCGGGCAATGGGCTGCCGTTAATTTAACAAGCTAACCTAGCGCCACAAAACCAGCACCAACGGTTTTGTGGCGCTATTTCACGTTCTAAACTCTCGCCTCCGGGCTGGTGAAAACTGGGCCTGGTCGCGTCCGTTCCCGCCGGCGTGCTCAAGGTGCCCTGCTGTGGGGTCGGTTCCAGCCTGAGAAGCGGGCTTCCACCTCAACTTTGAGCCTGAGGTGCGGTCTCAAAGGTTGTCCCATGCTCTAAGCTGAGAAAATCACTCAGCTAAGACCATCGACACAGCCGGGCACCTTGGCTCGCCTCTGGTCGCTCCCACGACCGGCCCAGTTTTCCCAGCCCTGCGGCTAACACTGGTTTAGCCCGCGACTAGCGCTAATGCCATTGGGCGGCGTGTTTTGTCAGTAGTGAGTAAGACATGTGCAGGTTGGGAGAAAGTTTGCGGCGGATTTAGTTGTAGGCTCTCTCAAAATTAAATGTTGTAGCACAACCTAACCTGAAACCACCAATCGGTTCTTCCGATTTTCGCTCGTCCAGCCTCACCGGACGAGCCACTGACGCTTCACTCACAATTTCATATTGGTGATCAACCTTAGCCGGAGGCAGCCAGGGATGGAGACGGCTGTGTCGGTGGTGTTAGACCGGTGGGCTTACCGGCCTTACAGCACGGGACGACTTTGGAAACTCGCGGGCTGCAGCGAGGTTTCAAAGCGAGGTGGAGGACCGCTCCTCAGGCCGGAACCGTTCCCCACAGCAGGCGGAATCCCTGGAGGCCGCAGGCGACCACACCTCAACAAGATTAAGTTGGTAGTCAGCGTCAGTCAGTGGCTTGCCCGGTAAGGCGAGTAAGACCGGCAAAACCCAAAAGTAACCGATAGGCGTTTCATGTGGCGGGGATTTTCGGTATAATAGGTAACGACGCTATGGCGAAGCCCAACCGGTTCGGTTGCGTTTCACCTGTAAGTAAGGTAAAGTATAATCAAACGTGAAACAATTGTGTTTCACAGAGAACTGAGCAGGGAGATATTGCATGAATCCTGAAGAATTTCGTGCCGCGCTGTCGGCGCAAGGCATCGAATTAAACGCAACACAGCAACAACAATTTGCTGACTATTATCAGTTCTTGGTAGCGACGAACGAACACGTCAATTTGACGACCATTACTGCGGAGCCCGAAGTCTACTTGAAACATTTTTACGACTCGTTGACCCCCGCTTTTTACGTGCCCGCAATCCGAACCGAGCCACTCACACTCTGTGATGTCGGCGCCGGGGCCGGGTTCCCGTCACTGCCACTGAAAATCGTCTTTCCACAGCTCCAGGTGACCATCGTGGATTCCTTAAACAAGCGAATCACGTTCTTAAATGAGCTGGCCGCCAAGCTGAACCTGACCGGCGTGGCCTTTCATCACGCCCGGGCCGAGGAATTCGGTGGCAAGCGGGCGCCATACCGCGAGGGCTTTGACCTGGTCACTGCCCGCGCCGTGGCCCGCATGTCCGTGCTGAGTGAACTGTGTTTACCGCTGACCAAGGTCGGTGGGCAGTTCGTGGCTTTGAAGGCCGCTCAGACTGAGAACGAATTGGCCGTTAGCCAGACCGGAATCACCACGTTAGGTGGCCAAGTGGCCGGCGACTTTGCGTTCAATTTACCAGAATCCAACGACCCGCGGCACATTGTGGTCGTGGACAAGGTCAAGCACACACCCAAACGCTACCCGCGTAAAGCTGGCACGCCCAACCGGGAGCCGTTAGAAGATTAATGGGATGGGGGTAAGATAATTGCCATTTTCATTATTTGGAAATAATCGGGAGAAGGCCACGCATCCGGCCCATCCCGTGAAACAAAACGTGGTGATGATTCCAGTCGCCCAGATCATTCCCAACCGGTTTCAACCCCGGCAACGGTTTGACCAAACGGCAATCGCCGAACTGGCCCAAACGATTCAAGAACATGGCCTCCTCCAACCCATTGTCTTACGGGAATACGAGGACGACCACTACGAAATCATCGCTGGTGAACGGCGTTTTCGGGCCGTTTCGAGTCTGAAATGGGACACGGTCCCAGCCATTTTAGAGAAAATGGATGACGACGAAACGGCTTCCATGGCCCTGATTGAAAACCTCCAACGGGAGGAATTGACCGCCGTGGAAGAGGCCCACGCCTACCAGAAACTGATGGAACTCAACCACATGACCCAGTCGCAACTGGCTGAGGGCATCGGCAAGAGTCAGGGGTTTGTGGCCAACAAGCTGCGACTCCTGAAGCTGGCCGAACCCGTGCGCGAGGCAATTTTGAACCGCGACATTTCCGAGCGACATGGTCGGGCCCTATTGGCCTTAGACGAAGCCGCTCAGGTCGCCGTACTGCAGACGGTCGTGGCTGACAAGCTGACCGTCAAGGAGACCGAAGCGCTTATTTCTAAGCAGCAGCACCCCAAGAAGCGCCGCCGCAAAGTGACCAAGCACAGCGTTTCCGGCGACACCCGCGTGGCCGTCAACACCATTCGCAAGTCGGTGAAGATGGTCAGCGATGCGGGCATGACGCTCACCACCAAAGAAGAAGAAACCGCGGACGGTTACCGCATTATTATTGACATTCCCAAAGAAAGCTAGAGGTGAAACGACATATGGGCTACATCATTGCATTAGCCAATCAAAAGGGTGGCGTGGGTAAAACCACGACCGGCGTGAACTTAGGGGCCGCTTTGGCCACCGATGGCAAGCAAGTCTTACTGGTGGACACCGATGCGCAGGGTAACGCTACCAGCGGGGTCGGCATTCAGAAGGCCACCATTGAACAAGAAATTTACGATGTGCTGGTCAACGAGACGCCGATTCAAGACGCCATTTTACACACGGAACACCCCGGGTTAGACATCGTTCCGGCGACCATCCAGCTTTCTGGGGCCGAAATTGAGTTGACCCCGATGATGGCCAGAGAAACCCGGCTGAAGGCCGCCCTCGACGAAGTGCGGGACCAGTACGATTACATTTTGATCGACTGTCCGCCTTCGCTAGGCCTGTTGACCATCAACGCGTTCACGGCCGCCGATTCCATCCTGATTCCCGTGCAGAGTGAATACTATGCGCTGGAAGGGTTGACGCAGCTGTTGAACACCGTCAAATTGGTGCAAAAACACTTTAACCGCGACCTGAAGATCGAAGGTGTGCTCCTGACGTTGTATGACGCCCGGACCAACCTGGGGAAACAGGTCAATGAAGAAGTTAAAAAGTATTTCCAAAACAAGGTTTATGCCACAATTATTCCGCGTAACGTGCAGTTGGCGGAGGCACCAAGTCACGGGATGCCAATCATTGATTACGCGCCAAAGTCTAAGGGTGCGGAAGTTTACTCTGAACTCGCAAAGGAAGTGCTAGCTGCCCATGGCAAGTAAGAAAGAGAAAAGTTTAGGACGGGGAATTGACGCGTTGTTTGCCGAAAATGGCGTGGATACCGCTGAAGAAACCGTTGTTGACCTGACGTTGGCCGACATCCGGCCCAACCCGTATCAGCCACGGCAGAAATTTGATAAGAAGGGGCTGGACGATCTGGCTGCTTCAATCAAGAAGACCGGGGTGTTCCAACCCATCATCGTCCGCCAACCGGACAAGACGCTGGAACGCTACGAGATCTTAGCTGGCGAACGGCGTTTTCGGGCGTCTAAGATCGCTGGTAAGGCCACGATTCCGGGCATCATCCGCGACATTACTGAGGAACAGATGATGGAGATCGCCGTGCTGGAAAACCTTCAACGCGAAGACCTCACACCGCTAGAAGAAGCCGAAGCCTACGATACCCTGATGACCAAGCTCACCTTGACGCAGGCCCAGGTCTCCGAACGGCTGGGCAAAAGCCGGCCGTACATCGCCAACTATCTGCGTTTGCTGGGGTTGCCGAAGGCCGTCAAAGACATGCTGCAACACAACGAGCTGTCGATGGGCCAGGCCCGCACGCTGTTGTCCTTGAAGGACAAGACCAAGTTGGTGGCGTTGGCCAAGAAGGCCGTGGCCGAGGGGATGACCGTCCGCGCGGTCGAAGCCGAAGTCAACAAGCTGAACGGCGCCGCTAAGAAATTAGCCAAGAAGCCCGCCAAGAAGAAGTCCCCGTTCCTTCGGTCGACTGAAAACCAATTGCAAGAACGGTTCGGGACGCAGGTCTCCATCAACGAGGCCACGAACAAGGATCATCAAGGCCGGATTGAGATTGAATACCTGTCCAACGATGATCTGAACCGCATCCTAGATTTGCTGGACATCCACTTAGATTAGCGAGCATTGGAGGGAACGCCATGTACGATTTAGGTGATTTGGTAGAAATGAAAAAGGCCCACCCCTGCGGCACCAACCGCTGGGAAATTACCCGGATGGGCGCGGATATCAAGATCAAGTGTACCAACTGCGGCCACGTTGTCATGCTGTCACGCCGTGAGTTTGAGAAGAAATTGAAAAAGGTGCTGGTCAAGGCCGACGCCAATAATGGAAAGAGTGAATAATTGTTATGTCATTAACTGCAGGGATCGTTGGGCTACCAAACGTTGGGAAGTCCACGTTATTTAACGCGATTACAAAGGCTGGGGCCGAAATGGCGAACTATCCTTTCGCCACGATCGACCCAAACGTCGGCATGGTGGAAGTCCCAGATAGCCGGTTAGACCGTATTCAAGACCTAATTCCAGCGAAAAAAGTTGTGCCAACTACGTTTGAGTTTACCGACATTGCCGGGATCGTTAAGGGTGCCAGCAAGGGTGAAGGTCTCGGGAACCAATTCCTGGAAAACATTCGCCAGGTCGACGCCATCGTTCACGTTGTGCGGGCCTTTGACGACGACAACATCACCCACGTTTCCGGGAAGATCGACCCCATTGATGATATTGAAACCATCAACTTGGAACTGGGCCTGTCCGACTTAGCCGCCGTTGACAAGCGCTTGGCTAAGGTCGAACGCGCTGCCAAGGGGAGCGACAAGGAAGCCAAGGCTGAACTGAACGTCTTACAAAAGATCAAGCCCGTCCTCGAAGCCGGTGGGGCCGTCCGCACGATTGCCTTTGATGAAGATGAAATGCCTATCGTGAAGGGGCTGTTCCTTCTGACCTCTAAGCCCGTCCTGTACGTGGCCAACATTGCCGAAGACGACATGGCTGACCCCGAAAACTCCAAGTACTTTGGTGTTATCAAGGATTATGCTGCCAAGGAAGGCGCCGAAGCCATTGCCGTGGCCGCCGAAGCCGAAGAAGAAATCGCCCAACTGGACGATGACGAGAAGCAAGACTTCTTGGAAGCTGAAGGCGTTGAAGAACCTGGGTTGAACCGTCTGATTCGGGCCTCATACCACCTCTTAGGCCTGCAAACGTTCTTTACGGCCGGTGGTAAGGAAACCCGGGCTTGGACGTTTAAGACGGGCACCAAGGCCCCTCAAGCGGCCGGGATCATCCACTCCGACTTTGAACGTGGGTTTATCCGGGCCGAAGTCATGGCCTTTGATGATTTAGACAAGCTCGAATCCGAAGCTGCCGTGAAGGAAGCCGGTAAGCTGCGGGTCGAAGGGAAAGACTACGTGATGGCTGACGGCGATATCGTCGAATTCCGTTTCAACGTTTAGAAGGGAAACAACTATAAATGAGTGATAACAAGCAAACGCCGCGTAACGCCGGTGTTCGTCAGGACCGCAATAGCGTGGCCGTGAACGAACGGGCGGCCTTCGACAACGTCGGGCTGACCAAGCGTAACGCGGACTACATGTTCCGGTTCAACAAGGCCTTAGACAAGACCAAGTTGAGCCCAGAAAAGAAGGCTAGCGCCGTTCAAGACATGGTTACTGAACTGGTTGAGGGCCAAAAGGCGGGGAAGACCGCCAAGAACCTTTACGGCGACGTCGATGCGCGTGTGAAGGCTGTCGTTGACGGCCCCGAAACGGCCACGGCCGTTATCGGTGGCCCTAACTACTGGCCCAACATGATCTACAACGCGCTGACGTTCTTCATGATTTTTAACTTGATGTTTGGGATCATGTACCTCTTCAGTCCAAAATTGATGACCAGTAGCCAACCCGTTGGGATCACGGCCATCACGGTCAGTGCCGTTGTGGCTGGGTTTATCTTACCAATCATGCCGCGGCTGTTCGACCCTAAGGTTAAGCATAAATACAACGGCTGGATTCGCGCCTTGTTCGTGCTGTTAGGGTTCATCGTCTGGATGATCCTGTTCTACGCTGCCCAACTGTTGCCACCAGTCATCAACCCTGTGTTGTTGCCATGGCCAAGTATCGTGCTGGGGGTTGTGTCGATTGCCCTCATGTTCTGGATTCGCCGCCGTTACCAGATTCGTGGCGGGTTCTTCGGGTAAAAATTTGTTCAGTGCCTAGGGACGTGCGGGAGCTGATCGCTCCCTGCGGCGGTCCTGGGGCTGGAACGCTGAGGGGAGGACGCCCGGAGCCGAAGAGCGGTCTCCGGCCTTGCTTTGAGCCGCTGAGAAGCGCGTCTCAAAGACACCATTTACGCTGCTGCGCACCGTAAATCCCACAGCTGAGCCCCGGCCGCCTTCGGTCGCTGATGTTGCGGTTCTCTGGCAACGTTGGTTTGGCCCGAACCCGTCACGAATTTGGTGGTGGATGGTTGGTGAGTGTTTGTGCTCGCCGACTAGGGTGGCTGGACTTGCTAACTAAATAAATGATGTTTGATGCTGACTTGATAGTCTTAAGTCAGTTATCAGTTAAACGAGTGAGAAATTCCAGATTGGGATTGCTTGCTCGTTTTTATTTTGTTCCGGGTTCAACCGTGTCCGGTTCCGCCACCGATTAGAGTCCAGAAAAGAGTACGCGTGTATAACTGAGTGTCACGCAATGCACCAGGGAAAACCAACCATAGGGCCAGAACTGTGTTAGCCGCAGGGATGGTGAAAATGGGTTTAGCCGTGGGACTTCCCTTAGTGGCGGGCTTGGCCGCTTAGGGAAGTGCTATCTTTGAGACGCGGTCCTGGCGGCTCAAAGTAAGTTCGGAGACCGTTCTTTGGCTCCGGACGTGCGCCCACAGCGTTCCGACCCATTTTCACCATCCCGGAGGTGAGTCGGTTATGCAACTCATGGCGAGGTTTCAAAGCGAGGTGGAAGCCCGTTCCTTAGGCTGGAACCGTTCCCCACAGACGGTGGAGTACCCGGCAGCCGCAGGCGGCAATTTAACGCACATCACTCCCAGCTGTGACTAGACAAAAGGCAACGGGAAACGCTCGTTTAGTAAGCCGCCTGACCTAAGTGAAAAAAGATTTTTGCGCCAGGTTTTAAACGACGTCGCGCGTGAGTATCTTATCCCCTTAGACAAAATCCACGGGGCACTAAGGATGCCGCAAACGCCCGAAACTTAAGGCCTGACGCCATTTACAGCCGCACTTTCATTTTCCTAGTGAAACCTGAAAGGCGGGTGCTTGACCCTTTCTTGGGATGGCACTATGATGCTCACAAGTAATCGAGCTAGAGAATAGTTCGACGAAAAATATGTCATCATCTCGGGGAGGATTTCTTATGAAGAAAATCTTTGGGTATGTTCTAGGTTTGGTTGCGGCGTTGACTTTTGCCGGGGCGATTGCCACGACCGCGAACGCTGACGGGAGTAGTGCGGATGCTGCGAGTGGGAGTTCAGGCAGTGACGCTTCAGCGAGCGGTTACGTGATTCCAAAGGGTGCGCCAGATAGCGGTGCCGGTGCGGGTTCAAGCAGCGCAATCATTGCGTCCGACAGCTCCAGTGCGGTTGCCAGCAGCGAATCCGCCGCAAGCAGTTCAGCTGCCAACAGCTCTTCCGCAATTTCAGAATCACAGAAGCCATTGCAAAAACCAGCTAAGGCCAAAGTTTTAGCGAAGTCCAAGCGCGTTAAGCTCCGCAAGCACTACCGCAAGGATGCCCGGATTCTCTACCTGGAAAAGGGTCGCAAAGGTGAAAAGATTGAATTGCTGACTCGCAAGGGCAAATTGGTTAAGAAGTGCACGGTCAAGAAGAATGGCAAATTCGACATTCGCTTGACCAAGAAGGAAGCTAAGAAGTTAGCCAAGGGTGAAAAGAGCTTTTTGATCAAGGTTAAGGCCAAGGGTTACAAAGCTTTCGAAGTCAAGGTTAAGATTTACTAGCTTGCTAGTGAAAAGGCGCGGGTGACCGCGTCTTTTCTTATGGCGTCAGATCGATTGTTAAGCGAACTAATGGGGAGGGGCAACCATTATGGAACGCATTAGATTAATGCTGCATAAGCGCAGCGCCCAAGTATTTGGCTTGTTTACCATTGTCGGGGCTTTCATCATGACCTTCTGTTCGTACACCTCCCCGGCTTACTATTTCGACGTGTCGCCGGACAACAACGCCTTCTTCACGGTCGGCAAGGCCATGATGCACGGCATCGTGCCCTACAAGGACATTTTTGAGCAAAAGGGACCGTACGTTTATTTCCTGCACGGGTTAGCCTACCTGGTGAGCCATCGCAGTTTCGCGTTGATTTTCGTGTATGAAATTGCGACGCTGGTGGCCGCGATGTACCTGGTCTACCGCATCGCCAAGCTGCTGGATGCCCACGAGTTACCGGCGCTGCTGACGGCCTTGCTGTCGCCGGTCCTGTTCCTGTACCACCCGTACTACGATTACGGCGACACTGTGGAGTTCTTCACGCTGCCGTTCCTGCTCTCATTGATTTACCTGATTCTGCTGCTGGACCGTCACGACCTGACCGTTAGTCACTGGTGGTACTTCGCACAGGGCGCGCTGGTCGGCGTGGTCTTCCTGTCCAAGTACACGCTGCTGGGCGCCTGGATTGTCTTTTACCTGGTGATGCTGGTCACCCGGCTGGTCAAACGCCAATGGCGGGCGCTGGGCCAACTGATTGGCTGGAGTGCGGCCGGGTTCCTGCTGGCGACGGTGCCGTGGCTGATCTACTTCCTGGCGACCAAGAGCCTGGGCGCGTTCGTCAACGTCTACATCCTGTTCAACACCAAGGTGTACCTGACCTCGTCGGTGGCCTTCTTCGCCAACCTGATTCAGTCGATGGCGTTGGTGTCCCAATTTTACCTGAGCAACGTACTGTTCTTTCTGCTGGGCGTGGTGGGGACGCTGGTGGTGACCTTTGAACGCGGCGTCTTCCACAGTAATTTCACCCGGGGACTCTACCTGGTGGCGACGCTGGGCAGCGATATGTTTGCCCTGTACGGCTACCAGGCCGGCGCGGTGTACCAGTATTATGAATTGATTTATTTTGCGAGCTTCGTGCTGCCGTTCGCGGTCTTCTGCCAGCTGCTGTTCCGCCACCTGAGCCTGCCAAATGGGGATGACAGCTTTGCCATCCTGGCGACGCTGGTGATTGGCTGGTTCCTGGTGCTCGGCGTCAACAACAACGTGACCAACTCGAAGGTCTTTCCTAACAACGCGTCGGTCACGGAGGAGACGACCAGCGTGCCGCAACAGCCGGCCCAGGTGGATTTCGGCAATTACATGCGTCAGAGTGGCTTGCCCCTGACGCTGCTAAATTACGGGTCGATCGACATGGGTTTCTACACGGCCTCTGGCGCGGTGCCGTCGACGTATTACTTCCAGAACTACAACATCGCCCAGAGCGCGGCACCCCAGATTCTGCGTTCACAGGTCGATCAGATTCGCCAGCACAAGGTTGAATGGGTCGTCCTCAACACGCCGGCCGGCAAGACGGTTCGCGAGTGGCAGGGCGGTGGCGGCCGCATTACCAGCGGCAACCTGAACCCGGGCACTAGCAAATTAGCCAAGACGCTGTACCGCAATTATCTGCCGGTGGGGAAGCATACGCAGGTGTTTGAAGGGGTCAGCGTGACTTATTGGTTGTTTGAACGAAAATAAGAGTGTGAGCCAAGGCGGTTAGCTGGCGAGCATTAACGTCACTAAGTGAATGACCCCGAACCTGGGTCGTTTGCTTAGTGGGGTTAAGCGGAACCAGCTGCCTTGGGGAACACGTTTCGAAAGTAAGCGTGCGAGTCTTTCCGTTCCCGGCGGCGGGCTCAACCTGCCCTGCTGTGGGACCCGGTTCCAGCCTGAGAAGCGGTCTTCCACCTCGCCTTGAAGCCTGGAAAGACACCAGTCTCCAAGGTCGGTCCATGGCCTAAGCTGAGAAGATCACTCAGCTAATGCCATCGACACAGCTGGTCAAGTTGACCCGCCTCTGGTCACTCAGGTTTGCGCGCTTACTTTCGGTAGTTTTGTGAGTTGATAGTATGTGGTTCACTGATTTACGCTTTTTTTGAAATATTTGCTTACTTGAAGTAACTAAAAATATCCAATTTATGAATATATTTGTTAGGAGAAACATCCTGATATCAAGGATGCTTCTCTTTTTTGATGTATAAATTTATTTTCAGTTTGGGGTCAAATCGTGAAAAGTGTTGTCTTGATGTTTTCATAAATCGGGACTAGGGTGGAGGCGTAATCAACACCACAAATGGCTTGATTGAAATTTACATATTTTAGGAGGAATTTCATGAAGAAAATTTATGGGTACGTTTTAGCTTTGGTTGCCACCTTAACTTTTGGTGGAGTGTTGGCAACGTCTGCCAATGCTGCAGGTGAAGATGCTACGGGCGGTACGCCGAGCTCTGAGACATCAAGCTCTGAGACGTCAAGCGCCGAGACATCTGTCAGTGAACCAGCTACTGAAACATCAAGTGTCAGTGAACCAGCCACTGAAACATCAAGTGTCAGTGAACCAGCTACTGAAACATCAAGTGTCAGTGAACCGGCTACTGAAACATCAAGTGTCAGCGAACCAGAAGCTGATACATCAAGTACCAGTAAACCGGCTACTGGTACGACAACCGGAACGACTGTTAACACCGGCAACACGACACCCGTATCAAGCGCAACTAGTGTGGCTTCCTCAAGTTCCAGCCAAGTAGCTGCCACCAGCAGTTCCAAGCCGGCTACTAAGGCGACCAAGACGGTCAAGAAGGCCACTAAGACCTCTGCCAAGAAGACGGTTGCCAAGGCCAAGAAGATGCGTGCACAAAAGCACTACACCAAGAATTCACGCCGCGTTCAGTTCAAGAAGGCCGTTAAGGGTAGCAAGGTCGTTTTGAAGAACAGCAAGGGCCAAGTCGTTAAGACCCTTAAGGTGAAGAAGTCTGGTAAGCTCAGCATCAAGTTGAGCAAGAAGCAAGCCAAGAAGTTGAACCGCACCAAGAAGAACAAGCACTACTTCACGGTCACGGTGACGCAGAAGGGCTACAAGCCTTACACCATCAAGTACACGATCAAGGCTTAATTTTCTAAATAAATGCGTAACCAATGGGTAGCTGTCTTCAACGGGCAGTTACCCATTTTTAGGTTCAATTATCCAGGCTTACATTAATTGCTAAGATAATTGAAAATGCCCCTTGACGGAATCATGCGAAAGAACTACGATTGTTTAGTAGTAAAATCGGTTTATGGTTTTATTAGAATTACATATACTGGGAGGAATTTTTCATGAAGAAAGTATTTGGATACGTTCTTAGTTTATTAGCCGCTTTAACGTTTGCTGGTGTCATTGCGACGACTGCTAACGCTGCCGGCAACAATGCCGCAGCTACTAGTGGTAGCGGTAGTGGTGTTTCTAGTGTCGTTGCTTCAAGCAGTTCCAAGAAGGTTGCTAAGAAAGCAACTAAGAAGACTGTCAAGAAGTCAAAGCGCGTTCAACTGAGCAAGAAGTACAAGAAGAATGCTCGTAAAGTTTACATCAAGAAGGCTACCAAGGGTTCAAGCATTGCTTTGAAGAACAGCAAGAAGCAATCCGTTAAGAAGTTCTCCGTTAAGAAGAGCGGCAAGAAGACCTTGAAGTTGACCAAGAAGCAAGCTAAGAAGCTTAACAAGGGTAAGAAGTTCACCATGACTGTTACCAAGAAGGGCTACAAAGCTTACACGGTTAAGGTTACCATCAAGAAGTAACGCTTTTTAAAACAAGCATTGAGGAGACGTGGCAGAACCACGTCTTTTCTTTTCTCATTTTTTAGGAAAAGGAGTCGGGTCCGTGTACTTACGAATCAAGGAAAAAATGCAGCGCCACGAAACTCAGTATTTCATCTTACTCGCGTTCATTGGGATTTTTATGATGGCGTTTTGTTCCTACACCTCACCAGCGTATTACTTCGACACCTCGCCGGATAACAACGCCTTCTTCACGGTCGGCAAGGCCATGATGCACGGGATTACGCCGTACAAAGACATTTTTGAGCAGAAGGGGCCCTACGTGTACCTCTTGCATGGCTTGGCCTACCTGGTCAGTCACCGCAGCTTCATCCTAATTTTCGTGGTGGAAATCGGTGTGCTGGTAGCGGCTATGATCTTAACGTTTAAGATTGCCCGGGTCATGAAATTAGCCGAGCTACCGGCCTTTCTGGTGGCGATGCTCTCGCCCATGCTATTTCTCTACCATCCCTACTACAATTACGGGGACACGGTGGAGTTCTTTACGCTACCGTTATTGTTGTTGCTGATTTACCTGATCTTCCTGCTAGACCAGCACCAACTCACGGTCAGTCCGTGGTGGTTCTTCGCGCAGGGGTTATTTGTCGGGATTATCTTCCTGGCCAAATACACCCTGCTGGGGGCGTGGATCGCCTTTTACCTGGCCTATGGTTGCTATTTATTGGTCAAAAAGCAGTGGCGGCTCCTGGGCCAACTCGTTCTATGGAGTGGGGTGGGTTTCCTGCTGGCGACGGTGCCCTGGCTGATCTACTTCCTGGCGACCGGGTCGTTGGGTTCCTTTATTAACGTCTACATTTTATTTAATACCAAAGTTTATATGACCTCGTCCGTGTCGTTCTTTTCCAATCTGATTCAGTCGACCATCTTGGTGGCCAGTTTCTATCTGAGCGACGTCTTTTTCTTCCTGTTGGGGGTCGGGGGCACGCTGCTGATTCTGTTCCAACAGACGATCCTGCAGCGCCGCCTGACGCGGGTGCTGTACCTGGCGGCCTTTTTGGGGACCGACCTGCTGGCGCTTTACGGTTACCAAACGGGGTCGCTCTACCAGTACTATCAGTTGGTGTACTTTGCCTTTTTCGTGGTACCGTTCATTTACTTCCTGAATTTGTTCTTCAACTGGGTCCGGCTCCCGTCCGTGGACGATCCGTTTATCATTTTAAGTACCCTGGTACTCAGCTTTTTCCTGGTGCTGGGGGTCAATGACAACGTGACGGTCTCGCGGCTATTTCCGAACAATGCGGCGATTACCAAACGCAGTACGCGCAAGCCGCAACAGCCCGCCCAAATTGAGTTTGGGAACATTATGCGCCAGCAGTCCGCGCACCCAACGCTGTTAAATTACGGGTCGATCGACATGGGCTTCTACACGGCGGCCGATGCCGTGCCGACCACCTACTATTTCCAAAATTATAATATCCCAGAGAAGGCGGCCCCCCAGATTCTGCGGTCCCAACGACGCGTGATTCAGCGTCACCAGGTCCAATGGGTCGTCTTGAACACGCCAACCAAGCAGTCCGTGCGCGAATGGGCAGGAAACAAAGAAATTCCCGGCCGCATTTCCAGCGGGAACCTGAACCCCGGCACGTCCAAGCTGGCGAAGTCGCTCTACCGGCATTACCGGCTGGTCAAGACGCATCGTCAGGTCTTTGAACAGGTCGACGTGAAGTACTGGCTGTTTGAACGAAAGGGGTAAGCCAACATGTCAACGAGTGACACGGCAAACGAGCCGTTGCGGTCGGATTGGCTGCGACGGTACCGCTGGCTGTTAGAGTTGGGGTTGTTTAGCTGCCTGAGTCTGTTCTGGCTCTTTTTGTGGGCGGCACAGGGGAAGATTTATCTCGGGGATGATCTGGGCTTTCACCTAAATCGCGTCCAGGGCCTGTACCAGCAGTTGATTTCTGGTCACTGGGGCCTGGGCCACATCGCCACGACCACCTTTCAGGGGTGGGGCTACCCAATCAATCTGTTTTACCCGGCGTACACGCTACTGCCCATGGCCGTTCTGCAGGTCTGGGTCGGCGGGGTGCACGCGTACGCGATTTTCCTGTTTCTGATTACGCTACTCACCCTGTACACGACCCGATTCGTGGGGCAACGGGTGCTGGGGAGTTATTACCAGGGCCTACTGCTAGCGGTGCTCTACAGCTTCTCGCAGTACCGGGTGCTGGACTTCTTCGTCCGGGGCGCCTTGGCCGAGGGCATCGTCTTTGCGTTTCTCCCGCTGGTCTTTTACGGGGCCTATAGCATTGCCATCGGTGACGTGCATCAGTGGTACTGGCTCGCGCTGGGGATGGCGCTGATTGGCCTGACCCACGTGGTTTCGCTGATTTTGGCGTCCGTCTTGGTCCTATTGACGCTGGGACTCTTTTTCCTGAAACGAATGGGGTTTCAGCAACGACTGGGTGCACTAATACTAGCGGTGGTGACGACCGGCTTACTGGATCTGACCTTCCTGGCGCCACTGATGGAACAGCTCCATCACATGCAGGGACTTGGGGTCATGCAATTTCAGCTGGCCAGTAGTGCGGTGCAGCCATGGCCGTTTCTGGTCAACTCGGCGGTGAATCAAATGGGGTCGGGTCAGATCAACCTGGGTTGGTTAATGCTGATGCTATTGATTTTGACGTTGGGGGTATGCTGGAAATTTAACGGCGTGGAGCGTTATCTAGTTGGGTTAGCGGTTGGCTTCGTGTGGCTGGCAACGACCTGGTTTCCGTGGTCGCTGTTTCAGGGTGTGCTGGGAACGATTCAATTTCCTTGGCGCTTCCTGGCGATTGCTAGCTTCCTGATTGCCTTAGTGGGAACCCGGGCGCTAGTGCTGGTCTTGCCACGAAATACCCGCCGCGTCCGGGGGATTTTGTTGGCAGCCATGGTTGCCTTGGGCATCATTCTAAATGCGGCCGGGTTCGTGAATTTTTTCCAGAATCCCTATAGCAATGCGATTACGCCCGAGAGCTATCACACGGTGGCAACGGACGTGGCTAGCACGGATTACGTCCAACCGGTTTCGCTACCTGCCATGCCGGCGCTAAAAACGCATTCCATTGTGGTAATGAACCCGACAAAGGGGCAGGCCACGCTGCGGCAGACCAGTCGCCAGGTGGGGGCGGATTCATTTACTTACCGTCTCTGGAGTCGTCGCGCGCGGCGGCTGAAGTTGCCACACCTGGCCTATCCAGGGTATCAGGTGACCGTTAATGGCCACCGGCAACCGCTACGTCAGAACCGAATGGCCATTCTGCTGGCCAACGTCAAGCAGGGAACCAACATCATTCGGGTAGCCTACGTGGCGACGCCGATTCAACGGGTTTCAGCGTGGATTTCCGCACTGGCATGGGTAGCGTTGCTGGGCTGGCTCGGCTGGAAAGCTTGGCGACGTCTACAGCGGTAAATGGGACAATTTGGCAGCTCGATAAATGCCATTTAAAGTAGTTCGTCACCTGATCCATTTAATCACTACCGTTAATTACTCCATGATAGTTCAATGAGAAGCCTTGACCTGAATGGCCTAGACTGGTAAATTAAGAAACAATATCTCCCAGGATTCCTAACCGAGCCTGAGACTAAAATTAAGAGGAGCGATATCAACTATGTCTAATTGGGACACGAAGTTTGCTAAAGAAGGATTCACTTTTGATGATGTTTTGTTAATACCCGCTGAAAGCCACGTTTTACCGAATGAAGTCGATCTGAGTGTCCAATTAGCCCCGAACCTAAAGCTGAACGTTCCGTTTTTGAGTGCCTCCATGGACACCGTTACTGAAACCAAGATGGCCACTGCCATGGCGCGTAACGGGGGCCTCGGGGTCATCCACAAGAACATGAGTGCCGACGACCAAGCTCAAATGGTCGCTGACGTGAAGGCCATCGAAAACGATGCTAGCCAATTCCCTAAGGCTGCAGTCGACGCGAACAATCATTTGTTAGTCGCCGCTGCCGTTGGGGTCACGTCCGACACGTTCGACCGGGCCAGCGCCTTACTTAAAGCTGGCGCGGATGCCATCATCATCGACACCGCCCACGGTCATTCCGCTGGGGTGTTACGCAAGGTTGCTGAAATTCGCCAACAATTGCCAGACGCCACGCTGATTGCCGGGAACGTCGCCACGGGTGAAGGTACCCGGGCCCTGTTCGAAGCCGGTGTTGACGTGGTCAAAGTGGGTATCGGCCCTGGTTCTATCTGCACGACGCGGGTGGTTGCCGGTGTCGGTGTGCCCCAATTGACCGCCATTTACGACGCCGCGCAAGTGGCCCGTGAATTTGGCAAGCCCATCATCGCTGATGGCGGGATGAAGTACTCTGGTGACATCGTGAAGGCCATCGCTGCCGGTGGGAACGCCGTCATGTTTGGTTCCATGTTCTCCGGAACCGACGAAGCACCTGGCGAAGTCATCGAAGACAACGGTAAGAAATACAAGACGTACCGGGGGATGGGGAGCTTGGCTGCCATGTCTCACGGCTCAGCCGACCGTTACTTCCAAGGTGGCGTCAACGAAGCCGACAAACTGGTGCCAGAAGGCATCGAAGCCCGCGTAGAATACAAGGGCAGCGTCAACGACATCATCTTCCAAATGGTTGGTGGCCTGCGTTCCGGGATGGGTTACACCGGGAGCGCCACGATTCAGGATTTGATCAATGACGCGCAGTTTGTTCGGATTTCCAACGCCGGCCTGATCGAGTCGCACCCCCACGACGTCCAAATTACCAAGGCAGCCCCTAACTACAAATAAAACCGTTCGGGGCGGGTCAAACTGAGCTTGGCAGCGCCTACCGGGCGGTTTAAAATGGACCGGAACGCGGTGGGCAGGGCGCCCCGAGCCAAAGAGCGGTCTTGGGACTTGCTTTGAGCCTCATAGTGCGAGTCTCAAAGTCACCATTTATCACGCGCACGCGCGTGATAAATCCCACGGCTGAGTCCATTTTAAACCGCCCTCACGGCTCCAACTAGTTTGACCCGCAACGGGTTTGTTTGTGGGTTGCCGCAGTCAGGCGTTTTGGCTGTGTGATTGTATAAACTCAAATGAGATAAACAGAAGGCTAACCGGAAATTTCTGGTTAGCCTTTTTTGAGCGCAAATTCTAGGATTGTCAGGGGGGAGGCGTATACTTCAGGACAAGTGAGGTGAAGTGGGATGGCAACAATTTCTATTCGGGTGAGCGCCGCCGAAAAGGTATGGTTACAGCGGATGGCTAAGTTTTATGGGTTATCGTTGTCGGCACTGATTCTGACATATTCCTTTGAGCAACTTGAAGATGCCTACGATGTCTTGATGGCTGAGTCCGCGTACAAATATTACCACGCCAAGGACCAGTCGACCGTTTCGATGGCACAGGTGTTGGCTGAATTTGGTGGAGATGAGCATATTAAACCGGCAAAGACAGAGTAAGTACGAGCAATGTAGTGGCAGCGGACGGGTAGGTAGAAAATGAGTGGCAAGTCTGAGTGACCAGAGGCGGATCAAGGTGGCCGGCTGTGTCGGTGGTCTTAGCTGAGTGGTTTTTCTCAGCTTAGAGCACGGGACGACCTTTGAGACCGAATTTGGGCTCAAAGGCGAGGTGCCAGACCGCTCCTCAGGCTGGCACCGTTCCCCACAGCAGGGCATCTTGAATCCGCCGTCGGGAACGCTGGTGACTTGCCGCTCTCATTTTCACCATCCCGGAGGCGCGTAAACCAGGTTAGGACTTAATCGGAGCTTAATGTCGGGTTGGCGGGTCGCCCGCAAATAGTGTAAGATTAAGGAATGGTAAAGTGCCTTACGCCCGACTAAAGGTTCGGGTTTTCCGGTCACGTCACGCAGTTTATTTGCTAGAATAGACGTAAACCTACGGGGAAGACCGCTAGTGTTAGACCTAGCCGTTAAAGGAGATTAGCCCAATTATGAAAATTTTAGTTGTCGATGATGATAAAGAAATTGCCCAATTACTCGAAATTTATATTAAAAACGAAGGTTACGAACCCCTGACCGCCTACAACGGTAAGGAAGCGCTGACCAAATTACACACCACGCCGGACATTGCTCTGATGATTTTGGACATCATGATGCCTGAAATGAGTGGGATCGAAGTCATGAAGGAAGTTCGGAAAGACTCCCAAATTCCCATTCTGATCCTGTCAGCCAAGACCGGTGACATGGACAAGATTCAGGGATTGATTTCCGGTGCCGATGATTATGTCACTAAGCCATTTAACCCGCTAGAAGTTATGGCACGAGTTAAGTCGCTGTTGCGGCGGAGCCAAGACCAAGTGACCGACGATGCGCCAGATGTCCTGGACATTGGGACGTTGACCATCAACAAGGATTCTCACGAAGTCAAAACGATTGCCGGCAAGACGATTTCCCTGACGGCCTTAGAGTTCGGGATTCTCTACCTGTTAGCGAGCCACCCCAACCGGGTCTTCTCCGCTGACGAAATTTTCGAACGCGTTTGGCGTCAAGAAAGCATTGTCTCCGCTAAGACCGTCATGGTTCACGTGAGCCATTTGCGTGATAAGATCGAAGACGCTACCAACGGGGAAAAGGTCATCCAGACCGTCTGGGGCGTTGGCTACAAGATTGAATCACACTAATATTGGTTTAAAGATAGTTTAGTGGATGCTGGTGCCTTACCGGACACGCAAATATGGCCGGAACGCTATGGGGAGGACGCCGGAAGCCTGAGAAGCGGTCTTCCGACTTGCTTTGAGCCTCTGAGAAGCGAGTCTCAAAGTCACCATTTATGACGCGCACGCGCGTCATAAATCCCATGGCTGAGCCATATTTGCGTGTCCTCTCGGCGTATACTGGTTTTTAATGGCCGCGATAGTCGTGTGAGTCAAGCTGGTAGCTACTTGGGTTTGTGTGTTTGCCGTTGATGGCAGCGTTCACTCGCGGCCTCATCCTGTGTGGTTGGCGTGGGTTCCTTTCCCGTGGCCATGCAAGTGGCGTCGCTCAGTTGCGGCTACCCGCCACCAAGTCAATGGGTGACACGCCCGCAACCAGTTTCACGTGAGCGCACCATCTGAGCCGGAGGAAGCCAGGTACGGAGACGGCTGTGTCGGTGGTGTTAGACCGAGCGATTTTTCTCGGCCTTACAGCACGGGACGACCTTTGAGACCTGCGTGAACTTCGCAGGGCTTAAAGTCGAGGTGGGAGCCCGCTTCTCAGGCGGGAACCGGCCCCACAGCAGGCGTAGTACCTGGAAGCCGCAGGCGACCAGCACGAGCACTTCCGCACCAACACAATCTAATTTAAAACAGAAGTTTCACCAATTGGAGAAGGAGTAAGTTATGGGCAAATGGGAACAAGTCCAATTGAATCGTCCGCGGGGGGCCGCAGCATGAAGCTAACCACTCGTGAGAAAAGCGCGCTGTTCATGGAAGGCGTCGTCACGGTCATCCTGCTGTTGATGCTGAACCTGGCGCTACTGGTGCTGATCAGCCAAGCCATTCAAAGCAACCCCGGACTGCGGGACGGGATTTTTATCATCAAACGGTCCGTAGTCTTTGGCCCGAATCACTTTCAGCTGTGGAGCTGGGAAAATGTCTTCGTTGGCTTCATGATCATCGCGGACGCCTTGGTCGTTTGGTGGCGGCTGATTCGGCGCTACCGGCAAATGCAGCTGCACCATATCATTGAGGAGCTGCATTACATTGCCAACGGCCATTTTGACCACCGGATTCCGTTCCGGGTCAGCGGCGACGTGCAGCGGGTCGTGGATTCCGTCAATGCCCTGGTCGATTCTGTCATTCACTCGATGGATGAGGAGCGGGCGATTGAGAAGTCCAAAGACGAACTGATCACCAACGTCAGCCACGATATCCGGACGCCATTGACGTCGATCATTGGCTACCTGGGTTTGATCGAAGACCAGCAGTACCACAGTCAAGAGGACGTTTTGAAATACACGCACACGGCCTTTTTGAAATCGAAACAGATGAAGTCCCTGGTGGACGACCTGTTCGAGTACACCAAGGTCCGCCAGACGGACACGCCACTGAGCCTGACGACCATCGACTTGGCCGCCATGCTCGAACAACTGGGCGCCAGCTTCGAGCTGGAGGCCCAGAAGAAGGGCATGACGATTGGCGCGGCCAGCGAGCCAGCTAGTTTAATGATGGAAGCCGACCCCGAAAAGTTGGTCCGGGTGTTTAACAACCTGGTCTCAAACGCGCTGAAGTACGGCGACGGCGGGAAAGAAATCAACCTGCTAGCCAAACGCGTCAGCGACAACGAGTTGGAGGTCCGCGTGACCAACGATGGTCCCAAGATTCCCAAGGAGTCGTTGGCCCTCATTTTCGAACGGTTCTACCGCGTGGAAGAATCCCGTTCCAAGGAAACTGGCGGGACCGGGCTGGGGCTGGCGATTGCGCAAAGAATCGTGGCTCTGCACGGCGGGTACATCTACGTCGAATCCGACGACGACCTGACCAGTTTCGTGATTCATTTACCTGTTAAACATGATCAACCCTTGGCCATTCCCCAGCGATTAAAAACGGCGGGAGCGGTCAACTAAAGCTGCCGGACTTTTCCGGTAACTACATAAGATAGAGGAGTTTTCATTGATGAAACGTTTAAAACAAGTTGTTATGGGCTTGGTAACGGCGATGATGCTGTTTGCCGGAAGCCTCAGTACCCTTAGCGCGCCGGTCACGGCCCAAGCGGCCACGACCAGTACCAGCACCACGGTCAACCTGAAGGCCAAAGCCGGGATTGCCGTCGACGCCAAGACGGGGCAGATTCTCTACGATAAAAATAGTGATCAAGCCTTGCCAGTCGCCTCGATGACCAAGCTGTTGTCCATCTACCTGGTGCTCGACGCGGTCCACAGTGGCCAGCTGAAGTGGGACCAAAAAATCACCGTGAACAAGGCTACGGCCAAGGTCGCACAAAACACCAATCTGTCCAACGTGCCGCTGCGCGCGGGTCACAAGTACACGGTCAAGGCGTTGTACCAGGCGTCCCTGATCTACTCCGCCAACGGGGCCATCGAAGCCCTGGGGACGGCGGTTGCCGGGTCACCGCACGCCTTCGTGGATAAGATGCGGGCCCAAGCCAAGAAGTTGGGTATGACGAATGCCAAAATTTACAACGCTTGTGGGCTGACGAACAAGCAGGTCGGCAAGTTGGGTTACGACAACGTGGCCGGTTCCACCGAAAACGAATGGTCCGCTGCCGACCAAGCCAAGTTGGCCGTCGCCCTGTTAGATAAGTATCCAGAAGTCCTGCAGACCACCAGCGTTAAGAAGATGTGGTTTGAAAAGGGCACCAATGACGCCACCAAGATGGAAAACTGGAACTGGATGTTGAAGGGCCTGTCCGCCTCATACGCAAAACTTCACGTGGACGGCTTGAAGACGGGGACCTCCGACGCGGCCGGCGCCAACTTTACCGGGACTGCCAACAATAACGGCAACCGGATCGTGACCGTCGTCCTGCACGCGGCCCACAAGTCCGAAACTGATCCTTCACGTTTCAAGCAAACGCAAAAGATGATGTCTTACGTTTACAACAACTTCAAGACGGTTAACGTCAAGGTCGGCAGCCAGGTGACTGGTAGTAAGACGGTCAAGACCAACGATGCCAAGGAAAAGACGGCCAAACTGGCGTTGACTCAAGGCGTGAAGCTGTGGATTCGCAACGACCAAGTCGCTAGCAATGTCCAATCCACCACGACGCTGAAGAGCAAACTGGTTAAGAACAAGGCCTTGGAAGCCCCCGTTGCCAAGAACACGGTCGTCGGGACCGCCAACATTTCCTTGAAGGGCGATCAACTGGGCTTCTTGGGGAATACCAAAACGACTCGCGTGCCGGTTAAGGTTACTGGGGCGGTGGAGAAGGCGAACGTCTTCGTCCGCCTCTGGCGCGCCATCGTCGCATTGTTCTAAACTTTTGTGCTTTGATTGCGCCTCCGGGCTGGTGAAAACTGGGCCTGGTCGCGTCCGTTCCCGGCGGCGCGCTCAAGGATCCCTGCTGTGGGGCCGGTTCCAGCCGAAGAGCGGGCTTCCACCTCAACTTTGAGCCTGAGAAGCGGTCTCAAAGGTTGTCCCATGGTCTAAGCTGAGTGAGAAACCTCAGCTAAGACCATCGACACAGCCGGTCACCTTGGCTCGCCTCTGGTCACTTCCGCGACCGGTCCAGTTTTCCCAGCCCTGCGGTTGACACCGGTTTAGAACAAACTGACGGTTGTCGTTTGTGTGAGTGGTTTCGATTAAATGTGTCTAGCAAAGTCCTCAATCGGAGTGGTTACTCTGGTTGGGGATTTTTTAGTGGGGCGAGTGTTTGAAGCGTGACTAGTTGTTCAAGTGGAGTTGCTCGTAGCCGGCGGAAACTCCAGAGGCGGCAGTGGTCCGCCGTCCGCTTGATTCAAATCAATGTACCTAGTTGACGCGTGGGATATAATATTTTATGTACTAAAGGGTCAACCTTAACCGTGTCTGAAATTTATTTTATTTTATAAAAAGTTGGCGAAACGTTGATTTTACACTGTTGGTGGCGATTTCGTTAGATTGTTGATGGCGTGTTGTTGTTTTGACAAGTCAAGTATTAATGTGCGAAGATACTCTTTAACATTAGCTGAGAACACGCAATTTTAAGATTATTTTGAGGAAAAGGGAGTTGGCATTCGTGAACATGATTAAAGGCGAGTGGAATTACATTCGGCACAACCGGTTGATTTTGATCTCCGTGTTGGCCATTATGTTTATTCCATTCCTCTACAGTATCTTCTTTCTGAAATCGGTTTGGGACCCATACGGTGAAACCGGTGAACTGCCCGTTGCGGTGGTTAACCAGGATAAGCCGGTGACTTACCAAGGCCAAAAATTAAACGTTGGGGATCAAACGATTACCAACTTGAAAAAGAACAAGCAGTTGGGATGGAAGTTCGTTTCCGCTAAGACGGCGGCTGACGGGCTGAAGCACCACAAATACTATACCGTTATTACATTCCCTAAGAACTTTTCGGCAAACGCTGCGACGGCGCTGAACAAGCACCCGAAGAAGATGACGTTTACCTACAAGACGAACGGTTCCGCCAACTACATCGCTCAGGTTATGAGTGAAGTGGGGTCCTCCAAGCTGGACAGTGAAATTCGTGCCAAGGTGACGAAGGCCTATGCCCAAGCGACCTTTAAGCAAATCTTTGCCGTTGGTAAGGGGATGGACAAGGCTGCCAAGGGGTCCGCTCAGTTGAAGAACGGGACGGTTACCTTGACGGATGGCCTGAACACTTACACGACCGGGGTTCACACGTTGAATGGCGGCCTGCAACAAATGAAGACGTCCGTGACGCCACTAGCTACCGGGATTCAACAATTGTCGACCGGGGCGAAGACGTTGCAGACCGGCTTAGGCACCTACACGGCCGGTGTGGGGCAATTCGCTAGTGGGGTTAATACCTATACTAGTGGGGTTGGCCAATACACCAATGGCGTTAACCAATTTACCGGTGGTGTCAGCAAACTGAGTGCGGGGATGCCTAAGTTGACCGCCGGGACTTCCCAATTAGCTTCTGGTGCCAAGACGTTGAAGTCTGGGACCTACACCTACGTTAATGGGGTTTACACGTTGAACTCTGGGGTGAAGACTCTGGGTAAGGGCTCGACTTCTCTGGCTAGCGGCGTTACTAAGCTGGCTGACGGGAGTAAGAGTTTGAACTCTGGACTGTCTACTTTGAGTGGTAACTCTAAGTCGTTGAACGACGGCGCTAATACACTCTCAACGCAAGCATCTACTTTATCAAGTAGTGTGGCTACTTTAGGCCAAAATGCAGCAGTTATTTCGCAACAGTTGAATAGTATGACATCTTCTCTGTCTGGATTAAGTGGTGATACGACTTCAATTACTGATTTGAAAACAGGGTTAAGCCAGTTTTCAAAGGCTATTGCACTAATCAACAGTGAGAGTAGTGACATTACTGCTACTTTAAAGAAAGCTGATGGCAGTGCCAAAATAACTGGGCAAGATACCGCTCAGGGGTACATCTCGGATGCTCAGAATGGTGCTGCGAAGATTAAAGATGCTACTACAGTTGAGGACGCTAAGACGTTGGCAGATGCAGTCATTAGTGATACTACCAAAGCCACTGCTGCTGTTAAAGGTATTACGGCCTCTGGTGGAACCGTTGATAGTGCAACTATTGCTACCGACGTTGCTACCATTCAAGGTGCCACTGGACAAATGACCGCGGGTATTGCTAAGATTAATGCTAGTCTTGCTAATTTGAGTATACCGGATACTTCTGGCCTAACTGATCAAATTCAAGGCTTGCAGGCATTCATGGCGGGTGTTCAGAAACTTAATGCAGCCGTGAATCCATCACAAGGAACTAGCTTAGTCGCTGGTGTTAATCAGTTAGCTTCTGGTGTTACCCAATACACGTCCGGCGTCGACCAAGCCTTCGCAGGCTCAACCACGCTGAACAAGGGGTTATCCACGCTTAACAGCCAAGTGCCAACCTTAACCGACGGGGTCACCCAGATCATGAACGGGACGGCCAAGTTAGCTAAGAATGGTCCTGCCCTGAAGAGTGGGTCCAAGAAGGTTGCCGCTGGGGCTACGCAATTGAACGGTGGGCTGAAGACGGCCGCTGCTGGTGTGAACCAGTTGAACGCCAACACGGGCAAGTTAACGGCTGCCGGCAACAAGCTCAACGCCAACACGCCTAAGCTGACGGCCGCTGGCAACAAGCTGACTAGTGCTTCTAGCCAACTTTCAAACGGTGCCGGTCAACTGACCTCTGGGTTGAACACCTTGAACAGCAAGGTGCCTGCTTTAACCAGTGGGGTCAACCAACTGGCCGATGGCTCACAACAATTGGACGACAACAGCAACAAGCTGATGCAAGGTGCCAACAAGCTCAAGAAGGGAAATGGCACGCTGGCCAAGTCCCTGAAGAGTGGTGCTGATCAACTCAAGGCCCAACCGTTGACCAACAAGACGGCCGACATGTTTGCCGCACCAACGCATTTGAAGCACGAAAGCTACAGCTACGTACCTAACTATGGTCACGCCTTAGCACCTTACGTGTTATCCGTTGCCCTCTACGTTGGGGCCCTGGTCTTCAACTTTGCCTTCCCAATTCGGAAGGTCTCACGCGAAGGCGGGAGTGCCACTGGCTGGTACTTGAGTAAGGTTTCCATTGGTGCCGCCGAAGGGCTCGCCATGGGGCTGATCGAACCCGTCCTGATGATGTTAGGTGGCTTGAGTGTTGATCACCCAGGTCAAATGATTCTGATTTCCATCTTCTTCGCGGAAGCGTCGATGTTTATCGTCATGTTCCTGTCAATGTTACTGGACAACCCTGGTCGTTTCATCGCCATGGTTCTCCTGATGCTACAACTTGGTGGTTCCGGTGGGACGTTCCCAATGGAAGTCACCAACCACTTCTACAACGTCGTTCACCCATTCCTGCCAATGACTTACTCAATCCTCGGATTCCGTGAAGCCATTACGTCGGGGATGTCGGGAATGGTCGGTCAAGCCTTATGGGTCTTAGCACTCTTTACCATCATTGGTTTAGCACTGCTCTGGCCAACCATGGTTTGGCTCCAGAAGAAGCATCTCATGGGCAAGTCACAATTGGATGATAATCAAAAACTCCAGGCCGTCGAAGACCCAGAGTCGAATTCACATTCATAAGATTTAAAATGGAAGCGTCGTGAAACCACTGGTTTTGCGGCGCTTTTTGCGTATAATCGATTTTATTGAGAGAAATGAGGGATGAAGATGTCAGTCACGTTTCGGTTAGCCACCACCGCTGATCAGCCGCGGGTGGTCGCAATTTATAATCAGGCAATTGCCACCAAGGGGAGTACCGCCGACCTGACGCCGATGACGGTCGCTCAGCGCCAGCCGTGGTTTCAAGAGTTCTCCGCGGACCACTTTCCGTTGTGGGTCATCGAAGCAGACGGCCAAGTTGTCGGGTTTGTCGGGCTGGAACCCTACAGTGACCGCGTAGCCTACGCGCGAACGGCCGAAATTGCCCTGTATCTGGCGTCTGAGGCGCAGGGCCACCACTTAGGTGGACGAGCCGTAGAATGGGCTGAGAGGGCCGGCAAACGCCTGGGACTGACGACGATTATTTCGCGGATCTTTGGCCACAACCAGGCCAGTCGCCATTTATTTGAGAAGCACGGCTACGAACATTGGGGGCATTTGCCAGCGATTGCTGACATGCAGGGATTCACGGCCGATTTGGAAGTCTACGGTAAGCATTTAACCGACTAGCAAACGATGAAAATTCGCTGGACTTTTTCACAAACCTCTAATCAAACCGGGGGTGATAACGGCTGACCTTTGCTAAATATCACAACTGTTATATGAAAATGACGTGAAACATGTTAAAATATCATCGTGTGGTTTTATCATGTAAACCCATTAACTTGCTTCATATCTCAGAGTATTCGACGGAGGCAAACATTCTTGAATAAACGACGGCCAAACCCCAAGCAGGTGCCGGACCCCAATGAACCCTTATGGCGGTCGACACTGCGGGTAGCCATGCCCCTTAATTTGAGTTACATTCCGATTGGGCTGGCTTGTGGGATTTTGCTACACGCGGCAGGGTTCAATACCTTACTGACTGGATTAGTTTCGATATTGATCTTTTCTGGTGGGGCACAATTCTTAATTGCCACGATGTTGACCATTAATTCCCCACTACTTTCAATTGTTTTGATGTTGTTCTTTTTGGAATTACGGTATGCATTACTGAGTTCGAGTTTATCGCCTTACTTAAAAGGCCAATCCAATCGCTTTTTATTTGCGTTTGCGATTTCTTTAAACGATGAAAATTACGCCATAAACTACTTAAAATTTGCCACGGATAAAAAGTGGACGGGTAAGGAAGCCCTGATGGTGGAGCACTATTCCTTGCTGTTCTGGGCCGTCAGCAACGTTATCGGGAGTTTAATCGGTAGCACGCTGAAGATTGACCTGGGAGTCGTAAACTTTGCGCTAACGGCGTTGTTCTTGTACATGATTGTGATGCAAATCAAGAACCGCTTGACGATTGCCATTTGTGTGCTTTCTGGGGTGCTGGCAGCGCTCTGCATGATGCTCACCAAGAGTACGTTAGGGCTGGTTATTTCGACGATTATTGCTTCATTGATTGGGTTCTTCCTGGAGACGACGTTGCGCAAACGTTTGCCAGATAGCCATTGGCTGTGGAAACTCCGCAGTCCAGGTTCGAAGAAGTCAACGGTGGAGAGTGAATCGGACGCTGATTAGGATACAGGAGACGCTATATGAATGCAGTTAATACGTGGAACAGTACGCAACACTTTTGGTTGATCATTCTTGGCTTTTGTGTTGCCTTCGTGCCGCGCTTCATTCCCTTAATGTTGTTCACGAAGCGGGCCATTCCCGAATGGTTCAACGAGTGGATGAAGTTTGTGCCAGTTTCATTATTTACCGCGCTGATTGTGAAGGATATCTTCATCGACAGTGCCACTTATCAAATTATCTTTAACCATTTTTCTGAAATGATTGCGGCGGTCATCGTCGTCATCATTGCCTACCGCACGCGCTCCATGATCATTTCGGTGGTCACCGGCTTACTAGCCGTGTTCCTGTTGAGCATGTTTATTGCGTGACGTGGGTTAAATTAAATTGATTTTGTTGTAAGGCGGGGACTCTCCTCGCCTTTTTGTTTTATTTAGATGGGATGTTGGTATACTGAAGACATGGGAAATAATGGTTGTCTTCAGATTTAAAATGGAAATTTGGTGACTTGAACTTTCCAAAGTATCTGCAGGTTATCTGCATTACTTAATTCTTAGCTGAGAAAATAAAGCAGATTAACGCTGGTATGACGGGCTTTTAATGGACTCTGTACTTTTCGAGAATCTGCAGGTTATCTGCAGATTGATTCGACGTGATTAATGTGAAGGGTAGTTACTACATAAGGGTGTAATGGGGCTTGAGGAGGTAAAAGTCTATGGAATTTGATGAGATTCCCATTGAGAATGAACATCGTGAATATAAGAAGGCCAAGAACGCATTCCCTAAAGAAGCGTGGGAAACAATCTCGGCATTCGAAAATACAGATGGTGGGAGCTTATTCCTCGGTATTGTTGAAAATTCAAATCATTCGTTTGCAGCGGAGGGAGTTAATGAACGTCAGAAAATCTTGGATGATTTTTGGTCTGCAATCAATAAGGGTTTTCTGAGTTATAGTTCCATTTCAAATGAAAGCATAATTGTGTCAGAGCTTGATAGTGGTAAAGCAGTGATTGAAATCAGAGTGGATGAAGCGCCTGACAATAAGAAACCAGTATTTTTGAATAAAGATATCCATCGGACCTTCATTAGGGAGGGGGCTATCGATGGTCAAGCAAAGGGAGAAAACTTAAAGGCGTTAATTCGACTATCACAGGAGAGCCTGGATATTGAGGTCCTTAAGAACTATGGAATTGATGAGCTAAACATGGAAGATGTGAACAGCTATCGTAAAGAGCTGTTAGCACGTGAGACGTATAGAAGTTATGAACGTTTTTCAATACCAGAGTTTTTGAGCAAGATTGGCGTCATTTCAAAGGACTTTTCAGGGACTGGAGAACTCGGCTTAACTGCAGGCGGGTTACTATTCTTTGGCAGCAACAACGCAATTTTACATCACTTCCCTGATTTTCAATTAGACTACTTTGATAAGACACAGCCTAATCAAGACCGGTGGCGTAAGCGAATATCTTCGATTGAACAAAACCTTAATGTGTATAGTTTCTTTAAAAAGGTGGATGAGTTGCTTCAGGTTTCTGCGCCAGGATCATTTAAGCTGGATGATAAAGGACAGCGAATTGATACATTTGGGGCTATGTCGGTGGCCTTGCGTGAAGGGCTAATAAATATGCTGATGCATGCGGATTACTTTGAGAGTATGCCATTAACGTTGAATAATACCATCAATTATTATGAGTTTACTAATCCAGGAAAAATGAAGATTGCCTCGTCGGACTTTTTTACGACTAACAAATCGCGTAATCGAAACACGGTGATTTCGAAGCTGTTTTTGCAAGCGGGTTATGGTGAGCGGGCTGGTCATGGTGGAGAAAAGATTTACGAATCGGCATTGGTTAATGAGTTCAAGTCGCCTGAAATTACTACAGACATCAGTCAAACTTCCTTGAAGATTTGGAAGGTGGATTTAGCCGATTCATTCTCTGGAAAAGAGGTTTCAGATAGAGAGCGTAATATCATCAAGGTGATAATCAGTCAGCCAGGAAAGCGGCTTTCTCATAAAGATATTGAGAGTCAAACCGGATACTCTCGTTCAGTGGTCAACCAGGAACTGAGTAAATTGATTGATAAAAAAATTATCGAGCGTACTGGTAAGGCTAGAGCGACGAAGTATATAATCAGACAAACACAGAATCAGGTTTTAGCTCAATTTCAAGCTATGCCGGACTTGATGCGGCAGATGTTTAAGAAGATGTGACCGATTGAAGGGCATTGAACTGATACTTGTACTTTATCCAGGGAATTTCCGTAGTTTATAAATAATTTGGTTAGTACTTAGATGTGGGTGGAGTTAATAAAATTGATTGCTAAAAAAGCGGAACCATTTGGCTTCGCTTTTTAGAGTGGCATTTTAAATTCTATCTCTTATTAAGACTGTGATTATTGGGGGTGAACTTCTGGATTTGGAACTTGAAGACCTTCAGTTAATGAGTTCAAAGCTGTAATAGCTGCCTTAGCCTTGATAAGACGTTTGGCTGCTGAAAGAATAGCACTATAGTTCTTTGATGTCTTGATTTTTTCCTTGAAGGTGTTGTAAGTGTGGTCAGAGACATTTTCTGAAAAATCTGTAGCAGCTGTTGGGTTTGGATGACTAGGTGTAATCTGATCGTTAATTAGGGTAAACATACGTGCACGCATATCTTTTTGAGCAGTTTTGTCGGCTGCTGCCAAACCAATTGCGTTGTCAAAAGCCAATTGTGCGCTTTCAAATTCAGTCTTGGGGGTGCTATACACGTTGATAATCTTAGGAGCCTCTTTATGAGTCTCCTTTTTCTTTTCAGTCTGCTTATCTGCACTAGAACTATCAGGTTTAACCACAGCAGGGGCAGTCTGCGTCTCAGTAGTGGCCCCATCATCGATCGACTGCACGGCCTTCTTAACCTTATGCGTGTAAGTCCGGGCCTTCAAGCCAGTCTTAGTAGCCTTCAGCTTAAACTTCAGTTTTGTCAGGTTATTACTCTTAACCTTCAGCGTGAACTTACCATGCTTGTTGGCAGTAGCCGAAACCTTTTCCCCGTGCTTCAGCTTCATCAGTTTGACGTGGGACTGGGCGGTTGTGTAGCCCGTGACCTTGTGCTTCGTGACCTTAACGTGCGTAATCTTAGCGACAGAGTGTTGGGTCTTGGCAGCTAGGGCGCTAACTTCTCCCCCGGTAACAATCGAAAGCAACGTGGCAGCCATAACAATCTTCTTCATATCCATCTTAAATATAATCCCCTTTATATCTTGATTGGCCAACTATTCTGCTGGTTGAAGCTACTATAGCATGGGGGTCACCCCGGCAAAAGCAGAGATGAAAATCACTGAAAAAGGTTCATACGATTAGCCGTGCGAATCACCAATGGTGACGGCAATCCAGGAGCCACACGTTTTCACAATAAATACAGTTGTGTCAAAAATTAATGAAAGGGTATGTAAAAATAGCTAAATGGATATGAGTTAGCTAATAGGGGAGACCAACCCAAAAAGCACACAGCCCCCACCGTGTGCTTCGTCCTCATTTCCCCCAAAATAGTGTGTTGCTTACCTAATCTCCTCTGGCACATAGGTCTTATCTAGTGATTCTAGCTCGTCCATTAGACTGCTGAGCTTCGTCCGCGCGTCTTCCAATGGAATCAAATACTTGTACAACTCAGCGCGTTCGTTCTGTGCGGCGATGATGATAGCGTTGATATTAGCAATCTCCTGATTAGCTGATTGCATTCTCGCGGCATCTTGCCGGGCGGTGGCGTCGGCTAAATCTTTTTTGACGACGTCACGATTAGCCCTTTCATTACGGATGATGGTGCCGCATGCCGTAATCCGATTGGACGTGGGCGCTAACTGCTGCGTCAGCCGAAGATATTCCGCCTTAGCAGCCGCAATTTCCGCGCGCTTGGCCCGAATCAGTTTGGACACGTTGGCCCCAGTATCCGCGGCATTCCCCCCAGAATTACCGCTGGTGCTGGGCCGATTATTGCTCGTCGACTGCGTGGGCCGCGTCGGTTTGACGGGCTTTCCCGGTTTGGCAGGTACTGGCTTGGTTGGCGTGTTTGTCACCTGATTAGCCAACGCTTGCGTGACCGCCTTATTGATCTGCTGGCTGGTAAACGTCCGCGACCGATAACCTGGCTTTGAAGCGGCTAGCTTGAATTTCAACTTCCCCAAGTTTTGATGCTTCAAGCTGAGTTTGAACTTGCCGAGATGATTGGTCCGGCCACTCGCCAACGACTTCCCCCGAGCGTTGAAGAGCTGGACCTTAGCGTTCTTGGTCGTTTTGCCAGTCAGGGTGTGTTTGGTCACCCGGACCTGAGTGAGCTTGCCAATGGTCTTGGTTGCGGCCAGCGCGCTGATTTCCCCGCCGGCGGCAAGCGTCACAGCTGTTGTCAGTAACAGCGCTTGCTTAATCCCCGTAATCATATGAAGTCTCCTTACTCTTTAGTAGGCACAATTTAATTGTGTACCCAGAGTTTATCATGAAAACAAGGTCAAAAAAAGGATAACTGAAAATCACAAACAACGGTTGAGGGCCATCACTTCACTAAATACGAGATTGAGGAAACTGGAATCAAACGGTAAATGAAGCGATTACATAAAGTGTCGTTTTCACAATCTTGATATTAAAAACTTTGTGAAATTGTGGTTTCGATAACCGTGACGAACCAGGTAAGCCTGATGAAAATACGTTATCAAAGTCCGTAGATGTAGTTATGAAAACTAGGTGATTGTGTTTTCAAATAATCCGTCCAGATAACACGGCGGAACGGAGAAGGGGCAGGTGTTTAGGGTTCAACCTGTGTTAGCCGCAAGGCTGGTGAAAATGGCCTAAGCCGTGGGAATCCAGTAAGCGGCCGAGCCCGCTTACTGGATTGGTAGCTTTGAGACTCGTTCTGTGAGGCTCAAAGTAAGTCCAGAGACCGCTCCATGGCTCTGGACGTCCGCCCCAGCGTTCCAGGCCATTTTCACCAGCCTGGAGGCGATGGCTACACCCGACCCCAACAAAAAACACCCGCCAACCGGTGATCAATCCGGTTAGCAGGTGTTTTTTAGTCGAGTGATCCGCGGTCACCCGAGTCATTTGAATTAGTTAGCGACCTTGTCGTGGGTCTCATCGTACATGTAGTCCCGCGTCATTGGCAGCATCCGGGCAGAAGGGCCCTTCGAAATCAAATACTGAATCACGTCAATATTACCAGACTTGAAGGAAGCCGCGCAAGCCTGCAGGTAAAGATCCCACATGCGCACGAAGTTTTCGTCAAACATCTTGGCAACTTCATCGCGGTGGGCGTTGAAGTTATCATCCCAAATTTCCACCGTCTTTTGGTAGTGACGGCGCAGGGGTTCCATATCATCAATTTGCAAACCACTTTCGATGATGTGCGTGGTGTTTTCAATCAAGCCGGGCACGTAGCCACCTGGGAAGATCCATTTGTTCAGCCAACCATTGTTGGCCCCACCTTGTTGACGGGTAATCCCGTGAATCAAGGCGACACCATCGTTCATCAGGTATTTTTGAACGCAGTCGAAGTATTGGCCCAAGTTTTCTTGACCAACGTGTTCAAACATCCCCACTGAGGTGATGTAATCCCATTGTTCGTTGCCCAATTCGCGGTAGTCTTCCAAACGAACTTCGGCAACGTCTTCGAGGCCTTGGTCCTTGATTTGTTGGTTCACGTAGTCGTATTGTTCTTGGCTCAACGTGATCCCGGTAACGTGCAGACCGTAGTCCTTCGCTGCCGTTAACATCAGGGTACCCCAGCCACAACCAATGTCCAAGAGAGTCTTGCCCGGTTGCGGGTTCAACTTCTTGATGATGTGGTGGACCTTGTTCATTTGCGCCGTGTACAGGCTGTCTTCCGGTGTTTTAAAGTAGGCACAGGAATACGTCATGGTGTCATCCAACCATAAGTTGTAGAAATTATTACCGATATCATAATGGTTTTGAACGTCGGTGATACTTTCCTTTTCCGTGTGTTTTTGTTTAGGTAAGAAATGAATGAACTTCTTGTTGTGGAAGAAACTGTCGGCATTTTCGTAAGCGGCCGTCAGTAAGTCTTCGATGCTCCCATCGATTTCGATGGTGCCGTCCATGATGGCTTCACCCAGCGCGATGGACGCGTTGCGGGAGATTTCCTTGACCGGAATGGCCTCGTGGATGGTGATCGTGATGTCGGGAGTGCCGGTCCCATAGACATCGGAAGTCCCGTCCCAATAGTTAACGCGAACGGGGATGTTGAAAGTGTGACTCAGAAACGTTTTGTAAAATGTTTTTTCAAGCATGACAGGGGTCCTTTCCGGTTTTCTAGATTTGAATTTGGACACAAAGAAAATAAAATTCACTTGGACATTATACGCCTTTAAGTGGGTAAAGGGTAAGGGGGAGCTTTGGTGAAAGCGGTTAACATTAATTTGCGATTAGTCCGCGGTAAAATTGGGGGTTTCATTAGGCTTGCATGGTATAATGAAGATACAATTAACCAGCGGAGGTCTTTCATTTGAAAAAATGGGTATGGGTCGTGGCAACAATCGTTGTGGCACTGCTGATTGGCGGGTACGCGTATTCCAATCATCACGCGACAGCCAAGGAGTACCAAGCGGCAATGGCCAACGGTCGGACTGCCATTCAGGATAAACATTATACGCAAGCGGAAAGTTATTTCCAAAACGCTTTAAAACGGCGGCTGAACGATAAGCCAGCCCAACGCTACTTAACGCAGACACAACGCTTCGTGTCTGCGGAAAATGCACTGGACGATTTGAAATTCGCTAGCGCAGCGGACCACTATGCTGAGGTCAAGAACACGACCAACGCATCCACGGTGCTGGTCAAGCGGGCAACCACCAAGGCCAAATTGGTCAAGGATATCCGCGCCAACGTTAAACAGTTCAAGAAGATTTTGAAGACGGCTTCGGGCCAGAATCAAGCGTTAAACTACGGGCAATCGAACACCACGTTGGATGAACTTTTCAACAACGCCAAGTTCCGCCAGAAGTATTACAAGAACTTGTACGATCAAGCCTTAGCCCTGCGCAAGGCCAACAATGCCGGTCAAACGTCGGCAGCCTCGAGTGACAGCAGTAGCAGTTCCTCGTCGTCAACGGCGTCCAGCAGTAGCAATACCGGTGCCACCAACAGTTCCAGCGCGTCATTGACGTCGTCAGAACAGTCAGCGGCCAACAATTATTCCGGTAGCAACGAATACACGGTCACGCAAAAGCAAAAGGAACTGGACGGCAAGACCATCACGGCCGGCCAAATCACCAGTGCCCGCAAGACTATCAACGCGGCCGGTGGCCAGGCAGACGCCATGAGTGATCAGGACGTCCGGGTCGCCTTACAGACGGCCAGCAAGAAGGGCATCTCCCTCACCAAGTACACAGAACAGTATCTGAAGTAGGTCTTGGTGGTCGAGAACCAGATTGTGCGTTGCCAGCGCCTTACCGGGCGGCGAAAATAAACCGGAACGCTGGGGCGGACGCCCGGAGCCAAAAGGCGGTCTCCGGACTTGCTTTGAGCCTCTGAGAAACGAGTCTCAAAGACACCAATGGTCTAAGCGGCGCATACGCCACTAAGACCATTCCCACGGCTGAGTTTATTTTCGCCGCCCTCACGGCTGACAGTGAGTTTGACCACCAAGGTGGCGACTTCTGATTCTGTTCGTGATGGTTGGGTAGTATGGTTTGTAATGAATAGGATAATTTAATTTGATTTTGGAGAGCGTCTTGTATCGACAGTTGTCGGTGTGGGACGTTCTTTTTGTCTAGCTGGAGTATTTGGCTAATTGATTACTTGATGACTATTGTTATATGAATCGGGGTGGCCACGGGCTAAACCAGTGCCAGCCGCAGGGGTGGTGAAAATGAGCTTAGCCGTGGGAGTTCCCTTAGTGGCGGGTTGGGCCGCTTAGGGAACTGCTATCTTTGAGACGTGGTCTGCGGCTCAGAGTAAGTCTGGAGACCGTCCTTTGGCTCTAGACGGGCGCCCACCGCGTTCCGGTCTCATTTTCACCGCCCGGAGGCAGGACTGACAACTAGTTTAGCCGGGACATTAAGGAATTTGGTGGCCGTTGCCACGGAGCCGGAGGCAGCTGGGCATGGAGGCGGCTGTGTCGGTGGTGTTAGACTGGGCGGGCTTTCCCAGCCTTACAGCACGGGACGACTTTGGAAACTCGCGGTTTTAGCGAGGTTTCAAAGCGAGGTGGCGGACCGCTTCTCAGGCCGGAACCGTTCCCCACAGCAGACGGAATGCCCAGAGGCCGCAGGTGGAGTACATTCAACGACCACCAAAATGCATTAATGCAAAAAGAGTTAAGTCGATTAAGTAAGAAACTTTACCATTTCCAACGATTAGGGGTCAAAACTTGACATGTAAGGTAGGTTAGTAAACAAATTGGTTAATCAACTGATTGGCTAAATAGCTAACACATTTAGTGATTTCACGAGCTGTATCCCAATAGGCACGCGGTTTGTCTGGAATATTCCCGAAAAAACCGCCAAAAATTTCACGAGTCGTTTTCCATGCTATATTCGTTAGGAGGATTTACTATATAGTTAGAATCAGAATCTACAAGGGGGGTTAGGTAACGCGACCCCCGCAAATAGCGGGTGAGCACCAATCTTGGGGGATGGGGCAACCTAAACTGATTTGATTCCCGAATCGCCACAAGCTATTTATAGGGGCACGTTATCAAGAAAATTATGATTATCAACAAACACATTATGCGCACCACCAATGAGAAACAGGTTTTGCAGCAGATTGTGAATGCTGGCCCGATTTCGCGGAGCCAGATATCACGAAATCTTAGTTTGAATAAAGTTACGGTCTCGGATATTTATAGTCAGTTACTTCATGAAGGGTTGATCCGTGAGGTTGGTCACGGCGTAAGCACCCGGAATGGTGGGCGGAAGCCCGTTATGGCATTACTAAACGTGGGGTATGGTTATGTCATCAGCATCAACATTTTACGTTCTCGCTTCTCAATGATCACTTGCAGATTGGACGGGCGGTCTGAGAACTACGAAAGCGTGTCGACCAGAGACGTTGATCTGACGTCCGTGTTAGATATGATCGACGAACGTATCGCCAACATCATGGCGGCAAGCCAGACCCGGTTATTAGGTATCGCGTTTGGCTTGGATGGCACGATTTATGAGAATCAGATTTTAGGTGCCTCACTGAAGGGCTTTAAGAACTTTGATTTGGCAAAATACTTTAGCGATAAATTCCAGGTGCCGGTGGTCTTGGAAAACTTGGCCAACGAGTCCGCGATTTACGAACGGGACTTCTCCGGCGAGGGTGTTTATCAAAACCTGATTTCGGTCACGATTCGTGATCAAGTTTCGGCCGGAATCATTACGGAAGGTCACCTGTACCGGGGGCACAACGGCGAGGCCGGCAACATTGGGAATTGTCCATTGGCCGATCGGTATAAAGAAGATAATATGGAAACGGTGAACCACTATGTTGCGGAGGGCAACGTCCTGCAACGGATCATGGCCTACCAAAACATTGACCGGGTCGACGTCAACCGGATTCGGCGCGACTACCTGGGTCACCGGCCAGAACTGTTGTCCATTTTGGACGAGTTTGCCTACTACCTGAGCAAGGTCTTGGGCAACCTGTCCAGCACGTTCGCCCCAGACGCCATCATCGTCAACGCCCCAATTTTGGAGCTGTTGCCAGAGCTGATGGATCAGGTGCGTGACTACGTGGGCAAGTTAGAAATTTTAAGAAAAGCACCTTTGCTGTTAACCAAGAACTCCAAGGAAGCCTCACTGATGGGTGGCGCGTCAGCCATCATTCACCGGGCATTGGCCTTGGACGACTTACAACTGACCTTTAGTAATCAGCGGTCGGCAGTCTTAGAGGGAGTCGAAGCATAACGAAAACGAAACGGCATACGTAAGGGCTTCTGTTCATCGCGGACAGAAGTTTTTATTTTGCCTTTAAATTGGTCGTTGATGGCGCCTTACCGGGCGGGGCAAATAGGCCGGAACGCTGGGGGCAGGACGTTCCGAGCCGAAGAGCGGTCTCGGAACTTGCTTTGAGCCTCTGGGAAACGAGTCTCAAAGTCACCATTTAGCTCTAGTCAGCAGGGCTGACTAGAGCTAAATCCCCCGGCTGAGCCTATTTGCCCCGCCCTCACGGCTTGGACTGGTTTAAGGGCGTAATAAATTGGTGTCTCTCTTCGGGGGGGGAATTCGTTTTTACGTTGACTCAGCTTGGAAAGTAAACCAGGTTACGTGTGACGCTCAATAGTGAAGCCTAGTATTAGCTGGAACGTTGAATTGGTTCTAGCGTAGTAAACGAGTTGGCCAGTCTGAGTGACCAGAGGCGGGTCAACCTGAACAGCTGTGTCGATGGCATTAGCTGAAGGGGCTATTTCAGCTTAGGCCATGGGTCGACCTTGGAAACTCGCGGTTTTAGCGAGGTTTCAAGGCGAGGTGGAAGCCTGTTCCCCAGGCTGGAGCCGGGCCCCACAGCAGGGCAGGTTGAACCCGCCGCCGGGAACGAATGTCAGAACGGACACGCCAACCGTAGCCGTTTACGAACCGAAACAAATTCGCTGGGCACCACCCAGCTTGAGCCGGAGGCAGCCAGGTACAGAGCCTGCTGTGTCGGTGGTGTTGGACCGAGTGGGCTTCTCGGCCCTACAGCACGGGACGACTTTTGAGACGCGTGGGCTTCGCGGCTTAAAAGCGAGCTGGAGGACCGCCTCTCAGGCCGGAAGCGGGCCCCACAGCTGGTGGCGTACCTGGAGGCCGCAGGCGGCATGGTTTCGTAGAACTCGTCAGCCAGCGAATATTTTCCAGGTAAACCACTAGGGAATCTGGCGAGATACGGTATAATAAAGCTATTGAATGGATGGGGGAGATTCACAAGTGAGTGTATGGCAACGCTTCGTAGAAAATGTCCGGCTCCGGCGATTTACGGTACTGGCGCTGATTATCTTTGTCCTGTGGCTGATCAGAGCGGAAATGAACATGATTCTACTGACGTTTATTTTCACGTTTTTGGTGCTGCAGCTGGTCAAGGCGGTGCGCAAGGTCGTCAAATTACCGCCGGCGTTGATTGTGACGGTAACCTACGTCGTCATCATTGGCGGCCTGTATTGGGCGGTCACAACCTATTTACCGCAGATCTTGAATTCATCGATGCACGGGATTGAACAGTTATTTAAGTTCTATCAGAATCCGAAAAATGACAGCAACGAAATCATCAGTTACGTGGCGAACTACATCAAGACGTCTGACATTGTGAGCCAGCTGCAAAATGGCGCCAAGCTCGTCCTGACGTACGTTTCCACGATTGGCTCATTCGGGGCGACGCTGTTTATGTCAATGATCTTGAGTTTCTTCTTCACGATTGAAAGTAAGCAGATGGGCGAGTTTTCCAAACGCTTCCTGACCAGTACTTACGGCTGGTTCTTTGAGGATATCAACTTCTTTGCGACCAAGTTCGTCAACACGTTTGGGGTCGTGCTGGAAGCGCAATTCTTCATTGCCCTGTGCAACACCGTGATTACCACGATTGTGCTGGCCTTCATGGGGATGCCGCAACTGCCAACGCTGGCCATCATGATCTTTATCCTGAGCCTGATTCCCGTGGCCGGGGTCATCGTGTCCGTGGTACCATTGACGATTCTGGGGTACTCAGTCGGTGGGTTCCGCTACGTGGTCTACATCCTAGTGATGATCGTCGTGGTCCACGCACTGGAAGCCTACGTGCTGAATCCCAAATTCATGTCGAGCAGAACGGAACTCCCCATCTTCTACACCTTCGTGGTCTTGTTGGCGGGTGAGCAACTGTTTGGCGTTTGGGGCCTGATTGTCGGGGTGCCAATCTTCACCTTCTTCCTGGACATCCTGGGTGTCCGGCCGGTCCATGGCCTGCATCAGCCACCCCACGTGGATGTGCAAAAATTACGTGAAATTCGGCGCAATTACGGCCCGAGCAGCGATAAAAAAGAGTAAATGAACGTGGCGCAGCCGAAATGGTGAGCGCCACTTTTTGTTAGGTTGCGGGCGCTCTGAGAGTTCTCACAGAAGAAAACGGTTTCATGTAAAGAACCACACAATTTAGCTGAAATTCGCGGCTAGATGGTGTAAAATGACAAAGTATTCTACGACAGAAAGAGGTTATAAGTGATGGCAAAATTAGTATTGATTCGCCACGGCCAAAGTGAATGGAACTTGGCAAACAAGTTCACTGGTTGGGTTGACGTTGATTTAAGCGAAAAGGGTGTCGAAGAAGCTAAGGCAGCTGGGAACAAGATCAAGGAATCTGGCTTGAAGTTCGACTACGCTTACACGTCAGTTCTGAAGCGGGCAATCAAGACGTTACACTACGTTTTGGAAGAATCCGACCAACTTTGGATTCCAGAAACCAAGACTTGGCGTTTGAACGAACGTCACTACGGTGCTTTGCAAGGTTTGAACAAGAAGGAAACCGCTGAAAAGTACGGCGATGACCAAGTCCACATCTGGCGTCGTTCTTACGATGTTTTGCCTCCACTTTTGGATGCAGACGCTGAAGGTTCAGCTGTTAAGGACCCACGTTACGCAAACTTGGACCCTAACATCGTCCCCGGTGGTGAAAACTTGAAGGTTACCCTGGAACGGGTTATGCCATTTTGGGAAGACCAAGTGGCTCCTAAGTTGCTTGATGGCAAGAACGTTATCATCGCCGCTCATGGGAACTCATTACGTGCCTTAAGCAAGTACATCGAACGGATCTCCGACGATGACATCATGGACCTCGAAATGGCTACTGGTGAACCAGTTGTCTACGACTTCGATGACAAGTTAAACATGACTAACAAGACGAAGTTGGGCAAGTAGTCCTTCTGAATCGAAGCCGCCTCGCACATGGGGGGCGGCTTTTTCGTGGCCTGAAACTGGCTATCAGTATAGATAATTCGCAACTAACCCATAAAGAGAAAAGAGATTGAATTTGGCAAACAAAGAAGTATCACAAATTGAAATGATGAAGATTATTGCACTGTTTAGAAAAGAAGGATTCAAGGGTGAGTACGAAACGTTCCAACGCGTCAGTGGCACCGACCGTGAATTCTTCGTGGTCATGAGTAATGAACAGGGAATCAAGGCGCTGTTCCGGGCAAGCCTAATGCTCAACGCCGTTGAATTTCAGTATGTGTTAGATGACAAGCACACGTTTGTGACGGAAGATGCGGACGCTAGCTAGTTTGAATCAGGATGTAGCCACTAAAATGGCTACATCCTTTTTTTGTGCAGTAATTGGGGACAAGTATAAGGAAAGCGACTGGTGGTTCGTATCTTGCATGTTTATGTCCCTTAAGTATAAACTCAAACTGGATTAGACTAATTTATTCTAGGAGGGTTTTCGATGAAGAAAGTTTTATGTGCAACAGCAATTCTGACCGTAACTTTAGGGATGGTCGCGTCGGTTGTTTCAGTTCCAGATGTGGCTTCGGCAAAAGTGAAGAGTGCTAAGGTCGTGAAGACGACTAAGCTCAATAAAATAGCCTATCAAACTACTGGGGGATATATTTATACTAGTGCCAAATTGACTAAGAAAAAGTACAATGCGGCTAAATACTTAAACACAAAATTTTACGCGACAAAATCATCAAAGGTAAAAAAGCGAAATGGCAAGTCGGCCATCTATTACTACGTGCAGAGCAGTAATAAGCGTATTAAAGGCTGGATTTGGAAAGGCAATCTGCAAAAAGTCCAGCAGTATGGTCAGGCTAAGAAAGATGTCGCAGCCATGAAGAAAATTGTCTTGAACATGACACCGCGGGCTCAGAAGTATATCATGCCACAGTTCGATAAGCTATCCTTGAAACATGCCTACTCAACAGAAAATGCGCAAAATAATTTAGCTCAGGTTTCCGTAAGAATCGCGGCGGAAGTCTATGATGGCAATCAAGTTGATGTTGCTGGCGGAATCGCTGAATATCAACTGTTTGCTGGACGTTTCAGCACAAATGTCAACCGCAATTTGCAACGATTATATGCTAAGTATCTGGACGCTGTAAATGGTGGCGATTCGTTCGATACGCAACGGGTTCAGGCCACAGAGCTGGCAAATGCTATGGCTGATCCAATTGATGGGCTACAGAGATAGTCATTGTTGATAGTGGGAGTGTAGATTATGAAAAACAAACTTCTTAAAACACTTTTAATTTTTGGGCTGATTGTTGGCGTTTTTCTAGGAATGGATACGCAGAAGGCAAATGCTTCAAAACGTTATTATGTCACTACGCCCAAGAGTTTGCGAGGTACTTGGTATTCTGTTGTGGATGGGAGCCTCTTTCAACGGGTTACGATTACAAAGTATAAGTTTGAAACGGAACGGATGCGTCCCAGCACAGCCCTTGGCAATATGAGCATAACATTAAGCGGCAAGCATTTTTCTTCTGGACTCCATCATCCTGATCTTGCTGTTGCGGCTCATAAATCGGCTAAAGGGTACTGGACACTCGGTGGTGCGAACTTTGGTGGAATTTATCATTTTAAAAAATGGACCAAAGATACGCAAGGAAACGCAACTTTAAGAGAATGGCTTTTTGGTGATGAATCTGGTGTGGACATTCGTTATTACTATTCCAGAAAGAGTATGTATCCTCGGGTAAAGGCTTTGCGAGAGAAAAAGGTTTTGTCTTGGGACGACTTTGTTGTGAACTGACTATGTATCGGAAAGAAAGTTGGGACGAACTAACACGCTAAATTTAAGCTATCCCAAATGAAAGAACGATGTTGGCGTTGGACCACCACTGTCAGAAGTAGGAACCTTATTTCACAGTTCGTATGAAGAGATTACATGAGCTAACTCATGTAATCTTTTTTGTTACCACAATGATAGCCATTAATGGACCACCTTAACCACATACTACGCTACTAACTTTCCCCTAAACAGGTAGCTACATTCTGTTGCTGTGTAGGAAATGCAAGGAAGCGTTGCTTAATAGTTACCGGTAGAGTTCAAGGAAAGGGGATGGCCAAAGTGCTGTTCCGAAAGGCAGATGATTTATCTAATATTAGAGCTAAAGGTGGTGAGCGTGAGATGGGCGATAAGATTGAAGTATCAGCACTACATCACTTCTACCGGGGGCTTAGTGAGCTGGTGGGGGTAGAATCAATGCTAAAAATCTATCACCAGTACAAAGGAATGCAAATGACGATTCCAACACATTTGTACGATAGAGAGTTAGCGGCAAAAAGAGTTAACGAAGAATACACCGGTCACAATCAACAAGAGTTAGCTAGAAAGTATGGCTACTCCCAGAAGTGGATTCGTCAGGTAACACGAGAAAATAACAATCAAGAAAAAGTTAATCAAAAAAATCATGAGGAGTTGTTGTAGGTATGAGATATTGTGTGAAATGTGGTCACGAGTTAGCAGAGGGTGCTAAATTTTGTCCATCATGCGGTCATCCAGTAGAACAACGAGAAACGGTTCAACCACAAGAATCAATGAGTCAGAAGACAGCTGTGCAACCAGAGCCACAGGCAGCGCAAGGGCAACAGCAGGAATCGTATCAACAAACGGTAGAAGATGATCAACCCCAATTGGGTTTTGTTGGGAGCATCCAATATATCTTAAAGCATGCTTTCGAATTTAATGGGAACATTCCTGAAAGTCGTAAGTCTGTGTTCTGGTGGGGAGTCTTAGGTGTGTTGATTTTGGACATGGTTTTAATCTTCATTCCTGCCATCGGCTGGTTACTAGGCTGGGTTGCTGATATTCTATTGGTTTCGGCGACTATGAGACGGTTAAAATACATTAATCAGAATCCCGGCTTGGGTTGGCTGCTCCTTATTCCAGTCTTGACGATATATCCAACGATATTGATGCTTCTTGATCGGAAGGGGGATTAGAAGAGTGAGGAAGAAGGACATTATTGCGTTTGTGATTGTTGCTGTAGTGATTATTTTTGGTGGCTTCATGTTTGTGAAGACCCGTATCGCTGTGTCCGAGAACCGGTTGGCAGCCAACATCACTAAGGCCGTTCAAAATAAAGATGGCCAGCTATTTTTAAAGCAATTTGCTAAGGACCAACAAAACATCAAATTTAGTGAGATTGGTGCGCAGAGTATCGTGAAAGACATGCACAACAATTCAACTGACTCCATTGGCGAAATCGGTAAAATAATTGTGGATGGCCGGCACGTCGCTGGGACTAAGACCACATATGAATTCAGTGTTGAGAGTAAGAAGGTACTGGGGATTTTTGACAGTTACTATCTGACAACCCGGAGATCACCAGTCAAGCTTTATAATTACACCGGTAACGGGGACCCGCTGAAGGTTAAAATCACTGATGGTGGTCGAAACCAGACAATCACTAAGCAAGAATTGAGTAGCGGACTGTTCCCTGGTAAGTACAATTTTGACGTTTCTTCAGGGGATTACGATGGCTCGTACTGGATTTGGGGCAGTGGTGCTGGTGATACCATTGACCTTGAAATTACTAACGACGATTACTAAGATTCACACAACGAAATAATGCATGACTCCCCCAGAAGAGTCATGCATTATTTTTTGTCTTGGAAAGAGGATACCAGTGCTGAAGGTACTTTGATCCGCCAATTAGGGAACTTCATTACTGCGACAATAGGTAGATATCTCATTGTTGTTTTCAGAATTTATATGGAGGGTGTGTGGATAGCTTGGGTAGGTAATTAGAGAAGTCGGGTATTGAATGGTGGTAGATGAGTCACTAACTTGAGTCGAAGCTAGTGGCTTTTTTGATTCGGATCATAGGAACATAGAAAAAATGAGGTGTAGCTTAATGAATAACCAGAGGATGTGGAAGGATTGGATTCGATTGAAGATGGTCAGCGCTAGTCAGCGAAGAATTCCTTTTGATTTAAGTAGCGAAGCAGATGTCTTGGGACGAGATGAACTGGATGACAACCTATTACCTGCTGATTTGAATGTTGAAAGATTACCTGAGCAAGTGCTTGCTTACATGTATGAGGCTGATGGAAGTAATGTATGGGGGTATATTCTTACCAGTGAGCGTCGAGATATCATATATGTGGCGGGTGTATTGGTGGACGGCAAACTGAGTTGGGCTGAGTTAGGGGATGAGGTCAGATGAGAATAGATTGCTACTTAATGAAACGAATCTTATTGAAGATGGGTGCAGCCGTAATTGTGGAGTTGGTGCGAGTTGTGGATATCCAGGCTAAGGAGGCTCGGAAGCGAGGGTGCGTTTAGATTTAAAATGAAAGATGGTAAACACTGTTATGGTGTTTACTATTTTTTTTGCTTTAGCTGACTACTTTACGTATAATGAATTTAAATGCAAACAAACGTTCTGGAAAAGGATGAAATAAGTTAATATGCTGGAGGTGTCTATCATCAATAATCCATTTAAAAATCCCTCTGCTCTTGGAAAACTTAGTGAGGGAGTGTCTGCGATAGGCAGGCAACAAAAGCAAGTATCTGCTTCAATCTTGAATAATGGTTCTGAATTATCTGCCGTAGTTAAGGCGATGGATAATTTATCAAATACCGGCAGCTGGAAACAGTTAAGAGTATTTGAATCAATTGCACAACAGCCAAGATACGAAGATTTATCGGCATCAATGCGCATGTTGTCAGATAATATGGGACGTATTGATAAAATGCTTAGTTTATCACGGACAGATATCTCAGCACCAGTATCGGCTATGAAGGATAGTATGGATAAAATATCTAACATGTCTCGACCTGTATCCATGCAGCTAAGCCAGTTTATGAAAAATGGCGTAGGCATAGCTGGAACTCATTACACTGAATTTCAAAAAAGTTTGATAACGATGAACGCTAGTATAGATCAACTCAATAAGGTTGCAAGTAGTACTGCGTTTAAGTCATCTTTACGTCTCTTGTCAGAGTCTAGGATAAATTCGGGGATTAATTTCGACGTAAGCATTGCCAATAAGTTTATTTCCAGAACAGAAGCTAATGGGTTTAGTAGTTTCTTTGAAAGAATGGTTACTGAAAGATTACCTAATGAGTCTGAGAAAAAGATAATCCGGAACAACATGAGAAATCTTGGAAAGGGAGATGTATCAGGGTTTGCTGCGCTTACTGATGATGAAGTTAATTACACGCAGTTTAATACAGTAGACATAGGCAGAGTGCAAGATGAGATTGATGAATCAGAGCAGCAGGTTGCACTAGATGCTGTACAGAATCATTCAGTTGGAAAATTAACTATGAGTCAGCAGTCATGGCTGAGGTTTATTTGGGACTGTATAGTTTTTCCTTTGCTTGCAGTTGCAGTTATGAATTCCACAGCTGGAACGCTTAGCGGGTACTTTATAGATAATGCTTTACCAAATACTGTATATAATATGACGGAACGCGCTAGAGGGAGAAACTTAGGACTTAATTGTTACAAACAAGTTGTTGCTGATAAGTTGTTTGTTAGATTATCACCTCGTAGAAGTAATAGCCCTATTGTCGGTATTTCAAAAAAAGATGATGTTATGCAAGCTGTAGAGCGAAAAGGAAAATGGACACGAGTAAAGATAGACAGTCAGCACATCAAGTATGGTTGGGTGATGTCCCGTTACATGAAATCTGTTAAGGCGGAAGGATAAATTGATTTGGATTTTTTTCGTAATAAGAATAGATCATTTTTACAATTAAAGTGAGGTGTACTGTAAGTGAGTATATTGGAACAATTAGCAGAGTATATGTCGGCTAAAAAAATAATTCCTTTTCTGGGAGCAGGATCATCAATAAGGATTGCACCAGACTGGAATCACTTAACGGCGCTAATGAAAACGGCATTATCTAAATCCACTGAGAGTGATGATAATTTAGCGATTGCACAAGAATATGAAGATGAGTTTGGACGTGCAGAACTCTGCCACTTTTTGCAAAAATATCTCGAAATTTCTTCATTTGATGATGAGCTGGGAGAAGTACCGTTGACGTTCCTCGGTGGAGCCTTTCCAGTTATTTATACTACCAATTTTGATAATATGATTGAGTCCATGATGACGAAGTATAAGCGTCCTCTACAGGTAATCTATACACAGCAAGATGCATTGAAGGCGGATAATTTACATCAGCAATTAATTAAGTTTCATGGTGATTATACACATCCTGATGAGTTGGTTTTTACCAAAAAAGACTATGAGGCTCGTATGGATAAGGGGTCGCCATTGGATATAATTTTGAAATCTCACTTAATGACAAATTATTTACTGTTTATTGGGTATAGCATGTCTGATCCTGATTTGCATAAACTAATTGATGAATTACGACCAATTATTGGAACTAACAGTCTCCCAGCATTTCTAATTGCCTATAACAGTAGCGAACAACTGAAGTCTATGTGTGAGGATAATGGTATTACACTGATTGCTCCAAAGGAGTTCTATCCGGTTGATGATAATGCAACGGCCTTTTCAAAACTGATGGTGAAATTAAGTGATATGGCATTGTCGGCAAATATTAAAAGGGAAGAGCATGATACTTTTAATACTAAATCGATTAGTAAGGTCGCTACAATTAGAGAGATTGAAGCACTTTCACATAACATGTTGACTGAAAGTATTGAGCAAATTTTTGACGAATTTCGACAATTGTATTCAGGATTTACTATTATTCCTCAAGATGCGTATATCTTAGTGTCCAATCAGATGACAGAGATTTATAAGCGATCGAATACATATCAGCAGATCAACAGTCTGAGTAATTATTCGGGTATTATGGATTTGATAAAAGTACGAAAGCTTAAATTGAAAAATATGTATGATATGTTGCTTGCAATTAAAAATCTTAGTTTAACTGGACAAGAATTAGGGAATATAGGGCTAGTTGATTTGCAGTCAACATGTACGTGTAATGTCGTATTGGCAGCGATTGTTTGTGATAATATTGTTAAAAAAGAAGAAAAAGTTCCGGGAACATTTTGGTCATATCTAAGTAAAGTAATTAAGGGGAGTATGCCGTTTGAGAAATTACCTCGAGACCTACGAGTATTCGCACGATTTAAAATAAAGACAGCTCACTTGATGGCGCATACAACGTATGAAAATCCATTGGATCGCCAATCTATTATGCAAAAATATTTATCTGATAAATCCTACCAATTTAAAAAAAGTATTTCTGAAGCTGATGTTGGTTATTTACGACAGCTAGTAAAGTGGCATGGAGAACTCGATAATGGTTAGATTGGATTTTAAATTATTTGTAAGTAAGTATTGGCTGGCGAGTTGAGATTGTTTTGAATATTATGTCCATTTTCTTGTCACTACCTGGCACCTATTCAAGAGAAGCATAGTTGTGAAAGGCTGGCCTAGCAACCAATCTACTGTACTGCTCTCAACCCTTTCTGGGAAGACCAAGTGGCTCCTAAGTTGCTTGATGGCAAGAACGTTATCATCGCCGCTCATGGGAACTCGCTCCGTGCCCTTTCCAAGTACATCGAACGGATCTCCGACGATGACATCATGGACCTCGAAATGGCTACTGGTGAACCAGTTGTCTACGACTTCGATGACAAGTTAAACATGACTAACAAGACGAAGTTGGGCAAGTAGTCCTTCTGAATCGAAGCCGCCTCGCACATGGGGGGCGGCTTTTTCGTGGCCTAAAACTGGCTATCAGTATAGATAATTCGCAACTAACCCATAAAGAGAAAAGAAATTGAATTTGGCAGACAAAGAAGTATCACAAATTGAAATGATGAAGATTATTGCACTGTTTAGAAAAGAAGGATTCAAGGGTGAGTACGAAACGTTCCAACGCGTCAGTGGCACCGACCGTGAATTCTTCGTGGTCATGAGTAACGAACAGGGAATCAAGGCGTTGTTTCGGGCAAGCCTAATGCTCAACGCCGTTGAATTTCAGTATGTGTTAGACGACAAGCACACGTTTGTGACGGAAGACGCAGACGCCAGCTAAATAGTCGAAAACACCAAATAGGACTAGCCCACAGTTGAGGGGCTAGTCCTATTTGGCGTTCTGTTATTTAATGAAATTTCAAAAGCGACGTGAAGGTTAAACTACTTTGCTGGGGACAAGAAGATTGCCGCATCCCCTTGGTTGACACCTTCGCCATAACCATCTTCGGTCTGCACGCGGACACCAATGTGCCAGCCGCGATACTGGGCCCGTTTGGCGGCAGGATAGCCAGCCTGCGTCAACAGGTTTTGATAATTCTGTGTATCCATGGTCATGGACGAGTTACTTAAGTGAATGTAGGTTTCACCGGTTGGAACCGTTGGTGATTCCTCACCATCGTCAGTGTAAACGACGCTACCCGCTTGGCTAGACAGCTTCTGGTCGACCGTCGTTCCTGGGAATAAGCTCAAGATTTCTTGGATCAGTGTGTTTTCATTTGTGATTGGCAAATTTTCCGCTGGATCAGCTGGGTTGGTCTGAGTTGTCACCGTAGATGAAGCTGGTTTTTGAGAAGTGGCTGTTTTCAAATAGCCCCGCCAAATCCAACCTTGGAGGGTCCCGTCGCCACTCTTAACGTGGTAGTAAATGGCATTAACACCCTTGTTCTTTTCGTACAGTTTTTCATGAGCATCCGTATACCAGACAACGGTTGGGGTCACGTCATTGTTACTATAACGAATCCCCAGGTGCTTTGAATAACGTGCGCCGGTAGTTGCCATCAGAGCATGACGTTTCATACTTTTACGCCAAACCAACCGGACTGACTTGGACCGAGCCGCTGAATACTGACTGTTCGCGGAAGCTGTGACGCTGGCTGCTCCTAAAACGCCAGCTCCAACTCCCAAAACCATTAGCACTTGTATAACTTTTTTCATAATTAACTTTCCTCTCCTGACACTTGAAAATGACCTGGACAATCTCCGATGTATCTTGGTTGCCAGCTTATGTACCGGCAATCACTCATCATTGTAGAACTAACACAGGAGGGTGACAAGCACATGTTTGTGATGGAAAACTTGCGTAGAAGAAAGTAAACAAAAACGGCTAGATTCAGCCGAAAATCTGCCAATTTTAGAGGACAGATTGGCCAACTAAGTGCAACACTTCGTCGAACAATTACAGTCAATAATCAATTGATGTCGAAGCAAATCGTTGATTGAATACAATATAAAATGTCAATGTCATGTGGAAATTCCAAATGAATTTCGATATACTAAAAGCAACTCACAACAGATGAGTAATCATTATTATTCTGGGGTAATCGATGGTAGTCAGTAACTATTACCACAGGTTCAGGGGGATTTTGACATGCATTGGGGAGCAGAAGTCAGGCGACACCAAGCCACACGACACATTAAAAGCTGGATGGTCACCGCAGTTATTTTAACCGAAATTGGTGGGCCACTCATCACACCGGTGAGGGCCCTAGCGGCGACTCCCATGACGGCCGAGCAGGCCCCGGGGAATCGCTCGGGGGAGACGCCTTTGGGGAGCTCGTCTTCGTCGGATGGACTGAACGAGGACAGTCACAGTGAAGCAAGGTTGCCGGCAGCGGAAGTCACCGCGCCCACAACGGCTGAATCGGATGCCGGCACAACTCATGAAACAGCGACAACGGAGACTGTGGCTAAGCCCAAGAAACCTGACACACCTAAGCCGGCTACTGTCGAGGTCGACAGACCACGTAAGACCAGCAAACCGGCCACCGAGTCGATTGACCAGTGGATGCCAAATAAACGGCTCCAACGGGCAATTTTTTATCAACTGACCCATCTCATTCCAGTCCCGGATGATGACAAGACTTGGCAGTCGACCGCTGACATTACGAAGGCTGACATGAAACGGTTGAAGGCATTATTTATTGGTTATTACGGCGGTGAGAATGGCGAGTCGACCTACAACCCGGATGGCGAAGAATACCGGCTTGATGGACTGGAGTACGCCACTAATTTAGAAACCCTTATGATGGGTGGTGGGGGCACGGATGAAGCGCCCTATCAAAATTTTGGCAATATTAAGAACGTTTCGCCGTTAAAGAATCTGACTAGCCTAAAAACATTATGGCTGAGCAATAACCAAATCAGTGATGTATCGCCGCTGGCGGGGCTAACCAATCTCACGGAGTTGCGACTTCATGATAATTTTATCGCGGACTTTTCAAGTCTGAAAAATATTCCGGCTGATGTCAGTGATAATCAAACGTATCAGTACATATTTCCAGAGCCTATCAAGGTTAACTCGTGGACGCGAAAGGCTCACTTGAACATTCCGATTCATTTACAAAACGGCGAGCTAGCCACGGGTGTCGTCCAACGACTCGAGGATATGTATTTGGTCCACAATTATAAGGGTGGGGCCTTGGGTTACGGTGGCAATCCCGTTAATTTTTGGTACACCCAGGGTGGTGAAGTCACGGAAGATGGCAAGGGTGGACTCGACTTCGCGAATATTAAAGACCAAGCTCAGTTTTCCGAGGGTGGCGATCAGGCCGGTAATTTTTATTTCTTAATTGCAAAGTATGTGAAGGGTGATTATTTCTTTTGGATTGTACAAAGGTACGATATCGGCGATGCCGCCGAGCCAGTCACGGTGAACTATCAGGATGAACAAGGCCAGGAACTGGCGGCCAGTCAAACTTTGCAGGGGGATATCGGTGATGCCTATCAGACGCAAGCCACCGCGATCCCCGGCTATGAGCTAACGAAAGCACCCGTCAACGCACAGGGGACGTTTGGCGAAGAGCCAATCACGGTGACCTATATTTATCGTAAACCGCTCCCCGTACCACCGGTTACCCCGCCGACACTGAACCCGACACCTAATCCACAACCGGTGCCCACCCCGGGGTCGAAACCAACCTTGCCGGCCATTAAGCAAGGTCGCGTGACGGTACATTATCAGACCGCTGAGGGGACACCGGTTCACAGCAATACCAGTGTTGTTGGCCAGGTGGGGAGCGGTTATCAGACGCAACCATTGCCGCTGGCAAACTATCATGTCATTGGTCGGCCAACGAACGCTGTCGGCATCTTTGGCGAGCAGCCGGTGGACGTGACTTATATCTACGCGCCTAATGTGGTGGGTGGTGGCCAAGGAGATGGTGGTGAGCCAGCCAAACCAACTTTGCCAGTTGAAAACGGAGCAGCAAGTGGCAACGGCCAGACCAATCGGCCAACCGCGACGTTGCCAATCCAGGTGGGGAGTGCATTTGCGACAGCGACGAAATCTAAGAAACAACCGGTGGCTTTGCCTGCTACGAATGAACGGGTCATGCCGATTCATTGGTTAGGTTGGGGAGTCTTGGTTGCCTGTCTTGGTGGCTGGTGGTTTAAGCGGCGCCGACAGTAGAAATATAGTCGCATGGCTGAAGGGGGTGAGAATAAGTTAGGACTTAAATATACAAGAAATATTGAGGGCTAACATACATTTGGATGGGGATTATCTTGGTAATACGGACTTAGAATTGAATAGGGGTGAAATACGTGTTGAGTCTTGATGATAGGCAACCGTTTCCGATAGAGAATGAAATTATTGAGTATAAGGAAGTATTTAATGAAAAGTGTAAAAGAGAAATTGCTGCCCTTCTAAATGGTACACAACCAGCGTGTATTTACTTTGGGGTGAATGATCTCAGTCGTAAAGTTACGCACATCTATACGGATGATGAAAAACATGAAATTGAAGAGCAAGTGGGGCGTTGGTTATCAAGTCCCATATATTATCCGAGTCCCGTGGGTGTCGTACATGTGCGGACGGATCGACAGCTTTTTTGTATTGAGATACACCCTGGAAATGCCAAGCCCTATTTCCTAGATGGCAGGGTATATGTCAGGAATGGCTCAGAATCGATTAAGGCGTCTCAAGAACGTGTTACTAAAATGATTGCATTTCAGGATTTAAGCTCGTTTGACGTTTCAGAATCACCTATTCAAGAGTTGAAGTTGGATGAAATTGAAAGTGTCTTTAAGCGAGAAAAGCTTAACTTTAAAGCCAAAGCTTTAGGATTTTTAAATTCACAAGGCCTGTTTACAAATGTTGCTTTCCTGATGAGTAGTCAAAATAATTTTGTGGTAAAGGTTGCTATTTTTGATGGTGTGAAGGTTGATCAATTTAAGGATCGACGAGAGTTTAGTGGATGTTTGCCAAAGCAGATTGACGAAATTCTGACATATATCAATCTAAACAATCCATTATCAGCACGAATCACAGGACAAGCGATGAGAGACGAAAAGAGAAGTTATCCTAGCGTTGCCATCCGTGAGGCAGTTATTAATGCAATTGTCCATCGTTCTTATTTCAGCAAATCGCCTATTCAAATTGAAATTTTCGATGACCACCTGACTATCATGTCTCCAGGACCTTTGCCAGGGGGAATGAAACTGAATGCCGTGTTGGCAGGACAAACACTTCCTAGAAATCCACAGGTGGTTAAGGTTCTTAATAAGCTGAAGTATATTGAGGACTATGGAACGGGAATTAGAAGGATTTTGAGTAGTTACGATGATGAGAAGAAAAAGCCGGAGTTTAAAACGAATGAGGATTTTGTAAAGGTTTGCCTTCCAAATTCAAACTATAGACAACACCTTTCTAAGCCAATATTCCCTGACGTTGTAGAGATTGATGAACCCGGAGCAGTCAAGGTGGTTCTCGATGAGCAAGGACGGATTGTTGAATATTTGAAGAATCATTTATACGTTACCAGAGCAATTGTTGAATTGATTTTGGAAGTAAAGGGAACACAGGCCAATAGATATTTGAAGCAGCTTGTTGATATTGATGTTTTAAAAAGAGTTGGTGCGGGCCCTGCAACAAGGTATGTATTGGTTCATCAGATTCAAAATAAATAGATTCACCGGGAGATACCGGGAGATACCGGGAGATACCGGGAGATAGAAGTGTTCCGTACGATTTTTGCGGTTACAACTACGTGACGAAGTATGTTTTTGGGGGGCAAACTTCCATGGCTGACGGGTTAGAGCATTAGTTACTATAAAGATGGGGCTAGACACTGGTACTTAGCCGAAGATAATAGCCATCAAGAGGGTGGAGACTATGACTATTTTGAGGTCAAGCTAAGCAAGTCACATAAGACGTTGACGGTTAGTAATCTCTTCTTTGATAAGGACTGGAATAGCCATCGAACGTATACCAAGATGCACAGCTTTACCCATTTACCTAAATGGCATGGTCATGCGGCCAAGTAAATTTTAAAAAGAAGTCAAAGAGAACGCGAGACGTGTTGCAATTGAAAAGCACACGTCTCGTGTTTTTTCGTAATCCTGAGGTGCGAACGCGCCAGTCAAACTGAATATTTGATAGTAGAAGCAGGTTGATTAAGGCAACCTGTTTTTTTATGAAAAATGTGGCTAGAAGTAAGTGAGGTTTAAACAAGATTGAGGTAGCGATTATTATGAAAATAATTCACCATGTATCTAATTGATGCGAACTGGCGATTGTTAGCGATTCTTCCTAATGAAACAAAGATGTTTATTTAAAAGTAAACCGGCTAAAGGGATAATCTATAGCGCTATATAACACTTTTGGTAACACATGGAATCATTTGTTACTGTGACTAAATGTGGAACATAAACGTCTTGAATGTTAGTCCCATCACATTTATAATGATACTGCAATTGAAATAGCCGTGAAAAGGTTATTATAAATGACGGTTTCGGACTAGAATGTTTATAGATTGCTTTTTAGCTGTAAGACAGTGCCGCCAAGTTTATGTACAAATCTGGCAGAATGATGACTAATCAACTGATTTCCAACAGACTGTTTTAAGTGAGCAAAGGCAAACACGCTTTTTAAATTCCAAGGAATTTCTCGAAAGAAGCGACTAAGTTCATGCGGGAGTCTACGAGTTAATCATGAGGATTATCGGTAGGTTAACCAATGAAAGGGAATTTTACTAACTGGTCGCCGGCCGTAATATCCTGGCAATCGGTTATCAGAATTGTCAATCGGATTCTGGGGATGGATTTATTTTAAACAAATAAGTATTCGGTACCATTTAAAAGGGAGAGGTCAAGCTTGAGACAAAAAGTAGCAAATCAAAACGCGAAGAAAAATTTCATTTTATACAAGGGACATACGGGCTGGAAAATTAAGACCCGTTTATTTGGGACGCTTTTAGTTAGTCTTTCTGCGGTAGCTATCGCTGAAAGTACCGGCGTGGTTGACGTCCATGCGGCAACGGGGGATGAGACCCCAGTTGCGGATGCATCTTCAGTATCAACGCCAGCGGTGACGGGGAGTGCGACACTTAAGACTGGGTCAACAAGTGACTCATCGAAGCTAGGAACCACTTCCGTACAAGATGCTTCAGGCCAAGGCACCTCAGGCCAAAGTACCTCAGGGCAAGATACTTCAGGCCAAGGCACCTCAGGCCAAAGTACCTCAGGGCAAAATACTTCAGGCCAAGGTGCCTCAGGCCAAGATGCTTCAGGTCAAGGTGCCTCAAATCAAGATGCCCCAGCGCAAGACGCTCCTAAAGCCGTTAAAGCAGCAGTGGCAGAATCTGCATCCGTTACGTCAGATGACAATGCGGCACAACAATACCCAGTACTAACACCCGGTCAACAGGTGGATGTTAGCAAGGTTGATGGTACAGATGGCACGGTTAAACTCACAGCTGACCAGATTAAGGACCATTTCAAGGGTACCCTTGTGAATAATGATGCCAATGATTCGAATACCACTGGTTCTCGGCCATATAACACACATGATATTTCCATCAGTGATACAGGAGCCGTTGATTTGACCAGCACAGGTTCTCACGATTTTTATAATTCATTTGGCGATAAAGGTACGATGACCGGCCACCAGGTAGCCCACGTCTCCTTTGAACACGAAATCGATTTTAGTCATGACTTTTCGATGACTGGAGCTTTAGGAATTGGGAATAATGCCAATGTTGGAAATAATCCCGAGGACGGTGCGGATAGTGTTGGGATTATCTTTGCTCCCGGCGACCCTGCAACCGCGACCAAGGGTGGTTCAGGGCGGAAGCTAGGGCTAAACGGTCTGGACAATGCTTTTGGATTCGTCTACGATAATCTTCACAACAATGCCGAAGATGGTTATGTTGCTGATCCCGGCACGGCGGATTACTTTGGATGGCGGACAACGGATAGTCAAGGCCACCTTCAAGCAGATACCGATACGGGGATAGTTGCTGCAAGCTCGTTGAACTTGAATGATCGAACAAAAAACCCACTCAATGATTTCACAATGACTTATAATGCTTCAAAGAAACTATTGACAGTTACTTTGGGTGGACACGTTTTTACACGAACAATCAGTGATGTTACCTCTGGATACTCTATTTCAATCGCCGCTTCTACTGGTTACCAAACAAACAATTATTCAGCTAGAATTGATTCTTTTGATTACACACCTAAGACGACGCAAGTAAATGCTAACTTTACCTCTTCAACGACTACGCCCTTGGCGACGACTAGTGCCACTACGCCGGCATCAGTAGTGGCTAACGTTGGGGATACTGTTTTAGTATTTTCTTCAGAGGCGGCTGCACAGCGGGCCATTGCGGCAGATCCTAAAATAAATCCTAATTTGGTGACGGTAATTCCAACCGACACAGATGGCGATGTGTACGTTATTGATGGGAGTCAAGCTTCTACAGCTGGACCGGTCCATTATATCGGTAACGATCAAACCGTATCAGATGGCGCCTACTACAGCTATGCGGTGACTGGGGATGCGACTCAAAGCATGTCAGTTCCAGTTAGTTTGACTTATAAGGCAACTGTCACGCCAATCGATAAAGCGACAGGACAGTCGATTCCAGGGATGAGTCCCATCGTAGTGAATGCAGTTGCTGGTAAGAGTACTGTGGTTCAAATCCCAGGGTTTACCCCAGCGACAATCACAATTCCTGCGCCTGTAGATGGCCAGCCAGTTAACTATAATTTAACAATTGATATGAGCAAGACAGCGGCTGAAGGAACCACGACGACCGGGGACGTTAACCCAATTGCTCATTACTACACGGCTTCTGGTACAACCATTGACGGCAAGCCAGTTAATGCAACCGTCACGGTAGGGACCAACCAATCTATCACTGACGCCCTTAACGGCCAACTCGCAACTGATGGTGCTACGGCAGGGATTACGAGCGATGACTACTACTGGTCTACTGTTCCTACTGCTGATGGTTCTGATTCTACCGATTCCACGACGCCTCAGGATAGTAAGAGTATCTTGGTTCCAACTCAGTCGACGCTAGATAAGTGGATTCAACAGGCGACCGACAATCAAACTAAGGCCGATACTGAGAAGGCTGCGGCGCAAGATATCTATGATAAATTTGTGGCTTCACCTGATATTACGGATGAGCAAAAGACTGCCGCAAAGAGCTTATTGGACTCTGTGAACAACGTCTATGACCAACTTTCGAAGACCAATGCGGATGCTAAAGCGTCTCTGGAGGATGCGAAGAATTCAACGGATCCTGCAACCATTGTTAAAGATAGTCAGGCTGGTTATGCTGGCATCAGTGGCATGGATACGTCACTCAGTGAATTTAAAAACGATGTAGATAATATGTCGACGACTAACGCCGCAACCCAAGCTAGTATGGTGACCTTTAGCTCTTGGTCTCAAGTCTACGGGACGGCATTGGGAAATCCTAAAGCTGATTTTGGTGATGGGTTTAGTGCTACGGCCTCTGCTGACCAATTGGCTGACCAATTGACAGGTTTATTTAAGGACCCAGCTAACTTTTATTATGTCGATGCACTTGACCTAAATACACACGTTACGCCAAAAGATGTTGGTACCTACTACTTCAAATTAACGGAAGCAGGACGGAGCTATATTAAGAGTTTGACGCCAGACAACCCGAATGCTGGGCTCTACGTTTCTGGGACGCTCACGATTACTCCCGCAGCTGCAACACCAACGATTCAAGACAGTAGTGTGGTGTACGGTGCAGTGCCAACGATCACGGGTAGTTTAGGATCGGATTTAGCAAATACAGACGATCCACTTAATCAGAATGATTTTGAAATTATTGATAATACTACTAAAAAGGTTGTTTTGAGTAATCAGCTACAAGCTGGCGGTGACTACACGATCCAATACACCACTGATGCACAGAACAATTTGAAGAAAGACACGAATTATACTTTTGGTAATTTTGGAACGGCCAAGTTAACCGTTACCCCAGCGGATGGCAACGTGACTGTAACGGGGACCAGTGTGACTTATGGTGATTCATTACCAAGTCTGTCAGTCTCAGTTAATGGGGCACCGGCTACTGCGTATCCTGCGAACAATTTTAAGTTTGTTGATACAACGACAAACTCGGTGGTAACTGCTGCTAAATTACCAGCTGGTAGCTACACGGTACAATTAACCCAAGCTGCTCAGGATGCTCTGAGTGCGGCCAATGGCAACTTCAAACTTACTTTTGGGACAGGTACATTGACCGTGAACAAGCGGCCAATTACGGTGAACATTACTGATGTCACTACTGATTACGACGGCTCGGCACATGGTGCGAATGGCTTTAGCATTGCAGAAGGTGATAAATTAGTCGATGGCGAAAAGAGTGATGCGCTTGCTGTTACACTGAACCCAATCTCTGAGACTGCTATTGGGACGTACACAATTACTGGAAAGTCTGATTCAGCAAACTATGACGTTACCGTTAACAATGGGACACTGAAGATTTTGGGTCAGACTGATGATGGTAAGGGTAATAAGACAACCACTGAAAAAGATGCAGCTGGTAAAGTGGTGCGGATTGATAAGCAGTGGGCTGATGGCAGTGAAACAATTTACACCTATAATCCAGATACTGATGTTAGATCTGTGAGTGAACAAAAAGATAAGGTGCAGGTTGGTAAATCACAATCGCTTACCAGTGATGCTAAGGTGACGTTAACTGATGGTGACACTGAAAATACGAGCACTACTGTTACCCTTGACCCTAAAACCAATCAGCCGACGTTTGAACATGATACAACGACGCCTACCGACAACAATACGACTACGACGACAGATACCAATGGGAATGTTGTTAAAGTCGTTAAGACGTGGCCAAAGGATAATAGTACGACAACGTACACGTATGATCCTTTGAATGGTGGAACGCAGACGGTCACGGAAGAAAAAGAAGGGGAAGATCCTGTTACGCAGGAATTCACCGAAGGTGCAACGCAGACAACGGTAAAGCAAGGTGCCACTGATACAACTGTTACAGCACAGCCGGGGTTAGCACCAACGTTTGCGCATGATACAACGACGACGGATCCCAACGACAGCACTACGACAACGACGACAGATGCCGATGGTAATGTCATCAAGGTCGTTAAGACGTGGCCAAAGGATAATAGTACGACAACGTACACGTATGATCCTTCGAATGGTGGAACGCAAACGGTCAAGGAAGAAAAAGAAGGGGAAGACCCTGTTACGCAGGAATTCACCGAAGGTGCAACGCAGACAACGGTAAAGCAAGGTGCCACTGATACAACCGTTACAGTAGCAAAACCAGGTTCAGCACCAACGTTTGCGCATGACACGACGGACACAACGAAAGATGATTCTGGAATCGTTACTACTGTGACAAAGGACGATGCTGGCAATGTCATCAAGGTCGTTAAGACGTGGCCAAAGGATAATAGTACGACGACGTACACGTATGATCCAACCAATCATAACGCGACGATAACTGAGGTAAACAACGGGAACCAGACCGATCAGCACAAAGATGTTTCTTCTCCTTCGACGACCACGTTGAAGAGTGGGGATGGCGTTGAAACCATCGTTAACACGGGACAACAACCAGGCGAAATGCCAACGTTTGAACACGACACGACGGCGACAGTGACTGATAAACTTGGTAACGTGACTGCCACGACGAAAGATTCTGACGGCAATATCGTCAAAGTCGCTCAGCAATGGAAAGATGGTAGCGAGACTATCTACACCAACGACCATGGCACTCAGATGGTGACGGAGCAAAGAAACGGGAAGACGGTTGCTCAGAAGACAATTGAACAACCAGTTGTTGACCCAGATAACCCCGATGCCACCAAAGCTTCGGAAGTGACCCTGTCGGATGGTGCCGGTGGGACCGCCACTATCAAACTCGGTCAAGATGGCGTGCCAACGTTTACGCATGCGCCAGCTGTCTACAGTGGGGGTGTTAGTGCACCAACCTCAGACACGGCCGCCGATAAGATTGTGACGTTTACCAAGCAATGGTCTGATGGTCTTCAGGTCGTTTACACGTATGATCCAGTAAGCGGTAAACGGATGATTCAGGAGTTGGACAACGGCAAGCTCGTTGAGCAACGCACGATTACACCAGGTGTCTTACTGGCAGTTCTGTCTGACGGCAAGGGCGGGTCGACCACCATTGAGTTTGACGCGGACGGCGCAGTCGCTCCAACCTATTCACGTCGGCTTGATGCCGTTAGCCACTATGGCGCGTCACAGAAGAAGCCAACGAAGAAGATCGATGCAGCCCAAAACAACAACGGGCGTAAGCAAGCAGCCGCTGCGAAGCCACTGGCTCAAAATGAAACGACTCGTCGGGTTAATGGCGCACTGGCGGCTAAGGCCGTTGCCACTAGCCATGAGTCGCAACAGGACGGTCAACCGGCAGAGCAACAGTCAACAGAGTTGCCACAAACGGGTCAAAAGAATGAAGGTTTCTTGGCTCAGTTAGGTGCACTCTTATTAGCACTGCTGATCACGCCATTTGTTCGTCGGCGTTCACATTAACTTGAGTGACTAGAACTTTCAGAAATACAGATACGCGAAGAGGCCGTCTCGAGTCGAGGGACGGCTTTTTTCGTGTTCGTTGGTCGCGGGAAACTACCCGGTAATCAGGAGAAAGGCAGTCAAGGCCATCAACCAGGAAAAGATGGCTAAATTCCAGCCCCATTCCTTGACTATAACGTTACGGGATAGTTTAGAATGATAGATATGATAAACAGAAATAAACACAAAGGTGGGCAAGTATGACAACGAGTGAAAAACAACGTGAACATATTAGTGTGCGTGGTGGGAACGTCCATAATTTAAAGAATATTGACGTGGACATCCCCTTGAATCAGTTCGTCGCAATCTCCGGTCCCTCGGGCTCCGGGAAGAGTTCGTTAGCCATGGGAATTTTGTACGCGGAGGGGTCGCGGCGGTACCTGGAAGCCCTTTCCACCTATACCCGACGGCGAATCGGGCAAAGCAAGCGGTCGCAGGTCCAGGAAGTGCGGCACATTCCCTCTGCCATCGCCCTGCGGCAACGGCCGGGAGTCCCATCCGAGCGCTCAACGGTGGGGTCGATGAGTGAGCTGTTTAACGTTGTGCGTCTCATCTTCTCGCGCCTCGGTTCGATGGTGTGTCCCAACGGGCATCGGATTGCGCCTAGCCTGAAAGTTGCTCAGGCCATGGATCTACCGGGTGGCGCAGACAGCAAGATGGGCATCGTGACTTGCCCAGAGTGTGGCGTCGAATTTATGGCGAAATCGGCCGAGGACTTTGCCTTCAACTCCGGCGGTGCTTGTCCCGAATGTCATGGGACGGGGACGGTTCAAACCTTGGACGAGGCGAAGCTGATTGGCGACGAGAGCCTCAGCCTGGCCGAAGGGGTCGTGGCCTCCTGGCATTTGCCTGGCCGCAACTTTATGCCGACGGTGGCGGAAACCTTGGGCGTGCGCATTGATGTACCCTATAAGGACCTCACCGACCGGGAAAAAGGTATCGTCCTCAACGGTGCCAAGAAGCAGTATCCCGTGGACTTTCGGACCTCGACCGGCCGGGTTTTCCATACCGACAACACGCTGTATGAGAACGCCCATGAAGCCGTTTACGATTCTTTGAAGACCGTGAAAAGTGAGCGCGCCATCAAGAAGGTCAACGAATTTTTCCACTTCTCCGTGTGCCCAACCTGTCACGGCACGCGGCTGAACCCAGAACTCTTGACGCAATTAGTTGGCGGTAAAAATATTGCCGAAGTGTCCGACCTGACCCTGGGGTCCTTGTCCGATTGGCAAGCTGCGGCGCAAAGCGAGTTGCCCGCTGAAATGAAGGACATGGCTGACGTCCTCTTCAAAAATTTAACGGATACGTTGCGGCCCCTGCTGGAACTGGGGCTAGACTACCTGACCCTATCGCGGAACGGCAATACGCTGTCGACCGGAGAACTCCAACGGCTTCAGCTGGCCAAGACCATTCGGACGGAGACGACCGGCGTTCTGTACGTGCTGGATGAGCCCTCCATTGGATTACACCCCGATAACGTTAAGGGGCTCATCCGCATTTTTCGGGAACTAATTGCCCAAGGAAACTCTTTGGTCGTGGTCGACCATGAAGTCGACATCATTTCAGCGGCCGATTGGGTGATCGAGATTGGCCCGGGGTCGGGGGACGCCGGCGGTCAAATCATTGCCGAGGGCACGCCCCAAGACTTAGTAGGGAATCCGCAGTCGTTGATTGGTCCCTACATTTCGGGTCAGGCTAAGATCATGCACGACAAGGTGCCCGCTAGTCAGAAGGCCAGCGCGCTCACCACGCAGTTTGAGGTGCAGGATTACTTTAATTTACACGACATTGCCGTAACCATCCCCGGCAACGAAATCACCGCGGTCACTGGGTTTTCCGGCGCCGGCAAGACGAGTTTGATTTTAGACAGCCTGGTGCCGGCCATTCAGGCGGCAAATACCCAGGCGGCGCTGCCCAAACAGGTGACGACCCTGAAGACGCAGCTGAAAGACGTGGTGTCCGTGGATGCCAAGCCAATCGGGAAAAATGCCCGCTCGACGATTGCCACCTACACCACCATCATGGATAACCTGCGCCGGATGTTTGCCAATTTACCGGAAGCCAAGGCCAAGAAGTTTGGCCTCGCTTACTTCTCGTACAATAACAAGCAGGGGGCGTGCGAGCAGTGCGGCGGACTGGGCACGATTACCCTGGATATTCAGTATTTGCCGGACATGGAAGAGGTCTGCCCGTACTGCCACGGCGCGCGGTACAAGGACGAGATTCAACAGATTCGCTGGCACGGCTACAACATTGTCGACCTGCTGAACTTATCGGTCCGTGAGGCATTGTCCGTCTTCGAATCGGTGCCCAAGATTGAGAAACAGCTCCAGCTATTGGATGAAATGGGGCTGGGCTACCTGCATTTAGGCGAAAGCACGCCGAGCCTGTCCGGTGGGGAGGCCCAACGGTTAAAGCTGATGAGCCACCTGAACAAACGCCAGGGCAAGATCCTGTTTATCTTCGACGAACCCTCCGTCGGCCTGCATCCCCAAGACGTGCAAACGCTACTGGGCGTGATCAACAGCCTGAAGGCCAAGGGCGCCACGATTATCATCATCACGCATGACCTCGACCTGATGACCAACGCCGATTACCTGATTGATCTCGGCCCCAAGGGTGGGCAAGCCGGTGGCCGGTTGATGGCTAGCGGTGAGCCGCAACAGCTGATCAAGACGGGCAAGAGCCTGACGCTGGAGTATCTGAAGGCCCATTTTGAAAAATTTCATTTGGTTTAATAAATTTGTGCAACAAAAAATACGGTCAGTCCCCAATCGGGACCAACCGTATTTTTGCGTATCAGGATAAAATCACTAGTGCTTAGGCGTTCCGCAGAAGCCATCGCAGGCACACTTGCGGTCAGAAATCATTGGACAGTGGCAAATGACATCGGCACTGGCACAGCCGCAGCCAGGGGCACAGGTCATGCCGGCATGGCAAAAGGGATTATTGTCCGTTTTTGGTTCGTTCTTTTGCTTATTTTCAGCCATGATTATCGTCTCCTATTCTGTCCGTTAGCAACTTTCCAGGTTATCGGTACTGATTAAATTAAACCGCTCATCGAGCTTCTGGGTCAACTGGGCTTGTTCCGCCGCGGTTAATTCTGGGCGTTCGCTACCAGCGGCGGGGTGCGCTAAGACCTGCTGATATAACGCGGTCTTGGCGCTCGCCTGATCAGCGGTCTTCACCGCTGCCGGCGACATCCAGTCCCGCGGCGGTATCGATGTAGGCGTTGCCGTTATTGACCATAAAGCCAGCGGCAAAGTAATCCTGTTGGTTAACGAGAAAGAATTCGGTCATGCTAGGTCCTCCTTTGACGCCAAAATTCACGTCGTTCTTAAAGTATCCCCTCAAAATCACTAAAGGAACCAATCCCGTAGCCAATCCGACACGGCCTGCTGGACCTTGCTGGACTTGGTATCGTCGGCGGTATTGATTTCGTCATACAAGTTGGCGTTGATCTTGGTCAGAATGCTCGTCAGTTGATCCAACTCGGTGTCCGTCAGGGTGGTTAAAAATTCGGGGACCTTCGCCGTTTCCGTCTCCGCGGCGGCGCGGCCCTGGTCCGTCAGGCGAATGATGGTTTTGCGCCGATCCGTCGTGGACTTTTCCTTGGTCACCAGGTCCTTTTTGACCAGTTTGTTAACAAACTCCGCGGTCGATTGGACCGTTAAATTGAGGCGCGTCGCCAGCTCTTTTTGTGAGAGGCCATCCTCTTGGGATAGGGCTAGTAGCAGCTTGCCCTGTCCCTGAAAGCGCAGTGGGCGCTCGCCCTTGTCCGTGTGGTTGCGGTGGGCTATTTCGTCGGCGGTGTGTCTGATCATGCCGAACTCGATCAGCTTGCCCGCCGCATTTTTTTGTTTTGCTAAATTAGGCATAAGACCGTCCTCCTGTTGCCATTATACCCGACAATGCTGAGAGCGGGCGCAACATTTTTCCACAAACAGTTGACAAATTCATCAGGGGGCCTTATTATAATTTTAGTCAGGGGGACCTGATTAAAAAGTAAATCTAAGAAGGTAATCATATGACCACTAAAAACGCAATTGAAGTCAGTCATTTAACGAAAAAATTTGGCAAGAAGCTAGCCGTCGATGATGTGTCGTTTAACGTGCGGCAGGGCGAGGTCTTCGGGCTGCTCGGGCCCAATGGGGCGGGGAAGACCACGACGCTGCGCATGCTGACGACGCTGCTCAAGGCCGATGCGGGGCAGGTCAAGATCTTTGGTCACGACACGGTCAAGGAGGGGCGGTTGGCACGGTCGCTGTTTGGCCTGACCGGGCAATACGCCGTGGTCGACGAAGACATTTCCGCGCGGCAGAACCTGATGATTTTTGCCCGGCTCAACGGCCTGTCCCGGCCGGACGCCAAGCAACGCACGACGGAATTACTGCATGAGTTTTCCTTAGAGAATTCCGCGGATAAGGCGTTGAAGGACTTTTCCGGAGGGATGCGGCGCCGGTTGGACCTGGCCGTCAGCCTGATTACGCGGCCGGCCCTGATTTTCCTGGATGAACCCACGACCGGATTGGACCCGCGGACGCGCACCCAGATGTGGGACACGATTCGTCACCTGGTCCAGCAGGGGTCAACGATCGTGCTGACCACGCAATACCTGGACGAGGCCGACCAGCTGGCCGACAACCTGGCCATCATCGACCACGGCAAGCTGGTGAAGACGGGCACGCCCGCCGAACTCAAGCAACAGATTGGCGGCACGCGGCTGAACTTTACAGTCGACCGGAGTACGCAGGTCGGCGCGGCCGTTAAGCTGGTGGCGGCTCAGGTAGCGGACGCCGTGCAGCAGACCGGACAACAACTGAGCGTGCGGCTAACACAGATGGCCCAGGCAGCACCAATCTTAACGGCGCTGAACCAAGCCAAGATTACGATCAGTCAACTGGCCGTTCAGGAACCATCGCTCGACGATGTCTTCTTGAATCTGACCGTCGGCAAGAATTAAGAAAGCGGGTTATAAAATGGATGTACAAACGCACAGCGGCAATTTATTCATGAACACAGCGACCATGGCTTACCGGAACTTACTGAAGACCGTCCACAATCCGGATCGCTTCATGGATGTGATCATTCAACCGGTCATGTTCATGCTCATGTTTGGGTATTTATTCGGTGGGGCCATCGCCGGTGGGGTACAAGCCTACCTGCCGACCATCGTGCCCGGTATCTTGATGCAGACCATGTTGTCGGCGGCTTCCGGGTCGGGCGCGCAAATCAGAGAGGACCTCGACTCCGGTGTCTTTGACCGCTTCAAGTCCCTGCCAATGGCTCACGTGGCGCCATTAGCCGGCCAACTCTTTGCGGATAGCCTGCGCCTACTGATGGCGACGGTGGCGTCCCTGACCACCGGCTACCTGATGGGCTGGCGGCCAGCCGTTGGGTTCGGCTGGGTCGTTGCCATCGCCGGACTGGCCATCGTGACTGGTTGGGCCTTGTCCTGGCTGTTCGCGCTGTTGGGCCTGCTGGCCAAGAGTGCCGGGGCCGTGCAGAGCGTGTCGTTGATGACGATGCTGGTGCTGTCCTTCATGTCCAACGCCTTCGTTCCCCTGAAGTCGCTGACCAAGCCACTTCAATTTATTGCCCACCTGAACCCCGTGACCTACGTGATCACCGCGATTCGCCAGATTCTAGCCACCGGCAGCTGGACGCACGAGGCCTTGTTGGTCTTGGGGGTTGACCTCATCATCGTTGTCATCTTTGCGCCGCTGGCCGTTTGGGCTTACGACCGGAATTAAAAAATCCTGCTAGCAAAAAAACGACTAATACACCCGAAAATTTCGGAGTGTACTAATCGTTTTGTCGTTGCTATCAGCGTTTAGTAGGCATCCTCACGCATGGATTGCGGCCAGTCCTTGATGGAATGGTGCCGGTCGAATTGGCGGAGACTGTCGATCTCAGCTTGAGTCAGGTTAAAGGTCGTCGCGTCAAAGTTGGATTGAATGTGGGCGAGGTTGGTGGACTTGGGGATGGTGACGATACTTTGTTGGGTCAACCAGCGCAGGAGCACCTGGGCCGGAGCCACGTTGTACTTTTCCGCCAGCGCGGTCACGGCAGGAAGACTCATCATTTCACGGCCAAAGTTTTCACCCAGTGGCGCCCAGGATTCGTGGACGATGTCGTGGTCCAGCAGGTAGGGATGCATCTTGGCCTGTTGCCAGAAAAGGTGAGTCTCAATTTGGTCGATGACGGGTTTCACTTGGGAGTTGGCCAGCAGGTGATCAATTTGAGCGCTGTTAAAGTTGCTCAACCCAATCGCCCGGACCTTCCCCGCCTGATAGGCTTCCTCCAGGGCGCGGTAGGTTCCCAGACTGTTGGCGGTTGGCCAGTGAATGATGACGAGGTCAAAGTAGTCGTGACCAAAGCGTTGCAGCGACTCGTCTAAGCCCTGAACTGTGGCCGCGTAGCCATCCGTTTGGGTCTTGGTCGTCACGAAGAACTGGTCGCGAGCCAGGTCGCTGTGGACGATAGCGGCGCCGACACCGGCCTCGGTGCCGTAGACCTGTGCGGTATCAATGCTGCGGTAACCGATCTGAATGGCCTTGGCGACGTTTTCCTCGGTGATAGCCGGGGGCGTTTGGAAGGTCCCGTAGCCCAGGACGGGCATGGTGACGCCGTTGTTGAATGTGATGTTTTCCATAAGAAGCACTCCTTTTAAGCGAATATTTTTTGATTGTCCCTAGATTACACGTGATTTAGCTATAGGTAAAATGCCTATATTACATAGGTACTATTTGAAAAATGAATACCTCGTATCTCGTGTGACAGTCGGCTCCCGATATGAAAAATGCGGTTCAATCCTTTCTGGTAATGGAAGCTATGAAAGCACTGTTTCCTCTGCAGCGAGAATTAGAATAAGTTACAAATAAGTTGGGGTATTTTGTGAATAAGAGGTGAGAGGCTTGAACTAAAAAAAGCATGAGGACGGCATTGATAAGCTCTGATAAGCTGTGATAAGTTCGAATAAGCTGGCGGAATTGAGTAGAAAAATGGGCTAAAACAAAATGACTAATTTTACGGGATTGTTCAGACTTAGTTGTTTAGTCCTATTACGACCTAGACCACGTGGCAAACAAAATGGTCAGTCCCTATTGTCAAGGACTGACCATTTTAGACAGATATTAGGTATGACATAAGTGTCCACATAGACCTGATCATTTTCCACGCAAAGCCTGGCCATAAACCCAGTAACGGTGCGTGGTGCGGTTGGTGGTCGTCTGGATACGGTACCAGTTATACTGGGTTCCTTGATTGGCCATCAAATCAATTTTGACCTTGCTCCCGGCCTTGAGCTTGGCATGTTTCCAGCTCGTGACCTTGATGTGTGGATAATTGCTGTTAGGCTGATGATTGGTCAGCTGGAATTTCTGGTAGTTGCGTTTGATGGTCGTCGTGCCGTGTACCTGCTGGTAGCGCACAGCGCCTGTCATGGTACTAGCGGAGCCGATGACCGGACTTAACCCCAAAGTGGCCAGTCCGACGATGCTTAAAAGTATGGTTGCTTTTTTCATAAAATAAATCCTCCCCAAATTTGTCCCCGTGAAACGTCATTAAATATAGCATAAGTGCGATGCGTTTATGGCTACGTGGCAGAATGTTTGCCAAATCGTATAGATTCCGCGACGAAAGATTGCGCTATGGGGATTACGATATTAATACAGATTGCCAACTAAAAAGCGGTTAAAACGAAAGTCCTGATTTTGAGCCGTTGTGAGCTGAATTAAACGGTGGGGCTATGCTACAATCAACACCAGAAATGATTATTGGAATCTTACTGGGCTGGGGGAGTCGGGATGGAGAAGAAACAAATTGTCACGCTGTTTGCTGGATTAGTCGTTGGGGCTAGTTTGGGATTAGTTTGGTCGTCAGGTGGAGCATTTCTTGTACCGCCAGTGACCGCTCGGGCTGAGTTTCTGACAACGGGGGACTACCACGGAACGATGGGAACCAACTGTCAGTGGCAGTTGACCAGTGACGATGCTGGTCAGCATCTGGTGATTGATGGCGGGGACGGGGGAATTTTACCGGATGAGCAGTCGGTTACAGGAGCCAGTTATGATGAAGGCGTTATTGTTTACGCGCTGGCTAAAGGTCTGCCAGGAAACTTTTGGCTCCAACTGAAGTCAATCGAACTAAAAGGCAAACTTAAGGCGCCTCAAGATGCTAGTTTCCTTTTCAGTGGGCTGGGCGAGAATAGTACGTTTACGGGACTGACCAACCTGGATACGCATGAAACGACGAATATGACGGGGATGTTTAGTAGTTTGCGTGTCAAACAGCTAGACGTGTCTAGACTAGATACAGCGCAGGTTACAACCATGGATCATATGTTTGCGGCATCGTCGGTTAAGTCGCTTGACCTTAGTGGCTTTGATACAAGGAACGTGACGAACATGACCGGCATGTTTCGGGGGTCTGGGCTGACGTACTTAGATTTGTCGCATTTTAAGACGGACAACGTGACACGGATGGGCACCATGTTTTCCAATATGGAGGCATTGAAGCAGTTGAAAATTGGCTTTAACACGGCCAAGGTTACTAGCATGTTGGATATGTTTGGTTTTGATGGACAGTTAACAACTTTAGTCATCGATAAGGACAAGTTTAAAACCGGTCAGGTCGTCGATATGGCGGGGATGTTTGAATATGACGGGGCGTTGCGTCACGTGGATGTGTCTGGTTTTGACACGCGACGGACCCGTTACATGAAAAACATGTTTGCTGAGATGAAGAATCTGCAGTCGCTCAATTTAAAAAGTTTCGAGACTAAACAGGTCCAGGACTTTAGTCGGATGTTCAATAATGATACTAGTCTGAAAAGGCTTGACTTGGCGAACTTTGAGACGGACTCGGCCCTTTCAGATCCCTACGATAAGAGCGGAGGCTTCTATGGGTTATTGGAAATGTTCGCAGGAGACAGTCAGCTGGCCAGTTTAGACATTTCTAAATTCAAAGTGACGTTTGATGCTAAGGCCAGTCAATATACTTATACACTGGATATGTTCAATGGTGACGATGCGCTTCGTAGACTGGTTCTGGGCCCCAAGATGCAATTCTATGCGAAGGATACCTTAAAACATGAGGGCATCTGGATAGATTCGGAACAAAACCCACAACTGTCACCCGTACCAGTAACGGCCACGACCACGGGAAAGTGGCAGGCCGTGGGTACCGGGACCGAAGCGAATCCGCTGGGCGCCAGATATACCAGTGACGGTCTGATTGCGGCCTACACGGGCAATCACCGCCCGGCTGGCAGGCAGGTCTACGTTTGGGAACCGGTTAATCGGCCGGTCCATCCAGTTACGCCACCAGTCCAGCCACCACTGCCGCCAGTCCAGCCGGCCCCGGAACCCACACCGGGAGCGGACGTTTTTGTTGGCAGTAGTCTCACGGCCGTTCGCCCACTCGGCCTCTATAGGCAGCTGACCTTCACCTCCCGGCAGCGCCTGACCTGGTATAAACGTCAACCACGAGGCCGACAACCCCAGCTAGTGGTTATTGGGCGGCGGCTGTCACGGCATGGACGACCGCGGTATCGGGTCCGCGATGTCAATCATCAATCGCCAACGTACCGACTGACGGGCTATGTGACCGCCCAGCCGGCTTACGTTCAGCCAACCTACTATTCGCCGCGGCAGAGGGCCCGGGTCATCACGGTCATCAATCCGCGTGGGGTCAATCAGTATCACCACGCGACTCTAACGGGCAAGGTCCGCCACGTCCGGCAGGGCCAACAACTGCGGGTCAAACGGCTGGTTCGCCATCACCTGACGACCCGGTTTTATCTGACGAACGGCCAGTACGTGACGGCCAATCGTCAACTGGTTCAGACGGGGCGGCAGAGCTATCCCCAGCGTATCCGGACGAAACGGGCGATTGTTCTGTACCGGGACGTCAACTGCCAACAGCGTAAGCGCCGCGTGCCAGCCGGACGGCGGTTGGTCGTGCGGGGCTGGGACTTCTCGGATCACGGGACCCGGCGTTACCGCGTGGCTGGCGGGTTTGTCACGGCCAATCCGCGCTTTGTTCAACGCATTTTTAACTAAATCAATCATGACGAAACGTTCTCGACACCATGCCGGGAACGTTTTTTTGATTATTTCTGTTCGATAGCGGGCAAACGACAAATTGTGACACCGGTGATTGCTATACTTAAATTTGTTAGTTACATAAACATTTATCGTACCTAATAGATGTGCGAAACACGCTAACGGATTTGAAATTAAGGAGGAACACACGATGCGAATGACTCATATTTTTAGCGCGCTGATGGTCGCAACCACGATTGGCGCCACGGCGGCGATTGCCGGTCCCGCCACGGTTCAAGCCCAAGCGGCGAAGACCAGCTTGGCCGCATTTCCGAAGAGTATCCGGGGAACCTGGTACCACTACGAGGAAAACAATGGCTATTACTATAAGACGGTGACCATCGGGGCCAAGACAATGACGGTGAAGAACTACTTCGATGCCTTTGGTAAGAAGAAGGCCAAATGGACCGGGACGCTACATACGACTAAGGACCAAGAAAACTTTAGAGAAGGCTGGAGCAATAAGAAGCTTCACTGGACCAGCGCCAAGAGCGTTAAGGACGGCTATACCAAGGTTGTGGCTTACGGCATGTTTGCGACCAATGGGGGCGGAACTTATAAGGTCATTCACAAGACCTATAAGGGTAAATCTGTCAAAGTCCTGTACAACAAGGCAGTTGTGAAAAACTGGGGCAAGCAGCTGGGGGACCACTATTACCAAACCAAGGCCCAAGCTAAGTTCTTCAATCCAGTTGGTGCGCTACACAAATAAGCGATTCGAGAAATAAGGAGGAACAGGACAATGAAATTTACCAACATGATGGGCGCACTCTTGGCGTCAGTTAGTTTTGGCGCGGTCTTGGCCGTTGCCAACCCCACAGTTGATGCGCAAGCCAGCGCCAAGATGAGTCTGGCTAGCGCGCCGAAGAAGTTTCAGGGAACTTGGTACTATTACCAGAATGGTCATTATGACCGCTATACGATTGCGGCTAAGAAAACTTCTTACCGGAATTTTAATGGGAAAAAGTGGGTCACGGGTTATAGTCCGATAAAGGTTGCCAACTTGAACAAAAACATGAGGAATATTAAAACTGGGAAACATAATACATTGCTATTTATGAGCAAGGGGTGGCTGCTTGATGAAGAATGGGCTAACCACACCAAGGCTTCTGCAATGGGGACGCCCGGAACGGAAGGCTACAAGATTGTCAGCCGTCATTATAAAGGCAAGACCATCAAGTCACTGTATACGAATGCGATGTGGAATGTCGGCAACGGCGAAGTCCACCTGCAACACTACTACAAGACCAAGGGCCAGGCGAAAGCCTTCAACCCAACCGGAGCAAGCGAAGACTTCACTGATTAAGTAGACGTGAACCTAAAAGATGACCAGTCTCCAAGGAGAAATCCTGAGAGACCGGTCATCTTTTTAATTTGCGCTAGACCGTGCGTTAACCAATTGTGAATGGTAAAATTAGTTTCGTCTAGGAGGAGATTTCATGAATAAAAGAATGTTGGGATTATGTATTGCGTTGGTCAGTCTGGGCGGCGGCCTGAGCGTTAGTCAGAGTGCCTCGGCCAACCAGCAGTATTCGGCGGCTCGGTCACGTTCCGTGCGGTTGATGTGGCGGCGGAGTATGCGCCAGCACAGCTACACGGCAACCACCGGTGCCCGTTACTCGAAGCACCTGGGGCTGCGTTACAGCAACAATGACGTGACGCCGACCGTGGTGTGGACGACCGATGCGCACGAAAAATTGTACAACAAGCGTAAGGGGACCACGCCAATTTACTATCACGTCAAATCGGCCGATGGCACGCTGAGCGGCTGGATCTGGCGCGGGTATTTGAAAGCGGCCACGACTGCGACGACGCCAGCAACGACTAAAACGACGACGCAACCGACCGCGAAGCCAGCAACCAGCACGGATGACCAGTTGGCCCTGAAGATTGCCAATAGTCTGGTCGGGGGTGTGAAGCCAGACGCCGCAACCATGGCACGGGCCAAACAGGTCGTTTCGCAGCTGGCGGGGCCAACCTACCATTTTTCCCGTTCAACGAGCATCACGCCAGGCTTTTGGAATGGCCCACTGACTAGCTGGCTGGGGTTGTCCGACAATGACCAATTTAGCAAGCTCTTGGCAGCCAACAATCTGACCTATGGCTTCGGGTATGACAAGACCCTCAGTACGGTGGTCGTCGGTAGCAAGGACGACGTGCTGAACGGCTTGGCATGGGAGACCTGGGTCGAGGATAATATGTTTGATGGCTCCGGGACCGATGGTGTGACGGAACAAAACTTCTACGTTCCCGCCAAGGTGGGGGTCGGCGTCAAACGGCTGGCCAATGGGGACTACGCGATGTTTAGTATCGTGCGGGTTCCGGCGTACTACGGCGAAATCGCTTTGTATGATGAATGATTTGAAGTAAAAGAAGAGCGACGGTCAACACCACTAAGGATGTTGACTGTCGCTCTTTTGCGAGTTCAGTTATTTAACAGGTGTGACGTATGTCGGATTGGCCGTGCTGGCGCTACATCAGGCGACATGAAAGCGGGGATAACGCTGGAACATCTTCACTTGAAACCAACCCCAAAATCCAGTACGCTTAACGAAAAATAAGCTTTCCAGGAGGGTTTCCCATGAAGCAAATCGTTCCAAGTCTGTGGTTCGCCGATAACAACTGTGACGAGGCTGTGCACTACTACCTCAGCGTCTTTCCCAATTCGACGCTGGATGAGGTCACTTACTATCCCGATGCCAATCTCGATGAGCACTTCGCCGACATGCAGGGAAAAATCTTGAACGCGTCCTTTCATTTAAACGGGCAAAAGTTTTTGGCGCTCGATGGTGGGCCGAGCTTTCGCATCAACGAGGCCATTTCGTTTACGATTGAATGCGCTGACCAGGCTGAGATTGATTACTACTGGCAAAAGCTGTCCCACGTGCCCGCGGCCGAGCAGTGTGGCTGGGTCAAGGACCGCTTCGGGGTTTCCTGGCAAATTGTTCCAGAGAACATTGGCGAGCTGACCCAGACACCAGCGCAGGTGCAGGCGTTGATGCAGATGAAGAAAATCGAGATTGCGGTGCTCGAGGCCGCTAAATAGAAGATGTGTCCGCGGTTCAGTCCTGGTACAATGGGATTGAGCCGTTTTTACGCGTGGTGTTATAAATAAAATCCAAGATGATGAGGATGGGTGCCAAATAAAAGATGACAGATTTTTAGCTGTCATTCGGCAGACGACAGAGGGATTGCCAAGTATTCGTCGGGGCAGGTGGACGGGTTCCCAGCTGACATGATAAGGAGAGAAAGCTTCCTATGAGTACATCTGTCGGAGTACCAACGCCCTGTTGGCGGACGCCTAGTCGTTAAATAGATTCGGGAAAGCACGAAGGAGATGGCAACCATGGATTGGGTAGATTTATTTCAACCGCAAATTATCGAGCGGGGACTCGGGTATTATCAACAGGGAGCCGTGACTGATTTTCAGCAGACTGCGACCGAGATTTCGGCCACCGTTCTGGGAACTAAGACTTACCAGGTGACCGTTCAGCTCGACGATGACGAGGTTGAGACGGCAGATTGTACCTGTCCGTACGCCGCGGATGGCAAGCCTTGCAAGCATGAGGCGGCCGTCCTATTTTACTGGGACAAGGGTGGGCAGACTGCGACAGATAAGCCATCAGCTAAGCTGTCCGAACTAGTAGCCAGCGCCACGGATAAGCAAGTGCGAGATTTCTTGACCCAAGTTTTAACGGCGGACGGTCGGCTAGCGCAGCAATTTAAAATGCAGATTACGCCCGCCGCTGGCAACAATGATCTGAACCTGTACCGCCAGCAAATTTCAGCGATTTTTCAGGCACACACGGACCGGCATCACTTTATTGATTACTACGCCGCAGACGGGTTTGGGCAGGACCTGGATAACTTCCTAGTGACCGACGTGCAGGCGATTATTACCGGGGGTCAGCTGAGCTTGGCCTTTAAGGTGGTCAATGTTGTGGCGCTCAAGGTAAGCCAGGTCGACATTGACGACTCGGATGGGGAAGTCACGATGCTGGCGCAGACTTGCGAAGAGATTTGGACACAACTGATTCAGCAGGCTGATGCAAAGCTCCGCCGGCAGATGTTCAACTGGTTTAAGAAGCACGCCGATGGGTCGTTAGATGCTTTTGATGAAATATTGGTGGACCTGTTAATGGCGAACTTTTCAGAGGAGAAATATTTACGGGAAAAGCTGGACTGGGTCGATCAGCAGATTCAGCAGTCCCAAGATGCTAAGGATGCTTGGATAAGCGTGTACGGTGGTGGTGATTGGGCCATGGCTCGGTTGCAGTTGATGGATGAGCTGCACCTGGATTCAGCGGAGATTGAGGCCTTTGCCCAGGCTAATTTGAAATTTACCGATGTTCGTAAGTTCCTGATTGCGCGGCGGTTACAACAAAAAGATTATACCCAAGCGATTCAGTTGTTGCGGGCCGGTAAGCAACAAGGCCAAAAGCAGCACTTTTGGGGTGTTGTGAGTGAGTTTAGTCAGCAATTGAAAGATATCTACCGGAAGACCGGCCAACCAGAGGCCTATCGCCAGGAGTTGTGGAATCTGTTGACGGGGCCGGAAGCCGCCAATGTGGCTCTCTATCGGGAGTTAAAAGGTCTGGTTGGCCAATCCCAGTGGCCAGCTGAACGGGAACGACTCTTCGAAGCCATGCCCCAAGAAGTGGACTTGAAGCCGTTGTACGCGGAGGATGAGCTGTACCCGCAATTGTTGAAGGCCGTATTAGCGGAGCCTGATCTGTACGGGGTCGAAAGCTATGAAGACGTGCTCAAACCGCTATATCCTGGTCAGTTGTTAAGAAAATACGTTAAAACGGCCAAGGAGATGGCCCAACAAACTGGAACGCGGCAGCATTACCGGCAGATTGTGGCCGTCTTAAACGGGATGGTTGCCTATCGTGGTGGCCTCTCAGCCGCAACGGACTTAATCGAGAAATGGCGCCAGGCCTATCCACGGCGCACGGCCATGCTGGATGAGCTTCGGCGGTTTGACGGGTCACCGTCTTAACGACCGACTAGCCAATCCGGTTGTCAGCCCGCTTACATGCGGGTCAACAGCGTACGGCTAAAAGGGCCAACCGACTTCACTAGGTGAGTCAGCGCTTTTGGCCTATACTGGTTCTATGGGGGGAAGTAAAATGTCAGAAAACTATACTAATCGCGGTGAATACCGCACCTATAAAATGCTACGCCAACTCGATAAACGATTCCCGGAGGACAAATTTCATATTTTTGCCAACCTCTACATTGATTCGGACGACAATCGTTTTCCCAACCGGCAAGTGGATCACTTAGTGGTTTGCCGTAAGGGTATTTTCATGATTGAAACGAAATACTGGACCGGGGCCGTGTACCACAACATCAAGCTCGCTGACCTACTGCGGATGGTCGGTGTTGGTAAAGATGGGTCGATGGATGGTCTGTATTTGGTGAAGCGGTTGCTGCCCAAGGAAGTCATGCAGCAGGGCACCGAGAGTTTTACCATGTGCATCAAGAATCCTGATAATATCCAGGTTTATGCGGGGGACGAGAATCCCATTAACTAGGTGGTGCTCTCCGGGCTGAGCCTGAACCGGCTGATTCAAAATAAACTCAATCAATTGGGCATTAAACCCTACATCCACGAATTTGTTTTCTATAATTACGTGAGTGAGGACCCCGATAACAAGGTCATCGATCTGCACAACGTCTTGGACCAACCGTACGACGATGACTTTAACAAGTGGGGTGAGGGCTTTTCCAAGCCAGCCTTGTTCCGGAGTTTCTACAGTGAAGTCCACGAAAAGTTGCCCGATTGGTTGGGCCTCACCGACGAACAGGTCAACGCGATTGCGCGGTTGATTCATGAGACCGTGGTGTTGGATTAAGCGAGAATTACCAAACATAAAATGGTTAAACGTTGAAAAGGTCAGCTCATTTAATGGGCTGACCTTTTCACATCAGAGAAATTCGTGGTCCCTCGCAATTCTTAAAGATTATTTGATCGCTACTTGGCCCAAAACCTAGTACAATGGGGGTGGTTGCCAATGGGTTAGATTTATCGTCAGCAAATACTTGCAGGCGTTAATCAATTCCCGTAATGGCGTGCTTTCAGGCCGGCGCAAGTCCAGGTGAAAAGCGCGGTCAAAAAAGCATATTTGCGTGAAAAATGTTGTCTTGCTTAATTGACTATGGTGGCATAGACTAACCGTATAATGGTAAGTTAAGTTGTAAATTTAAATGAGGTCATCGGCCAATTGGGTGGGTGACAATTTGTTCTTGGAGGGAGGAGTTTACCTCATGAAGTTGTGGAAGTTAATGATGGCTGGGGTTGTTGCGCTAGGACTAGCTAGTGCAGTCGTCACTGCTGAACCGGTGACGGCACAGGCAAGTGATAATATCACGATTGATGGGAAATTTTCGGATTGGGACAATGTCCATTTGACCGAGAATAATAACGGTTATATGGCGTTGGTCAGCAGCGGCAAGTACGTCAATGTTTACGTGAAAATGAAATATTCACAGGTCCCTGGCCATGGTGATTACATCATCAAGATTGGTGGGAAGACGTATCACGCGTGGTTTGATGATATTGGCAATGTAAGTAAAGGTGACGTAAAAAACTTCACGTTAACGGGTGGCAATAACTATGATGGTACTCAATACGGTAATGTTGGGATGGGCTATGCGTCCAATGATGGGAGTCACAACATCGCCGAGTTTAGATTGGATTTGACTAAGTTTGGCTTGTCAAAGAGCGCTGACGGCGAAGAAGTGGGTATCACCAATTCTAATATTGGTAGTGATCCGGCTATGACGAAGGTCGATGCCATTGAGAATGACACGGATAGTACCGCTACGGCGACTTCAGGGGTTATCAATGGTAAGGCTGACAGTAGCTCCAAGGCCACCACAACCACTGATAACGATGCGAACAATGATAATGATAACCTCAACATTAAGATTGATGGTAAATTTGCGGACTGGAAGAATGTCACGTTGACGGAGGGGTACAACGGCTATACGGCCATGGTGACTGATGGCGATAAGGTCTACGTCTACGTCAAGATGAAGTATGGAACGGTTCCTGGCTATGGGGATTACAACTTTGATTTTAATGGTAAGAAGATTTACGTGTGGACTGATGAAATACCAAGTAGTCCGGTCAGTTCTGATAGTCCCAAAGCCGTTAACTTCACTGCTGGAGACTATAATGAAGGCCACCAGTATGGGACAGTTGGCAACGGTTATATCTCCAGCGACAGTGAGGGTCATAGCATTGCCGAGTTCCAGATTGACGTCAGCAAGTTAAAGCTCTCCAGTATGACGGGGCAAACCATCACCATGGTCAACCCCAACATCGGGAACGAAAAAGTAACCGTTGCCGGTGGGTCCACCGGTCCTTACGTCATTGCCGGTATTGGGGTGCTCATCGCTGGCTTCGGTTACTGGCGACTCAGAAAGTCTGGTAAGCTGAAGCGGCGTCAAAACGATGCTGCCGGTAAGTAAGCAGCGCAGCAACCGTTTGATAAGTTAACTAATAGGACTGGTATTGATGAGAGTAAGTATTCTACTAGGAATCGTGGTGTGGCTGTACGTTCTATCGGTATTAAAAAGAGCTCGGCTCTCTGCCTTCTACTTTATTGCGGGGAGTGCCGGACTCTTCTTTATCCTGACATCTATTAGCCGGCCATATTGGGTCTGGTTCTTTACCCATGCGGTGATTCACGGCGTCGCACTGTTTAACGACGTAACCAATTGGTGCACGATTATGTATAAGATGGGCCTGGTTTACATTTCAAATGCGGGCAACTCGGTCATCATGTCAATCGATTATGAATGCTCAGGAATCATTGAGACCTGTGCCTTCATTGCGTTAGTGGCGTTCTTTCCGATGTACAAACGGAAGGAAAAAGTGTTCTACTCACTATTTGGCCTGATCTACATCTTCCTCATCAACGTCTTGCGCTTAAGCGTGGTGATTACCTTCGTTCATTTTGGGGGTGGTGAGACGTTCTTCCTGGCCCACTCGATTCTGGGCCGGCTCATCTTTTACGTCCTGATTATTGTCCTGTACTACAATGTATTTACCTATTCTCAGTTGGCCCAGGGGCTGTATCGAGACTTTGTTGATTGGAGGCATGATAAGCTGTGATGTACTGGATCAATCTAGCACTGACCAGAATGGGATTCTGGATTACATGGGCGTTAATTCCAATTATTGTGGAAATTATTCCGGCAATTGTTTCGACGATTAAATTAATGCACCTGCATCTCCACCAGCCTAAACTAGTGCCACCAGGAAAATGGCCATGGGTCACCATCATTGTGCCGGTCTATAATTCCGAGGACACTTTATTTGAGTGTATTCGATCCATTAACAATCAATCGTACCCCAAGAACGCCATGCAGGTTGTTTTGGCCAATAATCAGAGTACGGATGATAGCTTTGGCGCCTATGCCAAGGCCCAAAACACCTTTCCCGAACTGATTTTACGGTATGTCAATACGGATAAAGGCAAGGCGCGGGCGTTAAACACAGCGATTTATGAAAGCATTGGCATCTACGTCATTAACATCGATAGTGACGGTCTGTTAGAAAAAGATGCCGTTAAGAATATGGTGTTAAAATTTGAAAATGATCCCAGTATCGCGGCCATGACGGGCGCCATTCTCCCCAAGTGGCAAATGGTCCAAGGCGTTAAAGGCCTCTGGCACAAGATACTGGCCAAGAATGAGTACTACGAGTACGCGCAGGCCTTTCTTTCCGGGCGGACCATTGAGTCGTCTAAGGATCAGTTGTTTACCATGTCAGGGGCGTTTTCTGCGTTCCGGCGGGAAGTCCTGATGGAAACCTTCCTCTATGATATTGATAGCATTGGGGAGGACACCGACATGACCTTCCAGATTCGGACCCGGCTGGGCAAGAAGGTGGTCATCTGTGCCGACGCTATTTTCTACGTCGAGCCCATCTCCGGGTTCTCTGAGCTCTACACCCAACGCCAGCGATGGCAACGGGGGGAGCTCGAGGTTACCGAGAATTATATGACCCAGTCTTCCAGTTTGAAACGATTCTTTAACAACTTCTTAGTTCGGCGAATGATTATTGATCACACGTTTGTGTTTCCCCGGATGATCTGGACCTTCGCGAGTATCGTGTTGATTGCCTTTGGGGTATTCGACCCTGGTCGTGGGGATGTCGTATCTGCTGATTTACTCGCTGTATGTCTTTGTGGCGCTCATCAATTTTGCCAGTGTGGCGATCCTGCTACGAAAATATCCCAGCGAGCAACATTACTACCTACATCTCTGGTGGGTGACACTGACGCTGCCAGTCTACCAGTTCGTCAACTCATGGATTCGGTTGGTCGGCATCATTAATGCCATGACCACCAAGGCCACGTGGCGGATGCGGGGGATTAATGAAGAAACGAGTCGATTAATGGCGGTACTACGGGATGATGGTAAAACCCTTCGCGAACAGTACCGGCGGCGTAGGAAAGGAAAATGAGTATGAAACAACGGTCCTATAAAATTAAATCATACGTTAATGCGAGTCACGCGGTCCGGTGGAAGTCCGGGACGGGTAAGAAGCATAATCATACTTGGGAAATCGTCTGTGAGCTTCACGTGTTTGAAGGGATGGTCTCCTTCTTTGATATCGAGAAATCTCTGGGTAAGGCCATCGATGCCTTGTCCGGTCAGTATTTAAATGATTTGCCCGAATTTAAGGTCATCAATCCGACCGTGGAAAACGTCACGGAATACTTGTTTAATGAAATTGATGGCATTTTGCGGCAGAACAACGCGGTTTTACTGCGAATCGAAGTTAGTGACTCGCCAACCCGGTCATTCTGTATTGATGTGACGGAACGGAAATTCCCGACGGAAGACGAAGTAGCTGCTGAGGTGGCGAAACAGGTAAACGACGATGCGTAGGTTCTATAAGTTCAGTCAAGCAGTGATCAACCTCTTTTGGCGCGTCCTGTTTTTTCTGACACTTTTTTTTGCGGTGACGTCGCCAAACATTATCTTAGGGGATAACAATACCTTTGGGACGAGCACCACGATGTTGACGACGGGCTTGGTGATTGGGTTGGTGGCCGTGGCGGTCGGCATCTATGCCTATCCGCGGTTTCGTGCGTGGCTGTACCGCATCTTCATCACGGAACGGTTGCGGACGGGGACAATTCTCTTATTGATGGTATTGGTGGGTCAACTGTTCTTCGTCTACTTTGTGCACCCCAATAGTGGGTTTGACTCGGGGATGTTGCTCCATACGGCGACGGACCCGACCAGTGTGACGGATCCAGATATCACGTCTTACTTCAGTCTGAACCAAAATAACATGCCCATCATGTTGTTCATGCACTGGATCTCAACGACGTTTAACCAGACTACGTGGGAGTTCTTTGACTTTGTCACGCTGTTTTTCGTTGATTTGTCGGCGGTCCTTAACCTGTTAAGCGTCTGGGTCGTTAAGAAAAAGGCCTTGGGTGCGGCCATGTACATTCACGTCGGCTGGCTCGCCGTCTTTCCAAGTATCATCATGCCCTATACAGATGCCTGGGGACTGCCACTGGTATCGTTCTATCTGCTGTGCTATTTTGTCATGCGGAAGTCGTCCATCCATTCGCTGATTCGGGCAGCGGCGGCCAATGGTTTTGGGATTAGCGTCATGCTGACGTACTTCATGAAGCCGTCGTCCATTATTCCCGTGATTGCGATTGTGATTATTGAGATTTTAATGGCGATGGCCAATCATAAACACTTACACATGGAAGCATTGTTCATTGCCTTTGCCATGGTCCTGTTCGTTGGCCGGAGTGGGTACGAAACCTATCAATACGTGAATCATAAGGTTGAGAATCAAACGTACATTCAGATTGATAAGTCGCGGGGAATTCCCGCGATTCACTTCATGGCCATGGGGGTCTACGGTCAGGGTGGTTACAGTTGGTGGCAAGCCGTTGAAATGACGTTCCTGCCAACCAAGAAGCAGAAGACGGATTACTCCGTGATGATGTTGAAGAAGCGATTGAAGCAATTGGGGCCAGTCGGCTATCTAAAATTCTTGGTGATGAAGCAGCGCAACAACACCGCTGACGGGACCTTTGGGTGGTTAAAGGAAGGGCACTTCTTCCTGGAAAATCAAAAGCCCAATAATAAAGGCATCACCAACAAGCTTAAGAACTTTATTTACCTGTACGGGAGGCACATCGCTGACTTCCGGTTCGCAGCCCATTTGTGGTGGATCACGCTCCTCACAATCATCGCACTGGGCTTTGGGCCGGAGCAGCGGGTCATTCAGATTTTAAAGGTGGCCATGATTGGTGGTTTTGCGTTCCTTCTATTGTTTGAAGGTGGGCGGAGTCGGTATATCATTCAGTACCTGCCATGTCTGCTATTACTGGCGACGATTTCCTTCGACCGAGCGGTGGCCAACGTGAACCGGTTGCTGACCTGGTACAAAACGAAGTTGGCCGCGGCGATTGCGGCGGATGCCGTTGGTCATGATTAACGTTTTCTCTTATTAGAATAGCTTAAACGGGTACTTGGTCTGCTGAGACTGAGTGCCTTTTTCATTTGCCAGAACTTAAAGGATTTCCTAAGCCCCACCAATTCCTAACAGATTACCGGCAATCCCGAATGGCCTTTGCTATACTCGACTCACGTTAAGCGACTGCCTGCCAGTGGGCGGGCGGGTTAACGTGAGTCGGTGACCCGTGTGGGCAGATTCAAAACGGGGCCGCCGAGGACAGTTCGACACTGAATTCAGTCATTTTCAACAGAAATGCCAATGAAAATTGCGTTTGCTGAGCAAACCAATGCGAAATTTTTTAAAAGTCTGCTATACTTTAAGCGCAAATGTGATTTTTAGTTTCAGCGCGCGGGAAAGCTTGTTAGGTCAGCAAAGAGAAAGGGTGACCAGCAGTTGAATGCGGGTGAATCGGCGGGCCTTTTTCCAAGGATTCACGCATGAAAATCAATTTATTTTATAATTGGGACGAACCAATTTATAAAAAGGTTGACTTTTTGTGAAAGTTTAGTATGATAAGAGAATAGAAATTAACCTCGATCATTGATGTTGATTTAGATGATGTAACTCAACGACACGAAGGAGTGTATGAATTCATGGCAGTAGATTACGATTCCAAGTCATACTTGGAAAAAGTTGACGCATGGTGGCGTGCCACTACGTACCTTTCCGGTGGTATGATCTTCCTGAAGAGCAACCCATTGTTCTCAGTTACGAACACACCAATCCAAAAGGACGACGTTAAGGTTAAGCCTATCGGACACTGGGGTACTATCTCAGGACAAACTTTCCTGTACGCCCACGCCAACCGTTTAATCAACAAGTACGGCTTGAACATGTTCTATATCGGTGGTCCAGGTCACGGTGGCCAAGTTATGGTAACGAACTCTTACTTGGACGGCACCTACACGGATGCTTATCCTGAAATTACTCAGGACCTCGAAGGGATGTCACGTCTGTACAAGCGGTTCTCATTCCCTGGTGGAATTGGTTCCCACATGACTGCCCAAACGCCAGGTTCCCTTCACGAAGGTGGAGAACTTGGTTACTCACTTTCCCACGCAACTGGTGCTGTCTTAGACAACCCAGACCAAATCGCCTTCACGGTTGTTGGTGATGGGGAAGTTGAAACCGGCCCTGCTATGACTGCATGGAACTCCATCAAATTCTTGAACCCTAAGAACGATGGTGCCGTATTACCAATCCTTGACTTAAACGGGTTTAAGATCTCTAACCCAACCCTGTTCTCACGGATGAGCGATGACAAGATTGCTAAGTTCTTCGAAGGCTTAGGCTGGTCACCACGTTTCCTTGAAAACGAAGATATCCATGATTACATGACTTACCACGAAAAAGCTGCTAAGTTATTTGATCAAGCTATCGCTGATATCCAACAAATCCAAAAGGATGCCCGCGAAAACGGCAAGTACGAAGATGGGACTATCCCAGCTTGGCCAGTTGTTATCGCTCGTTTGCCTAAAGGTTGGGGCGGTCCTACGCACAACCCAGCTGGCGAACCAATCGAAGGCTCCTTCCGTGCTCACCAAGTTCCACTTGGCTTAGCACAAGGTAAGCTTGATGAATTACCAGAATTCGAAGCTTGGATGAACTCATACAAGCCTACTGAATTATTCAATGCTGATGGTTCATTGAAGGCAGAAGTCGCTGACTTCGCTCCTAAGGGCGACAAGCGGATGGCTGCTAACCCAGTTGCCAATGGTGGCCGTGCTCGCGGTGCCAAGGCCGACACGCTCGACCTGCCTAACTGGAAAGACTTCGCTAACGACATCAACGAAAACAACCGTGGGACTCAGTTACCAGATGGTAACAAGAACATGGATATGAACGTTCTGTCAACCTTCTTCGCCGGTGTTGCTACGAAGAACCCTACGTCATTCCGGATCTTCGGACCTGACGAAACGATGTCTAACCGTCTTTGGGAAATGTTCAAGATTACGAACCGTCAATGGATGAGTAAGGTCAAGGAACCAAATGACCAATACGAAGCCCCAGAAGGCCGTATCTTGGATGCCCAATTATCAGAACACCAAGCTGAAGGTTGGCTTGAAGGTTACACCTTAACTGGTCGTACCGGTGTGTTCACCTCTTACGAATCATTCTTGCGGGTTGTCGACTCAATGACGACGCAACACTTCAAGTGGATCCGTCAGGCTGCTGCTGAACCATGGCGTAATGATTACCCATCATTGAACCTGGTTTCAACTTCAACTGTTTTCCAACAAGACCATAACGGTTACACCCACCAAGACCCAGGTATGCTGACTCACTTGTCCGAAAAGAAGTCTAACTTCATTCGCCAATACCTGCCAGCTGATGGGAACACGTTGTTGGCTGTCTTCGACCGTGCCTTCAAGGACCGTCAAAAGGTTAACCACATCGTTGCTTCCAAGCAACCTCGTCAACAATGGTTCTCCGTTGCCGAAGCCGAAGAACTGGCTAACACCGGTTTGAAGACTATCGACTGGGCTTCCACTGTTGCTGAAGGCGAAGATGCTGATATCGTCTTTGCTTCCGCTGGTGTTGAACCAACCATCGAAACGTTGGCTGCCATTGACTTGCTCAATGCTGCATTCCCAGCTGTTAAGATGCGTTACGTCAACGTGGTTGAATTAGAACGTCTGCAAAAGAAGAACGGGCCTCTGAACGACGACCGTGCTTTGAGCGATGCTGAATTCAGTTCATTCTTCGGCGAATCCGGGACTCCTGTTGTCTTTGGTTTCCACGGTTACGAAGACTTGATCGAATCCTTCTTCTACGAACGTCAACACTTAGGCTTACACGTTCACGGTTACCGTGAAGACGGTGATATCACGACTGCTTACGACATGCGTGTATACTCCGAACTTGACCGTTTCCACCAAGCCAAGGATGCTGTTAACACCTTGATTGCCAAGGGTGTTATTGACGAAGCTGCCGGTAAGGCCTTCGACAAGAAGATGGATGACATCTTAGCTAAGCATTTCAAGGTTACCCGTGACGAAGGTCGCGATATTGAAGAATTCACTAAGTGGGCATGGACCCCACTGAAGAAGTAATTCTTTAGTTAAATCAAAACTTAAACGCATGACTTGCGATTCGTTCGTGAGGCGTGTGATGAAAGGTCAATCCAGTGATGGGTTGGCCTTTTTTATTGTGAAAAGAGTGGGACAGAAGGCGGTTAGCTGGCGAGCATTAAGGCTGGTAACTAAATAATCCTGGGCCTGGATTGTTTGGTTATCAGTTTTAAGCGGAACCAGCTGCCTTTTGTCCCACGTTTCGGCCATATAAAATTGGATAGAAAAAAGCCTGAGAGAAAAATCTCAGGCTAAGGCATCATATTTGTATTAATTTAGAGCCCCCGGACAATCAATTGCCAGAGCGCTTCAAAGCGAGCGGCGTAGTCATCGTCGTTCCAGGTGTCCTTGAAAGTGGGGAGGGCAAAGACGGAAAAGGCTGACAGGATGGTCTCGGCTCGCTCGTGATGCGCGTCATCGTAATCCATAATCGTGTCGATCACCACGTAGGCACTGGTCAGAACGGCGCGCAGGGCGGTCGGATTGCTGTCGATGTAGCGGGTGTTGAGGGCAAACATTTGGGGATGGTCGTTGTAGGCGTGTTTCTTGGCATTGGCAAAGTCCCACAGCCAGTCGTGAAGCTGTTCAGCGGGCGTGCCAGTTGTGGGCAACGGAATCTGATCAATGATTGTCCGTTGGAACCAGGCGGCGGCCACGGCCTCCCAGAGTGCCTGCTTGTTGGTGAAGTGCTTGTAGATGGCCGCGTGGGTCACGTCGAGCTGTTGGGCAATCTGATCTAAGGTAACAGCTGGTTGTTGGTTCGCGGTGATCAGTGTTTCGGCGGTCGCCAGAATCTTTTCGCGGGTAATTTTAGCCATAATCATAACGGACTGAACGCAAGCGTCACGAGTCCTAACTCCTTTATTGGTATTTCCTCTAGTGTAACACAAAATAGCAGTAAGTTACTTTATTTGACTTTTGTTACTAAATGATTTATTCTTACTTAGAAGTTACCGGTGAGTGATGGACGTTTGACTGACTAGAAATGTAATTGTAGCAGTCGGTGGCAAACGGACATATTACCTGGGTGGTGAAATGGTCAGTGAGGTCAGTATCAGTGACCAGAGGCGGATCAACCTGGCCAGCTGTGTCGATGGTCTTGACTGGGGTTCTTTCCCAGCCTAGAGCATGGGACGGTCTTGGAAACTCGTGGGCTTTACGAGATTTCAAGGCGAGGTGGCGGACCGCCCCACAGGCCGGAACCGTTCCCCACAGCAGGGCAGGTTGAATCCGCCGTCGGGAACGGAATCACGCGTCACCGTAGATTATTTTCACTAAAACAAAAAAGATACCGACCAAGGTCGGGGAGGAGCCAATAACATGCAAGCAGCCCAACTAGACAAGTATGACAAGCAATTCAAACTCGTGGTGCGTGACATCCCCACGCCCACACCCAGCGCCAACGAGGTGTTGGTCAAGGTGCGCTATGCGGCCGTGAATCCCTTAGAAATGTTGATCGGTACCGGGAGCGTTAAACTGATTCAAGACTACCAGATGCCAGTCACGATGGGGAATGAAATCTCCGGTGAAGTGATGGGTGTCGGGGTCAACGTCGATGATTACCAAGTTGGCGACGCCGTTTACGCGCGGTTACCCTTGCCCCAACAGGGCGGTTTTGCCGAATACGTGGCCGTGGACCAGGCAGCGTTAGCGCCAATGCCAACGACCCTCGACTTTGCCCACGCGGCGGCCGTGCCGTTGACCGGTTTGACCGCCTACCAAGGCCTTCACGAAGAATTGGGCGCCAAGTCCGGCCAATCCGTGATGATTCCAGGAGGTTCCGGGTCCTTTGGCCAAATGGCCATTCCGTTAGCCAAGCAAATGGGACTGGAAGTCAGTGTTAGCGGTAATGCTGGCGCCAGAGAGGGTGTCATGGATTTGGGCGCGACCAACTATTTTGATTACCGTCAAGAAAATTACTGGGAAAAGTTAGCGCCAGTTGACTACGTGATCGACACGATCGGGCCGAAGGAATTTGCCCACGAGTTACAGGTCTTGAAGCCTGGTGGCCGGGTGCTGTCCCTACGGATGGGACCCAACCGGCAATTTGCCAAGGACCACCAGTTATCCTGGTGGAAGACGGCGCTGTTTACCCTAGCCGGCCGCAACTTTGATAAGCAAGCGGCCAGCGTGGGTGCCGATTACCGGTTCATCTTCGTGCGCAGCGATGGCGAACAATTGCGGGAAATCACGCAGGTGGTCGAAGAGAATCAGATTGAACCCGCCATTGACCCCACGGTGTTCCATTTGACTGACATTAACCAGGCCTTGGACTTGGTCGCAAAAGGCCGTCCTAAGGGCAAAGTGCTCATCCAATTTGATAAGTAAACGAAGGCGGCGACTCTGCGGGGTGGCCGCTTTTTAATTTGGTTACGAGTTTTTTGAAGGTTGCTGGTATAATGAGGGTTAACGAGATTGGCAGAAAGCGGGGTGACGGCACGTGCAGAGTAATCAACGAATCGCAGAACTCATGGTGCAGTTAATGTCCGGTGAAACGCTGAAACAGAGCGATTTGGAAGCAAAATATCATATCAGTCGGCGAACGTGTCAACGGGACTTTTCCTACGTGCGCAGTGCGCTGTCGGAGTATGCGGCGGGCGACCTAGTGGAACACGACGGCAGCTACCGGTTGGCTCGGCAGAGTGAAGAGACCGACGTGGAAATGGTTTTGACGATGAGCAACATTCTGTTGGGGTCCCGCGCGTTAGACCAAGACGAGCTGACGGCGACCTTGGATTACATCAGTAGCAGCCTGTCACCGGTGATGCAGGCAGTGGTCCGGCAACAATTAACTTTGTCGCGAGGCAGTTACGTGCCGCTATCCCGGGCCAAGCCACTGCTACACCGGTTGCGGGAGGTCGCGGCCAGTATCATGCGCACGGAGAAAATGGTCTTCACCTACCGTAGTAGCAGTCACAACAATTCTCAACTACAGGTTCACCACGCCCAGCCGGTGGCGCTGTTCTTCGAGACCTACTATTTCTACGTTGCCATGCTGAGTGAGGAACACCACGGCTACTGGCTCTATCGCTTGGACCGAATGGGGGACATTTTAGACAAGCTGCCGGGAGATCATCTCGACTACGCCGAACGCTTTTCCCTGCAGGAACACCGCAACTATACCTATTTGATAGATTCAGGGGCACTGACGCAGATTCGCTTCGAGTACCATAACTATGTGCAAACGGCCCTCGACCACTTTCCCGGCTCACGGGTCGTCAAGCAAAATGCGGATGGCAGTGTTGTAATCGAAGCCTACGTCAAAGTGGATGGGGCGTTGCTGTGGCTGATGAGTCAGGGCGCGGGGCTGAGGGTGTTGTCGCCGGTGTCGCTGGTCGACCGCATCAAGTCCGAGCTCCACCACACACTGAATCAATACGAGTGAAAGTGTTTCGTTCCCGGCGGCGGGCTCAAGCTGGCCTGCTATGGGGGACGGTTCCGGCCTGAGAGGCGGTCCTCCACCTCGCCTGAAAGCCTGGAAAGTCACCAGTCTCTCAGGTCGCCCCGTGGTCTAAACTGAGAAAACCACTCAGTTAAGACCACCGACACAGCTGGCCAGTTTGGCCCGCCTCTGGTCACTGACATCGGCCGATGATTTTTCACGTCGGGTTGATTGGCAGTTGGTTATTGATTGAGTTCCCGCCAGTGTGCAATAGAGTTTAATATCAAATAAATATTTTCCCCAGTATTTTGGGTGCATAAATGACGCTGTTTCCATCTGCGAAAAACAGATAACGGGCAGCGTTTTTAATTGCACTTTCCTAAACGACAAACTATGACGCCACCATTTTGTATAATGACCTCATCATCTAATTTTGAACTGGGTGAATTCATTTGAGGAGGAAACAATAATGAATCGGTTAACAAAAATGATTGGCGTGGCCTTGGTAGCGGCGAGCTTGGGTTTAGTGGTCAGTGGGATTGGCCAGGCACCAGAAACCGCTAGCGCTGCGGTGAAGGCCCACAAATTGACAAGTTTGCCTAAGGCGTTTCGGGGAACTTGGTATACCAGCTATAAAGGTAAGGGGCGCAAAATCAAGGCGAGTGCGAAGAAGTTTGATATCTCAACTTATCGGCATGCCTTGGATCGTAATAGCTATAGTGCTGCCAGTCAACAATACTTTACGCCATATCGATTGAGTGGCAAGAAGGTTCGTAAGCAGACGCTGTATCTATTGAATGGCACGGGAATAAGCACGGTTCGGCGGACGACGATTAAGGGCAAGCCAGTCTTAATTCAATACAATGAGCAAGAACACGGGACTATCTTAACCATCTTCACTAGAACTAAAAAGGCTTCAGTCCAAAAGGTCTATTCTGGTTCTAACCCGTTTGGGATGTCCGTCTACACGCGAAAAGATGCCTTGAAAAATCGCAAGTTTTACCGGACAATTGATCCAATTGTGAAAAAGCAATTTGGTGCAGCGGTGAAAAAGAAAGTCGACAAGGGCGGTAAGACGGGGAAATTTAAACATGTCAATGTGGTTTCCTATACGGCCTATGGTTTTTGGGATAGTATCGCAAATTAGCGTATTTTAAGCGCCAATTAAGTAAGCTATCTATAATTTTAGATATGAAAAAGACGTTACGCGTAACTGCCAATGACAGCTAACACGTAACGTCTTTTTAGTACAACGGCTTAAATTAAGGCCAGACACAGGGCCACAAACCGTCCGCAAAATCAGCGAACCAGTAACGGACCAACGCCATGTCAGCCGCAGGATTAGTGAAAATGAGTTGCGATGGTCGTTGTCAGTGACCAGAGGCGGGCCAAAGTGACCAGCTGTGTCGGTGAACTAGGCTGAAGTTCTTTTTCAGCCTAGTCCACGGGACAACCTTTGTGACCGCTTCTCAGGCACAAAGTTGAGGTGGAAGCCCGCCCTTCGGCTGGAACCGGCCCCACAGCAGGGCGCTTTGAGCCCGCCGCCGGGAACGCCCAGCACCGCGTACCGACGCAATTTCCACCAGCTTGGAGGCGAGGACAAAGGCTATTGTGCCCGTAACTGCTTCGCGCGTTGTTGCCGGAGCTGTTTCAGAGCTTTTTCTGGCGTCGTGGTGCCGGCGCTCAGCTGGTCCGCCGTCTGGTTCACCGCGTTCAGATAAGCCGTGTAACCGTAGAAGGTCGGATCCGGTGAAGCATGCGGTAACGACTGCACGGTCGCCCTGGCCGCCGGGTGCTCGGTCAGGTAACGCCGATAGTCGCGACTCTTCAGGGCCTGGGTGGTCAGCGGCAGGTAGCCGGTGGCCTTGGCCCATTTGAGCGTCTGCTTCTGGCCCAGTAGGTAGGTCATGAAGGCTGCAGCCCCGCGGCGTTGGGCCTTAGACGCCGATTTGAACATGACCAGATCATTACCTTGAATGGCACTGACATGACGGTTGCCCCGATAGCTGGGTAGCGGGGCCGTTCCCCAGTGAAACCCCTTGGGCGTGCTGGTTTGGAGCACACCGATTGCGGCCGAGGAGCCGCTGTAGAAGAGCGTTTTGCCCTTGAAAAATTGCACGTTGCCGTAGCCATCCGTTCCCGCCGTGGTGGCCGTCTTGGCCTTTAACATGTCGTAGACCACGTGGGTCGCTGCAAGCATCTTGGGACTCGTCAACTTGGGCCGGGGCGTCATCAGCGGGGTACCCGCCTGAAAGGTCAGCGTATCCCATTCGGCACAAAAATTTTGGTTCAGCGCTAGCCCGGTCAGCCCCTGAGCCTTGACCCGGGTAGCGTCACGTTGGAGTGCCTCCCAGGACTTAGGCACGGCCGTGTGCGTCTGCTTGAGTAGGTCGCGGTTGTAGAACAACAGGCCAATGGACTTGGAAAAAGGTAGGGCGTATGTTTGCCCGCGATAGTAGCTGACCTGCCGGAGATGGGGGTCGATACGGGCCATGGTGCGTTTCGGCAGATAATTGTTCAGTGGCACGATAAATTTACCATGCACGTAGTCGGGCACGTTGGTGTACGTAGTCTGGGCGATGGTCGGCAGGGTATCGGACTTAGCAGCGGCCATGATTTTCTGCTGGACGTTGGTGAAGTTGCCCTGGGCACTCGCGACGACGGTGTATTTAGACTGGGAGTGGTTAAAGCCGCGAACTAATTCGTTGAGCGTCTGTTGACTGGTGCCGGTCATGCCGTGCCAGAAGGTCAGCGTGACCCGTTTGTGCGGGGACTGGGTCGTGGTCGTTTTGCCAGAACAGGCGGCCAGCGACCCCAGCGCCAGGATGACGGTGAGACTTAAGAGTAAACGGAAATGGTGTTTCATGTGATCAGCCTTTCAAACGGGATGCGGTCACCCCGAGGATTAAGTATTTTTGACAAGCGAGATAGAGAATGAATAAGGGCAAAATGACGCAGACGGAGGCGGCCATTAGGAGCGGGTAGTTGGTGCCCTGGTCGCTGGTGAAGGTCATCAGGCCCACCGGCAACGTGCGTAACGCGTCGGTGTTGGTGACGATGAGTGGCCACATGAAGGCGTTCCAGGAGCCAATGACCTGTAAGAGCGCCACGGCCGTGATGATGGGGCGGTTGATGGGCACCAGCACGTGCCAGAGGTATTGCCAGTCGCTGGCACCGTCCAGCCGCGCGGCCAGGTACAGCGTTTGCGGTTGGGCCTTGAAGGCCTGATGGAGGGCGACCAGCATGAAGGGACTGGCCAGCCACGGCAAGATGAGCGCGGCGTAGGTGTTGATCCAGTGGAGGTGGGCCAGGGTGATGAAGTTGGGAATAAGCAGGAGCTCACCGGGCACCAGCATCAGCGCCACCATGAGGGCGAACAGCCACCGCTGGCCGTAGAAACGCAGGTGGGTGAAGGCAAATGCCGCGAGGAGGCTAGTAAACAGCTCGCCCGCCGTGGTGGCAACGGTCACCAGCAAGGAATTCAGGCAGTAACGCGCAAAGGGCGCCGCCTGCCAGACGTGCCAGTAGTTGAGCCACTGCAGGGACTTGGGGAGCCAGGTCGTCGTTGCGGTCAGCGTTGTTGCGGCCGGTTGCAGACTAGTGATGACCATCCAGCCAAAGGGCAGGAGCGTTAGGATGGCGCCCGCCGTTAACAACAGGTACCAGAGTGTGGTGCGAATGGGATGAGCCACGTTACCGCCCCCCTAACTGACGTTGCCGGTGGTGGAAGTAGCCGACCGTAATCAGGGTCAGTGCGCTCACACACAGGAAGAACACGACGCCACAAGCCGCGGCGACGGCCATTTGATTTTCGACATAAAATTTTTGATAGAGGTAGACCATCAGGGTGAGGTCGGCGTCCCCCGGTCCCGCGGCGCCGTGAAACAGCACGTAGACCTGGTCGAACACTTTGAAATTGGTGATGCTGGTGTTGACGATGACCAGGATGGTGATGGGCATCAGGAGCGGCCAGGTCACGTTGGTGAACCGTTGCCAATCGCTGGCGCCGTCCAGTTCGGCCGCCCGGGCAAAGCGGTGGTCGATGTGGTTCAGACCGGCGAGAAATAAAATAATATTGAAGCCCAGACCCTGCCAGATGCAGACGATAATCAGCGCGGCCAGCGAGTAGTGCGGGTCGTTGAGCCAGTCAATGGCGGGGATATGTAGGAGGTTCAGGAGTCGGTTGAGCAGGCCGCCGTCCAGCCGAAAGATCCAGTTCCAGACCAGACCAATGGCGACCGTCGACGTGACGAACGGCAGAAAGTAGACCGTTTGAAAAAAGCCGGCGAGTCGCGGAATCTGGTTGATACCCAGCGCAATGGCGAGGGCTAAAGCCACCGATAGGGGCACGGCGACTAGGACTAAGAGTAAGGTGTTGCGGGCGGCCAGGTGGAAGACCGGGTCGTGCCAGAGGTAGCTAAAGTTGGCCCAGCCCAGGGCGCCGACGTGGCCGGTATAGTAGTTGTATTTGGTATATAGGCAGATGAGAAACGCGTTCAGTAGCGGCCAGAGGATGAAGACTGCGGTGAGCACTAGCAACGGGGCCAGGTAGAGCAGGGCCTTGAGCGTGGACTTGAGAGTCGGCGTTGGGTTAAGCATTGCGGTCACCTCCCGCGAGACGGTGACCATTGGCGGTGAAGAGCGTGCAGCCGGCCGGTGCCAGGGTGACGGTAATCGTTGCGTCGGTCGTGGTGGGGATGGCGGTGCTGATGAGTGGCCCCATTGCCGTTTGTAAATGGGTTTGTACGTCGCGGCCCAGTTGGATCTGCTGGGTCACGGTGGCGGTTAGGTGGGGCTGGTCGGCCGTTGCCAGGCGAATGGCCTCGCTGCGGATGCCCAGCGTGGTGGCTGGGGTCGTGGTTGGCCACCAGAATTTGAACGCGGCCGGTAGCTGACCTAGCGGCACCACGTTGATGCGGGGCCGGCCAATGAATTGGGCCACGGTCAGGTTGGCGGGGTGCTGGTAAAGGTCGCGGCCGGTCCCGACCTGTTGCAGGCGGCCGTTGGCGAGCACCATGATCTGGTCGGCCACTTGGAGCGCGTCCTCCTGGTCATGGGTCACCAAGACCGTGGTCACGCCGGTCGTTCGCTGAATTTGGCGGATGACGCCGCGGAGTTCTTCGCGGAGCGTCGCGTCCAGACTCGACAGCGGTTCGTCCAACAATAAGAGGCTGGGTTGCTTGGCCAGGGCCCGGGCGATGGCGACCCGTTGTTGCTGGCCGCCGGAGAGTTCTTGAGGAAACTTCGTCAGCTGGTCGGTCACCTGAACCAACTCGGCCAGTTCGGCCACGCGTTGGTAGCGGGCGGCCTGTTTGACGTGGGCCATTTTCAGCGGGAAGCCAATGTTATCGCGGACGGTCAAGTGCGGGTACAGCGCGTAATCCTGGAAGACCATGCCGATGTTGCGGTGGCGGCTGTCCGTGGCGGTCACGTCGGTCTGGTTGAAGATAATCTGACCGGCACTGGGCGTTAGCAGGCCCGCAATCAGATTTAAAAGGGTGGACTTGCCACTGCCGCTGGGACCCAGGAGCGCCGTCAGTTGGCCGTCTGGAATCTGGCAGTCAAAGTTGGTGAGGATGGGCGGCTGTTGGTCGTAGGCTAGTGTGATATTTTTTAGGGTGACCTGCATGGGTCCAGCCTCCTTTCTAAAAATAAACTGATTCACGGTTTCGTTCCCGGCGGCGGATTCAAGGTACCCCTGCTATGGGGCACGGCTCCAGCCTGAGGGGCGGTCTTCCGCCTCGCCTTGAACCCTCGCTAAAACCGCGAGTTTCCAAGGTCGGCCCATGTTCTAAGTTGAGAATGGACCGCTCAGCTTAGAACATCGACACAGCTGGGCGATTTGGCCCGCCTCTGGTCACTGACATGGTCGTTTGTTTTTACGATGTCGTGGGTTTTCAGGTAAGCGGCAATTGGATGGGTGATTGATGAGGGCTATTTTTAATTTGATGGCTGGTGGTCTAGCAATCCTTGAATCTAACCAGCACCAAATGTATACATTGTGTCGTTGTTTAGATATGTCCCATTATAGCCTATCTGGACAGGAGGTGGTATCAATAATTTTGCGGTGGAATGGTATTGAGCCGGCGTCGTAAAGCTTAGAATTTGGTTAAGCCGCCTAAGTTAGGGGAGAAACCATGCTAAAATGAAATCACCCGCACTTGAGGTGAATTAAAACAGGAATATTTTAATTAGTTAATTGATGAGAAGCGTGACCTATCGTGCGAGTTGGTGATTAGATAGTAACGATTAAGAACAACTAGGGATGTTTTAAGGGGGAGACCACACATGAAAGTAACCATTTTGTTAGTCGAGGACGAAGAGGGGCTGCGGACGCTACTGAGCGCCGAGCTGGCGTTTGAGGATTACACCGTGATTCCGTGTGCCAGCGGGGAAGATGCTCTGACACAGTTCGCTGCGCACCAGCAGGAGATTTCACTGATCATTTTGGACTGGATGTTGCCCGGCATTGATGGACTGGGCGTGCTGCGGAAGATTCGGCGGCACTACGACGTTCCGGTAATCATGATGACCGCACGGGATTACGTGGGCGACAAGGTTTCCGGTCTGGACGCCGGCGCTGATGACTATATCACCAAGCCGTTTGATACCGAGGAACTGCTCGCACGGATTCGCGTGATTTTGCGGCGCAACGTGGTAAAAAATATCAACGATAAGAAATTTCATGTGGGGCCACTGGCGTTGGATACTAAGACGCGCCAGGTCTTTGCGGCCGACGCCGAGATTCAGCTGACGCAACGCGAGTTCGATTTACTCCTGACGTTCATGCAGCATCCGGGCGAGGTCCTGACCCGTGACGACCTGCTGGACGCCGTGTGGGGCACCAATTTCGACGGGCAGGTCAACATCGTCGACGTCTACGTCCGCTACCTCCGCAATAAATTAAAGGAAAGTGTTGCCAGCCAGATGATTCAAACGATTCGGGGCGTGGGCTACAAACTGGGTGCCGCTGATGAAGAAAACGCTCTTTAATACCAGCGCGGCGCGAATCACCAAGGTGTACGCGCTGCTTCTGCTGGGCATCACCGTGATTCTGGGTGGCGTCATCATTTCCGTGGTCGGGGTCAAGCAGGCCGAGGTCCAGCGGCAACAGGCGTTGGGTATCGTGCGCGGGCTGAAACGGACCTTCGTGGCCAACCGCGATGACTGGTACTGGTGGCGGATGAGTAGCTGGGCCGACAAGCGGACGACCTTTATCCGCATCAGCGTCACCAAGCCTGGCAAGACCACTAAGCACCTCTATTCGCCCAACACCCAACGGTTCTTGCGGAGCAAAGCCAACGGGACCGTGCATCAGGTGACGCCCAACTTCGGCTATCTGGAGAAGTCGGGGCTGTACTACCACGTGCGTGCGTCCGACATCGCCACGGATAAACGGGACCCGACCGTGCGCTACGACGTGTGGTTGAAGCTCAACGAGGTCACGGATCTGTTGCTGTTGTTGGTGAAATTAATTTTGCTGATTTCACTGGCGTTTCTGCTGATTGGGACCTGGTTCATTTACCTGTTAGCGCGGCAACTGAACCGACCGCTGGTTGAGCTGACCGGCACGACCAAGGCCATCAACCAAGACATTTCGGAAAATTATCAACGGCAGTTACCGGTGCCGGCGTCGCCCCAGGAAGTTCACGACTTAACGGTCGAGTTCAACCTGCTGCTGCATTCGCTGAGTGAGCAGGAACAGGCCGACCGGCGCTTCGTGGCCAACGCCTCGCATGAATTGAAAACGCCTATCGCCACGATTCGCGGGTACGTCTCCATGGTCAAACGGCGTGGCACGGCGCATCCCGAGGTGATTCCGACGGCCCTGCAGTTCATCGATCAGGAGTCCGAGCGGATGCAGCGGTTGGTGGAGAGTCTGTTGAAGCTGTCACGGGCCAATCAACTGGAGCTGACCACGACCAGCGTGGACCTGAGCCAAATGGTGACGGAGACGGCGGCAAATTACGGCACGTCGATGGGCCGCGAGGTCATTTTAAACGTTCAACACCACGTGACGGCGCAGGTCAACGCGGACAGTCTCACGCAGATCCTCACGAGCCTGTTGAATAACGCTCAGAAATATTCGCCAGCGGACGCGCCCATCACGGTTACGTTGGCGGCCGTGGGCAAACAGCTGACGGTGGCCGTGGCGGACCTGGGGATGGGGGTGCCGGACGACCAGAAGGCCCTTATTTTCGGCCGCTTTTACCGGACCAGCAATGTGCGCAACAGCGTGGCCGGTAACGGGTTAGGTCTGGCCATTGTCCATCAGTTGGTCACGCTCAGCCATGGCGACATCGTGGTGAAGGATAACCAGCCGCGGGGGAGTGTGTTTGAAGTGACCCTGCCACGATGAGTGCCGTTTCTGAGAAATTCTCAGGTAAGTTTCTTTTTAAATAGATAGAGCCCCTTTCGAAAACTGTGTAGAATGAGTCACAGTTAATCAGGAAGGGGTTTTTGATTAACGGGGGAAAGCATCATCCCGGCACCATCTGCGGGGGAGCAACACAGCAGAGGCCAGGAGTAAGCAGAATAGAAGCAGGTTGATGGTTATTGGCGTAGGACGGAAAAATTTTAAAATGGGCGCCGGACTGTGGGGACGGTCACGACGCCAGAAAGGGGGCAGCCAATCATGCAGAGTCCATTACAGATTCGCGAGTTCCATTACGCAGACGTGTCGGCGTTGACCAAAATTGTCGGTCAACTCTGGCAATTCGATCAAGCCAATCGCGGGTTAAATGAAGTGGCGGCGCGCGTTTACTTGCGGACGTGCTTGACGCAACAAAACTACGTCCGCGTTGCCGTGTGGCAGAACCAGGTGGTGGGGGCCATCTTGGCGGATACCAAGTACCGCAAGAAGGAGCGGTCATATGATCTGTGGCAACTGACAGTGGCCAAGGCGGCTTTAGCCGTACGGCCGGGGGGCTGTCAGCTGTTGCGGCAGTTACGTGAGCGGGGCACGATTGACGAACATCTCTTGGCTAGCCTGCAACGACGCGAGTTCTTGGGGGAAATCGTGTTGTTGATGGTCGACCCGGAGTATCAAAACCTGGGCATCGGCCACCGACTGGTCCAAACGGTTGCTGAGTATTGGGATGCGGCACCGGTTGATAAGGTGTACTTATTTACTGCGGCAGAACGTTTGGGGCGTTTCTACCGCCAGCAGGGCTTTCAGGAAAGCCAACGTGAGCAAGTTGATTGGCCAGCGGCCGACCAGCCGCGCCAGTTAGCCGGGTATTTGTACACGGGCCATGTCAGTGATTTGGCGACTGCCCCCAAGCACCGGCTATGCAAGGAGTCAGGTCAGGCCTGAGCCGAACGGGTTGCGTTCGCTCAAGGTCAGCAACTAAATAAACCACGAAGACCGGTTGATTATGAACCGGTCTTTTTGTGTTTCAGGACAATTAGTTAATAGTTATATTAAGACGCTTAGTATAATTGTTTACATAATTCAGCACTTTAGCCATTCTGGTGATAGTTTTCCCGCAATAAATAGCCTAATATTGGACACAGTCAATTAAGTGGTAATAAATTGACTGCGTAGACAACTAATTGGGTAATTTAGCAGAGGTGTTAGGTATCAATTCCCGGCAACTAAGCGTAAATGACCCCTTTAATCAGTGCTAGGTATCAGTTAAGCTGGTTAATGATCAGCTACATGAGTGTGGGTTGAGGTTGCGTCGGCTTGTTGAATGCAGGCGGTCAGAAACTCTGACAGAAGATTGATGAATCATAGTCAGCTATGCGGCCCACAATCGAGTTAATAACCAGCCACCAGTTTGTGGTTTAAAACCGGTGTCAGCCGCAGGGCCGGTGAAAATGAGCCGAGTTGGTCGATGTCAGTGACCAGAGGCGGGCCAAAGTGACCAGCTGTGTCGGTGGTCTTGGCTGAGGTTTTTGCTCAGCCTAGTCCACGGGGCAACCTTTGTGACCGGTTCTCAGGCACAAAGTTGAGGTGGAAGCCCGTTTCTCAGGCTGGAACCGACCCCATAGCAGGGCACTTTGAGCCCGCCGCCGGGAACGGCAAGCATTAACCGCGCGTCCTGGCTCAGGTTTCACCGGACCAGAAGCGAAGTTAACAACTGTTAAAACCAGGGCCAAGCGTGGCGCTGGCTATTCACGTAAAAAAATTTAGAAAAGAAGAGGGTTTCGCCATGACGTGGTCTCATTGGCAAGTGCCGCCATTTATCACCAGTGTGTTCTTTGTTTTAGGAGTTTTCACGCTCTATTGGGTCTCGTATAACTGGATTGCCTCCTGGGCGCGGAACCACTGCCTGAAAATTTCAGAGGAAGCCATCAACACGTGGTACGGTATCGCGTACATGGTGGCCTTTGCGTTTGGTATTCAGACGTTTGTGGTCGGCCAGACCAATTCCTGGGAGTTCATGAACTTTCAGCTGATTGCCGTTATTTTCTGTGCGTATTTCTTAAATATCCACTTGCCCTACTACTGGTTTTTCCCGATTCTGCTGGCGTACATGACGTTCAACGGCTCGCTGGGATACTGGGAATCGTGGGGCCACGCGGCCACGATGATGGCGTTCTTCATCACGTTAAATGTGATTCGGGTCCGTTATCACAATCACAAAATGGCACCGGTGCTGTACATGGCGGTCGGTGTCCCGTTTGGGGGCCTACTGTGGCTGTGGATGAAACTGAAGTTTGATTTTACCTGGATGACGTTCTGGGAAGAATGGGCCTACCTGATCATCTTCGAGGTATTGCTCTACATTTACGTATCCATGCTGTCGCACGACGTTGAGTTAAAATTACGGCTGGCCAAGTTTGCCAGTCACGATGCCTTGACTAAGACGGAAAACTTTGCGGCCTACACGGATGCCATCCAGTATCTGTTCGACGAGCACCAGAACAGTCGTCGGCCGCTGGCCATGATGATGTTTGATATCGATCATTTCAAACATATCAACGACACCTACGGCCATTCGGCGGGGGATGCCGTCCTGCAACAGGTCACCGACGCGGTCCAGACCGTGCTGGCGGCTAACGATTCGGCAGTCAAACTCTACCGGACCGGGGGCGAGGAATTTAACATTCTTTTCCCAGGCTATGATTTGGCTGAGACCGAGCATATCGTCAAACAGATTTTTACCGCGGTGAACCATTTGGAAATTCATTCCGCGCAGACCGTCATTCACGTGACCATTTCCGTGGGGGTCTCGGCGATTTCTGAGGATGACCAGTCGCCAATCGAGTTCTACAACCGTGTGGACCAGAACCTCTACCACTCCAAGCGCAACGGCCGGATGCAGGTTACTGTGGCTTAGCCTCTTTTACACCTGTTTGGTTCTGGGTGTGGTGGATGATTGGCCGCCTGCGGCTTCCAGGACTACGCCTGCTGTGGGGCCGGTTTCCGCCGAAGGGCGGGCTCCCACCTCAACTTTGAGCCTTGCTGAAAAGCGCAAGTCTCAAAGGTTGTCCCAGGGTGTAGGCTGGCAGAAAACGCCAGCCTACACCCTCGACACAGCCGTCTCCGTCCTGGCTTCCTCCGGCTCTTGGTTGATTCCTGACCGGAAGCTGGTGTTAGGGCCAAGCCCCGGTGACCTGTCTCTGTTGGTCGTTGGGGTTGGTGTTGTGGGTGTTGATGGACATTGCCGCCTGCGTTTTCCAGGACTACGCCTGCTGTGGGGCCGGCTTCCGCCTGAGGGGCGGGCTCCCACCTCAACTTTGAGCCTTGCGAAGTTCGTGCAAGTCTCAAAGGTTGTCCCAGGCTGTAAGCCGGCTCAAAAACGCCGACTAACACCCTCGACACAGCTGGCTCCGTCCTGGCTTCCTCCGGCTCTTGGTTGATTTCTGACCGGAAGCTGGCGTTAGGGCTAAGCCCCGGTGACCTGCTTCTGGTGGGACGTTGGTGGTGTTGGTAGCGTGGTGTGGGATTGGTGTGGTCGTGCTAAGCTGTGCTGGTTGTTGATCCATGTCAGTGACCAGAGGCGGGCCAAACTGCCCGGCTGTGTCGGTGGTCTTGGCTGGGGTGCTTTCCCAGCCTAGTCCACGGGACGACTTTTGAGACCGCTCTTTGGCTCAAAATCGAGGTGGAAGCCCGCTTTTCAGGCTGGAACCGACCCCATAGCAGGGCAGTTTGAGCTCGCCGGCGGGAACGACAACTGACCACCAATTTGCCCTTAATCTAAAAAAATAGATAACCAAAAACGTCACTAACTTCATGCGGAAGGTTAGTGGCGTTTTTTGGCGCTATTCAGAAATTTGTGTAGGGGATACAGAATGTGACAGCGCCTGAATAGCGCAGTACTTGTTGGCTAAAATGGTTCGAGTTAGAGTTGTGTTCGGTATGCATCTATTTTGCAAGGAATTTCGCCAATGTTCAAAGGCTACAGTCAAATAGTTTGAAGGTGGCGGCGATAGTTGAAACGGTATCGCGATCCTTGAACCCATCATAACGGGTTGTTCCAATCGCTTCACTGGGGTTTTCCTGAAGTTTTGCTGGTCAATTGCCTCCGAATGAATTCAGAGGCTTGTCGCTCACGTGTCTGGCGACACAGTAGTCCAACATGCCGGTTAGGCACTCCTACTCGTAGTGGCAACATCATCGGGTAATTGACAGCTACCCGTTTAACTGCCAGGTTTACCCAGCAGTTGTTAGTTTCTTAATCTTTGGGTGCTTGATACCATTCAACCAATCTTGTCCAAGCATCTCAATATTCATGGCTCCTAATCGGTCATCGTTACAACGATACTGGCATTGAGCACACCAATATTCGTGAGTCTCGTGATGTCGGTTAGTTTTCTCAACCAGTCCACACTTGGGACAGCGTTGTGAGGTGAAAGCCGGATTAACTTTCACAACAGCACTTTGAATAGCCTGTGCCTTGTAGGTTAAGAACGATTCTAGCTGGAAGAAAGCCCAGGAACGATGACTATTACGCAGAGACTTAGGTAAGTCATCGGTGTTGAATGTCACGTTAGTTAAGTCTTCCAGGACAAAAAGTGTATGCGAACCGTATACTGCAACGAGTGTCTTAGCTAACCAATGATTCACATCGGTCATCCAGCGGTTCTCTCGTTGAGCTAGTCGTTTCAACTTCTTCTTGGCAGACTTGGTACCCTTACTTTGTAATTGCCGACGGATCTCTAAGAACTTTCTCCGCTTACGTAAGATTTGTTGACCATCAAAGAATAGCGTCTTTCCTTCATCATCAAAGGCAGTTGCTAGGAAGCGTAATCCACGGTCAATTCCCACAACATTAGGATTATCTTTGGCATCGAAATCACTAACTTCCTTTGTGATGCCGATGTGCAGAAACCACTTACCTCGATTGTGGACCAGCTTGGCAGTACCGAGCTTCCAGTCTTCAGTAAAGTACTTCTCAAATCCTTTGTCAGTGAACCCCAACTTAGTTCGTTTACCCAGAGTGGTGATTGAGATCTGTTGCATCTTGTCTACAAAAGAGTAATTACTCTGACGTACCAAGTCTGCTTGTGGCCGACGAAACTGGATGGGGGTCACCAACCAGTTCAGGTCTCTAGGAGCTTGAACCCATTTATGTTCCTCGTTCTTGTAACAGTAAGGATGCTGTTTCATCTGTTCCTGAACTGTCTTGTAACGAGCCACCACTGTCCGAAAGACAGACTGGACCATCTGACTATTGAGTGGTGATTCTTGTCTAAATATTTTGTACAGATGGTGATTGATTTTTAACCAACTTAACGGAAACCCATGGTCAAAGATCCATTGACTGACAATATTAGCTAATCGTTGATATTCCTGGCTCATTGCCAAAAATTGTTCTGCTTGATTCGTGTCTGGATAGAGTCTCAGCTTAATTGTCCGCCCTAATTTAACCAATGGATACCTCCCCTGTAGATTGGATTTAGTATACCATATTTAACTTCCTAGGGGAACATGCGTTTCGAGGGAAGTCATTAAGTTCTGGCATTCATCCCGCGATTAAAATCGCAGGTTTTCTGCTTGACTTTTAATAAATTCTCAGATGGGAAATGGTGGTGGGAATCAGCAGTAGCTACGACCAAGTTAAACGGCTAGGACCGCACAAAAATACTGGGTTCGCGGCATTGCGGACTCAGTATTTTTGTGAGATGTGAAAGAATAACTAGTCGGTCGAATCCAAATAGACAGACCAACAACCACTCTAATCAGGGCCAGTCCAACCAAATACACTTCGGGGAGACCAGCCCAGAGCAACCACCTGTCGGCCAGGCGGCTAGTGAAAAGCACGGTTGTCGTTAGTGACCAGAGGCGAGCCAAACTGCCCGGCTGTGTCGGTGGTCTTGGCTGGGGTATTTTCCCAGCCTAGCCCACGGGACGACTTTTGAGACCGATTTTTGGCTCAAAATCGAGGTGGAAGCCCGTCCCTCAGGCTGGAACCGACCCCATAGCAGGGCGGTTTGAGCCCGCCGGCGGGAACGACCAGTTACCGCGAACTTTTCACTAAGCCAACCTGACAGCCATTTGACAGGAAGCTAGCTGGGGGCGACGGAGAGGGTCCAAGTAATGGTGCTCTGGTAGTCGCCCGCCGTCACCAGTGGATCCTGGCCCAACAACAGTTGACTGTCGGTGACGTCGAAGTCCTGGCCGTCGTAATCGCTGGAGGTGTAGATCGTGGTGGCCTCATTATTGGCTGGCACGTTCTGGTCCAGGCGGTCGGCGGGGTCGTAGACGTCAAGCGTCGTTGCCCCTAAGTGACCATCGGTATCGGCATCCGCTAACGTAAATTGGGGCAGGGTCGCTGAGAGCGTCCAGTCGCCGCCGGTCTCGCGACTGTCGGTGACGCTTAGTGAGCCTTCGTCGTTGCCATCATAGGCGCTGCCATTGCTGTCATTGCTAGCGACATCCATGTTATCTAGCGTGACGTCGCCCTGACACAGCGTGGTGGCTTCGATACCACCGAAGTTAAAGTTGGGGACCGCCGTTAAGGCTAACAAGCCGCTCTTATTGACGGTCAGCAGCGCGGAGTTGGTGTTGACCGATTTGGTACTGCCATTCAGTGTGTAATTCAAGGTTGCATAGTACGATGTGCCGTTGTCACCCGCCACGGTAGCCTTGCTGACGGTGTAACTAGTCGCCGTCGAGTTTAGTGCCGTGGCTGTGCCGTCCTCGACCCGATACCAATTGGCAACGGTCATGCCATCCGGGAGATCTTTCAGGGTAAACGTGGCGTCGCTGCCTTCGTTAACGGTGACGTTTTGCAATGTCCCGATGGTAATCTTGACGGAATCACTTTTGCCGTTGCTGTAGCCGGTAATGGTGACGGTCCCGTGGTCGTCAGCGGTTCCACTAGTATCGCTGGAGGTATCCGTTGCGACCACGTTCCCGTATTCATCGACCGTGGCCAGCGACGGATTGCTGCTGGTCCAAGTGATGGGGTCGGTCGCGGTGCTTGGTGTGAGTGTCGCGTGAACCGTCGTGATTTCGCCGTTATACAGAGAGGTGCTGTCGGCACTAACTTTGATGCTAGTCGTCGGTACCCGGTTAGGCAAAACCGTGACGGTCGCGATTCGTGACCACTCACTATAGAAGAAGCCAATCCCGGTGAAGTCATATTCACATTGAAAGTACAGGTTGGTGACGCTGCTGACGGTGGGCGCCGTAAACGAATAGGTCGTGCTGTTGGAGCCAACGGTACTATACGTGTTGCCGCCATCGGTGGATTCCCACCAGACGTATTTCCGACTGCCAAAGGGGTTGGTCAGAGCTTCCAAAATGTTTCGGGTCCCCTTAGCGGATAGCGTGACCGTGTCGCCAGAAATATGGTTGGAGTCAATTGGCTCTTGGGTGAAACCACCAGCCAGGTTGATGCCCATGATCGTCGTTGGGGGAGACGTTGGGGTCTGGGGCGCACTGGCCGCTTGAGCAGAAATGCCGATACCGAGGGTGCTCAAGCCAATCAGGAGTCCAATTACCAACCGGATTAATTGCTGTTGCCATCTACGCATGTCCAACACCCCCAAGTCTTACGCGTGCGTATCGTTTGTTGATTGCGAATCGTCCGAATCATCGTCATCATCGTCGCGTGACCGCCGTTTGCCCAGCAGGTAGGCGCCAATGATCAACAGTAAGGATAAGAACAAGAAGAGGATTAGCCAGAGCCACCAGTAGGTCGGTTGCTCATCGGATTTGATGACGGAATTGTGTTCCGCGATTTGTTTTCGGGTCAGGGTAAAGGTGCCGCTGAAATTCCACGAGCGTTTGCCGCTGGTGACATGAAGCTTCAGCGTGTACTTGCCGGCCGATAGCTTTTTGTTGCCAAGGCCGACCTGGTAGTCGAACCAGCTGTTGGGTGCCATGGACCCGTTGTGCAGGTTTTCCGTGGCAATTTGCTTGCCCGTGCTGTTTTGCAAGACCCGGGCATCAATGTCCAGGCGGCCAAACATGGCGGGCGTCAGGTTACGGATGCGGGCGAACGCCGTTGGGTGGGTATTCGGTTGCCGCACGCCGACGCCGGCTAATTTTAAATTGGTGCGAAAGGTCTGACCGGGCTGACACTGAAGCGCCACGGCGGTGACCTCGGCGTAGCGGTTGTTCAGCCGGAAGTCGGAGGCGTCACCGTTTTCCGTTTGGGCCTTGGTGGCGTGCGGGTCGGTCACGAACAGGCCACCAAGGACCTCACCGGAGAAGCCGGCCGCGGGAATCTGGGTATGAAACGTGACCGTTTTCCCCTGGCGTGGCGCCAGCGTGATGCTGACGGGACCTGACGTCATTTTGGTAAACGTGGTCTGAGCCGAGGGGTCGGTCCGCTTGGAGGGGATGTAGACGGCGTTGCCGCTATCGGCGGTGGTGGCATTGACCGGGATGACCTGGAGTGTCCGGGAGGTGTTGCTGGGGTTGGTTACCGACAGTTTCAACACCTGGGTTGCGCCGGGCGTAACCTTTAGGTCGAAGTAGCCGGCCTTCGTCGAAATCTGATTTTTAGGCAGCAGGGGGGTCGCCGCAAAATTAGCGGGCACCTTGGCGGCAAAAGCGGGCGCGGCACCAGCCAGTCCCCCCGTCAGGAGTAGGCTGGCGGCGAGGAGGGGGTAAAGCCATTTGAATTTCATTTCAGCACGACCTTCCTTGAGGGTAAACCGCAGCCGTTGGCGGGGAGACGTCTTAGTCAGGTGACCTTAATTGCTTGGTGGGTTAGGAGAAAGCTGCTTGAGTAACTAAGACGAAAAGTGATCAGAAGCCGGCGTCAATCGCGACGCGGATGGTTAGTTAGATTAACCGGTTGCGGTAAGTATCGGGTTTAGCTAACGTAAACGGCTGGCTAAACCCGGACCTACGGGTATTAGACGCCACTCGGCTACGAAGTCAAACGGCGTCTAATCCCAAACTATTTAACTGACAAATGACGGCTGAGTGACTATTGTGCCGGTGTGGTAGTTGCTGGGGCATTTTGCAAGGCCCAGTAAAGCGTCGCGTCATAAGTCCCGGCAACGATGGTGGGTTGCTGATCGACCAGTAGGTTACTGCTCGTAGCGGTTGTGGCGCTGTTGTTGCCTTCACCCGTTTCAGCGGATGCGTTCCACAAGGTTTGGGGACTGCTGATCCACCCGTTGGTGACGGCGGACTGCGTTAATTTCAGACTGCTTGGGGCAGCGGTGGCACTGTTGTCGAGGGTACCCGGCGTCTGATTCAAGTTCAACGTTGCGTTGGTAATGGTCGACTTGCCTGAGGTAAAGGGACTTAACCCCACGGAAAGTGACCAGCCGGCGTTGTTGCCACGGAAGTCAGTCACGTTCAGGGTACCGGTATTGTTGCCGTCGTAAGCGGTTCCACTAGTGGGTGCCCCACTGGTGACCGGAACCGTGGTGTTAGCCGTGGCGATGTCTTTAACGCTGACGGTGCCCAACATGATGTTAGGTACCTGGTTCAGGCTCAACGTCCCGGGGGTCACCGTAAATTCCGCGTTGGACGTGGCTTCGGCATTGCCGGTGCTGTCCGCAACGTAGCCACTGGAAACGTTGGTCAAGTTACTGGTTGCGGTCCCAGGACCAGCGGCGCCGGCGACTAACGGATTCAAGGCCAGCACGGCTGCGGCGACGGCCACAGTACTGCCAACGCCACTCAGTAATTTTAGAACACGCATAATTTTCTCCTCCAATCTGGGTTAAACCCAAGTTTGACTAAGCAAAGTACCGACTTGGTTGGGTGGCCAACGGTGCCGGTCGCACTGGGGTGACAGGGGGCTGTTTGCGGGGGTTGGCCGGCAATGGTTGGTCACGGGAACCAAGTTAGGGTTAAATAAGTGTCGCTCTCCTCCGGTGGCAACTGTATGGTAACAGGGATTGGGTAGTGACCGTTATGGGAAAGCGGGGCTTAGCGTGGTGAGTACACCAACTGCAAAACGTGGGGTGTGTTTGCTGGTAAATTGTGGCGCAGCCCTCCGCGTGGTACAGGGGAGACAAAAATTGCCGGCTAATTGGCTGTTAGCACAATTAGTCGGCAATTTAAACAAGTTACTCGGTGGTGAGTCGCTGCATCAGGGTGACGTCATTGAGGACGTCCTGCAGGGTGATCTTCGCCATCTTGGCCTCCGCGGCGGCCTGAATCTCTTGGTAGTAGTTGGTTAAAACTTTCGGTACTGTTTGCCCGACCGGACAGTTCTCCGAAGTGTGGGTATCTACGTTGAGGAGTGGCGCCTGGTTAGGCAGCGTCGCGTAGATGTCTCGCAGCGTGATGGCCGCTGGTTCGCGGGCCAGCGCCAGTTGGGTTGGCCCGTGCGTTGGTGCTAGTAGGTCGTGGCGTTTTAAATTGGCCATGATCTTGCGGATGAGGCTGGGTGAGGTTTCTAGACTGCTGGCAATTTCTTGGCTGGTCATTTTTTTGCCTTTGAAGTAGGCGATGTAGACTAGGACGTGGATGGTGTCACTGAACTGCGTGTTCGCCATGTTTTTGGCGCCTCCTTTATTTTTGGGTTACATTGGTTTGGGGTCCAACAAATGTTGTTATCAGCGCCTCCGGGCTGGTGAAAATGGGCCGTGGCGCTGTGGGCGCACGTCTGGAGCCGAAGGGCGGTCTCCAGACTTACTTTGAGCCTCTGAGAAGCGAGTCTCAAAGATAGCAGTTGCCTAAGCGGGAAACCCGCTAAGGCAACTCCCACGGCTGAGCCCATTTTCACCAGCCCTGCGGCTGACACTGGTTGAACCCAGAACTAGTGGTGGGTTCAAATGAGTCGGCGCCGGTTCTTGCCGTCTTGATTTTTCCGTTGGTTGTGAGGTGGTCTGCTATATCTGGCGAGGTTTAATCTTGGCGCGCCTCTGGTCACTCCCACGATCGGCCCAGTTTTCCCAGCCCTGCGGCTGATACTGGCTGAACCCAGAACCAGTGGTGGCGGTGTCGAATGACTCGGCGCCGGTTCTTTCCACTTTGATTTTTTGCGTTTGTTGTGGGAACGCTGTTAGCCGTTGAGCAGATTATACTTGAAAATAGATGAATGGAATTGTTGAATACAGTTGGTAGTTAAATAGGAATCACAAATCATTTCTGTATTATATTCTATAACACTTTGGTAAAAAAATCAGGTAAAACCGTTTGATTAAATTAATTTAAGCGAATTCATTGACTTTAATCGTTAATTGACGTATCTTAAAAGTGTACTTAAAAATAATACAAAATATAAAAACACATCAGGGGGTCTGCATTATGGCAGCAATTATAATTTTTGGTAAGGGTAACATGGGTCAAGCAATCGGTGACGTCTTCACGCAAGGTGGGAACCAGGTTAGTTTTATTGACGCTGGTGACGCCGTTGAAGACTTGGGTTCAATCGTCGTTTTGGCTGTGCCATTCAACGCTGCGTTGAGCATTGCCAAGGCTAACCAAGCCGCTTTAGCTGGCAAGGTTGTCGTCGACATTACCAACCCATTGAACTTTGACACTTGGGACGAATTAGTTGTTCCCGCTGACAGTTCCGCAGCCGCACAAATCGCTGCCTTGTTGCCAGATTCCAAGGTGGTTAAGGGCTTCAACACGACTTTCGCCGCAACTTTACAGAGCCGCAAGGTCAGCGACCAAGTCCAAACGACCGTGATGGCCGCTGGAGATGACGCCGCTGCTAAGCAAGAATTAGCTGACGCCTTGACCGACAGTGGTGTGGCCTTCGTTGACGCTGGTTCATTGAAGCGTGCCCGGGAACTCGAAAGCTTTGGTTTCTTACAAATGACCTTGGCTGCCAGCGAAAAGATTGGCTGGACCGGTGGCTTCGGCGTTTTAAAGTAAAGAGTAGAATAGAAGATTAGTGAAATAGTAAGGGCCCGAGAACATCAACGTTCTCGGGTCCTTTTGTGAGTTGCGGAAGGGTATCATTTTCTAAGAACCTGTTATACTGTGTTGCAAGGAGTGATTCGGTAATGGCTAATCAGCAAAATGAGCAACACGTAAACCCTGAAACTGAGGCGGCAAAAGCATTAAGCGTGGCAATTCAACAGGAAATCGCCGCTGGCCGGGTTCGAGAAATTAAGACCGACAAGGAATTAGACGAGTGGTTGTTAGAGCCAGACGAAAACAAGGATTAAGCCAATGTTGCTGGCTTAATCCTTGTTTTAATATGATGCGCATCAATTTAGAACTGATTAATCAATACGAAAAACTGAAAATAGATGATCATTGTTAGTGACCAGAGGCGGGCCAAAGTGCCCAGCTGTGTCGGTGGTCTTAACTGAGCGATTTTCTCAGTTTAGAGCACGGGACGACCTGAGAGACTGGTGATTTTCCAGGTTTTCAGGCGAGGTGGAAGACCGCCCCTCAGGCTGGAACCGTTCCCCACAGCAGGGCGCTTTGAGCCCGCCGCCGGGAACGGAATCAATCACCTATTTTTAGTCGACAACGACCAAGGACTTGATCGCTTCACGCTTCGTCATAGCTTGGTAAGCATCGTCAATGGCGTCCAAGGTGAAGGACTTCGTGAAGACCTTCCCAGGATGGATGTCACCGTCGAGCACGGCCTTCAACAAGGTTTGCTTGTCGTAGGTCGTTACGGAAGCGGGACCCCCAGCGATGATGGTGTTGCTGTAGAAGGAGCTGCTCATGTCCATCTTGGGTTCGTGAGGCAGGCCAACCCGGCCGACGATGGCGCCTGGACGGCCGACCTTCATGGCGGTGTCGTTAGACTGTTCCGTCCCGACACATTCGAGCACGGCGTCGGCACCGGCGTTGTTGGTCATGGCCATCACCTTGGCAACCGCGTCGTCACCACGTTCAGCGATGATGTCGGTGGCGCCAAATTCAGTGGCCAGCTTTTGCCGGTCTTCGTGACGGCTCATGATGATGATCCGCTTAGCCCCGCGCATTTGAGCGGCGATGACCCCACAGAGACCCACGGCACCGTCACCGACGACGACAACCGTGTCGCCAGCGGAAACGTTAGCGACGCGAGCGGCGTGGTAACCGGTAGCCATGACGTCGGCTAAGGTCAGCAGGGACTTCAGCATTTCTTCGCTGTAGTCGGCTGGCTTGCCAGGAATCTTGACCAGGGCCCATTCGCCGTGTTGGAAACGAATGTATTCGGCTTGCACGCCGTTACTGAAGTTGTCGGTGTGGTTTTGGCAATCGCCGTCAAAGCCGGCCCGGCAAGCCGCACAGTGACCGCAACCATGGGTAAATGGCGCGATGACAAAGTCGCCGGGTTGGACAGTCGTGATGTCGCTGCCGACTTCTTCAACGATCCCGATGGCTTCGTGGCCGGTGTTTTCGGAATGCTTTTCCTTGTCTTCGAGCCCGCGGTAAGCCCACAGGTCGGAGCCACAGACGCAGGTCCGGACAACGTGAATGATGACGTCATCGGGTGCTTGCACCGTTGGCTTGTCAATATCTTCAATTTCAACTTTTCCAGGTTCCATGAACATGGTGGATTTCATAAGTTTGTGACCTCCTAAATATATCTAGTTGAATTTTAGGCGTTTAAATTTTGAATGTAAAGTAACTGAACTTTTCAATTCTTCTGTCGGGTGAGTGGTATTTTCACGTCACGCCTCTGGCCAGGCCGCCTGTAGGGTTGTGATGACTGGCTTGACCCGCGAGGACGCGGATGTTAAATAGTTGGCGTAAATGGTCATGTGGGCCGCCGCATCACTGATGGGCAGGAGTCGCCGGTTGTCGTTGACCGTGGCTTCAGGCGGCAAGGCCGAATCGAAGGGTGAGACGTTGGTGGCAAAGTAGGGGAAGTCGGAAAATTTGGTAATCTCCGCCAACGCTTCCCGTTCCTTTTGGTAGAAGAACTTGGCGTCGGGGATGTTGTCCTGGATGATGGCGCGCCAGGGGCCGATGTCGACGGGTACCACGAAGCTCAGGCCAGCCAGATCCGCGAAGGTGACTGTGGACTGATTGGCTTGATACATAAATTGGTTGAGGTAGATGGCCAGATTTTCCGTGCCAATTAGTTGGCTGGCAATGTCGGTGGCGGTCAGCGGGTGGTTGGTGAAGACTAACGTGTACGCGTGATTGCGGAGACTTTCCGCTGGTTTGGGGAGTGAAGCGACGGGGGCAAGTTGGAGGTTAGCGGGCAACCGGTCTTTCAGTGATTGCAAGACAATCATGGGTCCGGGCAGAGAGGCCGCCACTTTAAGCACGCGTTGATTGCGGTCAAAGTTTTGAATGCGGACCGCGGTCTCGTGATTAGCCTGTAATAACTTGGCGGCTTCACGGGCGGCGAGTTCCCCGGTTGCGGTCAGGCGAATCCGATTGGGTTGACGGTCAAAGAGCTGCACGCCTAGGTCGGTCTCGAGCTTTTGCATGCCCCGAGTCACGGTCGGCTGTGTCACGTTGAGCGTAGCCGCCGTTTTAGCCAGCGTTCCCGTCTGGGCAAAGGTAATGAGTTCTTGGAGTAGGTAATTGTCTAGCAAATTGGTGAACCTCCTTGATGGATAAACGGAATTTTGAGCAGGGTGCGGAGGTACTTTGAAGTGCCTTCTTTTATTTGGTGGGGGCGTGGCTATAATGGATTTTGTGGTTAAGGCTGAAGGCCAATCAGTCATTGCTGATGAGGGGTTAATTGGCGATTTAAAGTTGGCTGTACCGCAAGGATGATAAGAATTGGTTAGCCGTTGTTAGTGACCAGAGGCGGGCCAAAGTGACCAGCTGTGTCGATGGCCTTAGCTGAGTGGTTTTTACTCAGCTTAGCCCATGGGACAACCTTTGCGACCGCTTTTCAGGCGCAAAGTCGAGGTGGAAGCCCGTTCTTTGGCTGGAACCGGCCCCACAGCAGGGCGCTTTGATCCCGCCGGCGGGAACGGACTAGCTGCAGCGTCCCGGTCTGTTTTCACCGTCCCGGAGGCGAAATCCAAGACTAGTATACGCTAAACGAATACTAGCATAAATTATTGGTAATTTTCAACGGATTGGATTGGGACTATAGTAATCTCATCAGTTAAGCGAAAGGCAAGATGAGTTAAATGACAAATGTCCCAACAATTAAATTAAACGATGGTCATGAGATGCCACAATTAGGCTTCGGGGTCTTTCAGGTTCCCGATTTAAAGGAATGCGAAGATGCCGTGATTGCCGCCCTACAAGCCGGTTACCGGTTACTGGATACCGCGACGGCTTACCAAAACGAAGAAGCCGTTGGCCGCGGCATCAAGCGCAGTGGCGTGCCCCGCGACGATATCTTTGTGACCTCGAAGCTGTGGGTGTCTGACTTCACCTATGACCGGGCCAAGCGGGGCATCGACGCCTCACTGGCACGCCTGGGCCTGGATTATTTGGACTTATACCTGTTGCACCAGCCTTACGGCGACACGATGGGAGCTTGGCGCGCACTGGAGGAGGCTCAACAGGCCGGCAAGATTCGCTCGATTGGGGTCTCCAACTTTTACGCCGATCAGCTGAAGAACCTGGAGCTGACCATGAACGTGAAGCCGGTGATTAACCAGATTGAGGTCAACCCGTGGTACCAACAGCCCACTGAGGTGGCGTTTAACCAGGGCGAAGACATCCGCGTCGAAGCCTGGGCGCCATTCGCCGAGGGCAAACATGATATTTTCACCAATGAAACGATTGCTGGGATTGCCCAGGCTCACGGCAAGACGGTGGGACAGGTCATCCTGCGGTGGCTCCTGCAGCGCGGCATCACGGTGATTCCCAAGTCCGTGCACGCAGAACGCATGGCAGAAAATATCGACGTCTTTGATTTTGAATTGACTCCAGCAGAAATGACCACGATGGCGGCATTGGACCGGCAGGAAAGCCAGTTCTTTGACCACCGCGATCCGGTCACGATTGAACAAATTTTCGGTTCTAGTTTAAAACAATTAAAGGAGTAAGATAATATGACAACGACACCAACGATTAAGTTAAATGATGGTAACGAGATTCCCGCGATTGGATTTGGTGTTTTCCAAATTCCTAGCGACGGGTCCACTTACAAGGCTGTAACGGAAGCGCTCAAGGATGGTTACCGCCACATCGATACAGCCGTGGCCTACTTTAATGAGGCCGAAGTCGGTCAGGCTATCAAGGATAGTGGCATTCCTCGCGACCAGATTTTGGTCACCAGCAAGCTTTGGCTCCAAGACTTCGGGTACGAACCAGCCAAGAAGGCCATCGATTTATCCCTGAAGAAGTTGGGCCTGGACTATTTAGACCTTTACTTGATTCATCAACCCTATGGTGACGTGGTCGGCGCTTGGCGAGCCATGGAAGAAGCCCAACAGGCGGGCAAGATTCGCGCGATTGGGGTCTCCAACATGACGCCTAAAATCTGGAACCACTTTGTGCCCGACTTTACGGTCATGCCAGCCGTTAACCAGGTTGAATTCAACCCGCTGTTCCAGCAACACGCCATCCGTGAAATCATGGCGGCTGACGATGTGAAGCTGGAAGCCTGGGCACCCTTAGGTCAAGGGAACCAAGCCTTGTTGACCAACCCAGTGATTGCCAAATTGGCTGAAAAATACCACAAGGATGCGGGGCAAGTTATCCTCCGGTTTGAAAACCAACTGGGCGTCATTGTTTTGCCTAAGTCGGTGCACGCCGACCGAATCAAGAGTAATTTGGACATCTTTGACTTCACCTTAACGGCTGATGAAATGAAGCAGCTGGAAGCCCTGGATACCGGCAAGGGGTCGCATGATCCCGATGCCCCAGGCGTTGAACAGATGTTAGCGGCTTACGATGTGCACGCCGATGATTAATAACTGATGAAAGGGAACTGACCGCGAATGGGTCGGTTCCTTTTTGGCTTTCAGGGGAAATTAAGCACGTGCTTCACCAGAATGGCGGGCGGGGCGTCACAAAGTTTGTTATAATTGGCTTCATTGTGACGTGAACGACCTGGAGGAAAAATGACAGAGAAAGAGTTTCATTTAAAAATACCCGCAGAAATCAGCAACCAACTGCATTTGAAGGAAGATACGCCCGTCAAATTGGTGGTCAAGCGGGACCGGCTGGTGGTGCAACTCAACGAACCCCGGCAACAATTATTTCAGAATCGGGTACTGCTGTGGCCGGTGTTGACGGCGTTAGTGGTCAGTCTGGCGTTCTATATTTTCTTACGGATTCAAGGGATTCACACGGTAAAACTAGTGGGCAACTACTCGTTAGCGACGATGATCATTCTGCTGGGGGTTAGCATGGGAACCCTCTTGTTCGCCGGCTTCTTTATTCGCGACCGCAAGAACCCCCACACGCATTTTAGCCAAAACATTTACTGGCGAAACTTTCCGGTCATCGTGTTGTCTTTTGCCCTGATTCTGGGATTGGTCCTGACCGGAAGCATGTGGCTGTTGGGCGTGCTATTCAAGGGGGCGAGCTTCGGTCGGGTGACGGCCAGCCTGATTCTGTTTGCTTTTGGCGTGGTGACCAATGCGGTGATGATCTACTTCGCCCTGGTGGTGGACGCCGGCGTGTTGTCGACCGTGCTGATTCTGGTGATTATTAGCGGCGTGGTCATTGCCATGGCCGTGAACAACCAGAAATACTGGTGGCAACATAACCTGAGTTTCCTAGGGACCAATGGGGCGGCGAGCGGTTGGCAGTTCAACGCGACGCTGATCTTCTCAGCGCTACTGATGATTGCGTTGATCGATTACCTCTTCGTTCGGCTGCATGAGGTCTTTCCCAAGTCGCGGCAGCTGCTGGTGTTACGCACACTGTTGACGCTAACGGCACTGGATTTGGGGATGGTCGGGGTTTTCCCGAACAATGCGAATTCGCATGCGCTTCACGACCAAGTCGCCGTGTTGTTGGTGTACTTTATCATTGCGCTTATCGTGGGTGTGCGCTGGCTCTTGCCAGATATCACCAAGGATTTCTTGTACCTGTCGGACGGTGTCGGCGTGGCCCTGGTGGTTGCGGCGTTGCTGTTTCAGGTGTTTGGCTACTTCTCCCTGACTGCATTTGAAATGATGGCGTTCGTCCTGGCCTTTGGGTGGCTGTTAATGCTGCTGGACCGAATTGAAGCGTTGATTGATGTGGGAACCGAGGGTGTCTTAGAACGTGAAAAGAACGAAAAAATTGGTTAATGCCTGTTGGGGCGTTAACCAATTTTTTGATACGATATATGATTGCTAGCCAATTGGGCATGGCTGGTTAGGGAATGCTGTTAATGTGTAATTCAAACGATTATTCTGGTAATAGGAGGGATTTTAATGGTAATAAAACGAAAGGTTCTAGTCATCATTAGCGTTATTGTAGCATTTGTTTTGTTGGGAGTGCCGACTAGTGCTAGTGCATCTTCTAAGACAGTACCAGCAAAGTTTCGTGGCACATTCTATCGATATTCTGGCCATAAAAAGTGGGACACACTGATTATCAGAAAGCATAGTGCTCAGATTTCTGGACCAGATTATGGAAAAAAACCATTTAAGGCAAAGGCTAATGCCAAGGCCAATAATCATAAGCTAGCATTTAAGACATTTGGACGGTATAAAGGGCAAATCCTTTTTACCTTGAACAGTAAGTTAAAAGATAGTTCTAGCAGCATGTTTCCAGAAAATGATTTTAGTCTAGCGACTCGTAAGATTAAACATAAGCGGTATAAGGTTGTGCGAGGATTCCAAAGCGGTTACTGGTTTGATTTCATTAAAGGCCACAAGATAACTCATCGCTACTCTGGCTTAGCTAACGGCAAATATTAACGTTCGAGGGATTGGTTCGTAAAAGAATCAGTCCCTTTTGTTTACCGATGATTCAAAACCGTCATCTTCGTGGGCATCGACCGGACTTTCTTCATGGCGTGATCGGCGTTTAGTCTTTTGATAACTTTAGCCAAGGTCGTGGTGGCCGTCTGATCCTTATGAAACGAGTGGACAATCATGCTGTCGTAGGTGACCTTGTCGCCGCTGAGAGAAAACCAGTTGGGCGCCAGGTTCTTTTCCGCGGACGTGATGTTCATGTCCGACCAGACCAGGTAGCGCGTCGGGTGTTTCTTGGCAAAGTGTTCGACCTGCCAACCGGCTTGAAAGTCGTTGACCTCTTGCCACCGCTGAAGCTTGGTGTCCTTGATGGCGTAGTAGATCAGGCAACTGTAAGTGAGCTTGGGACTGGCCTTCAACTCAGCTAGGGTGAGCGGTGGCGTGGTATGTTTGACCGCCTTCTTAGTCGACTGGGAGTTAGCTGTGGGGGCGGTCGAAGGGCTGTGGTGGGTCCAAACCAGGCCACCGACAAGTAACAATAAGGCGACGGCACCGGCGGTAATTAGCCATTTTTTCAAAATCATCATTCTTTCGTAGAGTAGCGTTTGGTTCCCAGTGTACGGGAATTAGGCGCGGATGACAAATTTGGACAAGAAAAAACGACCGAACGGGTTTAGACGTTCGGTCGCAACTTAAAATTTAGTTTAGTACCAGTGGTGATGTTGCCAGAAGGACTTTGCTTTCGTCCAAGAACCGTAACGACCAGCAACGTACTTGTTGGCAGTCTTTTCTTGGTTGACGGCGGATAAGTCACCGTGCAGGTAAGACTTCAGTAATTGGTAACGACCATAACAGTTACCGTTACGTGCACGGTAGCTGAAGCGGGATTCGCGGAAGGCAATCCAGTTCTTGGCGGCCTTTTGCTTCTTGGACAGGCCGGAGTTGATTTGGGCGATTTGCTTCTTTTGATTAGCAGACAGTGTAGCGGCTTCAGCGGTCACACTAGGTTCTGAAGTGAAGCTAGTGGCAACATTGGCGATCATGCCGAATGAGAAGCCGAAAATTAATAAGATTGAAGCTAATTTGATTTTAAATTTAGTCATATTTTTTTAAACACTCTTCCTCGTTTGTTAATCTCTACCCTGTAGGATACGCGATAAATGTTGCAATCGTGTTACTACGCAATTAAAAGGGCGTCACAAGCGAGTAAAGTTATATGACGTAAACCTTGGATACATAGGGGTTACGATACCCCCTCAACCTAGATGGCTCTAAGTATGTAACCGAATTTATACAAATGTTTCAATAGTGAATAGGAAGACTTATTAGCAGCCAATAAAATCTACCGGATTAATCCGAAATAGCCAATGACGATGATTCCGAGGATAATTCGGTACCAGCCGAAGGGCTTGAAGTCGTTATTTTTAATGTAGCTTAGGAGAAATTTGATCGACAGGTAGGCCACGATATAGGAGACGATGACCCCGGTCAGGAGAACGATCACTTGGCTGTAAGTGAAAGTATTGCCGTGAATGAAGTATTTGAGAACCTTCAATGAGGAGGCGCCAAACATGGTCGGAATCGCTAGGAAAAAGGAAAATTCGGTGGCCACGTAACGGGAGGCGCCAATCAAGATGGCCCCCAGAATGGTGGCGCCTGAGCGGGAGGTGCCGGGCACCATGGCCAGCACCTGGAAGAGGCCAATGCTAATGGCTAAGGTCAGCGGCAACTGGTTCAAGTCAGTAAACCGGGGCGTCTTGGCCCGATTGTAATTTTCAATGAGGATGAACAAAATGCCGTACAAGACTAAGGTTGTGGCGATGACTTGCCAGCTAGTCAGGTGGGCATCCATCCAATCGTTTAATGGGAGGCCAATGATGACCGAGGGTAGGACGGCGATGATGACCTTGACCCAGAGCGTCCAGGTCTGGTGACGCGCCAATTGGTTTTTACTGCGCGCCCAGGGATTCAGTTTATTAAAGTAGAGAACCAGGACGGCCAGAATGGCACCTAGTTGGATGACGACCATTAACATGTTAATGAAGGCGGTGGGCTCGTCTAATTTAATAAATTCATCGGCGAGGTAGAGGTGACCGGTAGAACTGATTGGCAGGAACTCCGTGACCCCTTCAATGATACCGAGAATAATGGCTTTAATAATATCTAACACAAGAAGACTCCTTTTATGTAGAAGAATAGTAATTTCTAGTTTACGGGAGTCGTGTAAAACTCTGATGATGGTTCAGTAAAAGATTGGTAAATGAAAAAGGCCCACAACCAATTAACGTTGTGAACCGCAAGTTTAATTATTTTCCGAAGCCAGGCCCCGTAGCGCCGTGACCTTGCGAAAGGCAAAGACCGACCCCAGGAAGAAGCAGGCCGCCAGCGTGGCCGCGATGGGCAGGGTGTGGAACATATTTGCCGGTAAGACCAACGCTAGCAACGGGAACGCGTAGGCTGCCGGTAGCTTGATGCGTAACAGTTGCAGCAGGACAAAGACCAGTGGCAGCGCAAGCAGCGTGGTTAAGAGCCAGGAGGCCAAGACCAGGTGAATCATAACGCCCAGAGTGGCGGCGCCGGCCAGGGCAATGATCTGTTTGATAGCGAGCTTGCCGGGATAGGTTGGCATCTGGGACACCTCGAAAAAGACGACCAGTACCGGCGGAATCCCCGCCATTTGTGGAAAACCGGCTAGCCAGACCGCTGCGACCCAGACGGAAGCCACCAACGTGAAGCCTAACATGTGGGACACGTGGAGTGGTTGGCCCGCTGGCTTGCCGCGGTAGTGGCCCTGCAACAGGACGCCCACGGTCAGTGACAACGTGAAGACCAGGATGGCTACGATAAATGACCAGTGCGTGGCGTTGATGATGATGGGCAACAGGCCGGTCGCGAAGGACGGCGCCAGGGTTGAGCGCAAAACGCTAAGTAACAGTAAGATGAGCAATAGCGTTAGATAGACCTTTTCGGCGTAGGTGATGCCTAGTTGGTTGACCAGAAAGCCAATTACGGCGGTGCCGGATGGGGCGAGGAAAATCTTAAATGGCTGCGCGATCCAACTACTATTGTGGTAGATCCAAGTGCCGGCCGTTAATGCGCCAATCTCGGGTAGGATGATCTCGTAGTCGCCGAGCAGGGTGGCAATGGAGACCAGCGACAGGACAAAAGCGAATCCTATCAGGTAATCCCGGACTTCAAGTTTAGACAATGACATGGTGCAGGGGTCCTCCTTAAGCAGTTGATTTATATACAAATAGAATTTTCGAATAGTTGTTTTTGATTATAGCACGTTATTCGTATATTTTCAGGTCCGACGAGGCGTGAAACCGCTGTCATTGCAGGATTCTAGGGAGTTAATTGCCGGTTTAATAGCGACTAGGGCAATGCTTTTTCATTTTTGTGACAAATTCAAGAAAGCCAGACAGGTGATTTTCACTGCTTAGAAGTCGGTGTTCACCTGATAACGGCAAAGCGAAATAGTTTGTTATTTAAAATACCTTACGATTTAAACGATTTTAGTGTATAATAAAAACCATTGAATATGTTCGACAGAAATTGCTTTCAAAGTAAATCGAAGGAGTGAGCAGACATGCGGTTAACCCAATGGGGCCTAGGACTAGTAGGGTTTATTGTGGCGATGGGAATCGGTGCCAATGGGGTGGCACACGCTGACGCGGATCTAGACAATGCGTTAAACACGGCGCCCCAAGGCATCAAGATTCAAGATGCTAGCGACAGCAGTGCCAACATTTTTACGCCCGGGACGGCTTGGAGCAAACAGAAATTCAATCAGTCCAAGGTGGTTGACGTTCCCGAGAGTGCTGGGGTCTCCGGAACCCAAGCGGTCGAGGTGACGAATGGTTCTGGCCAATCTGGCGCCATTTGGTCCACGGACAACAATCCCTTTCCGCTGAATTCGAAGCATGTGCAGGAAACGGCGTCGATGTGGATGTACTTTGGCAACAAGCAGAGTGCCGGGACTGCGGGCGAGGGGATGGCCTTCGTCTTGCAGAATGACAGCAATGGGCTAGCGGCGACGACCAAGTATCAGTCATCACTGATAGGCGGGCCCGTTATTCAGGGCGAGAGTTTAGGTGTTTGGGGGGCGAGTTACTTCACCAATACCACGCCTGACACGATAGCAAAATCAGCCATTCAGCACAGTTGGGCGATGGAGTTTGATACAGAAACTAATAAGACACCTAGCAGTGCCCTAGATTACAGTAATTCGTTCGATAATGTTGCGAGTGTTTCTGGCGCACACATTGCCTGGAATTATCCCAGTGATACCAAGACGTATGTTTCTGACCCAGCTATTTCAGCCCCATATATGTTACATCGGGGAACCGTGAACAATCTAAGTCTATCCGATGGTAAATGGCACCACCTCACCCTGACGTGGGACGGGTACAGCAAGATGAATTATGTGATTGATGACAAGGATCCCCAGACCGGTGAGAAGTTGAAGGGTCAGGGCGCCGACTTCAGTTTGGACCCCGGCGGCCTGGTGGGTGGGGGCAATGACCCGACCACTATCACGACCACGGACTCCGGCGAAACCCGCTGGGGCTTTACCGGGACGACGGATTCGTCTAAGTGGGAAAATAATTTGGTGATTTTTGAACAGATTCCCGGGCTGGTCAACGCAACGGCGAAAAGCACCCTGAACGATGTCACGACCGGCAAAGACGTTGCCAGCGGGGACAAGGTCAAGTCGGACGACAAGGTTAAATTGACCTACAACCTGGGGTACGTCGATGGCCGGCAGGACTGGAAGAACATTGTGGCTAAGCTCAGCCTGCCACGTGACCTGACGTTTAATCAGGCAATCGTCAGCTACGGCGACAGCAAGGTAGCGACCCTGACCGGGGACAACTTAGCCAGTCAGCTGGCCAAGTACACGTTGCCGCAAGACTTGAGTAATTCAAATAAAGAAGCTAGCATTACGCTACTGGGGACGGCCGATGATGTGACCAAGGAAACGACCGTGCCCGCCACGACCAGTAATTTTGACGGCACGAATAACATTTTGAGTACCGATACGGTGCCGTTTACCCTGACGCCGAACCGCTTGATCTCAATCCACAAGCTCAGCGGCGACCCGGTCAACGTGCAGCCCAACCAGGACACTAAGGTGACTGGGACGGTGGTGATGGACAATATTCCCGACGACTACGATTACCGAAACGTTACCGTGACGGGGACCCTCAACGGTAAAACGCTGATGACCCAACCGGATGACGAAGGCGAGTTTAACTTCACGATTCCCGCTGCCGACCTGGTGTCGGGCAGTAATTCACTGGTGGTGAAGGCAAGCGACGAGGAAGGCAACAGCTCCGACGCCGCCACCTGGACGCTAAACATGGGGGTGCTCCAGTTGGCCAACGTTTCCGATCAGGCGAAATTCACCACCAAACTGACCGGTTCGGCGCAAGCGGTTGAGCCGGATGCGGGGTGGACCATTAACGTGATCGACACCCGCGGCACTGGGAGTGCGTGGACCTTGCAGGCAAACGCTACGGCCCAAGCGACCACGCCGGATGGCCAACTCTCGGGGAATCTGGTTTATAAACGCCAGAATGGCACCGAGGTCACGCTGAATCAGACGCCGCAGACCGTGATGACCCATACCAATACGGCGACGGATACGGGCACGACGGACGTGACCAGTAGTTGGGGCCAAAAGGCCGGGATGCAGGCGCAGATCAACAGTGATGCCATTGTGGGCGACTATACGATTGTCGTCGGCTGGCAGCTGATCGATGGCGTTTCCTAATTTTAATAAATAACGCAAGAGGCTGGTGAGTTTGCCAGCCTTTTTGTTCGGCTTGGGGTATACTAAAAAGAGCAATCAAACCATCAGGAGGCACAACATGATAGCATTAAAATCACAACGGGAAATTGCGGGGATGCAAGCGGCTGGCGACATTCTGGTCGGCCTCTTCCATGAGCTGGAAGACTACATCAAGCCCGGTATTACCACCTGGGACATCGACCACTTTTCCTACGAATACATCGTCGGTCACGGCGCCACCCCGGGGGAGCTCAACTTTGAGGGCTACAAGTACTCGACCTGTGTCAGCGTCAACGACATGATCTGCCACGGTTGCCCCAGCAAGGATATTCTGGTTCACGAGGGCGACTTGATCAAAATGGACACGGTCATCGACTACGACGGCTACCTGAGCGATGCCTGCCACGCGTTTGTCGTGGGCAAGCCATCCGCCGAGGTTGAAAAGTTAATGGACGTGACGCTGAAGGCTTTGTACAAGGGCATCGACCAGGCCGTTGTCGGCAACCGTATCGGCGACATTGGCTTTGCCATTCAGGACTACGCGGAAAACCAATTAGGTTACGGCGTGGTACGCGATTACATCGGCCACGGCATTGGACCGACCATGCACGAAGACCCAGACGTGCCGCACTATGGGCGTCCGGGCCATGGCACCCGGCTGAAGGCGGGGATGACCATCACCATCGAACCCATGATCAACGTGGGGAGCGAGGAATGCAGCGCGCCCGCCGATGATGGCTGGACCATCCGCACGGTCGATGGTAGCCTGAGTTGTCAGTACGAGCACACCATCGTGATCACGGATGACGGTCCGAAGATTTTGACCTCGTTTGACCATGAGCTGGATGCGAAATATTTATTGAAGTAAGCGAAAGGACCGATTCCTGTTGAGGAGTCGGTCCTTTTTTAGAATTCACTATCCAGCAATGTGACAGGGATAAAGGGAATTTCATCAGCACAGTCGAGATGTTCCCGAATAAATTCGGGGTCGGTGAATGGATTGGGACTAATGCGTAAAAATATCGGCGAGTCCTGATTACCTGGGATTGCCTTAAAGACAAAGTTAGTGAGCTTGAAAGGGAGCGGTAGGCTTGTGAAAGTTTGAGGTTCGCATTTGAAATGTACTTTTAGCATGAGCGAGTCTTCCTCCTATTAGCATAAGAATAACGGTCTACCGTTGGATAAGCAATGATAATCTCTTCAAAAAAAGTGCCGCAACGAGGCGACACCTTGGAACCATCTTTGAGATTAAACAGCCGTATACCCACCATCAACGGTGAATTCGGACCCGGTCACGTAGTTGGATTCATCCGAACCCAAGTAGACACAGATTTCACCAATGTCCTGGGGCTGACCGACACGCTTCATCGGGATGGCCGCGGAGACCTGTGCCACCTGGTCGTTAGGGCCACTGGTCATTGGCGTGTTGATCACGCCGGGATGGACGGAGTTGACGCGGATGTTGTAGCCCTTGGTCGTGGCGTCGATGGCGGCGGCCTTGGTCAGCATGCGGGTGCCCCCCTTGGAAGCGGAGTAGGACGAAATCAGGGGGCTGGCGACCATGCCGGCAATGGAAGAAATGTCGATGATTGAGCCGCCGTGGGCCTTCATCGCCTTAATGGCGTGCTTCATCCCCAGAAAGTTCCCAGTCAAATTGATGTCAATGACCCGTTGCCATTCGCTGAGCGTGATCTCATCAAGTGGCTTCATTTCGGGCAAAATTCCTGCACAGTTGACCAGAATATCCAGCTGGCCATACTTGGTCGTGATGTCGCCGATAATGGCCTGCCAGGCGTCCTCACTGGTGACGTCCTGCTTCACAAAGGTTGCCTGGTCGTTAGCCTGAACCAAGTCCTTTTCGGCAGCGCTTTCATTCAAATCCGTCAAAATAATCCGCGCCCCTTCACGCAGGTAACATGTCGCAATGCCAATCCCAATGCCACCGGCACCCCCGGTGATCAACGCGGTTTTGTTTTGTAAACGATCCGTCATACCCAAGACCTCCTAAAATTTTAGAGCTTAGGTTAATGTTATCACAATGGGTGGGACGCACGTAATAACTGACCGCCTATGATTGGCAGTAAATTCACGATATGATAACCTCATCAAATAAATTGGTGAGGTTTTTATTTATTAAAGACTAAGCAGAAAACTTGCGATTTTAATCGCAGGATGAATACCAGAACTTAATAATCTTTTTTGAAACATACGTTCCCCAAAAGAACTAAAAATGGTATACTTAACCCAATCTACAGGGGAGGTATCCATTGGTTAAACTAGGGCGAACAATTAAGCTGAGACTCTATCCAGACACGAATCAGGCAGAACAATTTTCAGCAATGAGTCAAGAGTATCAACGATTAGCTAATATTGTTAGTCAATGGATCTTTGACCATGAATTTCAGTTAAGCTGGTTAAAAATCAATCACCAACTGTACAAAATGTTTCGGCAAGAATCCTCACTTAACAGTCAGATGGTCCAATCTGTTTTTCGGACAGTAGTAGCTCGCTACAAAACTGTTCAGGAACAAATGAAGCAACACCCTTACCGTTACCAGAACGAGGAAAAGAAGTGGGTTCAAGTTCCTAGAGACCTGAACTGGTTGGTGAACCCCATCCAGTTTCGACGACCACAAGCAGATCTGGTTCGCCAGAGTAATTACTCTTTTGTCGACAAGATGCAACAGATCTCAATAACGACTCTAGGTAAACGAACTAAGTTGGGGTTCACTGATAAAGGATTCGAGAAATACTTCACCGACGACTGGAAGCTGGGTACCGCTAAGCTGGTCCACACCCAGGGTAAGTGGTTTTTGCATATTGGTATCACGAAGGAAACTAGTGATTTCAATCCCAAGGATAGCCCTCAAATTGTGGGTATTGACCGTGGTCTGCGTTTTCTAGCGACTATCTTTGATAATGAAGGCAAGGTACTATTTTTTGATGGTCAAAAAATCTTACTTAAACGAAAGAAGTTCCTGGAGATTCGTCGACAACTACAAAGTAAAGGTACTAAATCTGCCAAGAAAAAGTTGAAACGGCTAGCGCAACGAGAGAACTGCTGGATAACTGATGTGAATCATCGGCTAGCTAAGACACTCGTTGCACGATACGGTTCGCATACACTCTTTGTTTTGGAAGACTTAACCAACGTGACATTCAACACCGATGATCTGCCTAAGCCCTTACGAAACAGCCATCGTTCCTGGTCTTTCTTCCAGCTAGAATCATTCTTAACGTACAAGGCTCAGGCTGTTCAAAGTACCGTTGTGAAGGTGAACCCAGCATTCACTTCGCAGAGATGTCCGAAGTGTGGCCTAGTTGAGAAGACCAATCGTCATCACGAGACTCACGAGTACTGGTGTCAACAGTGCCAGTATCGTTGTAACGATGACCGCTTGGGAGCCATGAATATTGAGATGCTCGGCCGAGATTGGTTGAACGGTATCAAGCACCCAAAGATTAAGAAACTAACGACTGTTGGGTAGATCCTGATAGTTAAACGGGTAGCCGTCAATTACCCGATGATGTTGCCACTACGAGTAGGAGTGTCTTAACAGGACATGTTGGACTACTGTGTCGCAAGACACGTGAGCGACAAGCCTCTGAATTTATTCAGGGGCAATTGACGTCGGGTACATCTTTGCCTACATAGCAATCAGCATGATCGTTCCATATGCCGTTAAGAGATATAAGGAACAAAAAAAGCTCTAAATTCGCCTTTAAAAAATATTCCCCAAGTGCCGGCATTCGAGAAAAAAACTGAGTTAGCAGCTTATTTACTATGAAATTTTACACAGCGACCGGCTGGCCGCCGTGAATTAAACCCGACAGCCGCTTAAGGCATGGAAATAAGATAGTCCCCCAAAAATCGAGGAAGGGCTACCTTATTTTTAGTCTGTATTTCAATACGGTCAGTTATTAGGTGCTTACGACGCACGTAAGCCAACCGTCAAAAAACGCGTGACCACAGCCGAATAGGGCTAGGGTCACGCGTTTAGTGTGTAAAATTAGTTACGTTTGCGCCGGAAACCCAGTGCACCGGCCAAGCCCAGCAGGAGGACGCCGAGTTGGGCGGTCCAGGTAGCGGTCTGGTCATTGGTTTGCGGCAACGTGGTAGTGGCGTTGGTGCCGTCAGCCAGTTGGTTTTGCTGGTTCTTTTGGTTGGCGTTGTTAGCGTTGGCGTTACGATCAGCATCCTCACGTGCAGTCGTTCGTTCAGCGGCTAACTGGTCGGCTTGGGCCTGGGTTAACACGGTTGCCGGATTGGCCTGGCCGTTCTGATTTTCTAAAGCCGCTGCAGCTTCACCACCGGAAAGGGGTGCGTTGTTGAAGGTAACGCCCGTCTGAATGCCTGGGGTGTACTGTGGCTCACCGATGGCTCTGATTGGCGGATCCTTGATGGCGACCCCCTTGGCAGTCACTGGTTTCGCAGGACGAACCGTCTTCGCTGGCTTCGTCGTTTTGGCTGGATTAGTTGGTTTGACAGGTGTCGTCGGTGTGGTTGGCGTTTCACCGTTGTCCGGCGTGGATGCGCCGCCAGTGGTTGGGGCGGGGGCAATGGTCAACGTGACGGGGTCAGAGACGACATCCAGTTTTGTAGTTGGGTCGGTATAGTGGTAGACGACGGTGTAGGTGCCAGGCTTGGTCGAAGAATCAATCGTGACAGGATTTCCATCTTTATCCTTGACAGTTACCGTTAAGGATTTATCAGTTAAGGCATCGGCCGGTTTGACGTTAGTACCATTAGCAGCTGTAATGCTAGTGACGTTAGCAGTCGGATTCCAGGCGCTACCAGCAGTCAGTGAAATTGTTGGTTGCGCAATTGTGAGGGCCGCTTTGTTTGGGGCAACAGTTACAGTTGATCTGGTTGTGCTCGTCGTTGTATTTCCTTGAGCGTCTAAATAGCTGTAGCTGATGTAGTAAGTGCCAGGTGTTTTCAGGGATTCTTCATCGGCTGGTTTGTTGTTGGCGTCAGTAATAGTGTAGGTCAAAGAACCGAGAGTCGGTGTTAGGCCATGGATAGCATCATCAACAGCTAACGCGCTGCCATCAGGTGAAAGGCCGGTTAATGTATCCGCGGGGTCCCAACTTTGACCAGCAATTAGTGTCCCATCTTTAGGGGTGAGAGTCGTCTGAATGTTTTTTAGGGTGACCGTGTAGATGTTCCCGGGTACACCTATTGTTGGGTCGGAAACTTCCAAAGAGGTAGGCATAAGTGTCGCCTCTTGAGTGGTAGTTCCTGGATTGTCACTTGTGGTAGATGTAAGTGTTGATATACCCCAGTAATTTTTACTTAGAGGAGTAGAAGTTGTATTAGTAACAGTGAAACTGGTGTTATCTGAAGTGATACTGTTAGACAAACTATCCAGGTTAGAAACAGTATCAATCATGCCTGTTCTTTGATAGGTGGAACCATCTTGATTATTGACAGTAATCTTTTTAAGTAGAGTCCCAGCAGCATTCATCACGTTGTAGGTATCGGTTACGGGGACGTGTACGTAGGTCAGGGTATGAGCCCAACGAGCAGTACTTCCATCCAAATTTGGTATCTCACCTAACATATATACGTCTGGTGCATTGGCGATGAGATTGCTTGTTGGAATTAAGGTGTAGCCGAATTGGCCCTTGTATAGCGAGCTAAAGCTGTTGGTTCCTGCAAATAAAATATCATATTCTTTAGCAGACGCAATGTATTGGTCCATAGTTGGGGTAGTAACATTAGGTACGGGTGCGTTAATTTGAACGGCTGGTAAGGGTCCGTTGGCAGAGCTTCCGGTGGAAATGGGCAATTGTAAGGCAGGCTGATAATGCTGAGCTGGAGCGGTACTGGGAATTGTGACGATTTTTGCCCCGTCGTTGGGTCTGAAGTAATAAACTTGTCGGCTGGTACCGTCAGTAGTGAGCCCCAAATCAAAGGCAGTAATACTTTGGATGTCGAAAACGTTTTGCTGGGCACCGGTAGAATCTGGTAGCGTAAAATGTTGTAAGGCTGTTACGTATGCATCAGCAGCCGTTTGAAATTCAGTGAGGTTACCAGAAATTGTTTGGGGTAAAATGACGTAGAATCCATATAATTGAATTCGCAAATCATAAGGCTGAATAATTGTGTTTCCTTTGGACGTAGTATAGTTTGTGACGACGTAAGGATAGACATTGGCTGAAGCCTTTGCGTTGTATAAAACATATTCACCAGTTGCGGTGATATAGAGATTGTTGACAAAAGGTACAGCTGAAAGCGTAGGTGCAGTCGGCTTAACCCCGGTGGTTGTATCTGTCATTGTTTCGGCTACAGGAGAAACGGCTGTATGTTTCAGCGACTTTGGAGCAAGACGCAACTTCATTAATGAGTCAACAGACTTCTTCACAGTTAAGCCACTGGAAGCCAGTACAGCAGAGGTCTTGACTGTTTGTGCTGGAATCCTTGAGACATTTGTATTAGTTGTTGAGTCAGCTGGTACGCTGTTATCGTTACTGGTATTTAAAGATTGCGTGGTTGACTGAGTGTTGAGCGCACCTGTAGCAGTAGAGTTTGTGGAAGATTCAGTGTCTGATTTCTCTGTACTGTTATTTGAATCAGTTGTTTCAGAATTGGTTGAGGCCGGCTCGCTGGTTCCTTTATCAGATGAATCAGTTCCCTTACTAGTTGCGGGAGTGGTCGTTTCATCGACGTCGCTAGTCTTGGTGTCATCGGTGTCGGACTTAGTAGTTGAAGAATCCGTTGATTTCGGAAGGACAACAGCCTTGCTATCGGTAGAACTCGTTTCCGATTCAACTGAGCTGTCCGTTGCGTCTGAATTAGTGGTCGCGGCCGTATCTGCCTGAGCAGAGTTGGTGACCGCCAAACTAGCCACCAAAGATACCGTGGCCAGTGTACCAACTAGCCAGAATTTACCAGCCTTGTAAAGCTTGTAATGGACCTTGGTCGTGGTCGGTGTGTGTGCTTGTTTCATAAGAGTCTGCTCCTATCCTACACATTGGCCGTGGCAGGGGATGTCAGAAGCAGATCCGAAAAAACGGACGCGGTCGTGTGTTTCATTGATAATTTAATAATAACATAAAACAGTTATAGTAAATGGTAGTTAATCGTCGAAAACGATTATCCTCGTTGCCGGTTTAGCTGTCGTCAAAATAATGGACTGAAAATTCACTGATAGCCGTCGTGACGCGAAAATTTGTAGTTATTTGCGACCTTTGTGTGACCCTTTTCACTTTAAGCAAAAATGCTTGAAAGGGGGCTGAAAAGTCAATGGACTGTGACTTCTCAGATTTTAAAAAAAGTAACGAAAATGATAGTGACACTGATTATAAAAATTGTAATCAGACGTCTACAAGACCTTTACAGCATTCATATCAAAAATCTACAGTAGCTTGTTATCCTGATTTTGGCGTAAAAATTAGGAGGTAGATTATGTTGAAATCTAAGTTACGGTTAGGACTTTCGTTGGGAACCGTTTTGGTCACGCTGGGGTTGGGTGCCCAGGTAGTGGCCACACCCGTTCAAGCGGCCACACATGCGGTGGCGACTAGTGCCAGCACCAAGACTGGGTCACAAATCAAACTGAAAGGTGCCGTCAATGTTCGTGACCTAGGCGGCTACCGAACTAAGACGGGGAAGACGGTCAAGGCCCACGTGCTGTTGCGGGCAGCGGCTCTAAACAAGCTGACCAAGGCGGATGTTCAGAAGCTGAAGAAGACTTACCACGTCCGGACTGATATTGATTTGCGTTCCAAGGCGGAAGCCGCCAAGGATCCCGACGTGAAAATGTCAGGCGTGAACTACGTGTTCGACCCGGTCGTGAAAGATGTTTCCCAACAGTTCTCGCTGACGAGTAAGGATGGCAACAAGGTCATGCAGGACGGCTACAAGGCCATGGTCATGACTAAGCAGGGGCAGACGGCCTACAAGAAGATGTTTAAGGTACTGTTGAAGAATCCTAAGGGCCAAGCTGTGCTCTGGCACTGTACTGCCGGTAAGGACCGGACGGGTGTGGGAACTGCTTTAGTCTTGACTGCCTTAGGCGTGAACCGTAAGACGGTTATGAGTGACTACCTGTTATCGAACAAGTACCTGGCCGCCAGCAATAAGGCCGCCATTCAACAATTGAAAGATAAGGGCGCAGACGCCGCCACCATTAAGATGATGACTGACATGATGAGTGTCAAGAAGTCCTACTTGAACGCGGCCTTCTCTGCCATCAACAAGAAGTATGGGTCAGTAGACAAGTACCTGCAAAAGGGCTTGGGACTGACAAAGGCAGATCAAACGAAGCTACAGAAACTTTACCTGAAATAACGCGGATTAATAAAATAGTACTGACTTTTTAGAAACTTGTCGCGGACAATTTTCTAACGATTCCAAACAAAAACGCTCGTCACCTGCAAAAATAGGTGACGGGCGTTTTTGAGATTAATCTGGTAAAATCTGAACACTTTGTAACTGCTCGCCCACAACCGTCATTTGGAAGGGGCTGGTGCCGTTAAAGCCGTTGCCGCTAACGGTTAGGTTGACCGTCCAGCTGCCGTTGTCATTTTGGGTAGCGGCGACGAGCTCAAAGTGGGATTGCTTACCGATGTTGTCGGTTTGATTCCATTTCGCAATTTCACTGGGGCCGTGGTATTCAGTGCCCCAATCATTCAGGACAGCGTCAGCGGTGAAAAGGGCGACGAAGCCGGTTGAATCAGCGTTATTAGTGGTGGTGATAAAATTCGTAATCACAGTCGGAATTGTCATATTGTGTGTTACCTCCTCAAGTTGCGTTTAGTTAACCACTTTTCCTGGTGGGGGTCAACACTTGTGGGCTAGCTATATTAACGGATCAAATCAGTGAGGTAGTCCGTTCGGTGCGAATAGAGTAGTGGGACGATTTGATTTAGGCGAAACAGACTCAAAATATCTGGATTGATGGACTTACGCTTGCTAGGCGTGTCATTCAGAAAAACGTAGAATTTAGTTGGTCCAGGAACAATTGGCCGTGTTTGCTCGATATCAGCTAACGTGGCCTTAGCTAGTAATGAATTGTTGGCACTACTCAAGACTTTGATGAGTTTGGCGGGAATTTGGTTGATACCGGGAATAGAAAAATCAAATTTATGGATCAGACCACTTTCGCCAACATAGGCCATATTTTGATTGGTCCGAATGTTATTTTCCGTCAGAAAATGGGCAACATCTTCTAGAAAAACTGGAGCGGTTTCAGTTGGTGCTAAGGTGAACATGTCATTGATGAACAAGATTGCCTGAAGTAAACGGTGTTTTGCTTCAGCAAAATGACGACGGTCACTGTGAACGACGAGATCACCGTCACTAAGCTGGACGCCATAAGCAACTAATTGGTTGTGGAAGAGTTTTTGACGGTGGGATGGTCGCGAGAAGGTAATGCCACGTGCGGCCAAATTGTTGAGCGTCCAACCATCATCTGTGAGGAGAATCATGTTGTCTGACTGTTGCAGGGCATACATGACAATCTCATCATCAATTGCGTCGGTGAAGGGACTGTCAATGCGAACGTTTTCTGGACCGAGCTGTTCAAAGGTGGTGTTCGAGTCTAGCCAAGATAGATAATCTTGGTTCAATGAATGTGCATTAAGCATTAGGCAACACCTGCTAACTTTAGATTGATGTAGGTAACGAATTTGGTGATAGCGGTAGTTAGAATGGCAATAGCTGCTGAAACTAGTCAGTCTCCATGTGGTTGCGTCTCCTCTGCGCTGATAGCCATTTAATATCACCTCATCATAGCATGTACGGAGGAGTGGAGATACTGATTGATTAACGAAATTTTTGTATTTGATATGTAAAGAGCTATCAAGTGGCAGGGTTGGCCTAAGCTTATTTTCATCCTATATGGGACGCTACGCTTAAGCCATAGAGGGAGGGGTTCATCTTTATATTACCGGGCTAAATCGACGAAATAGTTCGTTCGGAACGAATATGCTTTAGATAAAGGCTTAACGTGTTATATTAAGGCAACGGAGGTGTTGCGAAATGACTGTAACATCATTACGGTTTAAAGATGATCAATATGAGGCGATTAAAGTATTAGCCGATTTTTATGGCGAAACGGTCACGGCCTTTATGAAAAGAGTAATCTTGGAACGACTAGAAGATGAATCAGATTATCAAGATGTAGTTAAGAACTTACAAGCTAGTCAAGGTGAAGTAGTTTCACGGTATGAAGTTATGACTCACTTAAAGCTTGAATAGATTTTGAAACAAAATAGATTGGCCTATACCTATTGTCAATCCCATGGTACACTAAACTTAAACCACAGAGGGAGCGGATTACCTTGTACAAGATTATCACCAGCGATTTAGACGAAACGCTGCTGCGGACGGATGGCACGATTTCTCGGGCCAACATCGACGCGATTGCGGCGGCCTCGGCCAAGGGCGTGAAGTTTGTGCCCAACACCGGTCGGAGCTTTTTGACGGTGCAAAACCTGTTGAAACAACTGGACCTGTACCAGAAGCCCGGTGAGTATGTCGTGTCATACAATGGTGGCGTGGTCGTGGAAAATCAAGACAATCAAGTCATCGTCAGCAATCAAATGCCGTTTGCGGAAGCGAAAAAGGCGTTTGAAATCATGACGCAGTTTGATGTCGACATCCACGTCTATACGCTGGACCACTTGTACATCTATCGGCCCCGGGCAGATGACATGGCTTACCTCAAGACGCGCGGCGTGACCTTTGACGAAATGACCGGGTCTTTTGACCAATTTGAAAACGAGCGAATCATGAAAGTCATCGTCATGAACCCCGACTTGGGTGTGCGCCAGAACGTTTTCCAAGCCATCACCGCGGCGTTTGATGAGATCAACTGTACCTATTCTTCCGGTATCTATATGGAAGTTAACCACGCCGGCGTCGACAAGGGAACCGCGATTCTGGACCTCGGGCGCAAGCTGGGCGTGGGGGCCGACGAAATCATGGCAATCGGCGACAACGCCAATGACCTGGGCATGCTGACGAAGGTGGGAATGCCCGTTTCCGTGGCTAACGGGATTGATGAGGTTAAACGCGTTGCTAAGTTTGTGACGCCGCACGACTACGAGTCCGGCGTAGCAGACGCGATTCAGGAATTTATCCTTTAGTCTTTGGGCTCGCCTTCGGGCTGGTGAAAATGGGCCGTGACGCTGTGGGCGCACGCTCGGAGCCATAGAGCGGTCTCCGTGCTTACTTTGAGCCGCTGAGAAACGCGTCTAAAAGATATCAGTTGCCTAAGCGGGAAACCCGCTAAGGCAACTCCCACGGCTGAGCCCATTTTCACTAGCCCTGCGGCTGACACTGGTTTAATTCCTTCGTCAGTCGTTGCTGGTGGGTGATGTTGTTCACTTAAATTTAAATTGTTAACGAGGTTGTGGCCGATGCTGCGACCTCTTTTTTATTTGTCAATGCGTCTGGATATCTACACGCCTTGACAGAACCCCCGGAATCCCGTAAAGTAGGGAAACATTCAACAGAGAGGGGTGACAACCCATGAGTATTGATAAATTAATGGCGTGTGCCCCCGCAAACGGACAAGGACGTTTTTCCCTAGATTAACTTTAAAAGGAGAAAAATCTTGAAAAACGTCCGTCAAACAGTCCCTTCCTTGAGATTGATCATTGCGCTGGTAGGGTTTCCCCAGATCAGCGAATCTATTTTCACCCCGGTGTTGCCACAGCTACAGAGTGCCTTTAGCGTGAGTGCCAACCGGGCACAGTTAACCATGAGCACGTACTTCGTCGCCTTTGCCGTTGGCGTCCTGATTTGGGGCCAACTGGCTGACAAATGGGGGCGGCGTCCAGCCATGCTGGCGGGGATTGCCGTCTACCTGGCGGGGAACCTGGGACTGACGCTTAGTCCGACTTTCGGGTGGCTGATTGGCAGCCGGCTAGTTCAGGCGTTTGGCGCCAGTGCCGGGTCTGTGGTGACCCAGACCATCATGCGCGAGAGCTTCAGTGGGCTGACCGGGGCCAAAGTCTTTGCCCGTACCAGTGCCGCCATGGCGTTAGCCCCCGCGCTGGGTCCCTTAATTGGGGGAATCATGCAGACTTACTTTGGCTACCGTAGCGTCTTTGGCACGCTGGTCGCGATGGCCGTGGCCGTTGGGTTGTATGCCGGGGCTTGTTTGCCCGAAACACAACCGATGACGACAAAGGTCAAACGGGTCAATCAAATGGTCCTGTTGCGCCGCTTGCTAACAGACCCGGTCGTTTGGGGTTATGGTTTATTAATCGGTGGTATTAATGGCGTATTGTTCAGTTACTATGCCGAAGCACCATTCATCTTTATCAGCCGTTTTGGCTATTCCGCCGTGCAATACGGTTGGCTGGGATTGATCCTGGCCGGTGCCAGTCTACTTGGCGCCGTGCTGGTCAACTGGCTACTGAACTGGGCAACGCCGGAACAGGTGGCTCTGGGTGGCTTGCTGTTTAGTGTGATTGCTAGTGCGGGGCTAGTGGGTGCCGCTTACTTGGACCACGCGGGACTCTTATTAGCATTTGTATTTCTCACTTTTCTCGGCCTCAACGTGACCCTCCCCAATGCCTTGAACCGCGCGCTGGTGGGTTACGAGGCCGTGATGGGCAGTGCCAGTGGCTGGTTCAGTCTCGGCTACTATTTAGTGGTCAGCGCCTTGACCTATGGTATGAGTTGGCTCCACAATGGGGCCGTTGAAACGCTGCCGTGGTACGTGTTGGGACTATGTAGTGGCATGCTGGTCGGGTTCGTTGGCCTGGTCCAGCGGTCGTCACGAGTTTCTGTGCAAGAAGAGTAAATAGGGTGTCCCGCGGCTGGTCTGGCGACCGGTGCGGGGCCCTTTTTATAAGCAAATTTGTAAGACGTCTGCCCAGAAACCGCGGTATACCGGTGCTATACTGGTGCCGAAGTTTAGGAAGGAGGCGTAGCAATTTGCAGAAAAGATTGGCAACTGTGGCGTTCACTGGCCCCTTGAAACTCAAACGGGAGAGTGTCGCGCCAAAGGCGGTTGACGTGGTGGCCGACGTTGATTTGGCTACCGGGGAGGTCAAGCTGCGGGTCAGTGACCGTGATTTACAAAAACTACGACAGGACGCAGAGCATAGCGTGCGGTGACGGCGTAAATGGGACTAGCAATCAGGACGATTGTTAGCCTTTTTGTTTTCTCGGAATAATTAAGTGAACGTGCCAACACTAGCGGGCGACTGGGGACGACGGAGTGTGATGATTAGAATATAATCAGTTGATGATGAATCAGTCAAAGTTCGTTAAATTATATTTGTCTATCTTTTTCGGCCTGAATCTGGTATAGTCATGAATGTAATAGCTAACATTTATTGATTATAATTATTTTAATGTTCGGATTTTCTAGGAGGAATTGATTGTGGATAAATTCTTTAAACTTAAGGAATCGGGAACAACTGTCGGTACCGAAGTTGCAGCTGGCGTCACGACTTTCTTTGCCATGTCCTATATCTTATTTGTGAATCCAACCATCTTGGGGCAAACGGGGATGCCGCAACAAGCGGTCTTTCTCGCCACAATTATCGCGTCCGTCGTCGGGACCTTGGTCATGGGGCTTTTTGCCAACGTGCCCTATGCGCTGGCACCTGGGATGGGGCTGAATGCCTTCTTCACCTACACCGTGGTTATGGGGCTGGGCTTTAGCTGGCAGCAGGCGTTGGCCTTGGTTTTCTTCTGTGGCATTATCAATATCATTATTACCGCTACCAAGATTCGGAAAATGCTGATCTCAGCGATTCCGATTAACCTTCAACTAGCTATCAGCGGGGGAATTGGGGCGTTCATCGCCTACGTGGGGCTGAAAAACGCGAACTTTCTCCAATTTACCAGTGATGCCAGCAACATCGTGTCAATCAACGGCAAGGCCTTTGATGCCACGCAAAAGGCGTTTGGCCAGGGTATCGGTTCAGTCGTCACGGGTGGTGGCATTGTGCCAGCGCTCCAAGTTTTTAACTCACCGTCATTAGTGCTGGCCTTGATTGGCTTGGTGATTACGGTCATCTTTAAGGTTCGCAAGGTGCCGGGCGCCCTCCTGATTGGAATCCTAACGACGACCATTATTGGGATTCCCATGGGGGTCACCAACCTGCATTTAGCCAGTGGCTTTTCATTTGGTGCGTCGGTCCATCAGCTGGGCACGACCTTCCTGGCGGCCTTTTCTCACGAGGGGATGGGGTCATTATTTGCGGAACACAATCGCGTTATCCTGGTTCTGATGACAATTCTTTCCTTCAGTTTGTCTGACACCTTCGATTCCCTGGGGACCTTCATTGGGACGGGCCGGCAAACCGGGATTTTCTCCGGCAAACGGGAACTTGAGCTGGAAAGCCAACCCGGGTTTAAATCCAAGCTGGATAAGGCGTTATTTGCCGATTCGATTGCGACCGGCGTTGGCTCCATCTTTGGGACGTCTAACCTGACGACCTACGTGGAAAGCTCCGCGGGGATTGGGGCCGGTGGCCGGACAGGGTTAACCAGTGTTGTGGTGGCCGTGCTCTTCTTGGCCAGCTCTCTGGCTTCACCGTTACTATCGATCATTCCGACGGCGGCCATTGCGCCATCACTGATCCTAGTGGGAATCATGATGATGAGTTCCCTCAGCAAGATTCCGTGGCACGATTTAAACGAGGCGATTCCAGCCTTCATGACCACATTTGTCATGGCCTTTGCCTACAACATTACCTATGGGATTGCGGCTGGTTTCATTTTCTACTGCATCGTCAAGGTGGTCTTGGGGAAGGCTAAGGACGTTCATCCGTTGATCTGGATCGTATCGATTCTGTTTGTGATTAACTTTACGGTGTTGGCCTTAGTTTAAGTCGACTTTTGGTTTGATTCGAAACATTATGTGTTGTAGTGAGGCAGATAAAATTTACGTTTTGCTGGGTCAGGGTATATTATTGGTGTACGAGAATCTCCGAGGGCAACGGGACGTTAACTTAAAATTTTGCTCACTTGAACGGTTGTCTCTGAGAGTAACAGGACGTAAATTTAGAATATTACTCAAAAAGTGGTTGGACTAAAATCCAGCCGTTTTTATTTTCTTAAAGCAGTATCTAAATTCACCGAAAAGATTTGCCCCGAAATTACTTAAGTTCAATTTGGTTTTACTGATGTATGATTAACCTTGTAAGAGCAAATAATTCACTCTGGGAGGGTTCTTCATGAAGAACATGTTGAAAGTAGGAACCACTGCTTTAGCCGTTGTTGCTGGTTTAGCTATTGGCGCCAGCACCACCCAATCCGCCAATGCCGCAACCTGGCACAAGGGGACGCCGAAGGTTTTGCGGGGCAAGTGGGTTGATCCGAAGAAAGATAAGACTTTAGACTATTACCCTTGGTTTACAATCAAGTCCAATGCCTTGTTACTGCCATTTGTCACGAATAAGAACATGACTTACCAACACAAGAAGGGTAGTCACGTTTACTACCTCAAGGGGCACGAAATGGGCTGGACCCATGGCAAACTGGTGAATTATTACAAGTTCAAAGTCAGCAAGACCAACCGCAAGCACAAGTCTTACAAGGCTCAGTGGTACGGCTACAAGCAAACCGGTGAAAGTGTTGAAACCTCACCGATTAAGCACCCCACTTACGGTCACGTTTACTATAAATAAATCACTAAAAGTCCGCTTCCGGCGGGCTTTTTTCGCCCAATCGGTGTGGCCAGAAATTATGAGGTCAATCTAGTTGCGCCCCACAACTAGATAGCCTAGAATCAACTTAATTGGAAACATTGTCGGGGCAGAAGAGAGTCGAAGGGAAGATTGCGCTGTGAAAATTGTTAGACGTTTGTTACTTGCCATTGTTTTGGGAATCGGTGTGTTTATCGCTGTCAATTGGCAGCCGCTGTCGACCCAGTTTACCTATTACCGTGCGGCAATCGTGGCCACGCTGACGGGCAAGGCCCAGTCGGCCGCGAGTCAGAGTCAGTCCGGAAATTATCGGGCGAGTGGCTATATCCTGCGCAACACCAGTGATGCCACCACCCAGACCGGTGCGGACGAGACGCCGGTGGAGGAGGCCATGCAGGGACTCTTACTCCAGAAGAAATACTACTATCGTTTTGCCAAGAACACGCCGGAGAAAGTGCGCGAGGTCTTTGCCTACGCCGTCGACGTCTATAATCAGACCGGCATCGTTCAGCTGGTGGCGGGCACCGGAAGTTCCAAGACCAACCAGATCACCTTTGGCACCTATCATAAACGCGAGCCTAAGGGTCAGACCATCATCGAGTACGGCCACGGGGGCCCGCAGATTACGCAGCGCATCAGTTGGCGGGGCATCTTGACGACCAACACGGCCACGGCCAAGCTCAACGCCACCTATCCGCATGCTTTCAAGCGTTCTGTTGCCATTCATGAGTTGGGGCACGCGCTGGGCCTGGACCACAGTTCGGACAAGTCTTCCGTCATGACGCCGTTGGATCATGGCAAGACGCAGCTGTCCACGGCAGATTTGGCCAGCCTACGGGCGATCTATGACAAAGACTAGAGTCGGACGCCCAGTGGATTGCGAGCTAATGCAAACCTGATAATGTATAATTGATTTGTACACAACTGGTTTAGAAGCTAAACATTAAGCACACAATCAGAAGGGATGCGGTTCTATGGCGACGATTTATGAGTTTACCGAAACGGAAATGAGTGGCAGAACCATTGACTTCAAGGACTATCAGGGCAAGGTGCTGTTGATCGTGAATACTGCCAGTAAGTGTGGCCTCGCGCCCCAGTTAGAAGGTATTGAGGCGCTTTACCGCAAGTATCGTGAGCAGGGCTTCGAAGTTTTGGGCCTGCCATCCAACCAATTTCACCAGGAGTTAGCGACCGACGCCGCCACCAGCGACTTTTGCCAGATGCATTACGGGGTCACCTTTCCCATGACCAAAAAGATTGCGGTCAACGGGGATGACGAGGACCCACTGTTTACCTATCTCAAGGCCACCGCGGGTCACGGCCGGATCAAGTGGAATTTCACCAAGTTTCTGATTGGTCGCGATGGTCAGCTGATCGACCGCTACGCGCCAATTACCACGCCTGAGAAGGTGGAACCCGATATTCTTACAGCTCTTCAAAGGTAATCAAAAAGCCGTTGCTACCAACGCTCGCAGGCGCCGATGGCAACGGTTTTCATTTGGCTAAAATTAGTGATTCGTAATCAACATGCCAACGCCCGTGGCTACGATGAGGTAGACAATGGCGGCGATGGCGGTCAACCGCGTGCTTTTGCTCCAAAATTTTTCATCCATGAGAGATTCCTCCGGTTTAGGCAACGTGGGCGTCGGTCGCCGGCGTTGACGTTAATTTTGACTTGTTCAACAACAGGGAACTGGCAACCACGGACAGGGAACTTAAGGCCATGCCCAGACCGGCGATTTCAGGATTCAAAGCCAGGCCGAAGACGGCGAATACGCCAGCGGCAACAGGAATGCCCAACGTGTTGTAGATGAAGGCCCAGAACAGGTTCAACTTGATCCGGTTAAAGGTCTTCTTGCTGAGTTCGAGGGCCCGGACCACGTCCATCAGGTCATTCTTGACCAGGACGATGCCACCGGATTCGATGGCGATGTCGGTCCCGGAACCCATGGCGATGCCGACGTCGGCCGTGGTTAGGGCGGGCGCGTCGTTGATTCCATCACCGACGAAGGCCACCGGCCCCGCGGCCTGGAGTTGCTTGACGTGGTCGGCCTTGTCGCCGGGAAGCACGTCGGCGATGACCGTGTCGATGCCCACTTCGGCCGCAATGGCCTCGGCGACCCGTTGGTTATCCCCGGTCAACATGACCGTCCGTAACCCGCGTGCCTTGAGTGCAGCCATGGCACCAGCGGAACTGACCTTAGGCGCGTCTTGAATGGCAATCAACCCAATGATCCGGTCGGCGATGCCCACGAGGACGACAGTTTTGGCTTCACCTTGTAGCTGGGCCATGCGGTCACTCAGGGTCGCGTCTAACTTGTAATCGGCAATCAATTTATCGTTCCCAATAAAGGCTGGTTGCCCGTCAACTGTGGCCTGAACCCCTTTGCCTTCGATGGCTTGGAAGTTTTCGGCAGCGGTGACGTCAACGTTTTCAGCCTTGGCCTTGTCCAAGATGGCGGCGGCCAGGGGATGTTCTGAGGAAACTTCAAGGTTAGCAGCTACCCGTAAGACCGTGGTTTCGTCGCCGACAATGTCCGTGACCTGGGGATGACCTTCAGTGATGGTCCCGGTCTTGTCGAAAACGACCGTCTTAACGTGGTTAGCCGCTTCGAGGACCTCCCCATTTTTGATTAGGATGCCCATCTTGGCACTGCGGCCGGTTCCCACCATTAAGGCGGTTGGCGTCGCAATCCCTAACGCACAGGGGCAGGCGATGATGACCACGGAAACGGCGAAGAGCATGGCCGTGACCAGGGAGGCGCCAATGAAGACGTACCAGATGGTAAAGGTGGCGATGGCCACAATCAAGACGGCGGGCACAAAGATGTCGGCGACCTTGTCCACGGACTTTTGAATGGGTGCGTGGCTGGTTTGGGCCTTCTTGACCATTTCCACAATTTGGGAAAGCAGGGTGTCGTTACCGACCTTGCTGGCCTTGAACATGAAGGTCCCGTTGCTGTTAATGGTAGCGCCGATGACGTGGTCGCCTGCCTGCTTGGTGACGGGCATGCTTTCACCGGTGACCATGGATTCGTCGATGGTCGAGGTGCCTTCGGTGATGACGCCATCGACGGCAATCTTTTGGCCGGGACGGACGCGGATGATGTCACCGACAGCGACTTCGGCCAGAGGAACCTTGACCAGTTGCCCGTCGCGCATGACCTCGGCGTCCTTGGCCTGCAGGTCGACTAACTTGCTGACGGCGCCGGAAGCGGAGTGCTTCATTTTTTCTTCAAAATACTGGCCCAATAAGATCAGAGTAACCACGAAGGCGGCACTTTCAAAGAAGACGTCCTTGCCGGCTAGCATCGCGTAGAAACTGTACAGGTAAGCCGTGATCGTCCCGATGGCGACCAGAGTATCCATGTTGGCGTGGTGGTGACGGAAGGCGGCCCAGGCACTTTCGATGAAGGGACCCGCCGAAACGGCCATGACTGCTGTGGTGAGGAAGAACATGGTCCAAACGCCGCCGGGCAACATGATGCCGAGTGGGGCGGTAAACATTTCAACTAATAAGGGCAGGGACAGGATGAGTGAGAAGACGAACCGATTTTTAATACTCATGGCTGAACGACCACCTTTCCAAAGAACATGTCCATCCCACAGCTAAATGGGAATTCGCCGGCCTTGCTGGTGTCGATGGTGACGGTGCGGGCCTCGTTTAAGGGGAGGTCTTCACTGAAGTTCAGGCTCTCGGAATGCACTTGGTCCAGACAGCCGGCGTCGTTGATGCGTTTGAAAGTGAGTTCAGCGGGTACGCCTTGGGTGAGTACGACTTCTGCTGGGGAGTAGCCGCCGTTGACGATGACCGTTGCTGATTGTTTGTTTGTCATGATGAAGACCTCCGATTTATTTGATAATTACCTTGCCGTGGAACATGTTCATACCGCACGCGTAATCGTATTCGCCAGGCTTGCTGGTGTCGATGGGGATGACGTGCGCTTCATTTTGCGGGAGAAATTCGTTGATGCCGAAGTCGGGGAAGACGACCTGTTCCAAACAACTGGAGGGGTCCTTCCGGTTAAACGTGAGCGTGGCGGGCACGCCCTTCTTCAAGACCACGGTGCTAGGGGAGTAGCCACCGCTGACTTCAACGCCAACGTCCTGGCTGGAACCAGTCACGGCGGCGTCAACCGCGGCGGTGGTGTGCTTGCCGAAGAACCACCAAGCGATAAATCCGATGAGTAGTAAGGCAACGATAAGCACTAAAATTTTTGTCATGAGCGCGATCTCCTTTATGTTTACATCTGTAATCCTTAATTGATGAATTAAGCATACCGCCATCGTTTACATTTGTCAACGATAAAAAATCGGTATGCCAAGATTAGATATTTGGTGGGGAATATTGCGGAATAAATGAAACGAAAAAACGAGCAGATCGCCAGTCGTGCAGCGATTGCTCGTTCAGAAAAAGCCTATTCTAAGTTTTTAACGAGTTGCGGATTGTACACGAGCTTCTGCACGTGCTTGGTAATTTTAGCCATTCGGGGGAACCCGGTGAAGCCGGTCTGACCGTGGCCGTGGGTCATGATGACCAGCACGTAGCGTTGCCCGTTCGGCAGGGTGACGATGCCGGCGTCGTTGTTGGTATCGGCCAACCAACCGACTTTATCCGCCACGAGGGTGCCCTTGGTTGCAGCGGCCGCTCCGGCGGGAATCCCGTCACGGTAAACCTGTTGCTTCATTAAGGATAGCAGCCATTGACGATTATGGGCGTTATTAAATGGTGCATCTGCCCGCGCCAATTTGACCAGCATCTTCTGCAGGCTGGCGGCCGTAGTCATCGATTCCTGGTTCATGACAAAGGTGGGGGCGTAGAGGCCCTCGCTGCCGAGGTACTCGTTGATGCCAGCGAGGCCGTACGTATCGAGGATACCTTCGGGAAAGTCGTTGTCACTATTCACAATCATCCGGTGGAAGCCGTCCTGATTCGTCGGCGTCCAGGTGTAGGCCTGTTGGCTGCTCAGGTGGAAAAGGTAGGCCGCGATGTAGATCTTGTAGGTGCTGGCGGTAACCTCTGGCGTATGGGCATTGGCCGATGTGGCTAGCTTACCGGATTTGTAGAATTGATTGGCGACGGCTGACTTGGCCGACTGACTCCCCTTGTTGGCGCCCAGATTGTAGAAGGTGATGCTGGTGGTGCCATCGGCGGTGAGTTTCTTGAAATATGTATGCAGTTGTCGTTTGACGTGTCGCTGTTGCGCGCTGATCTGCCGGCTAGTGGCTGGCTTATCAGCTTGGACGTGAGGCGTGGCTTGCTTTTGGCGTGCTTGTACACTAAAGATGCCGGTAAAACCAAGGACCACAATGGCGCCCAGCATGACAACGATACGGTACTTGAATAGTAGATCTTTGATGGGGAGGCGTTTGGCGTGTTTCATGGGCATCTATCTCACTTCTCTAGGGTTTGGCTGGCTAACTAATTAATGTTTTTAATTATACGCCCAAATATCGATGGCGTACACGTGAAAATAACGGTAGGTAATTGTTTTGGTAGTGGGGGATTAAAAAAGAATGGCGGCGGCCATTCTTTTTGGGGGAGGTGTTTGGATGGGGGCTTGTTGGGTCTGAAAACAGCTTTGTGTGCGGTTAGTTTCATTGGTTAAGGTCTGGGACTTGCCGTTGACTCTTTACTTTCTTAGGTCGTTGGACTGGTTCTTCCTGGAACAATCCTGGACCTTGCGGCTTCCGAAACGTGCTCCACGAGCCAGACTCCTGCGCTTAACGTCGTTGGTTTAGGTCTGGGACTTGCCGTTGGTTTTCTATTTTCTTAGATCGTTTGACTGGTTCTTCCTGGAACAATCCCGGACCTTGCGGCTTCTGAAACGTGCTACACGAGCCAGGTCCCTGCGCTTAACCCCGACTAAGCAATGACCCAAGCCCAGGGTCATCACTTAGTCGACGTTAATGCTCAGGACCTAAGCGGCTCGTTCCGCACTCTAAACCTCCTGCACCAACCCATCAAAGAACCGCTTCAAAGACGTCTTCCCCCCAGTAGTCCGGGTGCCCTCCAGTAGGAGCATCTCACTGCGGACGTTCTTGTATTCGTAGAGGGTGTTGGCGTACTCGACCACGATTTCGTCGCCCATGCCGTCTAGGCTGATGTTGGCGAGGTTGGTCAGGCCGGTCTTGATGGCGCGGCGGATGCGCTGGAACATGATTTTCTTTTCGCGGTCGTCGATGTGGTAGGTGGCATTGAAGTCGATGTCGCGGAAGCTGATGTTTTGGTCGAGCATGACCTGAGCAATTGCTAAGATGTCTGACGAGCCGGCCTCCGAGGTGATTCCCAGGAACCGGAGAATCGAGAGAATCTTTTCCTTTTGGTGTTGATGCTGGTCGACCATGGGAGCGGCCGTGACGGCGCCGCCACCGACCAGCGATTGAATGTTGTTGAGCTTGGTGGCCATTTGGACGCTCTGGGCGACCTTCTCGACCACCGTTTTCACTTCGATCACGTTGATGGGTTTATCAATGAAAAATTCGATACCGGCCTCGTAGGCTTGGGCGCGTAAGTCGCTGTCCTTGACCTGAGAAATCATGATGGAACGCAGGTCGGGCTTCAGGTCCTTGAGCTGTTTGATCAGGTCGATACCAGAAATGCCCGGCATCAAGAGGTCCGCCAACACGATGTTGACGTCCATGATCATGATGTCTGACAGGGCCTTCTTCGCGTCGTGGGCGATGCCGACCACCGTATTGTCGGGGTTCTTTTCCAAAATTTGGCGTAAAATCATCGGAATCGAGGGGTCGTCGTCAACAATGTAGAAATTCATTAGGCTTCTTCCTCCTGCTCTAAGCGTTTCTTACTGAGGGTCACTTCAAAATTGGTGCCTTTGCCGAGTTCGGACGTGACGTTGATGTCGCCGTCAAACTGTTCCTGGGCAATGATCTTCACGTGCGACAGGCCAATTCCCCGGTAAACGTCGCCGTTCTCGTTGAACTTGGTAGTGAAGCCGGGCTGAAAGATCATCGACAGCGTTTCCTGGTCCATCCCGCTGGCGTTGTCGCTAACATTGAGGATGATGTGGTTACCGCGGTCGGTGGCACTGACGACGACGGTTCCGGAAGGCTGATTTTCCATGGCATCCACGCTGTTAAAAATCAGGTTGGACAGGATGGACACGACGTAATAGTGGTTGGGGATGACGAGATCCACGTGGTTGTGGACCTCAATGGTGACGTGTGGGAACTTGGCCTTGATGGATTCCCGGATATAAGAAGTCGTAATGGTTAGAATGTCTGACAGTTGCATGGCGGTATCTTCATCGTCATTGAAGTAATCGCCCAGCCCCCGAATCACGTTTTGGTAGTCTTTCTTAATTTCATGCACGTCCCGGGCAATCTGTAAGGCCTTATCCTGCTCGGCCTTGTCGATATCTGTGTGCTGGAGGTCCTGGTTCAAGAGGTAGGCGTTCTTCATGACGTTCTCGATTTCACTGATGTTCTTGCGCATGAAATAAACTTCGCTGTTGACAGCCGAGGCCACCCAGATGAAATGATAGTAACGCTGCTCGTGTTTTTCGTCCCGTAACATCAGTTTAAAGTAGTGGTAGAGAAAGGCCAAGAGGCAGCTGACAATGCTGCGGACCAGGGCGGCGATAAATAAAATCTGAAAAAGTCTGTATGTATAATGGGAGAAATCGGTCAGCAAACTAACTTCTAAGAGGTTGGAAAGGTAATCGCACAGCACGATGGTGAGGAAAAAGGTGGTGTTGGTCCGTTCCGTTTTGCGCCAGTACAAGAAGTAGTAGAGAATGCCGTAACACATGTAGAACGCCATGTCCGCGAGGATGTAGATGACGTTGTCGTACGGATCGACGGCGTGGCCGATGAATAACAGCAGGCCTCTGAAAATCGGTGAGGCAATCGTAACCGCCACCAGCAACTGAATGGGATTTAGGTCACTATTGAAGTACAGGATGACCGGCAAAATGAAAACGGACAGCGTAATAATGAAGCCGGGGGCGTAGGTTTGAAAATTCACCTGCGAGGCTAGGGCAATGCAAATCGCGGCCAGGATAATCCGTTGATAACGTTCCTGACGGTATAAATGGAACTGTTTCATCATATTTTGAGCTCCTTCGAAAAAAGTTTAACAAAGTTTTGAAGCATTTTGAAGTTCTATGAAACCGCTTTCTATACTAGTAACTGTAATTAACTAAAGGAGGAACACACAATGTTTAATCTTCGTAACCGTAGCTTTTTAACTTTATTGGACTACACCCCTAAGGAAATGGGCTATTTACTTCAATTAGCTGAAGACTTGAAGAAGGCCAAGTACGCTGGGACTGAACAACAAAAATTAGCTGGTAAGAACATTGCTTTAATCTTTGAAAAGAGTTCAACTCGTACCCGTTGTGCTTTTGAAGTCGGTGCCCACGACCAAGGCGCACAAGTTACATACTTAGGACCTACTGGGACCCAAATGGGTAAGAAGGAATCTGCCAAAGATACTGCCCGCGTTTTAGGTGGGATGTTCGACGGAATTGAATATCGTGGGTTCTCTCAACGGACGGTTGAAACGTTAGCCAAGTACTCAGGCGTGCCTGTTTGGAACGGGTTGACCGATGAAGATCACCCAACCCAAGTCTTAGCTGACTTCTTGACGGCTAAAGAAGTTTTGAAGAAGAACTACAGCGACATCCACTTCACTTACGTGGGTGATGGCCGGAACAACGTGGCCAACGCCTTGATGATCGGTGGCGCAATCATGGGGATGACGTTCCACTTAGTTTGCCCTAAGGAATTACGCCCAACCAAGGAACTCCGTGACAAAGTTAACGCCATCGCCGCAAAGACCGGTGCTGAAATCTTAATCACCAGCGACATCGACGAAGGGGTTAAGGATTCTGACGTCTTATACACCGACGTTTGGGTATCCATGGGTGAACCCGACTCAGTTTGGGCAGAACGGATCAAGTTACTCTCACCATACCAAATCACTAGCGAAATGATGGCCAAGACGGGCAATGCTAACGTCATCTTCGAACACTGCCTGCCTTCATTCCACAATGCTGAAACCAAGGTTGGTAAGGAAATTGCTGACAAGTTTGGCATCACTGAAATGGAAGTTACGGATGAAGTCTTCGAAAGCGATGCTTCAGTGGTCTTCCAAGAAGCTGAAAACCGGATGCACACCATCAAGGCTGTCATGGTTGCAACCTTAGGCGAATAGTGGGGGAATAACATATGGCTAAAATCGTTGTTGCTTTAGGCGGAAACGCTTTGGGTAAATCACCAGAAGAACAATTAAATTTAGTAAAGCACACCGCCAAGTCCTTGATTGGCCTGGTTGCTGCCGGTAACAAAGTGGTTATCAGCCACGGTAACGGTCCCCAAGTTGGGGCGATTAACTTAGGCATGAACTACGCCGCTGAAAATGGCCAAGGCGCGGCCTTCCCATTCCCAGAATGTGGCGCGATGAGCCAAGGTTACATTGGCTACCACTTACAACAAAGTCTGCACAACGAATTGCACCGTCAAGGCATCAAGAAGGACGTGGCTTCCGTTGTGACCCAGATTGAAGTTGACCAAAATGACGCCGCCTTTGATCACCCATCCAAGCCAGTTGGCTCTTTCTACAGTAAGGAAGACGCTGACAAGATTGCCGCTGAAAAGGGCTACACGTTTGTTGAAGATGCAGGTCGGGGCTACCGTCAAGTTGTCCCATCCCCACTTCCTAAGTCTATCATTGAAATCAAGAGTATCAATGACTTGATTGAAAATGATAACTTGGTAATCGCCGGTGGTGGTGGCGGGGTGCCCGTCATCGAAACTGACGAGGGTCTGAAGGGTGTGCCAGCCGTCATCGATAAGGACCGTTCGAGTGCCTTATTGGCTGCCAACATTTCCGCAGAACAACTGATCATCTTGACCGCCGTTGATGACGTTTACGTGAACTACGGCAAGCCAGATGAAAAGGCTTTGCGTGAATTGTCGACCAAGGACGCCCAACGTTACATTGACGAGGGTCAGTTTGCCCCAGGCAGTATGTTACCTAAGATTGAAGCTTGCTTGAGCTTCGTCGCTTCCGGTAACGGCCGCACGGCACTGATCACCTCACTGGATCACCTCGACGATGCCTTAGCTGGCAAGGTCGGGACGCTGATCAAAGCTTAATCAGTTAAATTAACGGAACGTGGTCCAATCGTACGGTGATGTTGGTGACACCCGTTCTTGGACCACGTTTTTCGTTTGGCGTTAAAAATCACTTAAGGGGTGAAATTAATGGATGCATCAGTCGCACCAAAACCGAAGAAGAAAAGATTTAAATTGAAAATGCCCGGCGCGTTCGTCATCTTATTTATTTTGACGATTGTCGCCGTGCTCGCAACCTACATGATTCCAGCCGGTTCATATTCTAAGCTATCATATAGCGGTTCCCACCTGGAGATTTCTCGTCCAGCTGGTAAGACCGTTAAAGTACCAGCGACCCAACAGGAATTAGATAAGTTGGGCGTGAAGATTAAAATCAAAGAATTTACGTCTGGCGGAATCACCCAGGCGGTCTCGATTCCCAATACCTATCACCGCTTGAAGCAACGGCCAGCCGGACTCGGCGCCATTACGACGAGTATGGTCAACGGGACGATTGAGGCCGTCGACATCATGGTCTTCATCTTCGTTCTGGGGGGCCTGATTGGGGTCGTCAAGGCCAGTGGGGCCTTTGAATCCGGCCTGATGGCGTTGACGAAGAAGACGAAAGGGCACGAGTTCTTACTGATTTTTATGGTTTCCATTCTCATGGTTCTTGGTGGGACGTTGTGTGGGATTGAAGAAGAAGCGGTGGCCTTCTACCCGATTCTGGTGCCGATCTTCATTGCGATGGGCTACGACTCCATCGTCTGTGTGGGGGCAATCTTCCTGTCGAGTTCAATTGGTACCGCTTTCTCAACGATTAACCCGTTCTCCGTCGTGATTGCGTCTAACGCTGCCGGGATTAACTTTACCGAAGGGATCACTTGGCGGATCGCTGGGTTGGTGGTGGCTGCGGCCTTCGTCGTTGCCTACCTGCACTGGTACAGCAAGAAGGTTAAGGACACGCCGTCATTCTCATACTCCTATGAGGATAAGAGTTCCTTTGATAAAATGTGGTCCGTTTCCTCTGAGCACACGGCCAACACGGCCTTCACGATGCGTAAGAAGATCATCTTGGTCTTGTTCGTGGTGACGTTCCCTATCATGGTCTGGGGTGTTATGTCCCAGGGCTGGTGGTTCCCAACCATGGCGTCTTCCTTCCTACTCTTTGCCATTATCATTATGTTTATTACCGCTACTGGTAAGTATGGTATCGGTGAAAAGGGTGTGGTTGATGCCTTCACCAATGGGGCCGCAAGTTTAGTTGGGGTGTCATTGATCATTGGGTTAGCTCGTGGGATTAACCTGGTGATGAACAACGGGATGATTTCCGATACGATTTTACAATACTCCTCGAACCTGGTTGCCCATGTCAGTGGGTCCGTCTTCATCATTGTGATGATGCTGATCTTCTTCGTTCTGGGATTCATCGTGCCATCATCTTCTGGTTTAGCTGTTTTGGCCATGCCAATCTTTGCGCCCTTAGCCGATACAGTTGATATTCCCCGGTTCGCCGTGGTTACCGCTTACCAATTCGGGCAATACGCAATGCTGTTCCTGGCCCCAACCGGTCTGGTCATGGCAACGCTGCAAATGCTGGACATGAAGTATTCGCACTGGTTCAAATTCGTTTGGCCAGTTGTTCTGTTTGTCCTGTTCTTTGGTGGCGCCATCCTCGTGATGGAAGTGCTGTTCAGCTAGAACAGTGATGTAGTTTCTGTTACCGACTGTCACAGAGCGTAAAGCAGTTAGAACCAATTAAGATTAACGCAACTGAGGATCGACTTGCGGGTCGGTCCTTTTGTGTCATCGGTAAATTGGGGTTTAATCATTTTCCGGTTAAATTGGTGGCGCTAGGAACACTATCTATCCGAAAAACAGCTGAGACCCGGCAAACGTGTGGTATACTAACGCTTCGTAGGCTTTAATTTCGAGATTTTCTAAGGGGGAACCAACTTGGCACTCACAACCGCCAAAAACTTTTTACTAGTAACCGAACATATTGGGCAAAAACCCACGTTGCGGACGCGCTTCACCACGCAGGCATACTTTGTGCTGGCGACGCTCCTCGACCTATTGGACCAAGAGATTCTCCAGGTAGAAGGTGACCGGCTGATTGTGGCTGACGAGGCCCACTTGGATCAACAGCCGGCATACCTGAATTCATTCCGGATTCGGTTGACCAGCGATATTGCCCAGGATGACCGGTTGAAAACGGTTTTGAAATTGGTGACGAGCTGGGATATCGTTAACGCCATTTACGACGGCATCGGCGCAGAAACGCTGGCGGAGCAGACCACGGAGCGGGTGCTCTTTCAAAATAATTTGAAGCCCCACGTAATCTACGAACCTACGGCGACCAGTAAACAGGCGGTTCTGACCACGCTCAAGGACCAGATTCAGGCGGGCAAGCTGACCCGGGCTGGCAGTAATCTGTTCCTGATTTTAACGCAACAGGACGCCTTGAAATGGCTGCTTGACGAGGCTGAAGTAACGGCACTGTCAGAACAGTTTGCCGCCGCCACGGCCGGGGATAGTTACGTGCAAACCGTCAAGCAAGTTACGGCGGTCGCTGCTGAAATCATCCAGATGAAGAAGTTCGAAATGGATGGTTGGCTGAGCTAAACGCTGCCGTGGCCTCCGGGCTGATGAAAACTGGCCCTGGTCGCGTCCGTTCCCGGCGGCGAGCTCAAGGTGCCCTGCTATGGGGCCGGTTCCAGCCGAAGGGCGGGCTTCCACCTCAACTTTGAGCCTGAAAAGCGGTCTCAAAGGTTGTCCCATGGGCTAGGCTGGAAAAGGACTCCAGCCAAGACCATCGACACAGCCGGGCACCTTGGCTCGCCTCTGGTCACTTCCACAACCGGTCCAGTTTTCCCAGCCCTACGCTTGGCGTGCCTTTAACTCACAACTTTGTTGGTGTTCACTGAACAAGATCAGTCTAAATCTACCAGGCTTTAGACGGTTCTGATAAATCAGAATTCACGATTATTTGCAAGTCAGGACATTCACTGAATTTATTTGCGCCGACAAAAATGGTCACTCACAATCATGCTGAGTGGCCATTTTTGTTGTCCTAGCTGGTTTTTATGGTGAATGACTAGCTGGTAAATTGCGTTGGACGTTCAACTTATTAACCGTCTCATAAAGGGGGGCAAACTTGTTTTGGCCCTCGCAGAAGCCTATGCTGAGATTGTGAAGGAATTCTCAAAAGGAGATGGGTGGCATGTCATTAACGATTGCTGCTTTACGGGAAGCGCCCGGGGAGAACCGGGTTGCCCTCTCACCAGAAGTGGTACGGAAGCTGGTCAAGAGTGAGTTTCAAGTACTGATTGAAGCGGGGGCCGGAACGCGGTCCTTCTATCCGGATGCCGTTTACGAGCAGGCCGGAGCCAAGATTGGTGAGCGAAGCGCCGTCATCAAAGGCGCCGATGTGATTGCGACCATTGGCCAGCCCGGCGCTGACGTGGTCGACCAGTTGACGGCCGGGCAAACGTTACTGGGCCTGTTACGACCGCTAACGGATTTGGACTATGTCAAAGAATTGGCGGCGAAAAAGGTCAATGCCTTAGCCTTTGAATTGTTGCCACGAACGGTTTCACGGGCTCAGACCATGGATGTCTTGAGTTCGCAGGCCAGTGTCGCGGGGTACAAGGCGGCATTGCTCGCGGCCGACCGATTCGCCCGGTATTTACCGATGATGATCACGGCTGCCGGGACGGCAAAACCCACCAAGGTGTTGGTCTTAGGGACCGGGGTTGCCGGCCTGCAGGCTATTGGGACCGCCAAACGGCTCGGCGCCATGGTATCTGGCTATGACATTCGGCCAGCCTCTCGCGGGGAAGTCGAATCACTGGGCGCCACGTTCCTCACCACGTCCGTCTCCGCTACCGGTGAGGGCGGGTATGCCCGGGCCTTGACGCCAGAAGAGACGGCGCAGCAACAGGCCGAGCTAGCGGACTTCATTGCCCAAAACGATGTCATCATCACGACGGCACAAGTGCCCGGACGCCGACCACCACTGCTGGTTACCCAGCAATCCGTGGACGCGGCCAAGGCGGGGACCCTATTTATCGACCTTGCGGCGAGTGACTTAGGTGGCAACGTTGCCGGTTCACAACCAGGCAAGACCGTGACGACGCCGCAACAGGCCCAGATTGTAGGGGCTGGCGACATGGCCAGTCAATTACCCGCTTCGGCCTCCGATATGTTTGCCAAGAACGTGCAGGCCGTACTGAACGCCATCGTCCAGGATGGCCAATTGGCGCTGGACGTGGACGACGAAGTGGTTGGCGAACTACTGGCCACCTATCAGGGTGACATCATCAGTAGTCGGGTGCGTGAAGCGATGAAGTTACCCCCACGTGAGCCCGCCCAGCCAGCGGAATCACCCGCAGAATCAACTGAATCCAAAGGAGTTGATTAGGCATGAGTCAGGAATTATTTACAAATTTAGCAATTTTTGTCTTGAGTCTGTTAGTGGGATTTGAAGTCATGAGTAAAATTCCCGCGACCCTTCAAACGCCCATGATGTCCGGGGCTAACGCCATTCACGGCGTCGTTGTCGTGGGGGCTTTCGTGATTGCGGCGGAGGCCAACAGCGCGTTATTTTATGTTCTTGCTTTTCTGGGTGCCTTCTTTGCGGCCGTCAACGTGGCTGGTGGGTACACCGTGACTGACCGGATGTTGGGCATGTTTGACCGGAAGCCAGCTGCTAAGAAGGGGGAGGCTGAGCAGAAATGAGTGCGCTACAAACAATTTCGTCTTTAATCTATCTGGTCTCCGCCGTTTGTTACGTCTTGGGGGTCCACCTGATGCGCTCGCCAAAGACGGCGCGGAAGGGGAACGGCCTCTCCGCCGTGGGGATGTTTCTCGCGGTCATCACGATTATTGTGACGATTATTATTGAAGGTAAAATTGATGCAATTGGCTGGGTCGTCTTACTAGTCGGCCTGGCGCTGGGGATTCTTTACGGGATCGTCAAGGCACGCAAGGTACCGATGACCGACGTGCCACAGCTGGTCAGCCTGTTCAACGCCGTGGGTGGCGGGGCTGCCGCCACGATTGGGATCTTCGATTACCTGTTAAAGGGCGACGGTGCCAGTCTGAGCGTGGCCTTCTCCCTGCCCGTCTTTCTGGACGTGGTCATCGGGGGCATCACCTTTTCCGGCTCACTGATTGCGACCGGGAAGCTCTCCGGCCACGTTTCCGGGAAGCCGATTAGTTTTCCGGGGTCGCGATTATTAAATATCGTTGTGGTCATCGCGATTCTGGCTTCCGCCTACCTGATGATGGGGCTGACGACCAACGTCTGGTACGTCACCTTGGCATTGGCGATGAGTTTAATCTTTGGCCTACTGATGACCTTGCCAATTGGTGGGGCCGACATGCCGGTTGTCGTTTCGCTGTTAAATGCCTTCACGGGTTTAGCTGTGGCCTTTGCCGGCTTCGTCATCAACAACCAAGTCCTGATTATTGCCGGGGCCTTGGTGGGGGCGGCCGGAACCATTTTGACCTTACAAATGGCCGATGCCATGAACCGCTCCGTGGCCAATATCTTGGCTGGGGGCTTTGGGACTGGTGATAGCGACAGTGGTGCGGCCGCAGCGGACGTGCCCGTCGACGTGAAGGAAACCTCTGCCGACGACATTGGCCTGCAGCTGGCCTACGCCCACAGCGTCATGATTGTGCCTGGCTATGGTCTAGCCGCCGCACAGGCCCAACATGAAGTGGCCGAGTTGGCCAAGGTTTTGACCGACCAAGGCATCAGCGTGAACTACGCGATTCACCCAGTTGCTGGGCGGATGCCGGGGCACATGAACGTCTTGTTGGCCGACGTCAACGTGCCTTATGAGCAAATGAAGCAGTTGGATGACGCCAACCCGATGTTTGAAAGCACCGATGTGTCCTTGGTCATTGGGGCCAACGACGTCACGAACCCACTGGCCAGAGAAAGCGGCAACGCCATTTCGGGGATGCCAATTCTGGACGTGGACAAGTCCAAGTCCGTAGTCGTCATCAAGCGTTCCATGAGTACCGGGTACGCTGGGGTGCAGAACCCGCTGTTTGCGATGGACAACACGCAAATGTTCTTCTCCGACGCCAAGAAGGGTCTCCAGGAGATTGTGGCGGCTACTAAACAGTATTTGGAATAAGTAGTTGCTGACGAGATTGCGGTATGCTGGCCGCCTGCGGCTTCCAGGACTACGCCTGCTGTGGGGAACGGTTCCGGCCTGAGGAGCGGTCCTCCACCTCGCTTTGAAACCTCGCTGAAGTTCGCGAGTTTCCAAAGTCGTCCCGTGATGTAAGGCCGAGAAAAACCGCTTGGTCTAACATCACCGACACAGCTGGCTCCGTCCTGGCTTCCTCCGGCTCCTGGTCGTGGCTTCACTATTCCATTGTGGTGGCCGCAATCTACTGGTGATCCTGCTGATTCCGGTTGGTTTGGTGATGAGGTTGTGGATGTTGTCGCCTGCGGCTTCCAGGACTACGCCTGCTGTGGGGCCGGTTTCCGCCTGAGGGGCGGGCTCCCACCTCGATTTGAAACCTCGCTGAGAATCGCGAGTTTCCAAAGTCGTCCCGTGATGTAAGGCCGAGAAAAACCGCTTGGTCTAACATCACCGACACAGCTGGCTCCGTCCTGGCTTCCTCCGGCTCCTGATTGTAGTCTCACTATTCCATTGTGGTGGCCGCAATCTACTGGTGATCCTGCTGGTCCGGATGGGTTGGCTGTTAGCGGACAGTTTACTTTGACTGGTATGTTCAGTGTTTGCTGAAGGCAGTTATGCTGGCTTGATTCGCTAAAAATAATCACCCGAATTTGGTGAAAGAGCACGTCTCAACAAAATTCGTTGTTAACGACGAAGGCTGTTGGGACGCGCTTTTTACTGTGTCCGCAGAATTATTTTGGCGTCAGAGACTTGCTAACGAGTGACCTATATGTTATAGTGTAATAGTTAAATAGAACACTAGGGAGGCAGGACAAATGAAGTTTGATGATAAGGTCCCGATTTACTATCAAATTAAAAATTATCTTTATCATGAAATGATGACCGGCGCTTTGAAGCCAGGGGACAAGCTGCCGGCCGTTCGTCAGTTGGCGGTGGATTTGACGGTTAACGTCAACACCGTGCAGCGGGCACTCGGGGAAATGATCACGGAGGGGATTCTCGAATCCCAACGGGGAAAGGGGAATTTCGTCACCATGGATGAACAACGAATTACCCAGTTAAAGGAGCAGTTAGTCATGGAACAGTTGGAGCGGGTCTACGAACAATTACACGCACTGAACTTAACCGATGAACAAATCATTGCGAGCTTGAAACAATATATTGCACAAAGGGGGCAGCGAGATGACCAACGTGTTAGCGATTAATCAATTAACTTATAAGCACAACTTGAAAACGATTTTGAAGGATGTTGACCTGACCCTGGAGACGGGGAAAATTGTCGGCCTGTTAGGGGAAAACGGTGCCGGGAAGACGACCTTGATGCGGTTGATCACGGGGAGCGCCAAGGGGGCTGGCACGATTGCCGTGTGCGGTGACAGCGTGGTGGCGCACCATAAGAGCCACGTCAGTTTCACGGAACAGCTCCGGGGATTCAAGTCCAACACACGAATCGACCGGGTGGCGAATTTTTACCGGACGGTCTACCCAGACTTTGATGGGCAGCGGTTTGAAGAACTGATCACGTTCTTACAGATTGATACCAGCCTGAAGCTGGGGGCGTTGTCCAAGGGGATGAAGGAAAAGGTGGTCATCGCCTTGACCTTGGCGCGCCAAGCCCAGTTGTACCTGCTGGACGAACCGTTTAGCGGGATTGATTCCATGAGCCGGAAGCGGATTATCAGTAGCATTATCAAATGGAAGCCAGAGGACGCCACCATGGTCATCTCGGACCATTACGTGTCAGAAATTGCGCCAATCTTGGATGAAGTGGTCATCGTTAAGGACCAGGGAATTTATGCCCACAAGCCAAGCGACGCCATCCGTGAGGAGTTTGGCATTGGTATCGAAGCTTACTACGAAAGTTTATACGAGGGGGGCGTCAAGCATGACTAGTTTTGGGTCAGTTTTTAAAGTGATGAGTAAGGACCGGTTCCGGACCACCAGCAAGGTGATTCTGGCGGAACTGGCTGTGATTGCGGTCACCCTCTTGTGGAGCGTGGCGACACGGGGAGTTTCTTCCGGGGAATTCTTTGGCGTCACGGCGTCCTGGTCGGGGCCAGCCTTTCTTGCCGTGTTCATCTTGATGTCAGTCGCTAACGAACACGTTTATACGCGCGACACTTACCGACTGATTCCGGTTGGCGAGACAAAATTATATACCACGAATCTGCTATCTTCCTTCGTCATGTACCTCTACTTCGGAATTGTTCAGGTGGTGCTCTACACCATCACCGCATCGATTGATGCCGATTTTATTAAGGGCATCTTGGATGGCATCACCGGGCCAGAGTACACGAACCTGGAAGCCGGCAAGATTGTCATTGGCTTGCTGTTGATGGGACTAGCGATGGTGATTCTCGGCTGGACCACGATTTCACTGGTGCACTTAGTGGTTAGCGCAACGAACAATTTCTTACCAAATGTGAGCCGCCGGGCCATCAACGTGGTGCTCTACGTGGTCGTCATTTACCTGGTTGTGCGGGTCGCTGGTTTCATGCTGCATGAGGTCAATAACCTCGGTGGCATCATGAGTACGGGCGGGCAAGGACAATTTATCCTTAACATCGTTGGTATCCTGGTCATCGCCGTGATTGAGGCCGTGATCAACATCTTCCTGCTGAAGAAGTGGGTCGAAACGATTCCAAATTAATCTGTCAATTTAAATAAATAGTGTCCTAATCAGTTAATTCCGATTAGGACACTATTTTTGGTTAGATAGATATGGGCGATTGATTAATGCATGGCTTGAACAAACTTAGGGTTAGCAGTGATGTACCCATTAGCCACGCGATAACGCTTGGTGCCGGTTAAGCTATAGTTCGTCCCATGAGAGTAGTCCCAGCCTTTAATTGTAATAAGGGTTCCCTTTTTGTAGGTCTTGCGAACCTGTTTAAGGCCAACAGTTTGGTAGAGCCGGACCTTAGTTTTGGTCTTGACGCGGGTTGGTGTAGTGGGCTTCGTTGGGCTGACAAATTGCTTATTACCAGTAATGTAGGTTCCGTCCGTCAGTTCGTAGCGGGTCATAGTGCCCTTCTTTACAACTTGTGTGACAGTGACTGCCTGATTTTGCTTTAGGTGGCTCAGTGGGTTCTTGAAGGTAGTGGTGCCATAGGTGTTAATGCCCTTGGGATTTGTCACGTAGAGCTTGGTATAGTGCTTACCTTGCCAATAATCGTTGGCCACATAGCTGGGCTGTGCGGTAATGTAAGTGCCATCAGATAACTGGTAGCGCAGGTTGCCGGCGTCTGATTTTAGCGTATCTACAACAGTAAAGGTTGGTGCGTAAATTTTTGCTTTTTTAGCATAGTTCTGTACGCGTTCAGACTTTTTAAAGTTACGATTGGTATAACGATAGAGCGCACGTTTTCCATAGACTTTGAACGTGGGAGCGGTCGTCTGCTTCGGCGTAGGATCAGTTGTCGTTGCTGTAGAGGTGTTTCCTGATGACGATGATGTTTTGGCGTAGGTGACGGTAACATCCTGGTTACCATCAGCGTCTAGCTTACTATTGTCAAAAGTGACCTGGTCTTTGTCAGCAACGTAGCCAGGGACTTCTGGAATCAGGTAGTGGTATTTTGCATCTGAGTACGTTTCAGCGTCGGGGTCGGTTCCTTTGCTGTAGCCAGAAATAATCTTTGTTACTGCTTTGCCATCGGCACTGGTGTTGCTGTCGGCAAGGCTGGTGACCTCAGTTGGTAGCTTGGTACCGTCGGCCATTTTATAAGTGATTTTCATTGTGGTGTCAATTGGTTCTACCGGTAAAGTGTAGTTGACGACTACTGAGTCAGCGGCGGTTCCAGCGAACTCAGCAGTTTCTTCTCCAGAAGCTTTAAATGTCTCTTTGTTAAACAGACGTTTTGTATGTGTACTTGAGTCTACCATCCATGGCATAAAACTATTTAGTATTCTAGCTTCGGTTGTAATACCATCTTCTATTTGTGCTTCCGTAAGTTTTGCAATAGTCAGTGTCGGTGTCTGAGCGAAAATCACAACCTTGCCTGCCTGTTCTGGTGTCCAAATTTGAGATTCGATATTACTGATGGCTTGGAGTTCTGCAGTTATGCCCCCAGGTAACGTTTGATTGTGACTTTCATAGCTAGCTAGGAGTTCGCCATAGGTTATCTTTCCTCGATCGGCCTCAGTCATATAGGCACCGGGATTCATGGAATCGCCACTTGGAAAAACAAGAGATAAGGTAATAGCCTCTTGTTTTTCAGTGCTGTCATCAGCATGGGCGGTAATTTGGGTTCTTGGTGACATGTTTCCTGGGATGCTGGCACCCACTAGCCCCAGTCCCAATGTAGCAACGCCAATAAATAATCCCCTTTTTAAATACATCGACTCACTCCCTTGAATGCTTAAATGATTTATACATTCATTTAGTATAGTCGTGTTTTGTCGAATTGCACGCTGTTTTCGGGAATATCCTGATTAAAAGCCCCTGAACGACCGAGTGATCGGCAACGTTCAGGGGCTTTTACTAGTCTTGGGGTAAGTGGACGTGGTCTTCCACGTATTGCATGGCGGCCAGCAGCTGCTGGGTTTCCACCGCGGATAGGCCAGCGAAGAGGGTGGCGACCTGGTCGTCGGCTCGCTGATTCAACAGAGCCAATTGTTCCTGGCCGGTGGGGGTCAGCGACAGGCGCTTGGCCCGTTTGTCGGTTTCGTCCGGGGTTTGGCGGAGTAAGTCCTGCTCGACCAACCGCTTGAGGACCCGGCTGAGATAGCCCTTGTCCACGGTCAGTTCCTGGATCAGGAGGCTGGCGGTGTCGCGGTGGTGTTCCCCGATTTCTAAGAGGATGCGGGCTTCAAGCAGGGTTAAATTTGTTTTGAGGTGGTACTTATCGGCGAGGTGAAAGATTCGGGTATAGAAACGGTCGAATGCCCGAATTTGGGTAATGGCTTCATTATTCATGGCAAGGCTCCTTCTGTAGTTGACAAAGGCAACTATCGCCATTATGATTAGATAAGTTGCTTTTGTCAACTAAATTCTCCGGAAGGTCGTTTGACTTACATATGCATAAGAACCGCTTCTCCTTTAGCCTCATCATGGTGGGGGCGTTACTCAGCGTGCTGAACCAGACGCTGATGTCCACCGCCTTACCCGCTATCATGCGGGCGTTTCACATTACGACCGCCCAGGGACAATGGCTCAACAACGGGTATTTACTGATTAATGCCCTAATGATTCCGACCACGGCGTACCTGATCAAACGCTACACCACGCGGCAACTGTACTTAACGGCGTCGCTGATCTTCATCATCGGCTCCCTGATTGGGGCCACAGCACCAATCTATCCCATCCTGATCATTGGCCGGATGATTCAAGCGTTGGGGGCCGGCATCATCATTCCGCTGGTCAACGTGGTCGTCATGACCTCGACCAAGCCCAGTGAACGGGGCGCGGCGATGGGCATCGTCGGGCTGGCGCTGAACCTAGCACCGGTCCTCGGGCCCACCGTGGCGGGGGTCATCCTGACGCACCTGAGCTGGCAATACTTATTTGGTCTGACGCTGCCATTAATGTTGGTCGACGTTATTTTGGCGCCTAAATTCTTGCGCAACGTGGGGGAGCTCCACAAGCAACGGCTCGACCGAACGGGCCTGTTGTTGTCTGGGTTCGGCTTGACGTTAGCCCTCTATAGCTTCTCCAACGTTGGCGAGACGGCATTCTGGTCGCTGAAGGGCGTCGTGCCCCTGGTGGCCGGCGTGATCCTGCTGGGCCTGTTCGTCAAGTGCCAGTGGACCAAGCGCTACCCGTTATTAAATTTACACGTGTTCCGTTATCGCCAATTTAATTTACCACTGATCATCAACATGTTACTGATGGTCACGATGTACGGCAATGCCATCATCATTCCGGTGCTGGTCCAAAATGTGTTCCACCAAAGCGCCTTCGTCTCGGGGCTGACACTCCTACCCGGGTCGGTCTGCACGGCCATCATTTCCCCACTGAGTGGACGATTCTATGATAAGTATAACTTCCGGCGGATGGTCATGATTGGCCTGACCATCGACATGAGTGGCTCACTGATGTTGAGCGCCACGGGGAGTCACGCCTCGATGGCCTACGTGGTCGCGGGGCAAACAATTCGGCAATTAGGCCTGGTCTTAGTCCTGATTCCGATTCAGACGCACGCCTGGTCGATGTTGCCGTTGCAGATGATTCCTGATGGCGTCGCGGTCTATAACACGTTGCGGCAGGTGGCGGCCTCGTTTGGAACGGCGCTCCTGGTGGCCATCATCAGTCTGACCAGCACCAGCCACATTCACTGGTCGATGAACAGCCAGCTGGTCGGCATCAAGTTCAGTTACCTGCTGTCGACGGGGATGGTCTTCGTTTGCTGGTTGCTGGCCCGTCAATTGAAAAAGTCTACGAAGCTTGATCCGGTCGAATCCGACTAGGTCGGGCTTTTTCGTTTGAAAAAAGGAAGCAACCGCGCTGGCTGCTTCCTTTTAGTTTAAATGAATAAGTAATATAACCCACTGAGACCAATAAACACGTAAATCAAGCGTTTCATGGTCACCACGTTCAGGCGGTTCAGCAGGTGAGCGGCAATCATGGTCCCGGTGATGGCGCCGACCATGCCAATCAGAATCAGGGGCACCAGGTGGAGGGTCACGATGCCACTGGCCACCCGCAGACTGGTGATGTAGAAGGTGTCAATCAGGAAAAAGGTCTGGAGGTCCGCCAGGTACTGGGACATCGAATGGGCCTTGGAGAGAAAATAGAGGGCCATCAGCGGGCCGCCAATCCCAAACAGGCCGTTGAAAAAACCCGAGATGATCATGAACATGCCGGCGATGAACCAGGGATACTGGCTGTCACTCTGCCGCTTGCTGAAGGTAAAGTAGATGGAAAGGGCGACTAACAGGCCACCCAGCAATATCCGCAAGAGGTGGACGTCGAGGACGTGGCCGAGATGTACCGACCAGGTCGCCACGCTGGCGTAAACCAGGAAGGGGATAATGATGCGGGGTAGTCGAATCTCATGGCGGTTGCGATAGACCAGGGTGATGACGCTGCCGAGCATCATTAGGCCGGCCACCCCGGCACTTTGGTCGATGGGCAGAATATTTGGTAGAAAAATCATCATGATGATGACGGCGCCAAAGCCAGTCAGGCCTTGGACCAAGCCACCACAAAAGCCCGCGAATAAAACGATGAGCCAAGCCAACGGGAGTGCCTCCTTTGTTAAGTCACTGTTTAGTTTGGCCGAAATGGGGTTAGCTGTCAATACTTAATGTTGCTTGACAGTTTGGCGGGCAACTCGTTTAATGAAGTTAAGACGATTAAGGAGATGTTCACGATGGATGCCAGAACCACACCATATTTTTCCTTTGCCAACGCGAAAGAGGCCGTTGCCTACTACCAAGATGTTTTTGGGGGCGACCGAGGTTTACCGGCTGAGTCCGGATCAACAACAGGCCCAGGCGTTGAACCTCCCGCCGGACACGAACTTGGCCGACATCACGATTTACGGCGGGTTCAAGATCATGGACCTGAATTTCTGCTTCTCGGATGCTTCGGGCGACCAGCCACAGGCCTCCAATCAGGTGTCGGTCATGCTGGATATCAATAGTCAGGACCCGACAGCCGAAGCGGCCTTGCTCAAGCTGTATCAACGGGTCGTGGCCTCGCGGCAAGTGACCGTGAAGGTGCCGTACAAGACGCAGTTCTGGGGCAATAAGATGGGCACCGTGATTGATCGGTATGGCGTGTTCTGGATTTTTAACAGTGCACCGTGGAATCGCTAAGCTTAACGACTAAATGACGCCAGTGAGGGATGACCTCGCTGGCGTTTTTAAATGAGCGTACAAAAAAGCCCTCATCAATCCGAGATGAGGGCAACTAGTTGATCCATAGGTTACATCTGGAATGTACAGAGCAACTAGGCAGGCGCAAACCTGCATAACCCATCATAACTGTTTTGTGGTGGAATAGCTAGGGTTATTTGGCAAGTTGTCTAAATTGTTTTTGATTCGGCGCTAGGGTAGACTGAGAATAATCAAAAATGAAGGACGTGGGCTGATGAATAAAACCCGAATTATGCTGTACGTAAAAGATGTTGACCGAGTCGTTCAATTTTGGCAGGAGACCTTTGACCTGCCATTAGTCGCCACAAATGAGTTGGCCGATGGTTCACAGAACGTTGTCCTCCAGATGAACGCGGGGACCGAGCTCTCGTTCTTCTCACGGGCGTTTATTCAAGCCCATTCGCCAGAGGTGCTCGACAACGTCCCGTCACTCATGTTCTTCAGTGAGAACTTTGAGACGTTACATGAGCAGTTGGCGGGCGCCACGCCGATTGTAGATGACAACGGTCAACTGGCTTTTGGATTTCCAGATCCCGAGGGCACGTATTTTGCCGTGGGCAAGGCTTAGGCATGCAAATGTAATCGTAAATTTCAAGGTCGCCCGTACGTGGACGGCCTTTTGTGTTGCCCCGGAAAAATAAATAGTTCAAAAATAGTTAGCTTTAGTTTACAAAAGCTAACTATCGTGATAATATAATTTCCATCAAGAACGAGGAGGCATTTTCGATGAGTGAAAAAAGTCGTGAGTTAATGCAAACGTTTGGCAAGTTATTACAGAACCGAGCTTTCATCATGTCCGTGGGGCATCAGCCGGGGATGGGCGGTCACGGGGGACCTGGTGGCCGGGGCGGTCAAATGCGCCTACTCCACCTGTTGTATCAGGCCAAGAATGGACTGACCAATGCGGATATTGCCGAAATGCTAGATATCCGACCCAGTTCCGTCAGTGCTGGCATCAGTAAGTTAGCGGATGCCGGACTGGCGGAACGGGTGCCGAGTGAAAACGACAAGCGGGCCGTCATTGTTAAATTGACCGACCAGGGGCGCCAGATGTTTGACCAATATGATGAACGCGTCGACGATTGGTCCGAAAAGTTATTTGGCAGTTTATCCGATGAAGAACAAACGCAACTGCGTGACCTACTGACGAAGGTGACGCACCACGTGGGCGATTTGAAACTGGATGAGTTCATGCCTAATCATCACAACTGGCCCCACCGCGGTATGGGACCCATGGGACAGCGGCCCCGCTGGTAAGCAATCGTCGCTAATTAATAGAGTGCTGGAGGCATAAGAGAGATGGAACACAGAATGGCAGCACCGGCGACCGCCCGCAAACGGCCGACTGGCAAGTTTGATATCAAAGGATTTTTACACTTGATTCGGCAAACGAAGCCGAAGTATTGGCAGTTATGGGTCGGCCTGTTCCTAGGCTTGTTGGCCACGGGCGCACAGTTAGCGGTGCCCAAACTGGCACAATCTTTAATCAACGGACTGGGTCATGCACTGAACAAGCCCATGCTGATAATGGTGATCGTGTTATTTATTGTGAGTGCGGTTGTGAGTGCCATTTCCGGCGCGCTCCTGGGGTTCTTTGGTGAAAATGTCGTGGCCCGGTTACGTGAGACCTTATGGCAAAAGTTAGTTCGGTTACGGGTCAGCTACTTTGACAACGTGAAGACCGGGGAGATGACCTCGCGGCTGGTCAACGATACCATGCAGATCAAAAATCTGCTGGCCAATTCGTTTCCCCAGATGGTCACTTCTTTACTCCAACTAGTGGGGGCACTAGTAATTATGGCCCTGATGGATTGGCGGATGACGACCATCATGTTCGTCGCCGTGCCCGTCGTCATGCTGGTGATGTTCCCCATCATGCGGCAGTCTGGGAAAATCGGCCATCAACGGCAGGACGCTATGGCCACGTTTAGCGGTGCCACGGACGAAACACTGAGTGAGATTCGGCTGGTGAAGTCGTCCAATGCTGAGGGGTACGAAACGCAAAATGGGGCGACCCAGATCAATGACCTGTACCGCATTGGACTGAAGGAGGCCATTTACGATTCCATCGCGGGTCCCGCCATGACGGCGGCCATGCTGGCGGTCTTTGTCGGGGTCCTGGCCTACGCGGCTGCGCGGGTATCGGCCGGCACCATGACGATGGGGACCATGTTTTCCTTCCTGATGTACCTCTTTCAAATCATCGGCCCAGCCGGTACCTTGGCCCGGTTCTTTACGGACCTGTCCAAGGCCAATGGCTCGACCGAACGGGTTCGGGACTTGCTGGCAGAACCGGAAGAACGCCTGACCAGTGGGCCAACTCAGTCCGTGACTGACCAGACCTTGGCTATGGAACACGTGGACTTTGCCTACGAAGATGACGGTCAACCGGTTTTGCGGGACGTGAATTTTGAAGCGAAACCCAACACGGTCGTGGCCTTCGCGGGGCCGTCCGGTGGCGGGAAGTCGACCATCTTTGGGATGATTGAACGCTACTACCACCCACAACAGGGGCGGGTCACCATTGGCGGCGAGGATGTTGAGGCGTTTAACCTGAGCGATTGGCGGTCTCAAATTGGGTATGTCAGTCAGGACTCGGCCATCATGGCGGGGACCATCCGGCATAACCTGACCTATGGGGCGGACCAGAGCTATAGCGACGACGAACTCTGGCACGTCTTACAGTTGGCTTCCGCGGATGGTTTTGTCCACAACATGGCAGACAATCTGGACACTCAGGTGGGTGAACGGGGCGTCAAGGTGAGTGGTGGTCAACGCCAACGGCTGGCGATTGCCCGCGCCTTCCTGCGAGACCCGAAGATCTTATTGTTGGATGAGGCCACGGCGAGCTTGGACTCCGAGTCCGAAGCCATGGTCCAACAGGCATTGACGGAACTGATGAAGGGCCGGACCACACTGATCATTGCCCACCGGTTGAGTACCATTGTGGACGCGGATAACATCTACTTCGTGGAGGACGGTCACATTAGTGGTAACGGGACGCACCAGGAACTGATGGCTAGCTTACCGATTTACCGGGATTACGTTCGGATTCAATTTAAAGAATAGACAACAAAAGGGACCGCAACAACTGGCCGATACCAGTCATTGCGGTCCCTTTGTCATGCTTGGATAAAACTACTTAACGAGTTTAACGGCGTGCTTGGTGTAGCTGATGTGCCAGCCCTTAGGCAAGCCGGAAACGTGGGTGAACTTACCCGTCCGTTTGTGGAAAGTCAGGAGCTTGGTACCGCTCTTGAGGCTACCCTTGGTCAGCTTCAAAGTGCCACCCAATTTGGCGGTCTTCTTGATGGTGACGTGGGCGTTGCGGGCCAGTTTCAGTTGACCAGCCTTTTGTTGGTAGTTGCCTTTAACAGTGACTTTGGCCGTGCTGAGTTGCAGCACACCACCGGCCAGTTTGACGTTACCCGTACCGGCTGCGGTGGCATTTGCGAGTTCCAACGTGCCGGCCTTCAAGGTCGTGCCGTTGAAGCTGTTGTGACCGCTCAGAATCAGGCGACCGGATCCTTGCTTGGTCAATTGACCCTGACCGGCAATATCGTTACGCCAGTTGTCCTTGGCGTTGAAACCGCCTTGCTTGGCATCCATATTGACGGTGACGTTGTCGTTCAAGGCGCCATAACCATTGGCGGCGGAGAAGAGGTCTAAGCGGCCCCATCCCTCAGCGTCGTCCATCACGGGGTATCCAGAAGGCATCCCAGTCGTGTAGAGCACGTCGCGGCGTTGGGTATCGCTTAAGTAAGGCAGGCGAGTGGCCAGCAGAACTTCGGCACCCTTCGGCACACGCATCGCTTGGGTCGTGTCACCGGTTTGGTTGAAGCCGTAAGTCATCCGGAAACGGTAGGCGTCACGGTTCGTTTGGTAATCGCTGAAGGTATCTGTGGCGGTCGTGTCCTTGCTACCGAGCAGGGCATCAGAGTGCGCTACTTGGTAAGCTTGCTTCATGAGGTCGCGGTTGTTGCTATCGTTCAAGGTTGCGGCGGTCATGGCCGTCCCGACCATCCGGCCACCCATAACGGCGAGTGGGGAGTGCCGGCCAGCCAGAACCCGGTCGTAACCAACTTCGGAGGAACGGGTCAGCAGTTCTTGGAACCGTTCAGGCACGGCGTAGGCCAGTGTCAACCCACTTTCAAATGCGGCAGTTGTGTGACCGCTAGGGAAGTCGTAGTCGTCAGCCTTGGCAGCAGCCATGACCTTAGACAGGGCAGGCACGACTTTCACTTGATCACTCTGGCGGTAAGGCCGGACGTACTTCACCACGTGCTTGACGACCCCGGTCCCAGAGAATGGTGAGCGGGCCGTGGTGTTCACGAGTTGGACCAGGGGCCCCAGCGTTGAGGTCGTAGAGGCCCAGTTGACCTTACTGTAAGGGGCGTTAGCGGGAAGTGGTTCGCTCGGCATCGAGGTGAAATCGGTTTGAGCGTCGGCGTTCTTGACGAAGGCGGTGGCGTAAGGCCCTAAGCCGGAAATCAGATTGTAGCGCAGGTCCCGCCGGTCGGTGAGGTAGGACCGTTCGGCCTCGGCATCGTTTCTGTGCTGGGTGATATCGGCAGCCTTGGCCACGTTTTGAGCCAGCAGGCCTTCATTTAACTTCTTGCCGTCTGCCCAATATGTAGAGAATTCAGCCATTTCACCCACGACCGGGTTGTTTTGCTGGGTCGTGTTCTTGCTGACGTTGGCTTGGTACGTGTCCACGAAGTAGCCGTAAGGCGCAGCTTGTGGGGCCAGGTTGTCCGTTACCGTTTTGGCTTGGGCGACCGTGGTCATCAGGGGTAAAGTGACGGCTGCGAGAGAAATCATCGCGGCTGCTTTGCGGGTCCAGGTGCGTGTTCGCATTTTCATGAAAATTCCGCCTTTCATCTTGAACGTGTCGAGTCATTTTCAACTTTCAGGTACGTTTTCATCATAACCGACCTAGTTTACAAAGTCAGTAGGGTTAATGAAAATGATACAGAAAGCATACGGAATCAATACATAGCGTTCGTTTTAGACCGGTAAAGCAAGTGATTTAACTAATTATGGGGTAGGATGTCTTGGGGGGTCAAATGAAAGCGATTCACTTTACTGTCATTTTGCCGTTTCATTCGATATGATGTGTGCGGAGTCGGGTTTTAAAAATTAGCATTGGAAAGGAATTTTGTGATGATCACTGTCAACGAATTAACGACCAACCTAAAGCAACCACTTCAAATTGAGATTTTAACCGGAGAGGAGTGGTATGGGGGCGACATTTTTGCTGGTTCACAGTATCCCTTGACCAAAGGGAGTTTGTACACCTTAGACCTGTTCCACCTGGAAACGTACAATCAGGTGGCGTCAGCCTTCATTTCGTCCAAGGGTCGCGTCTTGACCAGTCAGACGCCATTTTCACTGACAGTTAGTGGGGACCGCCTGAGCGTTGTCACGCAAGACCACGTCAATTTAGTTGCGGGCAATGATGGTCTCAAGGGGGCACAGCAGTGGCTGGCACAGCACACGTTTGCGTTAGGCAGTCTGCCACCACAAGAGTTCTTCGAGCTCCCCCAGTGGAATACTTGGATGGAGCTGTTGTACCAGCAGAACCAGACCGACATTTTAGCCTATGCACACAGCATTGTGGCTAACGGCTTTCCGGCCGGCATCATCATGATCGATGATTTGTGGGCGGATTACTATGGTCGGTGGGAATTCTCGGCGCGGAAGTTCCCAGATGCCCCAGCAATGATTCAGGAGCTACATACTTTGGGCTTTAAGGTGATGGTCTGGGCGTGCCCATTTGTCAGCCCAGATTCACCAGAGTTCCGTGATTTGCGGGACCGGGATATGCTGTTGAAACGCCCTGATGGGAAGCCAGTCGTTCGTGAATGGTGGAACGGCTACAGCGCTATTCTGGATCTCAGCAACCCGGCCACCTATCAATGGTTCAAGGAAACGTTGCAAAATCTCCAGGAAACCACTGGGGTAGACGGGTTCAAATTGGATGCCGGCGATAGCTACTTCTACCGGGACGATGACGTGTCCCACATGAATTTATCTCCAGTCCAGCAGACCGAGTTGTGGGGCAAGTTTGGCAAGGAGTTCCCTTACAATGAGTTCCGGGCCCTCTACAAGAATCAAGGTGCACCGCTAGTAAACCGCTTACAGGATAAGCAATTTGTCTGGGGCGAGCAGGGGTTGTCCGAATTGATTCCGGATACCATTGCGCAGGGGCTGATGGGGTATTACTTCAGTTGTCCTGACATGATTGGTGGCGGGGAGATTGGCAGTCTGAAATCCCTCGAGACCTTCGACCAAGAGCTCATCGTGCGCTCGGCACAGTGCTCCGCGTTGATGCCGATGATGCAATTCTCCTTAGCACCGTGGCGGGTCTTAGATCAGGAACATCTAGACATTTGTCGGCAAACAGCTGATCTGCATCAACAATTCGCGCCCACCATTATTAAATTAGCCGAGCACGCTGCTAAAACCGGGGAACCGATTGTGCAAACGATGGCTTATGACCATCCAGAGACGCCCCAAGCTTACCTGAAGACCCAATTTAAGCTTGGCCCCGCCTTGCTAGTGGCGCCCGTCTTGGAAGCCCACGCGACGACCAAGTCCGTGTATTTCCCAGCGGGACAGTGGCAGTCCGTGACGGACGAGACCGCCGCAACCATCACTGGTCCGGCTGAAGTGGACGTGCCCGTTACGCTCAGTAGTTTACCCGCTTATCGGCGTCTGTAATTAATTGATAGAATCGAGGATGAAAGCATGGAAATGGAACAGAACGTCAATCAAAATAAGATTTTAACGCGAACCACGTATGCCTTTGGGGCCTTTGGTCACGATTTGTTTAATCAAGTCATGAATAGCTATTTTATTATGTTCGTGACCAATCACTTATTTAACGGGAGCGATACCGCCGCCAACAACCGAATGATCGGGATTATGACGACCATTATCTTTGTTCTGCGGATTGCCGAACTGTTTATCGACCCCTTCATTGGGAATACGATTGATAAGACGAATACCAAATGGGGCAAGTTCAAGCCGTGGGTGATCATTGGGACCTTGATTTCCGGGGTCTGCATGATGCTGCTGTTCAGTAACCTCTGGGGTCTGACGGAAAGCCCATTCATGTACCTGTTTGTCTTCACCTTTATTTACATCATCATGGATATCTTCTTCTCATTCAAAGATATCGGTCTGTGGTCCATGTTACCCGCACTGTCCTTTGATTCCCTGGAACGGGAAAAGACCGCAACCATTGCACGGATTGGCTCAACCTTAGGTGGAACCATCGTGACCGTGACCATTATTCCGGTCATCCTCTTCTTCTCTAAGAGTAATGAAGGGGGAACCGGGGACTCCCGTGGGTGGTTTATCTATGCCGCTATCGCTGCCATTATCGCAATTTTGGGAGCGCTTTCTATTGGGATTGGAACTCGTGAAGTGGAATCACCACTGCGGGAAAACAAGGAAGAAACTGGCTTCAAGCAAGTGCTTGGTGTCCTGGTTCACAACGACCAACTGATGTGGTTGTCCTTTGCCTACCTGCTCTACGGGATGGGCGCTTACCTGACCAACTCCCTGATGCTGTACTACTTCACCTACGTGTTGGGTCACGCGGCGATGTTCTCCATTCTGGGGATGGCCAACATGGTCATCGGTCTGTTAGCCGTTTCCATGTTCCCAGCCTTAGCCAAGAAATTTAAGCGGCGGAACGTGTTCGTGTCCTGTATCGTGATTCTCTTAGTTGCGTTGGCCCTGTTCTCCTTTGCCGACAAGAACGTTTGGCTGGTCATCTTAGCGGGTGCGCTGTTTAACCTGCCACAACCGCTGATCTTCCTGGTTGTGCTGATGACTTTCACCGATATCGTGGAATACGGGCAACTGAAGTTGGGTCACCGGGACGAATCCCTGGTGCTTTCCGTGCGTCCACTGATTGATAAGTGTGCCGGCGCCGTGGTTACTGGGATTACGGGTATGACGGCCGTCCTTGCCGGGATGTCTGGAAACGCCAAAGTGACCGACATTACCGCCAGCAACGTCATGACCTTTAAGCTAATCATGGTGGTCGGACCAGCAATTGCCGTGCTGATTGGGACGTTCATCTTCCTGAAGAAGGTCAAGATTACCGAAGAAAAGCATGCGGAAATCGTGACTGAACTAGAAAAGACTTGGAACAAGGACGAGAGTGACAAGTAAAAATGACGTCAAAAAAGCGGTTGGCATGTGGTGCGTCCAACCGCTTTTGGCGTATTCAAATAGGATGTTGAACTGGAATTTAGCGAGAAAGTTCGCGGGTCAGCTGCAGATTGCCCCAGTCCTCCAGCGTCGTTAGAATCGTGTGAAACGTGGCGCCGTCAGTGGTCAGTCGGTAACTGTAGTCGTCTTCGGGGATAGTTTCAATCAGGCCCAGCTCGGTCAACTTTTTAAGACGGAGCAAGAGGTTGAACGTGGAAATACCGCGGACGGTCCGGCGAAGCTCCATGAAGTCCGTGGGGGCGGAATCGAGTTGGTACAGAATCAAGGCGTACCAGCGTTGGTGGAGCACCTCTAAGCCCAGTTCGCTACCCAAATTTAGTTGCGTTAATGCCATGAGGCAGGATCCTTTCGTGATTAGAGTGCTAGGTAATTGAAAAGCCGGTAGCTGAGACGCATGCCAAAGGTCCGGTCGGGATTGTCAAAGTCGATGTCGATCAGGGCTTGAATCTTGGTGAGTCGCTTGCCCAGGCTGTTGCGGTGTAAGTGTAGCTTGGCCGCCGTCTTGGTGACGTGACAGTCGTTCTCCAGGTAGGCGTACAGCGTGTTGAAGAGCGCGGCGTGGTGGGCCTCGTCATACTGCTTTAACGTGAGTAGCTGCGTGCACATAGTGTTCTTGAGTAGTTTGCCGTTGTCCACGTGGTCCAAAATGATGTAGATGTTGTACTTTTGCGTGGGGTTGAGCACCGTGACCGTTCCTAAACGCCGGGCAATCTGTTCGGCCTGGCGACAGATGCTGAGAAATTCGGGCGTCTGGGCCACGTCTTCGTAGGGCTCCGAAATGAAGAAGACGTGGTGGGTCTGCTTACCCAGCTTGGTCAAAACGGCCTGGGTTTGGGGTAATTGACTGGCTGACAGAAGGAGAACCAGGCCGGCTGACGTTTCGGTCAGGGGCAGTGGGGCCGCTAAAGTCTGTAGGGCGGTCACCAGTTCGGCTGGATGGGCGGTTCCCGGCTCGGCGGTCACCGTGACGCAGACAATTTTGTCGGTGATGAGTGACCGGAGCAGGTGGGTGTCTGCTTGAGCGGGCGACTGTAAGAGCTGCGCCAGCACCGCGTTGACCTCGCGCTGATTGGGATTGAGCGCGTACCGGTCGGTGAAGTTGTTGATGACCTGCAAGGCAAGCCGCAGTTGGTCTGCGGGGATGGTTTGGGGCTGCGCCCGGACCAGGTACCAGGGGTGCAGCGCTTGGGGATCTAACAGAATCCGGGTGCGTGACTGATCGGGTTGGGTGATGGCGGATGGGCTCTGGCTAATAGTCGTGCCGGCTTGGTCCACAATTGAAACGGGTTGTTCTAAGTAAGTTCCAATCAACCCCATGAGTTGGTCGAGTGAGGCACATTGAATGGCGTTCAGTAAAAATGTTTCGTTTGTCAAAATTATTCCTCCGGTGTGCAGAGTGCCTATTAATTTTATAATTAGGTGGTCACTATTGCCGCTTGATACTTGATATAACAGCGTTGTCATCACGCTTAGCTGAAAAATAGCTTAGCATTTAGTGGGCAACTTGTCCACTGAGACGACGCTTGCTGGCGAGAAAATGGATTGATTCCTGAACGACGGTGGTGATTGTTGTGTCACTCGGGAGTTGTTTAGTTCGAGATGTCAGCGCTTACAAAATATGCTACGATAGGTACAGCAGTTAAAACAATTGAAGGGAGCACAATCATGTCAATCTTAGTTAACCAGCACCAATTTCACCTGCAAACGGCCCACAGTAGTTATGTTTTTCATGTGATGGAAAATGGGGAATTGGGCCAACTCTATTACGGCCCGCGCATCCACGACCAGGCCGCTTATCCTGAGCTGATGGTTCGTGAGGTTCACGGGGCTGCCCCGGCCTGGCGGTTGGATAAACCAGATTTTCAACCGGAAACGCTGAAGCAGGAATTTGCTAGCCTGGGCAAGGGTGATTATCGCGACCCGGCGTTTCAGATTACGGGACCGGATGGCAGCCGCATCAGTGAATTTCAGTATCAGGATTATGAAATTATTGATGGCAAGCAGCGACTGGTTGATTTACCAGCGACCTTTGACGATTCAGACGACGGCGCCCAGACGTTGTTGGTTACCCTGAAGGATGCGGTGAATGGCGTCACGTTGACGCTGAGTTACGCCGTGTTCCCCAACCAAGATGTGATTGTGCGCAGTGCCAAGTTTGATAACCAGGGTGAACAGACGGTGATGCTGGACCGCGCCCTGAGCCTCCAGCTGGACTTGCTGGACGCGAAGTATGATCTGCTCCAGTTCTCTGGGAGCTGGGCGCGCGAACGCCACCTGGTGCGGTCGCCGTTACACAGCGGCACCCAGAGCATTGGCAGTTTGCGGGGCGCCTCCAGTCCACAACAGAACCCCTTCATCGCCTTGGCTCGTCCGGAAACGACCGAGGATCAGGGGGCGGCGATTGGCTTGAACCTGGTCTACTCCGGGAACTTCCTGGACCAAATTGAGGTGGATTCCTACGGCGCCGCCCGGATTTTGACCGGTATCAACCCGACCGAATTTGGCTGGCAACTGACGGCGGGGAGCAGTTTTCAAACGCCGGAAGCCATCCTGAGCTACACGTCGGCCGGCCTGAATCAGCTGAGCCAGCAGATGGGGACCTTCTACCAGCATCACCTGGTCAATCCGCGGTTTGCCCAGGAACCCCGGCCCGTGCTGATCAACAACTGGGAAGGCACCTACTTTAACTTCGACGAGGCCAAGCTCACGGCGATTGCCAGTGATGCCAAGGCATTGGGAATTGAGATGTTTGTCCTCGATGACGGCTGGTTCGGCCACCGGGACGATGACACCACGTCGTTAGGGGACTGGGACGTTTATGCCGCCAAGCTCCCGAACGGCATTGCCCACCTGGCCGAACAGATTCACGGCATGGACCTCAAGTTTGGCTTATGGTTCGAACCGGAAATGATTTCCGTCGATAGTGACCTGTACCGGGCCCATCCAGAATGGCTGGTTGTGGCGCCACACCGGGAGAAGACGCCGGGACGGAACCAATTTGTCCTCGACATGGCCAATCCGGACGTGGTCGATTACCTCTACGGCAAGATTAGTAAATTGATTGTGGAAGCCCATTTGGATTACATCAAGTGGGATATGAACCGAAACATCACGGAAGCTTACAGCGCCACGCTGACGGCCGACCAGCAACTGGAATTCACCCACCGCTACATGCTGGGCGTTTACCGGCTGTACGCTCGTCTGACCACGGACTATCCAGAAGTCCTGTTCGAATCCTGTGCCTCCGGTGGTGGCCGGTTCGACTTGGGCATGATGGCCTACGCGCCACAGGCCTGGACCAGCGACGATACCGATGCCATCGAGCGGTTGCGAATTCAGTACGGCACCTCATACGGGTATCCGCAAGCCATGATGGGCGCGCACGTCTCGGCCGTACCCAACGACCAGACTGGGCGAATCACCTCGATCGAAACGCGGGCGGCCGTGGCCTACTTTGGCGACCTGGGGTACGAGCTGGACGTGACGAAATGTTCGCCAGCAGAGAAGGCGGCCATCAAGGAACAGGTGGCGTTCTACAAGCAACACCGCGAGTTGTTCCAGCAAGGCGCGTTCTACCGCATCGACAATCCCTTTACCGGGGATGGCAACGTGGGTAGCTGGGCGGTCGTCAGTCCCGACGGCCACCATGCCATTGCGGCGCGCTACCAAATTTTAAACCGGCCTAACCCAGCCTATAACCGCCTGTATCTGCGGGGACTGGTGCCCGACCAACAGTATCGGGTGGCTGGCGACCAGCACGTGTACTACGGCGATGAGCTGATGCATGCCGGTTTGTTCATTCCGCACCTCCTGGCTTCAACGGAGGGCGTCGAGGAGTCGGCGGACTTTAGCTCACGGTTGTTTGTGATTGACGCTGTAAAATAAGTGAATTAAAAATCAGGTGGCCGACGTTGGGTTGGTTGCCTGATTTTTTGCGCAATTTTAGCGGAACTGGCGTATAATTCTCATCAAATACTCATAATAGGAGGCCGATGAGATGAAAATTTTAGTCACAGGGTTTGATCCATTTGGCGGCGAACCTACGAATCCAGCGATTGCCGCGGTTAACCAGCTACCGGATGAGATTGCTGGCGCAGCCATCGTGAAGCTGGAGATTCCCACGGTGTTTGGGCAATGTGCCACGGTGGTGCGGCAGGCCATTTTGACGGAACAACCAGATATCGTGTTAAATATTGGCCAGGCCGGTGGGCGTGCGGCCTTGACGCCGGAGCGGGTCGCCATCAATTTAGATGACGGGCGGATTCCAGACAATGCTGGGCAACAGCCGATTGATCAGCCAATTCAGGTGGATGGGGCCGCGGCGTACTTCACCCAACTGCCGGTCAAGGCGATGGCCCGGGCCATTCGGGCGGCGGGTCTGCCGAGCAGCGTGTCGACCACGGCGGGGACCTACGTCTGCAACCACATCATGTACCAGGTCCAGTACCTGCGCGCCACGGAATTCCCGCAGTTGCGGGCGGGCTTCATGCACATCCCGTTCCTCCCCAGTCAGGTGACGACTAAGCCGGGCCAACCGTCTTTGTCCTTGGCGGATGACGTTCGTGGGATTACGGCGGCCATCACGGCTATCGTGGAACGCGACGGCCAGGGCGATGTGGCGACGATTGAGGGAACGTTGAATTAGGCTTTTGATAATGATGGACAGAAAAAATCGTGGACTGGGATAATCAGTTCACGATTTTTTATTGAGAAGTTAGGATTAAACCCGTAAGTTCTCGCCGACTAGGCCAGCGAAAGCGCCGTCCACGGGCGCGTCCGGGTGGGCCAGCAGCCAGGTGTTGGTCTTGAAGAGAAGCCGATTCAGGGGGTCGTCATGGTTGACGGAAAATTCCAGGTCGCGGTTGGTGCCGGCTGGCAACATGACTAGCCAACGGCAGCCATCCTGGCCGGGGGCTTCACAGGGCGCGGCGTGCAGGGTGGTGGCGTAGAGTTCAATGGCCGTGCCTTTAGGAATCAGGAAGGCGGCCAGCTGGTCGGTGTCGTAGGTCAGGTCGTCGTGGATGTCCTGGCGTTTGCCCAACAGCAGGACCAGGTCGGTGGCGGCGAGGTTGATTTCGGAACTGCTGTGGAATTCGAGACTATTCAGAAGATGGTTGTGCCCGATGCAGTAGCCGGTCTCGGTCGGCAGGCCACCGAAGAAGGTTTGCTCTAACCGGTGGGCCGCTTTGGTATCGGCGAGGGAGGTCTTGTTGGCCACGGACTTCATCTTTTCAGCGGGATAGGGAACGGCAGCGAGGTTGGTGAGCAGTTCATCCAGGTCGCCAGCGTGAACGATCCGGCCGTATGGGCGAAAGCGCTCATCGGTGACATCAAAGATTTGCATCAGAATCATCCTTCCAAATTTAAGTTGCGCTCAGTATGGTCGCTAATCGTGAAGATTCTTAGACTTTGGGGCAAACAATTTAGTAAGGCGCGGATGACGTGAAAAAAAGCCGGCTGACCGGAGAAAGGGGGTCAGTCGACGTTTTGGATTTCAGCCACGCGGAACGCCACGAGCTGGGCGATAAGGGCGGTGGGCAAAGGTTGATCATAGGGTAATTGGATGGCACCCTTAGAGGTTTTGAAGTTAGTAAGGTCATCGGCAAAATGGACAATGGGCGCGGCCGTCGGGTACAGTCCGAGGTGGTGTTTCATGGCGGCGAAGTAAATGACCGGCTTGCCGGCAACGAAGAAGGCGGGCATGCCGTAGCTGAGCTTCTCGGTGGCGTCTGGGAGCTGGTCCTGCAGAAAGTGATACAGATCGGTTAGTTGGGTGCGATGTTCTGTGGCGACGGCGGCTAGGTAGGTGGGGATTGGGGTCATTGGGGGGGCCTTCTTTCTGGTTGTTTGGGTTTATTATAGCAAGATCTGATGGCGCTTACGGAATTGATGCTTGCTGTTTAAGCACGGGGCCCGAGAGAAATGAAACATTGCTGCTATTTTACAATGATGTCTTTTAAATTGGTGGACTATTCAGGTATAATTGAATCAATCGTTTGAAGTATATATTTGGTAGTCAATAACATTTAATTTTAGAAAGAAGTCGAGGTAGAAAATGGTACAAATAGTTAGTATTCCTAGTCCCGCAACGTCCCGAATTAATGATTTATTTGAAAATAATAACTTTATTGTGCCAAGTTACCAACGGAATTATGCTTGGGGTAAAAATGAAGTTGAAGATTTCTGGGATGACTTGGAAGATTTGATTGATGGTGAACGAAGTAGCCATTTCTTTGGTCAAATTGTGACGTATAAGAACGAAAAGGAAGAACAAGAAATTATCGATGGGCAGCAGCGGTTGACAACGAGCACCATTTTTCTAGCCGTTATTCGAGACATTGCCATGCAGATGTATGCCGATAAGTTTAAAGGCAATGACGTCAAGGTTAACATAGAGAGTGGAGATCAATTGCGAGATGTTGCCAATAGGGTTAATGATGTTATTCGTGGCAATGAGGATGGCGACCCTTCACTGATGGTTCAGAAAGGTGCCGATAGCGGTGATGAAAAACCACTGCAAGAGTATTTCTTTGATCTAACCCATGGCAGCCAGAGTGCTCGAGATGATCGTGTGAGGTCAGAACCCATGCGTAACATGCAGACGGCCTATCATGATATGGAACGAAAAGTTCGAGACACATTAAAGGAAGAAAAGCAGCTTAGTGATCGGATTAATAAGCTACAGAGCATTTATAAGCTGTTCGTCAAGGGATTTTATATTGTCATGATTTCTGCCCCGAGCTTGCAGGACGCCTTCACTATTTTTGAAACGTTGAACAGTCGAGGCAAGGACCTGAAGGCTTCTGATATTATTAAGACTCATTTAATGTCATTAAGGGGTCAAAATATTGAAGAAGCTAACCAAATGTGGAGCGCTATTACGGATAAACTGGACAGCAATAGTGACCGGATTACGCGGTTCATTCGGACATACTGGGCGGCACAATATAAAATTGTGTCAGAAGATAAGTTGTACCGTGCAGTCAGCGATAAAGTGCATGATGTTAACCAAGCCCGAGACTTTTTGAAGGATTTGGATAACCTGGTTGGCCTGTATACAGTTTTGGAGAGCCCTATGACACCTAAGGCTCACACGACGTTCTTTGGCAACGTCGGAGTGACTCGTCGGTTAGACATTTTGTCGCGGATGAATGTTAAACTGTACTTCCCAATTGTCATGGCTATGTACCATTGTAAGTACACAGAGGACGATATTCTAAAAGTTGTGAATAAAATTGTTTCCGTCTTTATTCGTCACCGGACGATCATTAATGAGGGGACAAACAAACTAGAAACTGGTTTTTCCGAAATTGCTAAGAATATCTGGTCGTTGGAATATGCGGGTGTTGATGATATTATTGCCGGTATGGATAGTCGGTTACTTAAGACAAAGGAGGCGACTGAAGCAGCCTTTAGTGTCTTGAGTAAAGACGGTGGCTTACGTGGTGCTAAGAAGTGGACACTGGTTTACTTGTTGTCAGAGCTGTATGAAGTTCACTACGATGATTTTAATGATGACCTCTACGACAAAGTTTTTGATGACGACAACTATCGTTTGGTTCAGCTAAGTACGGCGCCAGAAGTCGGCGAATACCAAACGTATATCGGCAACTGGACCATTTTAGAGAAGAATCTAGCGGCTTCCAACTTCAAGGACAGTGATCAGGTTGCTAATCAGTTAAGAAAGTCCAGCTTAAAGGGCAACCAGGTCTTAGCCGATCAATTGGCAACGGGTTCCTGGACCGTGGACGATATTAAGCAACGCCAAGAATCATTTGCAGATGATGTGACGTTGATTTGGTAATTGTTTAGAACCATAAAAGAAGCGCTCCCGCGGGAGTGCTTCTTTATTTGAAACTAATTTGGAAATCGGCAGGTGTATGTGTGGTTGCGGCAAGTAATCCTGCAGTGGTAAAAGTATTAACTTGTGGGTTACCAGAAAAATCATAAATACGATAAAGACGGAAATCATCCTTATTAGCATTTAGATAGGCCCATTCGTTGGCTGAGATAAAGAACGGTGTTTTTGAATCCTTAGAGTTGGTTGTTTTAACCTCGATATGGATTTCTTTGACTTGATCTTTGGGGTCGACTGTGAAAGAAAGAACGTCGTAGCCCAGGCCATCGCCATGTTCCACAGAAACATGGCGTATCTGATCAACGTATGGTTTAAGCAGGGGATTCATAGATAGCCGATCCTTTTCCCAAGCGATCACAAATTGTTCACCTTGGCGGCCAAGCTCGGCATTTCTTTTTTCCTGTTCTAGATAATCTGTTTTGGTAACTCTACCGGATTTAGCAGCTGGAGAGTCAACCACATAGGGTGTGGAATCTTCGTGGAGACTGGTAGCTTGGTTGGGAGCGTCGTCCTCGATGACGGTTGTGGACTCGCTTAGAATTTCAGAAACTTTCTCTTTGTATTCGGTGCCGTTGAGGGTTTCTTTGAGCTGCTGGTAGGTAAAAGCGAGTGCTAAGAGATCGCGGATTAATTGATTATTGTCTTTATCAGTCAGGCTAGCGATATCGTAGTACTTATTGAAGACCGTACCAGCTTCATAGCCTTTGGCAAGTTTACGTAACTTGTCGCCATTTGAATTTAGGTGAATCGGTTCAGTTGTAAACTGATTGCCCCTGACGGATGCTGCCAGTTTTCGTTGGAAGTATTGAGAGATGGTGGAAATACTTGCTGCAGCCTCCTTACCATACGTTTTTTCAAATGAAGTCCACCCCTGATTGAGTGTTAGGTAAACACCCTGCGCATCAGTAGTGAATAGAAAAACGATACTAATCCCTTTTTGGACTGATTTGGTGATCTCTGTATCCAACAATGCCATCCAAGGAATCTGGGCCCATTTTCCTGTGCCGGCCGAGAAGTCGGTGATAATCGTTGAAGGGAGTAGTGGAAGCGGTAGCGCATCGTTAAGGCTTTCCTTCCAAGTACGGATAAATGCATTTTGTTTAAATAATGAGTCATCTTGACTGTCATTAGCAAAATTAACCGATATGTATTTGAGTAGTTGGACTAGATTCAAAGTAATTCCCCCGGAAATAGTAGATTTAGGTCAGAGCATAAGGTGTATGCAGTTATTTAGAATATACCATTAAGTATGAACCGGAGTAAATGATAACGTTGAATTCGATATTATATCGTTTATAAATGTTCTCGAGCTGATATTATTCCACCATCCATGCTAAACTAAACCCAGAGAGCAGAAAGAGAACGCAAACCAACTAACAACTTATTTGGAGGCGTTTCAAATGAACCTAGAAGCTATCAAGACCATTACCAACCTCGGGGCGGGAACCATGGGGCACGCCACGGCGCTACAATTTGCCATGAAGGGGTATCCCGTTCGGTTGCTGGACACCAGCGATACCGCGCTTGACCAAGGCTTGACCGCCATCAAGCATGACCTGGCCACCTTTCGTGAGGCCGGCCTGCTGCACGAAGACGACGCGACCATCCTGGACCGTATCACGCCCACGACCGACTACGCCGCTGCCTTGGCCGACACCGATTTCGTGATTGAATCCATCATCGAGGACCTCGACGTCAAGAAGCAGGTCTGGCAACGCGTCGAGTCCCTGGTCAGCGAGGGGACCATTCTGGCGACCAACACGTCCGGGCTCAGTCCGACCGCCATTCAGTCGGTCTTACAGCACCCGAACCGCTTTGTCGTGGCCCACTTCTGGAACCCCGCACAGCTGATGCCACTGGTCGAGGTCGTTCCCGGCAAGCAGACCGACCAGGCCACGGTCGACCTGACGACGGCGCTGATGAACCACATTGGCAAGCACGCCGTTAGCCTGAAACGCGAATCACTGGGCTTTGTCGGCAACCGCATTCAGTTGGCGGTTATGCGGGAAGCCCTGCACATCATCGACGCCGGCATCGCCTCACCCGCGGCCGTCGATGACATTATCAAATACAGTCTGGGCCGTCGCTGGAGTCTAGTCGGACCCGTTGCCAGCGCCGACCTGGGTGGCCTCGACATCTTCGACAACATCAGCAAGTACCTCTACGCTGACCTCGGCGCGACTCAGGGCGAAGACCCCGCGTTGGCGAAAAAGGTGGCCGACCACGACCTGGGCCTCAAGACCGGCCACGGGTTCTTTGACTGGGACGGGGATGCCGGCGCCGAAATTGTGGCGCAGCGGGACCGTGATTTGCTAAAACTGTTGAAACAGGATCAGGACAACTAAACTAAACGTGAAGACGGCCACCCCATGGCGAGGTGGCCGTCTTTTTTGGCTACTTTTTCAAATCCTTTAAGCGTTGAAATTCCTTTTCGCCCAACAGATGGTGGAGCGCCTGATCTTTGGGCTGATGTTCCTTGCGACCAAGCGCGTAGAACAGTAGGCCCAGGCCGATCCAGACCGCTAGCATGATGTATTCCGTCGGCCAGGCCAGTGCGACCGGTGACTTGGGGTAGAGCGTTGCCACGGCAATCGTGACGGCCAACAGACCACCTAATAGACTCGGCCACAGGCGTTTCAGCCGGAAGCCTCCGTTGAGCGTTGGGTAGGTGCGCCGAATCCGCCAGAGCGCGACCGCCGTGATTGCCCAGGCCATGGCCACGAAGAAGCCGCCGAGGTCCAGAAAGTAGGTCATCGCGCCCTTGCCCAGCCAGCCGAAGCCGACCGCAAAGACCAGCACCAACACCGTCGCGTTGACCGGCGTATTGTGTTTTTCATTAATCTCCGCAAACTTGGGTGGCAAGAGACCGGCCCGCGCCAGTGATAAGATTAGCCGGGGCGCCGCCGTGAACAGGCCGATGAAACTGGTCAGCAGGCCCAGAAAGGCAATCAGGTAGGCCGCCGTTCCCAGGAGGGGGAAGCCGGCCTCGGTAAAGGCTGTGATGGACCCCATGCTGAAGGTCGCCGTCTTTTGCCACGGGTAGACCCACGCGCTGGCCAGCAACACGATGATGTAGTAGCTGGCCGCCAGCAGGATGGCACCGACCACGGCCTTGCCGATTTTCCGCGGAGGCATTGCCGCTTCCTCAGCCAGAATGGTCACGACCTCCCACCCCGTCAGAAAGGTCATGGCTGGCAGGACGAACCGCACCACGTTGGCCAATGGATCACTCCCGGTGGCAAAGGCCGGCCAGAAGTTTTTCGGACTTCCTTGCGTAAAGCCGGTGACGACCAGCGCGCCACCCAGAATCACCAGGCCAATGAACAGCACCGCTTGAACGCCCGCCGTCAGCTTGGTGCCGCGGATATTTAACGCGAAAATGAAGAGAGTGAACGCCACCCCAATCGCCAGTTCCATCAACGAAACGTGGGCCCCGGCAATCGTGTAGCCCGGCCCCGTCGAAATCTTCGGCACCAGCGTCGCCAGCAACATGCTCGATGCCGTCACGTAGAAGGATAGCGCGCTCAAATAGGCGCCTAGAATCGCCCAGCCGGTCGCGAACCCCCAGCGTTTGCTAAAGGCCAGATAGCTATACACCACGGGCCCGCCACTCCGCGGAAAGATGGAGGAGAGCTCCGCAAAGGACAGGGAGGCCAGCACGGTGATGAACGTGGTCAGCATGAAGCCAAAGATTTCGCCCCCAGCGCCGTATTTGTCGAAGAAAATGCCATTGGTATAGATCCAACTACTGCCGATGACGCTGGACGCACCCAAAATCAGGAGGCGGGGAAACGAAATGTGACGGGACAAATTCTGCATAGTTATCGCTCGCTTTCATTGAACTAAATAATGGTTTCGGGTCGTATGTACTTGTGAAATTCCTTTAGTCATTCTACCTGATGATAGCGCTTACAACAACGGATATGGCTCGCTGATTTCACAAATGGGTTGTGGATAGGTGTAGACGTCAGTTCCGACGGTTAGTGAACGTGGTTACGTTGGTAAAGGTTACAGGCAAACTATTTTGAATTCAAAAAAACATTTGGCGATTAATTACGGAGTTAACCTAAAAGGGGGCAACAGCCATGAAAACGCGGTCGAGTCAGCGACAACAGTTGGCAAACTTAGGGAGCACGGAGCGACACCCATTCAAGGGGATTTTTGAGCGGTACGGTATTAAATCTGGTTATAAGGGGGAGGAGCCGACGATTTTACTGCGGCAGGTGCGCTTGGCAACGACCGAACAGCTGTTGACGGACCACCTCTGGTTCAACCTGACCAAGGGTTTTCAGCGGTTGGGTCAGCTCGAGCGGGGCGACGTGATCCATTTTAATGGCCGGGTCAACAGCTATGTCAAAGGTTATCGGGGCCATCAGCTGAATCTGTTCAGCGAGCTTTCCCTGGACTATCAACTCAGCTGGCCGACCAAGGTTTGTCGACCAGTTGACAGTCCTGCACGGCCGCCGTTGCCCACGGAGCGGTGGCAACTCATCACCTTGATTCAAACGCAAAATCAGGATCTACCGCGTAATTAGCCATGCGTTTCGGCAAATGAATTGCGTCCGACCAGCATTTCCACTAATGACTTCTTCGGCAGTCGCTTGACGGCGGCCCGACACTTCACTGCGTTTGCCCAAAGGCATACGACTGTGCCGGCACAGTTGGCCGATGCCGACCTGGTAGCCGCGGTTAATCCGTTGACTTATCTATTAAAGAAACAGTCCCAGGTCGCCCCGCATTGGCGGATTCGCCACGGCGCCGCTGACCGGGATACCTCGTTTGCCATTCCGATAATCTTGGCGACGAAGCTCCGTAACCAAGGGTATGACGTCGATTGCGCCATGCCGTGGACCACACCCCACAGTGGAGATTATGACTTACCCGAGTTGTTTGATTGGATGGATCAGTTATGTCAGTAAAAAATAATTCAGCACCAGCATTCGCGTGCTAGCGCTGTTTTTACGTCACGTCTTATAAAAAGTAAGCAAAAAAGCTTGCTAAAATATACCTAAGGGGGTATATTGAGTCTCGTTGTTAATTAGCTAACGTTTTATAAGCCTTGATGATGAAATGAAATAATTGAAACGTTGACTAATTAATGGATGAATGCCTATTGGGGTATGTAAACAGGAGGATCTTCTCATGATTAAAGAAATCCACGATGATAATTTTGAAAATGAAACCAATACCGGCGTCACCGTTGTCGACTTCCGGGCCGACTGGTGTCCGCCTTGTAAGATGATGGACCCCATTTTAAAAAGCCTGTCGACCAGTGAAGAATTTGGTGAGCGGGTGACCTTCACGTCGATCAATGTGGATCATGACCAAGAAGTGGCCAGTCGATTCAACGTTCAGGGGATTCCGACCTTCCTGATCAAGAAGGATGGCCAGGTGATCAATCGCCTGGTGGGTGCTCGGCCCAAGCCGTTGTTTGCTGCAGAATTAAAGAAAGCGTTAGGTGCTTAGATGACTCAAAAATTTGATTATATTGTTTTAGGTAGTGGCCCAGCTGCGTACGGCCTCGTGACGGCGTTGAAGGAAGCCCACAGTTCGCAGACCGTTCTGATTGTGGACAACGATTTGTTCGGGGGAACCTGCCCCAATTATGGTTGCGAACCCAAGATTTTCCTAGAAGGTGCTGTGCGGTCCGTCTTGATTTCCCAACAGCTTCAGCAACGGGGCATTCAGACGGCTGCTAAAATCGATTGGCCTGCGCTGATGGCAACGAAGAAGGCCACCTTTGCGCCATACCCAGCGAATGCACAGGCGGCGTTTGATTCGGAAACGGTCTCCACGCGTCAAGGTACGGCCAGCTTCATCGATGCCCACACCGTGGCGGTCAACGATGAACAATTTACGGCGGATAAAATCGTGATTGCGACTGGTGTAACGGCTAATCAGCTACCGATTTCAGGTAAAGAACTCACCCACAACAGCAATGATGTGTTGGACCTGGCCGAGTTGCCACAACGCGTGCTCTTCATTGGTGGGGGTTACGTCAGCATGGAATTGGCCACGGTACTGAGCGCAGCGGGCGCCAGCGTTGAAATCGTTGAGCACGCCCCCCATGCGTTAGGCGCGTTCTACCAACCACACGTGAACGTGGTGGTCAAGCAGATGCAGGCACGGGGAATCAAATTCCACTTCGGCCAGTCCGTGAATGCAGTGACGCAGACCGGGACTGACTTTAGCGTGACGACCGCGGAAGGCGACAGTTACACGGCCGACTACGTGATTGACGCGACCGGGCGTCGTCCGAACATTGATCAATTAAATCTGGCAGCGGCGGGCGTCGAGACCAATCGGCAGGGTATCATCGTGGATGACCATTTAGCAACCAACGTGGCCGGCATTTACGCGGCCGGCGATGTGGTGGCGAAGTCACCCGCAGTTGCGCCGAAACTCACGCCGGTTGCCCAGTTTGAGGGCGCCTATTTAACGGCGACTGACGACGAACCCATCCACTACCCAGTCACGGGCACGGGGTCCTTTACCTTTCCACAAGTGGCACAAGTCGGGGTTCCGGTGGCCGAAGCAACCGCAGATAGCCGATACCATTTGAAGAAAATGGGCTTGTCCCCAGACTTTGCCTATGCGGGGACCAATGATCAAGACGCCGAATTAATTGGGGTCTTTGACCACGACCAACGACTGGTGGGCGCAGCCGAGGTCAGTCAAACCGCCACGGACGACATGAACCAGTTGGTCAGCGTTATCGGGTTGGGCTTGACTGCCAAGGATTTCCAGCAGAAGCAGATTCTGATTTTCCCAACCTTGGGCACGAAACTGAAGGAATTCTTAGCTTAGCTTGAGGGGAACCTGGAAGGAGACTTCTGGGTTCCTTTTTTTGTTGAAATATGTGGGGATACGATTGTTGAAGTGAGCTCCTGCATGTTCAATCCCAAGTCTGGCGGCTTCTGAAACGTGCTACGCTAGCCAGGTCCCTGCGCTTAGAAAGTCCTGCGACTTCTGTCCGACGCTGTCGAACAGAAGCCTCAGGACTCCCTAATGCTCAAGTAAAGTTGGTCTCTCGAATTTCCAATCCCAAGTCTGGCAGCCTCTGAAATGTGCGTCCGCGGGCAGCTAGTTGCGCTTAACCCCACTAAGCAAACGACCCAAGCCCGGGGTCATTCACTTAGTGACGTTAATGCTCGCCAGCTAAGCGCCCACATTTTCAATCCCAAGTCTGGCGGCTTCCGAAACGTGCTACGCTAGCCAGGTCCCTGCGCTTAGAAAGTCCTGCGACTCCTGTCCGACGTTGTCGAACAGAAGCCCCAGGACTCCCTAATGCTCAAGTAAAGTTGGTCTCTCGAATTCGCAATCCCAAGTCTGGCAGCCTCTGAAACGTGCGTCCGCGGGCAGCTGGTTGCGCTTAACCCCACTAAGCAAACGACCCAAGCCCGGGGTCATTCACTTAGTGACGTTAATGCTCGCCAGCTAAACGCCCACATTTTCAATCCCAAGTCTGGCGGCTTCCGAAACGTGCTACGCTAGCCAGGTCCCTGCGCTTAGAAAGTCCTGCGACTCCTGTCCGACGTTGTCGAACAGAAGCCCCAGGACTCCCTAATGCTCAGGACCTAAACGGCTAGCTCCGCACTCTGTTTGTAATCCCAAACAACCTACCCCCAGCGGATTGGTTTACTTTCCGTTTAAACTCCGCTACAGTCGAGGCGATAATAACGGAAGGGTGACAATCATGCAAAAACTCTATGGCTGTGTCCCCCTGTTGAACGCGGTGGGGAGCTTGATGTTTCTCCTGATTATTTCGCTTCAGCCATCCACAATGAGTAGTTTTGGCGTCGACTTTGATTGGGGTGAGGCCAATGTGGTCATGACGTCGATGATGCTCCTGATTATTGCGGCGACCGCCTTTGCGAAGCAGCGGCAGGCCAAGCGCATTGGTCTGGCCATCAATGCCGTCCTGATTGTTGGGATGGCTTTGGCGCTATGGCACGCCCAGATTCCTGAACTCATCAGCGATTACTTGTGGCTATGGGCCTTGATTATGATTTTTAACCTGGCCTTGATTGGTTGGGGCTGGCTCAAGTTAACGGCTAAAAAGAAATAACCCAGAGAAATCGTCACTGATTTCTCTGGGTTATTTTTTTACAGTCAATTAGGTTTTTAAATAATAATGCCGTTGCAGTGATCGACTTCGTGTTGAATAATTTGCGCCACGAAACCGGTGAATGTCTGGTGTTGTTTCTGGTAGGCCTGATTGAGGAAGTCAACTTCAATCGTCTTAAACCGTTTGGTTGGTCGCTCACCGGTCAGTGAGAGGCAGCCCTCACTGGTTTGAAAGGGACCGGCCTGCTTGGTGATGACCGGATTGATCATAGCGACGGGCAGAATGCCCATGTCGACCACGATGATCCGCAGGTTAACGCCAATCATGTTGGCGGCCATTCCCACGCAGTTTTCGCTGTTGGCCTTAAGGGTGTCGAGTAAGTCGGTAACGGTTGCGGCGTCGGCCTTAGTAGCGGGTCGGCTCTTTTGTGCTAAACGAGTTTGGTCGTGAACAACGGGTCTAATCATGGGACGCCTCCAAAAGTTGTTTGAGTTTCATGGTCGTGTTGTAGTTGCGGGTACTGGTCTGCTGGTAAAGCGGCGTGCCCATAATTTTTGAATAGAAGGAGCGGCTAAAGTGGTGCTTGAGCGTCGACGTCCAGAAGATTACGTTGGGCGTGACCAGCACCTGGTCGTAGTCCGCGGTGACGTGGTCGATTAGCCAGGTATCGTTAGCACTAGTGTAATCATTTAGCTTGAAGAGGGCATTGTGTCGAAGCTGCTTATCGGCACCCCACCACGCGGGGGCCTGCGCGAGGTCGGTGAGAAATTCTGGCTGGGCTAACAGGCGAAAGGGTAGTGGAAAGTCAAAATGACTGGTGAGCACGTGCTGGATGGTGGTTTCGCAGTCGACTTGCGACCGGTTGCTAGTGACCAATAGGTTGCCGCTATTGATATATGAGCGCACGTGGGTAAAGCCAGCGGCCGTCAGGTAATTGCGCAGGTCCGCCATTGGCACGCGGTGTTTGCCACCAACGTTGATGCCGCGCAGGAGGAGTAGGTAGTCCATGGAGTCAGTCCCTTCTAAACGTTAAAGTCGGTTATATTATAGCATGACTGTGACAGTCACTTGGCAAAGTGTTGGGTAAAATACTGGACGGTCGAATAGCTACGGGTACTGGTCTGCTGGTAGAATGACGTCCCAATCAGTTGACGGTAAAAGGACCGCTGAAATCCGCGTTGACTATCGACGGTCCAGAAAATCAAGCGCGGTGTGCAGACGACGTGGTCGATAGGTGTTAGCTGGTTCATCAGCCAGGTATCCTGGCCGGGGGCATAGGTGGTCAACTTGAACAGCAACATGTGCTGGCGATTGCCGTGCCCGTCCCACCAACTGGGGGCCTGGGCACAGGCATTGATGAGTTCTTCGCGGGTGAAGAGGCCAAAAGGCTGAGGGAAGTCTAGGTGTGTCGCTAACACATCGGCCACCAGCCGAGCACAGTCGGTTAGCGAGTGGGGACTCGTGAAGAAGGCGTTGCCACTGTTACGGTAGGTCTCCACGTGTTGTAGGCCCGTGGCCGTGAGCCAGTCACGGAGGTCGGCCATTTTGACGATGTGTGGGGTGCCAGCGTTTACCGCCCGTAAAATGAGTAAGTAGTCCATGGGGTCACTCCTTAATTAGTGGATTAATTACGATTTAGATTAGTCGAAAGTAGCGACGTTTGCAACCAGTAGTCAATTACTGGTAGAAATGATGATTTGAAGGACGAGATTGCGTTTAGTGCCCGCCCACGTTTCAATTGTTACAAATTCAATTTCACCAGATTTTATCGGCTGAAAAACCGCCCAGAAGCGTATAATTAAGGGCGTAGAGACGGGCCAGACCCACTCTTATTTCGGGGAGGATTTACACATGAAAAAGATGATGCTGGCGGTTGCGACCGCTGTCACTCTGTTGGCTGTCGGGGGCGTGTCACTGGGAACACCGGTGACGGCGCAGGCGAAAACCAAGACAACTTTGAAAGCGGTGCCGCAACGTTACCGGCATACGTGGTACCACTATGAACATGGCAAGATGGACACGCTGACGTTTAGTGCCAAGCGAATCTCTGGCCTGACGTATTACGATGGGCAGGCGGCCAAGTACGTGGCGCACATTCATCATCACAAGTTAAGCGCGAAGAAATTTAAGAAACACTATTCCTGGAGTATGGTCACAAACAAAACCGCGCACCAAGCGCAATGGATCAACGTTCGTGGCTGGAATCAAATCATGGGGGATGGCGATTACTACAAAGTGATGACCAAGACCTATCATGGCAAGAAAATCAGCGTCCTGAGCCAGGCTGGCGGTGCCGGCATCTGGACCAGCGCGCACTACTACCGGACGAAACAACTCGCCAAGCAACGGGGACCGCGGTACTTTAGCAACGAAGTTTACTATCCCATGAATGTTTAACTGCAAGAACTAGCGGGGCGTCAAGGCCTGGCCAATCAATCCTGTGTCTAGTATTAGGACAATTGTAGGAGGGATTTTCATGCGTATCAACGTGTTACAGCATGCGGCCGACGAGGGCCCCGGCGCCATTACGAGTTGGGCCAACGCCAACCGCCATGAGCTTTATACTTATCATCCGGCCACGTATGGCAAATTACCGACCGCGGCGGAAACGGACCTGCTGGTGATTCTAGGCGGACCGATGAGTCCCAATGACGACCAGCCGTGGATCAAGGCGGAACGTGCGTTGATCCAAGAACTGTTAGCCGCCCACAAGCCAATCTTCGGCGTGTGCTTCGGTGCCCAACAGATTACGAAATTGCTGGGTTACCCGGTCAAAAAGGCCCCGGCTAAGGAAGTGGGCTGGGCCCCAGTCACGCGGCAAAGTACAGCGATTGCGGGAATTCCCGCCAGTTTGGAAGTCTTACACTGGCACGAGGAGATGTTTGAGATTCCCCAGGGCGCCCAGCTGCTATTCTCTAGCCAGCATCTGCGTAATCAGGGATTCTTGCTAGGCGACAACGTGATTGGCCTACAGTTTCACATCGAACCGCAGCCTAACAACGTGCGTGAGATGGTGGTCAACGATGGCGATTACGCGACGGGGTCCGTCTTGCAGCAGACGCCCCAAGAAATCCTCGACCACGATGAATCCGTTGAGACTGAGGCGTTGACCTTCCGTTTGCTAGATTTTATCAGTAAGCACGTCTCGGCTGATGGTAATGGTCAGCTGACGTAAATAATATAATTGAGTGAACACCCGCTACCGAACGTTTTGTCGGCGCGGGTGTTTTTGGTTTCTGCCGGCTTGTAAAATGACGATGGCTGAGCCTTGTCGAATGTTTGTGAAAGCGTTATCATATTCATATAGATAAATATCAATGTGACTTCTGAGGTACATAGAGGAAAACTAGGAATTCAGTGGCTTTATGTAGAAATTAATCGTCTATGTCAGTGACCAGAGGTGGGCCAAGTTGGTCAGCTGTGTCGGCGGTATTGGCTGAGGTCCTTTCTCAGCCTAGAGCGCGGGATGACAACGACCAGTGATTCCCAACACCTAAACGCACGAATAGGGAGGCGAGCAAATGGATGATGCAGCTTACGTGGCCGCGCTAAAGGCGATGGCCGACGAGAACCGCTTGAAAATTATTTCGTTACTTTCGCAGGGCACGCTCTGTGCGTGTGACATTTTGGACCACTTCAACTTCACCCAGCCGACTCTGTCACACCACATGCGGGTGTTAGCGGATGCGGGCATTGTGACCAGTTATAAAGAAGGCAAATGGAAGCACTACACGCTCAGCGAGGATTTTGCGGCGGCCTTTTTCCAACAGACCACCACGCTTCTGTCCAGCGACCAGCGCTGCGTTTGTGAACTGGAACCGGCGACGACCAAGGAAGGATGAGTGCCATGGTAAACGTTCAAGATCAGCTTGATTTGACCAAGTACCTCTTTTTCACGGGCAAGGGGGGCGTCGGCAAGACCACGATTGCGGCCAGCTCCGCCGTTCAGTTGGCGGATCAGGGCAAACGCGTGGCCCTGATCAGTACCGATCCGGCCAGCAACCTCCAGGACATTTTCCCCGGAGAACTGACCAACCACCTTCAGCCAGTGGCGACCGTGCCCAACCTGGACGTGGCCAACTTCAATCCCACCGAAGCCGCCGCGGCGTACCGGGAAAGCGTGATTGGCCCGTACCGGAATGTCTTGCCGGAAGCCGCACTGACCAATATGGCCGAACAACTCTCCGGGTCCTGCACGGTCGAGGTGGCCGCCTTCAATGAGTTTGCGAATATGTTGACGAATCAAACCGTTAACGAGACCTATGATTACGTGTTCTTTGATACCGCGCCAACCGGCCACACGTTGCGGATGCTCCAGCTGCCCGCCGCGTGGAGTCAGTACCTCGATGAGAATAAATTTGGCACGAGTTGCCTGGGTCAATTGTCTGGCTTGGGCGAGGAAAAGGAACGCTACCATCAGGCCACCCAGGTGTTGGCGGATGGGGAGCAAACCACGTTGGTGCTGGTGGCACGGCCACAACGGGCAACGCTCCAGGAGGCCAGTCGAACCGTCACGGAACTGGCTAAGCTGGGCATCACGCATCATCAACTGGTGATCAACGGCGTCTTGCCCGCCGACCAGCAGGCCGCAGCGCCAGAGCTTTACCAGCAGCAACAGGCCGACCTGGCGGCGATTCCGTTTAATATTTTACCCGTGGCTTGGCAGGTGCCCCTGCGCGCCTACAACGTGAGTGGCGTGCCCCAACTGCGTCAGTTACTAGCGGATGAACAACCAAAATTGACCCAGCAAGCGCCAGCGGTAGCCGATTATCCCGGGCTGGACCGCGTCGTGCAAGCGCTACAGAATCAGCGCATCATTTTCACCATGGGTAAGGGCGGCGTGGGCAAAACGACCATCGCCGTTCAGGTGGCCCAACAGCTGGCTCGCCAAGGCAAACGCGTGCATTTGACCACGACCGACCCCGCGGATCACCTGAGCTGGTTCCGGTTAGACCCGGCCATTCAGGTCAGCCACATCGATGAGCAACAGGTGCTCAAGGACTACCAGGAAGCCGTCATCGCCCAAGCCAAGCAGGACATGGGCAGTGAGGACGTCGACTACGTGATGGAGGACCTGAAGTCGCCGTGCACCCAGGAAATTGCGACGTTCGAGGCCTTTGCCAAGATCGTGGATGAGGACGACAGCGACGTGCTGGTCATCGATACCGCGCCAACCGGGCATACGCTACTCCTGTTGTCCTCGACGGAAAGCTACGCGGCCGAGGTCAAACGCACGACTGGCGCCGTTCCCGCCGCAGTTACGCGTTTGTTCCCGCGGCTACAAGACCCGAAGCAGACGGAAACCATCATGGTCACCTTGCCAGAGGCCACGCCGGTGTATGAAACGCTCCGGTTACAACGGGACTTAGACCGCGCGAAGATTGCCCACACCTGGTGGGTCGTCAACCAGAGTTTGCTCGGTACCACCGGTAAATTGAGTCCGTTTCTCCAAGTCCGAGCGCAAAATGAGCAACCGTGGATTGACCGGGTCGCCACGGCCGCGGACAATCACTTGGCGGTGGTCGGTGTCCAAGCCAATTTCGAAGCCCAACGCCTTCAACCAGCCAAAAGTTAGGAGATAAGCGAAATGAAAAAAATCAATATTTACGAAGAAGCGCTTTGCTGTCCGACCGGGGTTTGTGGCCCCAGCGTGAACCCAAATCTGATTCGCCTGACCGCGCAGACCAAGCTGATCAATCACAGCGATAACGTTCGGGTCCTGCGGCGGAACCTGGCTCAGAATCCCCAGGCGTTCGTGCGGGAAAAGCAGGTTGCTAAGCTAATTGCGGACTATGGCATTGAAGTCCTACCCGTGACCATTGTGGGCGATAAGGTCATGAAGCTGGGCGGTTACCCGACGACGGCGGAGATGGAAGACTATAGTGGCCTGACGTTGCGGGACGAGGTTCATTAATGTAGATGAGGTTAGACGAGTGGTTGACGGTCAAAAGTTGACCACTTTTTGCTGCGCACAATTGGCCATAACGCTAGGAAATCAGGGGGATGGATGCTGCGCTGAATCAGTAAATGACCGAAAAAACTTTAAGCATTATTGACAAAAATCAGAGGTGAGTATATACTCACCTTATTGAGTAAGTGATTAATCACTCACCTATCACAAAAGCTGTTTTGGGAGGCATTATTATGGCACAAGCAATGATTGATTTAGCGCATTTGGCCAAGAAGTTCGGTGATCAGACCGTTTTGAAGGATATTAATTTAACCGTTAACGCTGGCGAAATCGTTGGGTTGATTGGACCATCTGGCGCTGGGAAATCTACGGTCATCAAGGTGGCCTTGGGGATGGAAGTTGCCAACGGCGGGTCTGCCAAAGTTTTTGACACCGTCATGCCCGACCGTGAATTGCTGGGGCGGATAGGGTACATGGCCCAAACGGATGCGTTGTACGACGACTTGTCCGGGGAAGAGAATTTAAAATTCTTTGGCTTGATGAAGGGGATTGCCAAGGCCAACATGGCCGCAGAGATTGCCCATGCCGCCGGCGTCGTTGATCTGACGGCCGACCTGAAGAAGCGTGTCGCCGGTTACTCCGGTGGGATGAAGCGGCGGTTGTCGTTGGCCATCGCGCTGCTGGGCAATCCGGAACTGCTAATTTTAGATGAACCCACGGTCGGCATTGACCCGGCGCTGCGGCGGCAAATTTGGGCAGAACTGGGGAAGATTCGTGATGAGGGGCGGGCCATTTTGATTACGACTCACGTGATGGATGAAGCAGAACTGACCGACCGGGTGGCCCTGTTGCTGGGCGGCAAGGTCATGGCGTTTGATAAGCCCGCAGTGTTGAAGCAACAGTACGGCGTGAACACGATTGAGGACGTTTTCTTAAAGGCGGAGGGTGTTGAACAATGAGAACAATTGCGATTATGAACCGGGTGCTGAAGGAACTCATCCGCGATAAGCGAACGTTAGCGTTAATGTTTGTCGCCCCCATCTTGATCATGTTGCTAATGAGTGTGATCTTTAACACGAACTCGACCACGGACGTGAACGTGGGAACCGTCGCCGTCACGCAGAAATTAAATCAAGAAATGGGCGACATCAAGCACGTTGCCGTGAAGACCTACGACACCAAGGCGGCTGCCAAGCGGGCGTTGCAGGATGAAAAAATTGATGCCATTATCAAGAAGACTGGCAACACCTACGATTTGACCTACGCCAATACGGACTCCAGTAAGACGACCGCGGTTAAAATGGCGTTTAAAAATGCCGTCACGGCCACCAGTGTTGACCAACTGAAGTCGGCACTGAAGAAGAGCACGACCGGGATGGCCAAGCTCCAAGCTCAGCTGATGGTTATGCAAAAGCAACAGGCGGCTAGCACCCCGGCCGCGACAGGGAACGCCGCCGCTGCCAAGCAGGCCGCAGCAGCAAAGGCCAAGTCAACGACGACGGCTACCAAGAGTACTAGTCAACAGGCGCCCAAAATCACCAATCACTACGTTTATGGGGATAAGAATACCGGCTACTTTGCTAAAATGTTACCAATCCTAATGGGCTTCTTCGTGTTCTTCTTCGTCTTCCTGATCTCCGGGATGGCGCTGTTAAAGGAACGGACGACGGGCACCCTGGATCGGTTGCTGGCAACCCCGGTTAAGCGGTCGTCCATCGTCTTTGGCTACATGTTGAGCTATGGGATCCTGGCCGTGATTCAAACGGTGCTCATCGTTTTGATTACGGTTTGGTTGCTTGGCATGGAAGTGGTCGGCAACATGGCCAGCGTGGTTGTGATCAACCTGATTCTCGCGCTGGTCGCTCTGGCCTTTGGAATTTTGCTGTCAACGTTTGCCAACTCCGAATTCCAAATGATGCAATTCATTCCCCTGGTCGTCATTCCACAGATTTTCTTCTCCGGGATCATTCCACTGGACTCGATGGCCGATTGGGTCAAAGATATTTCCTACATCATCCCATTGAAATACTCCGGCGATGCCGTTAGTGATGTCATCATGCGGGGGACGTCCATCTTTGACGAAGGTGGGAACATTCTGGTCTTGTTAGTCTTCCTGGTTGTGCTGACGTTCTTGAACATCATCGGCCTGAAGCGGTACCGGAAAGTTTAGGAAAGGACGAGAGATTGGGCTGCGAATCGCGTATAATAAATTGGATATCAACAAATAATGGATAAAAGCCAGAGCGTGCTAAGCCGCTAGAAAATAAAGTGGTGGGGGACGTTCTTACAGTGTAAACAGAAGTAAGTACGGAGCTTGAGGTACTGGCGTAACGCCAAGAGGAATGGGATTAAGCCAGTAGTGAGTCCGTTCTAACGACCCAAACAGAAGTAAGTCGCAAGGATGATGAAAATGGGTTCAGCCGTAGGAATTCCCTTAGCGGCTGTGCCGCTTAGGGAATTGGTATCTTTGAGACACAAAGCGGCTCAAAGTAAGCCCGGAGACCGCTCTACGGCTCCGGGCGCCCGCCCACAGCGTCACGGCCTATTTTCACTCACCCGGAGGCGAGTAAAAGATCAAGTTCAAAAGCGTTAGAAAGGGTGAAGCGTGTGGAACCGGATGTATTTAGTAGTTACCGCCAATGGCTAGACCACGAAAAAATGCCAAAGGGGAAGAAATCTGCGTTGGTGGCGGCGCTGACGCTCTTCTCGGAGCAAGGATTCGACGGCACCTCGACCGTTCAAATAGCGGAAAAGGCGGGCATCAGTCAAGCTACCATCTTTAAGTATTTTCACACGAAACAGGATCTCCTGTTGGCCATCGTGGAACCCATCATGGAACATCTATTTCCCCATTACCGGGATGCGTTTTTTGATGGGATTCGTGCCTGCGGAAGTCTGCCAGAGATGGTGAGCTTCATGGTGCACGACCGATATGCCTTCATAACGGGCAATAAAGAAGCGATTAAGATTCTGGCCATGGAAATGATGATTAGCCAGGAAATGCGTGATTTGTTTGGCAAATTGTTGACGGTTGATGACTTTAATTTCCTGGCAGAACTTTTGAAGATGTTTCGTGAGACGGGAGAATTACGTGACGACGTTGATGGTCCGGGAATCATTCGCATCATTGCGGGCCAATTGGTCGGCTATATCATCGAGTCCAACTTTGCCCCCAGCATTGTGGGTGGGGAACAACAAGACCTCCAGATAATCAGTGAGCAAATCGTGCGCACCATTTCAAAATAACCTTAATCAGAAGTCAGTCCTTCACGCACAGTAGCGGGAGAGGGACTGGCTTTTTGCGTGCGGTGAAAATAAAAGTGACTTGGGGAAAGGACGCCGTGATGGGGGCGACGCGGTCGTCAAGGGAGCAGTTCAGTCGACCTGGCTAAACGCGGCAGCAACATTCCTGGTATAATTTCCACCAGTAGTGACAAGAAAATATAAAAATAGCAATAAAACACAACTCGTAGTACTAAAAAGGATAACCTTAACAAGATATTGGGGATTGTGAAATAACTGAGATGCTATCATAGAATACTAGAAAACGGTTTCATAATGAATAGGTGGGAAGCAAACATGAGAGTCGGGATCTTTGACGAATTGAATTTCTTTAGTCGCTTGCATCCTTTGACGGCGACAATTTATTTTGTTGAACTATTTGTTCTCCTACTGGTGTTTAACCATTTATTAGTAACGGGCGTTTTATTTGTTGGGTTAGCCGTCTTATGTAGTTGGTACTTCAGTCGCCAGAAGGTTTGGGGAACGCTAAAGGGTGTCGGTTCACTGATGCTGATGATTTTTGTCTTTAACGTGATTTTAAATCAGACGGGGGCCAAGACGTTGTGGTCCTGGCAGTTGGGCGGTTGGACCTTTCGCATCACGCAGACCGCGACACTGTACGGGGTGACCATGGCCCTCTCGTTGGGTGGCATGATTCTGGCGTTCGTGCTCTTCAATGGGGTCATCACCACGCCCAAGCTGAGTTATCTATTATTCCCAGTTGTGCCACGTTTGGCCATGCTCCTGACGATTTCGCTACGAATGGTCAACCTCTTTACTCAGAAATTCCGCCGACTATTGATGCTCCAGAAGACCCGCAACGTGGTGTTGAACGAGGGCAGTTGGCGTGAGCGGTTGCAGAAGACGGGGCAGTTGCTGCGAATCCTATTGATTGATTCCGTTTCGTCAGCCATGGAAACGGCGGTCTTGATGGAGGCCCGTGGATTTGGTGCCAAGAAGCGCAGTCACTACCAGACGTTTCGTTGGCAGGCTATGGACGGCTGGTTTATTGTCGGTAGCCTAGTTATCTTCGGCCTGACCATGATTCTCCGTTTTCAAGGATGGGGCTGGACTGGTGATGTCACTAGATTTACCATTTTGGGCAGTCATGATGGTTGGTTACTCCTCCCATTGCTAGCGTTTGTGGGATTACCATTAGTCGGTGAGGGGGGATATAAGTTATGCGAGAATTGATTAACTGTTCAAATTTATCATTTACATATGCCGGGCAGACACAGCCAACGCTGGTGGACATTTCCCTGAAAATCGCTGCCGGCGAGTTCGTCACCGTCGTGGGGGCGACCGGGAGTGGCAAGACCACCTTACTGAAGCAGTTGAAGACGGAACTCAAGCCGGCTGGTGAACAGCGTGGCGACGTGTTGTATCAGGGAACGCCAGTGGCCGACCTCACCAGCACCGTCAGTGCGCAACAGTTGGGCTACGTCGCCCAGGACCCGCAAGTCCAACCCATCATGGCCACGGTGATCGAGGAGTTGGCGTTTCCCTTAGAAAACTTAGGTTATTCGACGGCCGAAATGAACAGTCGCATCGCTGAGGTTTCTAATTTCCTAGGGTTAAATCAGTTTCTCCACATGCCGATTCAGGACCTTTCGGGTGGGCAGCTCCAGTTGGTTAATTTGGCCTCGGTCCTAGCGCTGAAGCCCCAGGTGATTCTCCTGGATGAGCCCACCGCCCAGTTGGATCCGACGACAGCCCAGAACTTTTTGAACATTTTACAACAGGTGCACGATGAGCTTGCCATCACCATCGTATTGACGGAGCACCGGTTGAATCGGGTGTTGGCCCTAGCCAACCGGCTGATTCTCCTGGAAGACGGGCACCTCACGTATGACGGGGATGTCTCGACGGGATTACGGCGCATGCAGGCTGCTCCCAAGCTCCAGCCGTTTGTGCCGGCCGTGCCCCATTTTTTTCTGGCCCATCACCTGGATGCGACACCGTTGCCGTTGACAGTGACGGCGGGTCGGCGGCTGATTACCCAGCGAGATTGGCGGTTTAAAGCAGCGACGTTACCGGAACCCGAGGCCATTGCGCGGCCAGCGGACTGGCACTTCGAGGCGCAACACGTCTCGCTACGGTACCCAACGACCGGCGACATTTTACATCAGCTGGACCTGACCGTCACGCCAGCGAGTTGGCTAGCCATCATTGGCAAAAATGGGTCCGGCAAGTCGACGCTGTTAACGGTGCTGGCGGGTCTGCGCAAGCCACAACACGGCAAGGTCCGCTTGAATCAGCAGATTATTTGGAAAATGAAAAATCGTGACCGACTGCGGCAATTGAGTTATTTGTCACAGAATCCCACGGAGCAGTTCAACGGGGACACGGTCACTGAGGAGTTAACGGCCCAAGCCAAGCTGGCATCCGGCGACGTGACCGACCGGGTGCAAAAGGCGTTGGCAACGTTTCAATTGCAAGCGGTGGCCGAGCAGAATTCATTTGACCTCAGTGGTGGCCAGCAACAGCTTCTGGGCTTAGCCTTGGCGTTGATTACGCGGCCACAAGTCCTGCTGCTAGACGAGCCGACTAAGGGCTTGGATCCGGCGACGAAATTGCTGGTTGGGCGTATCTTGCAGACGAAACACCAAGCCGGGCTAACGCTGATTATGGCCAGTCACGACATGGACTTCTGCGCAGAATTCGCGGACACGTGCACGTTCATGTTTAACGGGTGTTTGACGGCGCCACAACCAACTCGGCAATTCTTCACGGAGAACTTCTTGTCCACGACGGCCGTCAACCGGCTGCTTCGGCAACAGGTCCCAACCGCATTATTTAGTCAAGACGTGACACAAATAACCGATTAAGGAGGTGAGAAAAATCGTACAGCGTGGATGGTGGAAAAACAATTGGAATCTGGTTGTGCCGGTGGGCTTAATCCTGGTTCTATTAGCGGGGATGCTCCTGTTAAAGGGTCATCATTTTGTAATTTTTAGCTTTGCCTGTCTGGCCGTCAGTCTCCTGCCGGCTTACTGGCACTTTGAGAAACGGCAAATGGGGACGCGATTGTTAGTCTTTTTAGCGGTCATTGTGGCCCTAGGCGTTATGGGGCGCGTGCCGTTAGCTGCAATTCCCAACGTGCAGTTGACTAGTTTTGTGGTCATCGTCAGTGCCGTCAGCCTGGGACCGGAGCTCGGCTTCGTTTCCGGGTCGATGATGGCCCTGGTCTCCAATCTATTTTTGGGTCAAGGACCGTGGACACCTTGGCAAATGCTGGCTTGGGGGCTCATGGGCCTGACCACGGGACTTCTCGGTCGCACCCAGTTGAAGAACAACCTTTGGGTGATGGTCGTCTGGGGGGCTCTGTGGGGCCTCTGGTTCGGCTGGATCATGGACCTCTGGTACGCCCTGGCCTACGTTCGGCCATTGCGGCCCGCCAGTTTCTTCCTGTCGTTTGCAGCCAGCCTCATGTTTGATGCTATGCATGCCGCAACGAACGGGATTAGTTTACTGCTTTTGTATCAACCTTGGCGTAAGCTGATGGATCGTCTAATTACCAAATACAATATTTTATAAAAGGGGAAATACTTCATGTTGAATAATAAGTTAATCGCAGCTTCATTGACCGCCGTAATGGCTTTAGGGGCAGTCGTACCCGTTATGGACGTTAATGCCGCTAGCATCAAGGTCGCTTCCAAAAGCTCGCAAAAGAGCAAGAAAAAGGCGATGTATACATATGCCAAAAAGATGATGAAACAAAATAAAGACGGGGTCAATGGCACCGCCAAGATCTTTAGCAAGACCGCTTTCAAGACGACGGGGGCCGCTTCCGGTTACGCCGACTTCCTGTTAGGCTTGAAGAAGCAGGGGTACAAATTTACCAAGGCCAACAAGAAACTGGTTAAGAAAAACCTGATTGTTTCCAGCAAGAGTGATCCCGCAACGTTGGCCACGGCCATCATCGGCCTGCAGGCAATTGGAGTTAATCCAACCAAGTACAAGCCAGCCGGCGCCAAGAAGAACCTGAACTTGGTCAACACGTTGTACAAGCAATCCATGAACAAACAAACGGTTAACGTCCAAAGCCAAGCGCTGGTTGCCGTTTCTTCCAACAAGACCTTTAAGAAGCCTAGCAAGGCGAAATTCTCCAAGGCTTCCTTAAGCCTGAAGATTGCTAAGAGCCAACAAGCCAACAAGGGGTGGGCTTACAACAACACCGTTGCTAGTGTTGATAGTGACACGACCGCGACGGCGGTGACGGCTTTGATGATGGGTAAGAGCACCAACAAGCAGGTTACTAAGGCCGAAATTGCCGGCCGCAGTTACCTGAAGAAGAACATCTACAAGAGTGGGGCCTTTGGTTACACGTACCAGGGCAAGCAAAATCCGAATGCCAACTCAACTGCCGAAGGAATCTTAGCCTTATCTTCTACCAAGACGTCCTTTAAGTTTGTGAACAAGACGGCTTTAAAGAAGGGCCAAACCGCAACGCCACTGAAGACGATGTTCAGTTACGTTAAGGCCGATGGTTCCGTGAAGGATGCTTACAGCATGGTCTTGGCTTACGGTCAAGTTAGCTTAGCTGCAACGGCTGCCAACAACGGTAACTACAACAAGAAGTTAGTTTACACGTTCAAATAAGCGTTGGATTAAGGAGTAGTCAACATGAAAAAGACAAGATGGATCATCGCGGCGGTCGTCGTCACGATTTTGGTGATTGGCGGCGCACTCGCGTTACAACAAAGTCATCAGAGTCAGGCGACTTCGGCACCAGATACGGTTGCGACGAGTAGTTCCTCGTCTGCCCAATCTACCAGCAAGGCTAGCAGTTCAGTAGCTAAGAAGGCGCATCATAAGCGGGCCAGTTCGTCGACGAAGAAAGCTGCAACGGCACATCACGCCACTAACGCCAGCTCGGCCGCAGCAACGAGCCATCAAACTAGCCAGGCGGCTGCCAGCAAGGCAAGTTCAACACCGAAGGCTAGTTCGGCGACTACTCATCGGCGGGCAACCAAGCCAAAGGCTGCTACGACCACGACCCATCACGCAGCGGCTAAGAAAGCTGCCAAGAAGACGCAGACGGCCAAGAAGGCCCATTTAGTGGTCACTGGCTACAAGAAGACCTTCTTTGACGGTAACGTCACCATTAACAGTCAATCAAATGCATTTACCGTACTTCAGTCCTCCAAACTGAAACTGGATTACCAAAATGGTGCCGTCGTCTTTGTCAGCAGCGTGAATGGTTTAGCACAAAACGACGTCAAGGTCGGTAGTGGTTGGAAGTACCGGGTCAATGGCAAGTTCATCGACAAGGCTGCCAACAAAAGAGCGATTAAGAATGGCGATAAGGTTCACTGGTACTTTACGACTAAGGGATATTAAACTCGACTTAGCCAACGGTGAAATGAAAAAAGCCTCAGTTCCTTTTTTCGGGACTGGGGCTTTTGTGGTATTTAGGTAGCGTAGTTCATGTAAACCCATTGGATAACGGATTTATTCTTGGCATCAACTTCATTGGCGGATTCTGAAGGCTGTTGGCCGTCAACGGTGTAGACCCATCCTTGCGAGTCCTCCTTGTCGGTTAAGTTACCAATTCGGGTTAGGTAAGCAGCGCCGTCGTCATCAGAGTCGGTTTGGTAATTAATATCATGGCGCTCGAAGTAGTTCTTGGTGACATCGTAAATAGAAGAGGAGTCATCCCAATCTAAATCACGTGGGATTGTGTAGACCTTTTGAATGGCATGATTATGTTGTCTAAATTCGGAAGGCGTAGTATGCGTTTTTCGTTTAAATATTTTTGTGAAGTAACTGGTTTGTGAGAACCCAAGCTGGGCTGAAATTTGGTTGATGGGGATGAGGGTCAGTGCCAGTTTTTCCTGAGCCAGAGCAATTTTTTGATTATTGACGTACTCGACAAAGTTGACGTGGAGATATTTTTTAAAGAGACGGCTGAGATAAGATGGCGAAAGGTAGGATGCTTCAGCCACATCGTTTAGGGAGAAGGATTGCTGGATATTTTTATGGATGTAGGCCATAGCGAGTCGGATACTATGGTACGCATCATAGTTACCAATCGTGTGACCATTGATTGGTGCTAACCCCGACGTTGGTGAGGTTGCGGATAAAGAATCAGATTGATCAGAGAGCGGGAAGAAATTATGAAAGTAATTGATTTTTTTGATTTGGTTTGTCGTTAGTGCGTCCCAGATAGTGAGTGAACCAGTGGTGCCAATAAAGGATTCTCGAAGCATATCCGTCAGATAGCTTTGAGCCAAAATCAAGCGTTTTTTGGAAACATTCTTGGCGTCACACATGATTGATCCCCAGAGCTGAGTGCCGAGAGTGACTGGAAAAATGGCAAAATGTTTCAGATCCTCATCAGCCAAGTTCTGTTTGATGGCGGAGTCATTGAGAAAGACAGCATCATCTTTTAGCAAGATTCCGTTGAAGTCGTAACACAGTGCATTAATTTGTGTCAAACTAGTAAATTTAGCCAATGCATGGGCGAGATTACTATAATTTTTTTGTTTGGGCAGAGAATTAGACATAAAAAGACCTCCCTAATAAGAACTAGTAAACTCATTGCTAAATCAGTGATGTATCCGGTAACACTTACCTAAAGTGTAGCGGAAGTGTCGTGCTAGTTCAACTGGAGGACAAAATATTACTAGTTTAAAGATCAAGATAGTCTTAATCTATCGATTCTTATAGTAACAGGCAGAGTTTTCGACAAATCTTTTGGCGGAAGCTCTTTTCTTTTACTGACGACAGCGGGCGAAATAGTGTACGCTAGGAGGAAAGGAACTATTGTTGATTTGAGGAACGAATATGAACAAGTATCGCTGGCAGGCCAGTGCCTTGGTGCTCGTGGCGTTTATGCTGGGCTGTAACGAATTTATGGTGGTCGGGGTCATCTCCGACATTGCCCGTTCACTGCGGGTGACCGTCGCAACGGCCGGCTACCTGGTGACCATCTTTGCCATTGTCTATGCGGTTAGCACGCCGCTGATCACGATTTTTGCCAACCGTTTCGACCGGTACAAAACGCTGATGGTCTTACTGCTCATCTTCCTAGTGGGCAACACTTGGAGTGGCTTTACGACCAGCTACGGGTGGTTCTTGGTGTCCCGGATGCTGACGGCAGCGGTTGCTGGGGCCATTGAGTCGTTGATTATTGTCTTTGCCAACGACATTGCGCCCCGGAATAAACGGGCGATGCTGATTTCTTGGCTAGCAGCCGGTTTCAGCATTGCCTCCGTCGTTGGGGTACCCGTTGGGGTGGCCATCAGTACCGCGACCAGCTGGCACGTGGCCTTTCATCTGATTTCTATTTTGAGCCTGCTAACGTGTGTCGTCATGGCGGTTATTTTGCCGCGGAATCTCCCCAAAGCCGCGGGTGGTATCAAGGACCAGCTGGTCTTATTAACGGACAAGCGCGTTTACCTGGGGGCCGTTCTGATTCTCTTCTCTGCGGCGGCGCTGTACGCGTATTACACTTACATTCGACCGCTACTCACAACTGGACTGGGCTTCGGGACCACGGCGTTAAATTGGTTATTGTTTACGCTGGGACTCATGAGCATTCTGGGCAATCGGCTGTCCGGAACCGTTGCGGAACGGGATGGTTTGACCACGCTGCCACGCTTTTACGTGGTAGACATTATCTTGCTATTATTATTGCCAATCGCGATGGGTAATCGGGTGACGGGTTTTGGCTTGTTTTTAGTGTTGACCCTCATCATTTCCGTGGTAAATTCACCGATTCAAATTCATTTCCTGGACGTGGCGGAGGTGGATTACCCGCAGGCAACGCTCCTGGCTTCTTCGCTGAACGCCATTTTCTTTAACGTGGGAATCTCAATAGGGTCGGCCACAGCCTCGGTCGTGCTGGTTCGCGGTGGACTCCTAAGCCTGGGCTATGGCGCCACGGTATTTGCCGTTCTGTCATTGATTGTTGCCGTCATGTTAAATCGAGTCAACGCGGCGCATCGGCGGCGGGTTGCGGTTAAGGAAGACTAAGCAATCGGTGGTTAGCGCGGCTAAAGAATGCTCAAAAAATAATTTGCAAATGTAAGGGATTACCTGAGTCGTCCCCCTAATATTTTGATGCGAGATAGTGTAATCTTAAAGGTAAAGTTACTGTTATTCCAAAAAAATCGAGAAGTAGGGATGAACAGTAGAAAATCATTCGCGTGCGAACGGACGAAACTGATGTTGGCCGACGGAATGATGAAAATGAGTGATCAAGGTTAGTGACCAGAGGCGAATCAAGGTCGCCAGCTGTGTCGGTGTTCTTAGCTGAGTGTTTTTCTCAGCTTAGATCACGGGACGACCTTGGAGACTGGTGGTTTTCCAGGCTTCAAGGCGAGGTGGAAGACCGCTTCTCAGGCTGGAACCGTTCCCCACAGCTGGCGACCTTGAATTCGCTGCCGGGAACGAACAGCGACGGTCAAGTTCGTTTTCATCATCACAGTGCAGACACCAGTTTTGATTTGTTCGCAAGTTTTAAGAAATCAGAGGAATTGAAAATGAACAAGTATCGTTGGCAAGCCATTGTGTTTGTCCTAGTCGCCTTCATGTTGGGGTGCAACGAATTTATCGTGGTCGGGGTCCTGTCCGACATCGCTAAGGAATACCAGATTCCCGTCGCCACCGTGGGGTATTTGGTGACTATCTTTGCGACGGTGTATGCTGTTAGCACACCGTTCATCACGATTTTAACCAACCGCTTTAGCCGCTACAAAACACTGATGACCCTGATGGTGATCTTTTTAATCGGGAATACGTTGAGCGGCTTGGCGATGAGCTATCCGGTCCTGTTGCTGTCCCGGGTTCTGACGGCCGTGGTGGCGGGGGCAATTATTTCCCTCATCATGACGTTTGCTAGTGCGATTGCGCCGCGGGAAAAGCGGGCGAGCCTGGTCTCCTGGATCTTTGCTGGCTTCAGTATTGCCTCCGTCTTTGGGGTGCCGATTGGGACGGCCATCAGTACCAGTTATAGCTGGCACGACGCTTTCTACCTGATCTCCGTCATCAGTGCCATCACCTGTGTTCTGTTGGGCTGGCTATTGCCGCGCGAGGTGGAACAGGTACAAGGCAGCGTGAAGAACCAGTTGGTCTTACTGAAGGACCGACGGGTTTACGTGGGCATCGCGCTCGTGCTGTTCACAGCGGCCACGATGTACGCGTACTACACCTACATTCGGCCACTGCTGACGACCGCACTAGGTTTCAGCACCACCAGTTTAAATTGGCTCCTGTTCCTGATTGGAATCATGAGCATTCTCAGCAACCGTTTCTCGGGGATGTTGGCGGAACGCAATGGGTTGCGCATCATGCCGCGCTTCTACGTGGCGGACGTGATTTTGTTAGCCCTCCTGCCATTTGGTCTGGGCAACAAGTTTGTCGGCCTGGCCATCCTGTTAGTGATGAGCCTAATCGTCACGATTTTGAATTCACCCATTCAGATTCACTTCCTAAATATTGCTGAGCAGGACTACCCGCAATCGGCGGTACTGGCGTCTTCGTTGAATTCCATCTTCTTTAACTTTGGAATTTCCCTGGGGTCGGCCACGGCTTCTGGTATGCTGGGCGTCGTCGGACTGAACCGTATCAGCTGGGGTGCGGCCGGGTATGCGGCGATTTCCTTGGTCCTGGCAGTCACGCTAAATCACGTCATCAAACAACACCGGCAGGCCAAGCTGGAACAACCGGCCGACTAGTTAACCGAGAACTGGCTTAATCAGATAAATAAATGGACGCACAATCATTGTGGTTGTGCGTTTTTTGTTGGGCAAAATGCGTGCCACCAGCAGGAGTGGGTGGAGAATTACTGGTCGCGTCAATGGGAAGGCGTTTTAAATTGCGGGTTGGCGGCCGAGAATTTTTTAACCCCCCATTTTCAAATTTACCACTTAACCCCTAAGCCGGTGTTGGGCCTATAGTGAGGACAAGGTTGCGGATAGTCAGGAAGAAGTTAGGAAAGCATGTGTTAGATTGGAGGAGGATTGCAATGCGCAGGAAGATCTATCAGGTCGTGCTGGGCTTCGTTATAGTTCTGGCCGTCTTCCTTGGCGGGGGAGCAGTCTTTGATAGCGTTGTAGCCCACGGGATGACCGTCGCCACAGGCGGTTTAAGTGGGAGTGACGCCACAATTACCGATGTTCACGGTAACCCGATTCAAAATGGGAGTCCCCTGGACAAGTGGACGACTTATTCCGTTGCGTACGAGTGGGGCATCAAGGATGGTGCGCCAATTGCTGCGGGCGATACCGCGATTGTTGAATTGCCAGCCGGGTCCGTCGCTGAACACGATACGACGATTGCACTGGTGGACTCGGCGGGGTATGAAGTGGGGACATTTACCATTAAGGCTGGCCAAACCAGTGGGACTATCACGTTCAATGATGCGTTAGCTGGCGTCGGCACCAACCGGGGTGGCAAGCTTCAATTTTTCGTTAAAGGAACTACGGACAATAATGGCTCTGGCCTCGATTGGGGCATCAATAAGGTTGGGTGGATCGCCGAGAAGGATGAAAACGGCGTGCCAACTAAGTTGACTTGGAACATCGCGTTTAACCCTGGTGGTCAAAACGTGGGCCCAACCGTGGTGACTGACACCTTGGGAGGCGACCAGGATTACATCCCGGGGTCAGTCCACGCCGAAACCGGGACCTATAGCGCCGATGGGAGCTTCACCTCGACTGGGACCATCACCCCTGAAGTCACGAATAACGACAGAGAGATGACGTTTAAATTTGATAACGTGACCTCGGCTGTGAACATGACCTATCAGACCAAACCCACCCTAAATACCGGTGGGAGCTGGTTCAACCAGGCCACTTGGGACGGTAAAACCGTTGGGTCGCAGATTGCTTGGGGCGGCAACGGTAGTGGTAATGGGCAGAACGCCACGGGTGAAGTTGTCCTGACGAAACGGGATAACAAAACTGATGAAGTCTTGCCCGGTGCTATCTACCGGTTACAAAAGGCCGATGGGACGGTCGTGGTGGACTACTTAACGACCGATGCCCAAGGGCAAATTGCCTACGCCGACTTACCCGCTGGCTATTACGAATTCGTTGAAATTACACCACCAGCTGGCTTCGCGTTGGACCCAACACCGGTACCATTTAAGATTGTGGCGGGCCAAACCACCCCAGTTGAGGTCTTTGCGACTGATGAACGGGAAAACAGTGGTGACATTGACGGTGGTGATGGCGGAACGACAGGACCTGAAACTCCTGGAGAGCCAGGCGGTGGTGGTACAGTGACGACGCCTGAGAACCCAGGTGGTGGCGGTAGTACCACACCACCAGAAACTCCTGGAACTGGCGGTGACGGTGGTCATGTGACTGTCCCACCAAAGCCAACGGAACCGCAGACGCCTGAGAAGCCAACTAATCCACAGGAACCTCAGAAACCGCAAAAGCCACAAAAGCCACAAAAGCCACAAAAGCCTGAGAAGCCACAGAAACCTCAGAAGCCAACCACCCCTCAAAAACCACAGAAACCGGGAACCAGCACGCACAAGCCAGGAACTTCAGCGACGACGCAGCATCCCGTAACCGGTGGTAGTGGGGCAAATGGTACTGGCACAACGACGGGCACTACGACGTCGCCAGCCGGAGCCACGACTGGAACTGGTTCTGCAGCGGTAACTGGTAGCGCGACGACTATGCATCACGCTAGCAGCACACCGCAGTACGCCGGCCACACGTTACCACAAACGGGTGAACGGCCAATCAATCAGGCTTTGACCTTAGCGGGCATCGCCTTATTGGTTGTTACGCTGCTGGGATTCTATGATCGGCAGCGGCGGCATTAATTAGGGACAAGTGACCGTAGCACAAAACGACCAGGACGCCATTGTCCTGGTCGTTTTGTTATGAAATTATTTCCGACTCCGGGCCGGTTGCAGCCGGGAAACGGGCTTCCACCTCGACTTTGAGCCTGAGGTGCGGTCTCAAAGGTCGTCCCATGGCCTAAGCTGAGTGAGAAACCTCAGCTAACGCCATCGACACAGCAGGACACCTTGATTCGCCTCTGGTCACTGACATTGCTGTTTTCTTTGTCTACTGGTTCAGGGATGGCTCATTTTCACCGGCCCTGTGGCTAACGTTGGTTTAGCCCCGAGGTCCTGGGCAACGGCGTTGTTGCCAGACCTCAGGTAGAGTAACTTGGCTACAACTAGTAGGTGATAACTGCCAGTTAAATGGCGATGAGCCGTGTGCGCGACCAGAGACGGGTCAAACTATGCAGAGTTAAGGTATCAAGTCGAACAAACTAGGGTGACTAGTACAATTTAATCAGAAAAAAACCAACGTAACCGGAGGCTCCAGGGATGGAGGTAGCTGTGTCGATGGTGTTAGCTGGTGGGTTGCCAGCTTACAGCATGGGCCGACTTTGGAGACGCGTGGTCTTCGCGCCTTCAAAGCGAGGTGGAAGACCGCTCCTCAGGCTGGAACCGGGCCCCATAGCAGCCGGAATCCCTGGAAGCCGGAGGTGGCTGGCTACGTTAGTTTTCTGTTCTCTTCTATTTTGCTGGTTGTTGCTGGGCTTGCTTTAGCAGGCGGGCTAAGCCGTTGGCAGCTTGTTGCTTCGCCTGTTGTTGTGCGGTGCGCGTGGCTTTCTGTTGGATCTGTTTGAGCTGTTGTTGCGTCAGGTTGGGCTGAGCCTCTTTGGCTGCGATTACAGCGGCGGTGACGGCCTTGGTGGTCTTAGCCTTGACCGTTGCTTCCTGCTTAGCAACCGTTTGTGACAGCCACTTGGCTTGCCGCACACTGAGCGTCGTCCAGCTATGTGGCAGGATGAAGGTGTTTTGGCGCTTGACTAGCGTTTGATGGTGGCCGGTCCAGGAAAATAGGTCCCGCCACAACGCATTGTTATAGTGCCAGCGCGTGGTCTTCGTTTGCAACTTGGCCTGAGACACGTCGCGATAATTAAGCTGATTATGCGTCTTCACGTTGGCCGCGGTGTGGCGCCGTTTGGACTGATTCGCCAGCCGGTAAACGTAAACCCGTTCCTTGTTAGCCTGCCGGATTGGCTGATAAATTAAGAGATTAACCTGCTTACTGGGTGAAATGGACGCGATGTTGGTCGTTTGCGTCGTGGTTTCTTGGTGCATCCCCCAGTGCCAGTTGTCGTTACCGATCATTAAGGTCGCAGCCCCAACCAGGACGATGAACCCCAGGCCACCACCGACGAACCGTTGGCGTTTCGTGGGTAGCAGCAGGAAGCCGCCGATGAACAGCAGAATCCCGAGTAAAAGTAAAATTAAAATCATGCGGTGACCTCCTGTTCTTGATCCTGGGCCTGCCGTTTAACGAAGCAGGCGAAGATGAAATCGATGATGCCAAAGGCCGTGGCCACTAAGAAGGCGGCGTGGAACCCGGTCATGGCCGCGTCATAGGCTTGGTTCTGGTAGGCGAGTGGCGCGCTGGTCAGTAAGGCGTGAGCCGGCGCGTGCTGGGTCGTGACGTTGGTGAGAACACTGCCGAGAATGGCGGTTCCCATCGAAGTCATGACCTGCCGCATGGTACTGTTGACGGCGGTGCCATGACTCAGTTGCAGGCCACGCAAGTCGATTGAGCTGGCGGCGGTCAGCGGCATCGTGACAATCGCGACCCCAATCATCAAAATCGTGTATTCACAGATGATGTAGCTGTACGGTGTCGAGCGAGTGAGAAAGGCGAAGGGCAGGGTTCCCAGCGTTAGCAGGAAGGTGCCGACCAAGGCCAATCGCCGGCCCCCCATTTGGTCGTAAAGGTGACCACTCAACAGGCTGACCAGGCCATAGACCAAAGCCCCAGGCAGAATCATCAACCCGGAATGGAAGGGTGTCAGGCCGCGCACCTGTTGCAGGTACATGGGTAAGACCACTTGAATCCCAATCATGGCGGTGTTGGACAGCGCCGTGATAAAGGAGGCCACGGTAAACGATGGAATCTTGAGCAGGCGGACATTGAGAAAGGGGTGGGCTTGTGGCCACTCGTGACGGGCGAAGAGCCCAATGAAGAAGAGGCCAATTAGGATACCAGCAATCACGCTGGTTGAGCCCCAGCCATTTCCACCCACCTCGGAAAAGCCGTAGAGTAGGCTCCCAAAACCAATTGTTGATAGCAAGATGGCCAGCAGATCGATGGGTGATTTTTTCACGGGGATGACGGGACGGACGAAGATCAACGACAGAATCAAGACCAGGATAACTGGTGGAATCATGACGCCAAACAGGTCACGCCAACTAGCATTGTCGAGAATCCAACCGGAGACGGTCGGCCCTAAGGCTGGTGCGAGGCCGATAACGACACCGCCCAGCCCCATCATCGTTCCCCGTTTATCGGCGGGAAAGGTGACCAGCAGGACGGTTTGAATGGTTGGGAAGGTAATTCCCACACCGATGGCTTGAATCAGCCGCCCCAGAAAAATCAGGTTAAAGCTACTAGCGGTATAGCTGATGACCAGCCCGGCTAGGAAAAAGCTCAGGGCGGTCAAATAAATGATGCGTAAACTAAAGTTGTTGATCAGCCAGGCGCTGATGGGAATCATGATCCCCATGATCAGCAGAAAGCCGGTCGTCAGCCATTGAACGGTCGCACTAGAAATGTCGAAGCGGGTCATTAACGTCGGGTACGCGGTGACCAGCATGTTGGTGGTCAGGGCCGTACAAAATGTCCCGAACATTAGCGTCACCATCAGCCACACGCGGCTAAAGGGTTTGCCATTGGTATCTGTCATGATAAAAGCCTCTTTTGGTGGGAATCATCCGGTTCCCGTAAATTTTAAAACCATTATAACCTGTTATGAGAAAATAATAAACTACTTGGAACAGTTTATTAAAAATTCTTTTCAAGGTATAATAGCAGTACGTGGTGCCACGGGCGCCAAAGGGCTTTTAGCTGAATCAAAAATAATCATGAAAACAACTCAGTTTGTGAATCAAGCGCTGAATTTTCAACATGCCATCCTAGCTAACTTGAGGAACAGACAGGAGAAGAGGGGTAACAATATGGTAAAGCGACGGACATTAACCAGGGAAAAGGTCTTAGACCAAGCCAGTGATATCATTGCCGTGGATGGGTTAGACCATTTAACGATTCGGGAGTTGGCCAACCGCTTAGAGGTGCGGCCACAGTCCATTTATAACTATGTCGATAGTTTGAACGATCTGTTGGATCAAGTGGGGGTCGCCTTCGTCCAGGAGATTGCGGATCGCTTGATGCGGCGCTTAGTTGGGGTAGCGGGCAAGGAGGCCTTGTGGGTCTTCGCCCAGGAATTTCGGGCGGGATGTCTACAGCAGCGGCATTTAGCGCCCATCCTGTTGAACCCCAACGACCTGCAACATTTGACGGCGACTCACCAAGCCTTGGTCGACCTGTACAAGCAAATGTTTGCTAGCCTACATTTAGATGAGGTCGACAACACGGCGTTGGTCGAATCCACGCTATACCGGTCCGCCTTATTTGGCTTTATTTTGCAGGAGATTGGCGGCTTCTTACGGTTGCCAGCGCGCAAGGTTGACGACCGGTTTGACCAAACCATGCAACTCGCCATTGACCAGTTCACAACGATTCAGTAGGGGATGTGAACAGCTCGGTCGCTGATAATTTTTGACATTAAGACGCAATCACGCTGTTTCGGCGGGGATGGCGTTTTTATTTTAATTTTTTTGCAAATACCCCTTGCCTTCGAGTGCACTCAAAGGTGTTTACTAGGGTTCGTAAGTAAGAGAGGGAGGCGTTAGCTGTTGCACGAAAAGCAGTATCGGATTGGCGAGTTTTCTAAGCTCGTGGGGCTGTCGGCCTACACGTTGCGGTATTACGAGGACCAGGACTTGATTTTGTCTCAGCGAGATGAGAATGGCGTTCGGTACTATACGGCGGAGGACATTCGTTGGATCGGGTTCATTTTGCATCTCAAGGGAACTGGCATGCGGCTGAATGAGCTGAAACGCTACGTCCAGCTCCGCGCCCAGGGTGACGGCACGATTGGTGAACGCCGAGCGATGCTCCAGAAGGTCAAGGACGATGCCGAAGCGGATATCGCTGAACTTCAAATGCATTTGAAAGTTTTGAGTCGCAAGATTGACTGGTATGACGGCAAGACTGACCACACCATTCCGGACACCGAAAGCTTTCACGATTATCTACAAAAATTTAACAAATAAAAGGAGTAATCAATGATGGCAAAAAACGAAGATGTCAAAAACGGGGTTATTTTTCCAGTCGGCGACAAGAACGAGGCGTACCAACAATTCTTCACCGGTCAAAGTTACTTACAAGGGTTAGTCAGTGATCCCGACGTCAGTGTGGGCGTGGGCAATGTCACCTTTGAACCCGGTTGCCGGAATAACTGGCACATTCACCATGATGGCTTCCAAATCCTGTTGGTAACCGGTGGCGAAGGCTGGTACCAAGAAGCGGGCAAGCCGGCTCGGCGGTTACACGCGGGCGACGTGGTCGTAACCAAGGATGGCGTGAAGCACTGGCACGGCGCAACCAAGGACAGTTGGTTCAGTCACGTAGCGATTACGGCGGGGACTCCAGAATGGTTGGAGCCCGTGGATGACGCGCATTACGATGCATTAGAATAGGAGGTCATAAGAATGGCAAAGAAACAAACCGCTGGTCGGGATAACTTAGGTGAATTTGCGCCCAAGTTTGCCGAACTGAATGATGACGTTTTATTCGGACAAGTTTGGTCGCGTGAGGATAAATTATCCGCGCACCAACGGAGCCTGATCACGATTTCCGCCCTGATTTCTGCCGGGAACTTTGAACAATTACCCGCCCACCTGAAGATTGGGAAGGGCAACGGCATTACCAAAGACGAAATCGCAGAAGTCATTACGCACCTGTCCTTCTACGTTGGCTGGCCCAAGGCTTGGTCTGCTTTTAACATCGCTAAGGAAATCTTTACGGATTAACCTAGTTGTTGCAGGCACTTCCAGAATGGTGAAAATCGAGCCGACGATGGTGCCGTCCGTTCCCGGCAGCGGGTTCAAAATACCCTGCTGTGGGGCCGGTTCCAGCCTGAAGAGCGGGCTTCCACCTCACCTTTGAGCCTGAAGGGCGGTCTCAAAGGTTGTCCCATGGTCTAAACTGAGAAAACCGCTCAGCTAAGACCATCGATACAGCCGGGAATTTTGACCCGCCTCTGGTCATTAACATTGGCCTAAGCGGGACTCAGTTTCTCCATCCCGGAGACGCAAAAGTAAAATACAAGTCAAAAAATTAGCCATTGAATCCATTTTGGGTCCGGTGGCTTTTTGAATTTAGCTTATAATGGAGGTAAGCAATTTTGAAAGGGGTTTCGCACACATGAGATTACATAAATTATGGGTCAGCCTGGCGGGGATCGTTGCCGTTAGTGGGTTGGCCTTGACCGCGACTACCATCGCGACGCCAACACCCACGGCCCACGCGGCTTCGGCCACGACGTTGTATAAGCAGTGGCAAAAGGTTTACGTGGGTGGTAAGACGCAGAAGTATGTGAAGACCAACAGTGGTTCTGGGACCACGACCGCGTTGTCTGAAGGGCAAGGTTACGGGATGTTGGCCGCAGTTTTGGCCGCTAAGAAAGGTGTCAATACGCGGACCACGTTCAATCAGATGTACAAGTATTACCGGGCTCACCGGGTCTCCAGCAAGGTGCCATTGATGCAATGGCAGCAAACCAAGCGTAACGGCAAGATGACCAGTGTGGGTCAACAGAAGAATTCTGCGACCGACGGGGATTTGGACATTGCCTACGCGTTGATTTTGGCTGACAAAAAGTGGGGTAGCAAGAAGGTCAATTACAAAGCCGCTGCCAAGAAACTGATTAAAGCCATCAAGCAAAAGGAAATCAACCAGACGACCTACCTGCCTAAGATGGGGAACTGGGCGACGACTTCCTACGACGTCAGCAAGCTGCGGACGGCCGATCTGATGACCGGGTACTTCAAGACGTTTGCCAAATACACCAAGGATAGCACCTGGACCAAGGTCGCCAATCGCAGTCAAACAGCCGTCAAGAAGCTGAGCGCACGGCACAAGACCGGGCTGTTCCCCGACTTTATCTTTGCGACCGGGAAGAGCATCAAGCTAAAGGCCGTGAAGCCCTACACGATTGAGTCGGGAACCGACAACCAGGTCGGCTACAATGCTTGCCGGGTGCCTTGGCGGTTAGCGCAAACTTACAAAATGAAGAAAGATAACATCACCAAGAAAGCACTGAATAAACAACTTAAATTCTATAACCAGAAAAAGAAAATTTTAGCGGGGTATACGCTGGGTGGCAAGGCGGTCAACAATTACGCCAACACGGCTTTCACGGCACCCGTTAATTTTGGGGCCAAGGTCATGAAGAAGACCAGCTTGAAGAACAAGTCGGCCAAGCAATTACCGAAGTCGATTGAAAAGAAGAACTACTTCTCCGCCACGCTCCAGGTCGTCATTGCCTTAAGCTAAACGGAAAATTGAAAAAGGTGTGTCAGCGACAATTCAACTTGTCGTCGGCACACCTTTTGTGATTGTGGCACAAGTGAATTTTGGCCGCAAAAAAAGCGCATCCCGCAGGACCCGCTTTTGGGAAAATCAGTTTAGTAAGTTGAAACGTAAGCCTTGTTGGCCGTGACGTACTTGCCATTGGTCAATTGGAACCGGTAAGCGTCCTTGCTGTTCTTGGTGATGCCCTTAACAGCTAAGGTCTTGCCAGCGGCTAACTTGGTGCTCCGTTGACCGTTGGTGAAGAGAATATTGTTGTATTCGTAAACGGCCTTCTTGATCTTGATACCCTTCACACCACTGATACTGTTGTAGTAGCTAGCGGTTGAATGGGAAGAGGTGTCAGCGAACCAGCTATTCACGACGGAACTGTTTTGAATCTTGTTCAAGTCAACGTTGCCACTGATACCGGAAACGCGACCAGAACTGGTGTATTGCCAGAGGTCGATGGACGTGCCAGAAACCTTAGGCTTAGTGGAGCTGTACTTGGCGATCCAAGAACCATCGAACTTGGAGAAGTTCAGGTTATGTGAGTTGGCGTAGTATTCACCGGCGTACATAATCAGAGGCTTATCGGTCAGGCTCCGCATTGTCTTCAACCAGGCGTTCACGTAGGTTTGTTCGGAACTCTTCGCAGAAGGCATCCGCTTTTCTTCGTCCAGGACAAAGAACTTGGTGTGCTTGTTGCTGCGTTTGTAGAAGTCCTGGGCTTCTTGTTTGGCGTCCTTAACGCTGGTAAATTCGGCAAACATGTATTGACCGAATGGCACACCAGCCTTGTAAGCACCGTTAGCGTTGACGTTGCGCTTGCTATCTACCATGTAGCCAGCGTCGCCCTTGCTACCATGTTGCACCCGAATGATGGCGTACTTTAAGTCCTTTGACGCCTTCGTCCAGTTGATGTTCCCTTGGTATTGCGAAACATCGGCAACTTTTTTGCCGGCTGCGTTGGCGGTCGTCGTGTTCAAACTAACACCGACAGCTAGGACGGCGGCGAAAGCGGCGACCCCAGCGGCAAATTTATGTAACGTGATCTTCATGAATGATGTCCTCCTCAAGTCTTTGGGTTCATTGTACACGGTATGAGTTGCCCGGAGGTTACGCGCAATTTACATTTGATTACAGTTCCGTTGCAAACCAAGAGTGGGACCAAAGGCGGTTAGCCGGCGAGCATTAAGGCTGATAACCGAATAATCCTGGACTTGGATTGTTTGGTTATCAGTTTTAAGCGGAACCGGCTGCCTTTGGCCCCACGTTTCGACTGTGTAAATTGGCAAATGAAAGAAGCCTGGGATTACCCCAGGCTCCACGCTTAATCATGATTCGTTTGGCGGTTGCGCATCAGAATCGCGGCACAGAGCGCGCCGACGATGGCAATACCGGCCGAAGTCAATGTGACGGCGCGCGTGCCGTTAGCGTAGGCTTGCCACACGGTCTGCTGAATCGCGTGGGCGAACGGCATTTTGGCTAACCGGGCGCTAAAGGCAATGCCGTGACCAGAGAAGGGCCCGGCGGTAACTAAGGCGTGGTGAATCGCGATTGCGGCCTTGTGGGGCATATTGATCTGGTTGAAGTGCGCGGCCAAATAGGTTTGGTAAACGTTATTTTGAACGAGTCCGAGGCTAACGATTCCTAAGGTCACCCCAATTTGACGAAAGACGTTGATCAAGCCAGAGGCCATCCCCATTTCACGAACGGGGACGCCTTCCATCCCGGTGCTGTTCAGGAGTGGGTTGACCATCCCGTTCGTGATCCCCATGAGCACCATGCCCGGCCACAACTCGGCGAAGGAGACGTGAATGGTCATGGCATTGGCTAGCATTAGGAAGCCGATACCGCCCAGGAAGAGACTGCCGCTGATCATCCATTTTTTAGAATAGCGGTTACCCAGGTACCCGGTCAGTGGTCCGAGAATCAGGGACCAAATGCTGATGGTTAATTGCCGAACCCCGGCTTGCAACGCCGAGTAGCCCATGTAGTTTTGCATCAGGGCGGTCAGGTAAGTATTGTAGGAATAAATTCCGGCCCCCAGTGCTAGGGCAACCATGACCGTTCCCACAAAATGGGGGTTCTTGAACATGGCCAGGTTGACCATCGGTTGTTTCAAACGTGCTTCAACCAGGATGAAGATGATGAAGAACAGAATGGCCGCGCCAAACCAGCCCAACATTTGGGGACTCGTCCAGTGCCAGTCTTGATGGTTTTCCTTTAGAATCAAGCCGTAAATTAAAGCGAATAAACTTGCGGCGGATAAGGCCATGCCGGCAAAGTCAATCTGATGATTTTGACTCAGGTCAGACACCTCATCCACGTAAATCAGGGTTAGAATAATCGCAATAATGCCAATGGGGATGTTCACGTAGAAGATTGAGCGCCACCCGAATTGGGCGACCAGGTAACCGCCGACTAGGGGGCCGGACGCTGAAGATAGCCCAATGATGGAACCTAAGATTCCGAGTGCCACGCCCCGTTTGCTTCCCTTGAAGCTGACGGCGACCAGGGCCATGGCGAGCGCATTCATCCCGGCGCCACCGAGGGCTTGAACCCCACGGCCGATGTCGAGGATGAGAAGGTTAGGTGCCATGCCGTTAACGGCCGAGGCCAGGACAAAGATGGCCAGGGAAATCACAAAGATACGTTTCAGCCCGTACATGTCCCCAATCTTGGAAACGATGAGGAGGGTGACCCCCAGAACCAGGGAGTAGGCGTTTAAGACCCATTGCACATTGTTAAAGGATTCATTGAAATCCCGGACCATGGTGGGTAAGGCGACGTTGACGATGGTGACATCTAGCAGGGCCATGAAGACCCCGAGAGAAAGGGCGGTTAGTCCAATCCAGCTGCGCGTTGATTTAGTCAATTTACTAAGTTCCTCCGTTTAGGTCAGTCGACATCGGGGATGCCAACCGCTATTTATTTTGAGACGAGATAATTTTCGGAAAAAAAGTTGCCGATTAGAAAAATAATCAGCAACTTTTGACGCAGTTAATTAGTGTACGGCCGTATAAATTTTGATGGCTAACTTGGCCCGGTTCTTATCCGTCTTGGTAATTGGATTGTATTTGGACAGACCGGCCTTGACCTTTTTGTAGCTGTAAACGTTGGAACTGCCACTCTCAAAGTACATTAAATCAGCTTTCTTCGGGGAGTGGTTCAGGCCCAGCACGTGACCGAGTTCGTGGGCAATCGTGCTGGCGTACTGGTACTTGCGACCTTCGTTGGCTAACGTCGCGCGGACCAGGGCCACATCTTTCTTCAAGACGGCGTAGGACGGCAGGGCCTCTTCCACACGGGCGGCCTCTGCGTTGAATAATTCATCGTAACTTTCATCCGTAGTGGCAATGCCTTCAGCTTCTAAATTCGCTTTCGCTTTACTCTTAACGGTACTAGAATATTGGTTGTAGAAGGCGTCGTTCAACTGGTTGGTCATTGCGGTACCAATGTCTTGTTTGGCCGCCGTGTAGAAGGACGAGCGAATCTGCAGTTGCTTCTTCGCTGGCGTCCACCAGGCGTCACTCTGATCACTTTTGGTGGCGGCGGACTTAGAAACGGAGAAGGTCAGTGTATGATTCTTCTTGGAACCTTGCGTGAATTCCTTCTTGCCTAACTTGTTGTTCCAGTAAGCCATGGCAATGGTGACGCTCTTCTTTAAGGTTTTATCCTTGGTCTTCACGTAGACCACTGCTTTACCATTTTTCTTGAGGGCCGTCTGGGCGTCGTAGGCGAGCTTGTAGCGTTTCCCCAGGGCCTTGGCGTGTTTCTGGTAATAGCCTTTGGACTTCTTTAGTGTAGCAGCCGATGGGTTGACGCTAGCGGCTTGGGCGGTGACGGTACTAGTGGTAACAGCGGGCGCCACGATGAGGGCTGCCGCAACAGCCATCGTCAGTGAACGCGCGCGAACGTGGTGAAATCTGCGCATGATGTTAACCTCCCTTAATAATCCCCAAAACAATTCGTATTTACAATAGCATAGGCCAAACGTCGCGTGGGGTCAAGAATTAAAGGTTCAGTAAATATTGATAATAGAACTCGTTAATACCGGGGTTGGACCCGGTTTCAAAATAGCATTAGTAGAACATTTGTTTGGTCTTGAATCGGGAATCTGGTATAGTAGTTTCAGAAGCAAAATTGGAGGGAAAGCAATGGTTAAACGATGTGATTGGGCCACGTCTTCACCTGAGATGGAACGATATCATGACGAAGAATGGTGCCGGCCAGAACACGAGGAACAACGGCTCTTTGAACTGCTTTGTTTGGAGACCTATCAAGCGGGACTCAGCTGGCAGACCGTGTTAAATAAGCGCGCCGCTTTTCAACGGGATTTTTACAATTATGACCTAAAGCGGGTCGCTGCCATGACCGCTGCCGATATCGAACGGCTGTTACAAGACGCCGAGATCATTCGGAATCGCCAGAAATTAATGGCAACCATTAACAATGCGCGGGTCATTTTAAATTGGCCAGCGGGGAGCACGTTTAGCGCGTGGCTGTGGAACTTTGTTGATGGCAAACCGATTCGTCACGCCATTGCGAGTGATACCCAGCTACCAGCAACCACGGATTTGGCGCAACACATTTCCCGTGAAATGAAGAAACGCGGCTTTAAATTTGTCGGGCCAACCACAACGTATTCATTTTTACAGGCGGCGGGCTTGGTGAATGACCACCTGTTGAGCTGTGACTGGGCACCAGAGAACCAATAGAAAGAGGGCAGAATCATGCGTTTTTTACATACAGCAGATTGGCACATTGGCAAGAAACTTCATGGATATGATTTGATTCCCGAGCAGGAGGATGCGTACCAGCAGATTAAGGCGATTGCTAAGCGAGAAAGGGTCGATGCCGTCGTAATTGCCGGGGATCTATACGACCGAGCACTCCCTAGCGAGCCGGCCGTAACGGCGTTGACCAACATGTTGGTTGACCTGAATCGCAAAGAAAAACTGCCGTTGTTAGCGATTAGCGGGAATCACGATTCTGGCGTGCGCTTGGGTTACGGTCAGGAGTGGTTTGCCAGCACGGACTTTTTCCTACGAACCCGGTTGGCGGACGCGTTAAATCCGGTGACACTGCAGGATACACAATTTTTCTTGTTGCCCTACTTTGAACCCGTTCAGGCGCGCCAATTTTTTGACGACGAATCGATTCGAACGGTTAACCAGGCCATGGAACGGCTAGTTGCCGCCATGCAGGCAAAATTTGATGCCACGAAGAAGCACGTGCTGATTGCGCATTTCTTTGCGGCGGGCAGCAATCACTCGGATTCGGAGACCTTGGTCCAGGTCGGCGGGTTAAATGCCGTGCCCGTGGATATGTTAGCGCCGTTTGATTATGTCGCGCTGGGACATTTACACCGGAAAGAAGCCCTGCAAAACGAGCCGACTGTTAAATACAGTGGGTCACCCCTGAAATTTTCGACTAGTGAGGCGGCCGACACGAAGGGCGTTTGGATTATTGATACGGATCAGACGCCGGTCTCAGTGACCTTTGAGCCGCTGAAGCCGTGGCATGATTTGGTGGTCTTGGAGGATAGCTTTACCAACCTGATGGACCGGGACCACCCGTACGCGGTCACGCCAGAAGATTTTGTGGCGGTTAATTTAACGGACACCACGCCGATTACGAACGTCATGCAGCGGTTAAAGACGCGCTTCCCCCGGGTGATTGAGCTCAACCGCGTGAACCAACTTGATGTGACGCCGGATGAATTAGACGTGAAACAAGTCCAGCAAGATCCGTTAACGTTGTTGGGGGATTTCTTTGAGCAGGTTACCCAACATCCCCTAACGGCGCAGCAACAGGTATGGGCCCGGCAATCCTTGCAGGCTGCAGAAAAGGAGGCAGACGAATGAGTCCCGTCACTTTACACTTAGAATACTTTGGTCCTTACCGGGATGAAACGGTTGATTTTACGAAATTTTCCGCTACCCCGTTGTTCTTGATCAGTGGGAAAACCGGGAGCGGGAAGACCACGATTTTTGATGGCATGTGCTACGCGTTGTTTAACCAGACCTCTGGTGTCGACCGGGAAGCCAAATCCATGCGCTCCGACTTTGCGACCCACACGGACCAGACACGGGTCACGTTTACCTTTACTCACCGGAATCGGTCCTATGAAATTGTGCGGGAACCCACGCAGGTTTTAGCCAAGAAGCGAGGAACCGGATTGACGGAGGCCGCGGCCAGCGTGACATTGACCGTTTTTGAGAACGATACGGAAATCACACAGTTGACGAAAGAAGGCCAGGTTCGCGATTATCTGCAGGACTTGTTACAGATGGACGGCAAGCAGTTTGCCCAAATCGTCCTACTTCCACAAGGCCAGTTTCGCCGGTTCCTGATTGCCCCTAGTGAAGACAAGGCCGTGGTTTTGGAACAACTATTTAATACCACCATCTTTGCGCGGTGGACGGACCTCCTCAAGCGCCAGCTTCGGCAAAATGAGGCGGCGAATAAGGAGACGGCGGCGACCCTTGACCGGTTACGGGGTGAGCTGCAATGGACAACTGAAAATAAAGAGAAAGCCGCTAGTTTGCTGGCTAATCAACAAACGACCGATATTTTAGCGTTAATGGCCGAGCAGCAAGCCACGACCAAGACCCAACGGACTGCGGTCACCACCCAACTCAAGCAAGCAGATCAATTGCACAGTCAATTGGTCCGGCAAGATGAGCAAGAATCAGTCTTACTGGCCGATCGTAAGCGACTCGCGGATCGGCAGCAGGAACAACAAGCATTGACCCAGCAACAACCGGCCATGCAGGCGCTGAAGCAGCGAATTGCTGAGCTGGATTGGGCGCAACAGATTCAGCCCCAGTGGCAAGAGCAAACGCAGGCTCAGCAAACGCTCCAACAGCGGAAACAGGCCAGTGAGCGGGCGGCAACGGCCTTACAGTCGGCTAAGCAGAAGCACCAGGTAGCCGTCGCTGAGCAACAGAAACAGCAACCGCTGGCTAAAAAAATCAAGCAAGAAAATGATCAATTAGCCCAACAACAGGAACTGATTCCGGTCTACCAACACGTGGCTGAATTAACCCAACAAAGGCACCTCGCGCAAGAACAGGTTGATCAAACCCAGGCGCGTCTCAAAGAGATTCGAACCGCCTTTGATGAAAATAAAGCGGCTCAGCTGGCTCAGCAACAGGTCTTGGATCAGCAGCCGGCTATTTTCGACCAGCAAAATCAGCTGACCCAGCGTGACGCTCAGTTGCAGGCAAGCGAAAAGCAATTGGCAACCGTGCAACAGGCTGACCACCAACTCACAACCAGTCAGCAAAAGGCAACCAGTTTAAAGGCGCAGGTGCAGACGGCCCAGACAGCCGCTAAGGAAAAGCGGACGGCCGCCGATGCCAGCTACCAAGCCTTCTTACGGAGTCAAATTGCCGAACTGAGTGCCCAGCTGACCGAAGGCACGCCTTGTCCGGTCTGTGGGTCGGAACATCATCCCCATCCAGCAGCGACAACGACAGCGACTACGGTGTCGGAAGATGCCGTTAAGGAGATTCAAGCGCAAGCGGATCGGTTAGAAAAGCAGGCCAGTGAGGTCGCCGCTCAATTAGCTAGTTGGCAACAACGCGTCACGGAGCAAGCCGCGACCCAGGCCGTCCAACTAGCCGAGTTACAAGCGGCTCTAGAACAACCAACCACGACCACGCTTGCCGAGCTCACCCAGCAACAACAGTCGGCCCAGCGAGACTATCAACAAGCAGAAGCTAAGAATGAACAAGAGCGACAAGCCTTACACCGGGCGCAACAGCAAATGAAGACGTTGGCCACAGCGGCCGCCACCCTGCAAACGCAGGTGCAGACGGCTGAGCAAGCTGTGCATGATCAACAAACGCAGCAGGCTAAGCTGAGCGCTGAACTGGCGACAGAGGTGAAGCGATTACCGGATCAAGCCTCAACGCTAGCAGAATTTATGCAACAGCTCACTGATTTACGGGCACGAGTGAAGGCCGACCAGCAGACCTTGGACGCGGTGAACACGGCTGTGCAACAGGCAGAAAATCAAGTAGCCGTGGCAAAGTCCCGCTTAACGCAGGCCGACGAAGAAGTGCAGACCAGTCAAGAAAGACTGACCCAGGCCCGGACTGTCGTCGCAAAGCTTTTGACAGAACATTTCGGTGCAACTGATGAGACTGTGGTCGAACAGGTCCAAACAGCTCTAGCGGAAGTTGGGACGTTAGCGACTAAGCGGCAGACACTGGCCGCCTTTGACAAACGCCAGGACAGCCTAGCCGCGACTATTGCGGACCTGGTTGCCCGTACGAAGGATCAGCCAACGCCGGACCGGGAGAAGACTCAGGCCGCCCTGGCTCAGGCCAAGGCCCAGATGACGGACCTCCAGGAACAGCAACGGCAATTACAAAATCTCTTTGAATTTAACACCACGCACACCCAGCAATTACAGACGCAAGTGGATAAGCAGGCTGCGGCCATGCAAACGACGCAGGAGCTGACCGAACTCAGTGGCGTGGTCAACGGGGATGGACCCAACAGTAAGTTAGGGTTGGAACGGTATGTGCTCCAAACCTACTTACGCCAAATCTTACAGGTCGGTAATCATCGGTTAAAGCAATTAACCAACGGGCGGTATCAATTCGTGATTGATGAATCCCAGGCGAACTCTAAGAAGCGGTCCGGCCTGGAAATCAACGTCTATGATGATCACGTGGGTGAACAACGGAGCGTGCATACGCTATCCGGGGGTGAAAGCTTTATTGCCTCGTTAGCGTTAGCTTTAGCCTTAGGTGAAGTTATCCAGCAGACTACGGGGAGTGTCGACGTCGATGCCCTGTTCATTGATGAAGGTTTTGGATCATTGGATGAAGATGCTTTAATGACGGCGCTGGAATCATTGGAAACGATTGAGGGGAAGCACCGGATGATTGGTATCATTAGCCACGTGAGTGAACTCCGTGACCAAGTTGAAAACCAATTACAAGTGATTGCCAATGGTAATGGAGAGAGTACGATTCGGTATCACGCCGCGGAATAACGTTTTTTTCCAGACAAAAGAGGTCTTGGACTGCTTGTTATCCAAGACCTCCTTTTGCCGAGTCACAGGAGAATAGTTGAAGAGGTGCCGCAACGTGCCGCCGAGATGCTGCTAGCGTGCTTAACTTAGCCAGTACCTCACAAGAACGACACACTCAATACGAGTCCCCAGGAAAATGGCATGGCATTTCCACTAGGCTTGGGTTAAATGACAATTCTATTCTCTGGGGCAACCCTAGCAGGAACTGGATGCAATAGAAAGCTAATGGCACGCTGGTGGGTAAAAATCGGGACGTTAAGCCGTTCAGCTTCATAAGTTGCCCTAACTTTGCGGGTGAATCATCCGTGAACCAAACAGTTGGTGGCCTAAATGGCTAGTGGACGTCAAATGAAGTTTTTAAACAAATTGGCATAATTGGTTATAGTTTTAACGATTATCCGTGCAATACGGATTTTGATGGTTTAGAATAATGGGTAACTATATTAGAAACGGGATGATTTTCAATGTGTACGAGTTTGACCTATGAGAACAGCCGGGGCGATCAATTTTTAGCCCGGACCATGGATTTTGCGTTTGAACTGGGTGGTCAACCCATCTTTATGCCGCGGAACCAACAGATTCAAGGGGATGCGGGGACCTTCACTACGAAGTATGGCTTCGTCGGGGCCGGTCGGAACCTGAGCCATTACATTTTTGTTGATGGCGTGAATGAATATGGTCTTGGGGCAGCCGCGCTGTACTTTTCACAATACGCGAAGTATGAAGCAAGCGCACCAGCTGATAAGTTGGGCTTAGCGCCACATGACGTGACGGCCTGGGCTTTGGGCAACGCCAAGAGCGTGGCTGACCTGCGTGAACTGGTCAAGCACATTCAACTCTTGGACATCCCGGTTGCCTTGCTCGGCATCACGGCGCCACTGCACTTTATCTTCAGTGATCCGACGGGGGCGACCGCCGTACTCGAAGCCACCAGTCATGATATTCATTTGATTGATGATCCGGTTGGGGTCATGGCCAATTCACCACAATTGAGTTGGCATTTACAAAACCTCAGCACTTATGGCACGCTACAAGCTGCCGATGTGCCTTTGCATGATTACGAAGGCTTTGAGTTGGCCACTCAGGGTCCTGGGACTGGCGCGTTGGGCCTTCCCGGCGACTACACGTCACCATCCCGCTTTGTTCGGACGGTTTACAACAAGCATTTCAGCATCAAGACGGACGATACGCCGACGACCCTGAACCTCTTACAACACCTAATGGATAGCGTCACGATTCCTAAGGGGGTCAAGCTAAAGGCCGATGGTCACAGCGACTACACGCAATACCGGGCCTACGCCAACCTGACTGAGCGGTCCTACTTCATGGAACCCTATGATAATTTGGAACTGCAAGGCGTTAAAATGACTGACGAAATGCTAAACGACTGGGATACACCCGTGGAATATCCATTGGACCACCAACCACACATTAGTGCGTTGAACTAGGAGCTGAATTAAATGGGTTTTAGTCAAAAAAGTTTTGCTGAACTAACGACCACGGAACTCTTCCGTATCTACCAGTTACGGGTGGCGGTCTTTGTGGTGGAACAAGACTGCGTCTATCAGGAAGTTGACGATGATGATCTGATTGCGCAGCACCTGTTCCGGACGGACGATGCGGGTCAGGTGTTGGCCTACGCGCGATTAATTCCGGAGCCCAATCAGGTCCGCATTGGCCGGGTCCTGGTTGCCGCTTCGGAACGGAAACATGGCGCTGGTCGTGAGTTGGTGACCGAAGCCATTGCTGCCGCTAAAGAGACCTATCCGCAGGCCCAACAGATTGTGATTCAGGCCCAAGCCTACCTGCAAAAGTTTTACGCTTCGTTTGGGTTTACGCCCACTAGCGAGGTTTACCTGGAAACGGGGATTCCCCACTTGGATATGGTCTTGCCACTGAATCGTTAAGCGAAATGAACACGAAAAAGGCGAGGTCTTAACGCTTAAACAACGTTAGGACCTCGTCTATTTTTGTCGTGGTTATCGCTTGTTAGCGGCGTTAATGAAATCGTGAATCAAATCAGCCGGACCGCCGAGCGCAATGACCGCCCGCAGTGGCATGTTCAGGAACATTTGATCTTGGAGTAGGACCACGTTGCCATGCTCGTCGGTCGTTGCTAAGAAGTTGTTCCCGTTGGTATTTTTGGGTGCCAGGACCGTCTCCTTGAAGATTTGTTGCAGACGCGGATCTCTGACAATCGTGGACAGGTAAGTTTCAGCTGTCACGGGGGCAGGGGAATTCTTAAAGTCCATGGTCAACTTGGTTTGTAACCGGATATCGCGCGAGGAATCGCCGACCATTAATTCATAGTCGCCGGAATCGGCTTGCCAACGGGACTTGCCTTCGCACCACCAGCTAAAGTCACGTCGGTTGAGCTTTAAGGTCACGGCCTTGGTTTCGCCAGGCGCTACGGCGACCTTGGTGAAGGCGCGCAGTTCCTTGGTTGGCATTGGCACGTGCGAGGCGTGGTTGGCCACGTAGAGTTGTGGCACGGCTTGACCGGCGCGGTCGCCCGTGTTGGTCAGGTCAAAGGTGATGGTCGCGCCGTGTTCGTTTTCGTCGACGGCCAAATTGGTGTATTCAAAGGTCGTGTAGCTGAGACCATGGCCGAATGGGAAGAGCACGTGCATTTCGTGGGTGTCGTAGTAACGGTAGCCCATGAACATGCCTTCCGTGTAGTATTCGTGATGCGGGTCCTGTCCAAATGTTGGGGCCATTGGGGTATCGGTCAAACGTTGCGGGAAGGTCTCGGCCAAGTGACCGGACGGGTTGACGGCACCGGTGATGATGTCCCAGGTCGCTTCACCGACTGCTTCACCGGCCAAATAAGTTTCGACAACGGCGTCGACGCCATGAATCCAAGGCATTTCGACCGCGGAACCATTTTGGAGCACGACCGTGACGTGGTCGCTGATCTTTGACAGACGGCCAATCAATTCGCCTTGATTTTCGGGGAGCATCAGCGAGGTCTTGTCGAAGCCTTCCGATTCCGTATTTTCAGGATAGCCGGCGAAAATAATGACGTGATCGGCGTCCTGGGCGGCGGTGATGGCGGCTTCGACTAAGCTGTCATCCGTTTCGCTCTGATCCAGCCGGTAACCGGGGTAGTAGTTGGCCTCGAGGTCGCTGGCTTGCAGCGCAGCTAATGGCGTGGTCAACTTCGTCGGATTGACGTGGGAACTGCCGGACCCCTGGTAGCGTGGTTGATCGGCCAGCTCACCAATGACGACCACCTTACCAGCCGTCTTGGGATTCAGTGGCAGTTCAGCGTGGCGGTTCTTTAAGAGCACGATGCCATCGTCGGCTAATTTGCGGGCAAATTGGTGATGGGCCGCGTGGTCATAGGTGCCTGCTTGATCAGCAGGTAACCAATTATCAATGATGTGCAGCAGGTGCCGAACCGCCTTGTTCAGCGTCCCTTCGTCCAGTTCGCCGGTTTCGACGGCGCGAATAATGTTGTCCACGGAAGCTTGGCCCTGACCTGGCATTTCCAAATCCAGCCCGGCACGTAAGGCCTGGACGTTGTCAGCGACGGCGCCCCAGTCGGACATGACCGCGCCGTGGAAGCCCCATTCGTCACGCAAGATGCTGCGGAGCAACCGGCGATTTTGGGAGTTCAGCGTGCCATTAATTTTGTTATAAGAGGTCATCATCGTGGCAGGGTAAGCGGCCTTGACGATGATTTCAAACGTGCGTAAATAAAGTTCGCGCAGCGTCCGTTGGTCCATGTCGCTGGAGGCCGTGAACCGTTGATTTTCGCGGTTATTGGCGGCAAAATGTTTAACGGCGACACCGACGTGCTTGGATTGCACCCCTTGAACGTAGGCGCTGCCTAATTCACCAGCCACCAAAGGGTCTTCTGACAGGTATTCGAAGTTACGCCCACCCAGGGGAGAACGCTTCAGGTTGACGCCGGGGCCCAGTAACAGACTGACTTGTTCTGCGCGAGCCTCGTCACCCAGGTGTTCACCTAGTTGGTGCATAAGATCACGATTCCAGGAGCTCGCACTCAACGCGGCAGCCGGATAGGTAATCGCTTGAACCGAGTCGTTAATGTTCGTGGTACCCGAATCGGCGGTCTGTTTCCGTAAGCCGGAAGGGCCATCCGTCATCATGAGGGCGGGGATGCCCAGCCGGTCAATAGCGGCCGTGTACCAACTATTTTTTCCTGAAACCAGAGCGGCCTTCTCCGGTAACGTTAGTTCAGCAAGCATACGTTCGATGTCCATACGTTCAAATCCTTTCTACTAGTCAAACTTATTTTAAGTATACCTTTTTCCACCACGGAATGTTACCCGCCGCTTTTGAAATCTGCCGGCCGTCGATTTTTATCTTTGACAAACGCTGGGGAAGAGGGTATCTTAGGTCTTGTACAATCCAATTAATTACAAAAAATAAGTTAAGGAGGAAAATCACGATGTTGAAGAACGCCACTCAAGTTAAATCACTGCTTGCCGCATGTTGCGAATGTAACGTGTCTTTTTGCGCTACCTCAATTCGTGATTTTCCGGCTAAACCGTAGTAGTACATAGCGCCGACCTAGGTTGGCAGTGTCGAACGGGTTACCGCTTTCACGAGTTAAGTGAAGGCGGTAGCCCGTTTTTTCTGTTTTTAAATCATAATTTTGCGGATTGTACGCCACCAAAATTTGAGGAAAAGGGAGCAAACTTCTTATGAAAAAATGGACTGGGATTGGGTTTGTCGCAGCGGTATTGGCAATTGGTATGGGGTTAGCTGCCTGTGGCCAAACTGCTGCAACGTCCAAGCCACAACAAGTTTTGCGGTTGCCAGCGACGGCAGCACTCGACACCATCGACCTCGCCAAGGCCACCGGTTATGGCCAGACGGGGAACGTTTTTGAAAGTTTTTATCGGTTAGGCAAGGACGGTCAGGTTGCACCAGGGTTGGCGGATTCAGCAAAAATGTCAAAGGATAAGAAAACGTGGACGTTCCACATTCGTGACAACGCCAAGTGGAGCAACGGCGACAAGATTACCGCCCAGGACTTCGTTTATTCTTGGCGGCGGACGTTAACGCCAGCCACCAAATCGTCCTACATGACGATGTTTTCTGGGATTAAAAATGGCGACAAGATTATCGCCGGTAAGGCTAAGCCTAGCACCATCGGGATTCACGCCAAGAACCAACAAACGGTGGTCATCAAGCTGGATAAGCCCATCGCTTACTTTAAAATTTTAATGGCTTACCCGTTATTCGCCCCACAAAATAAACAGGTTATCGATAAATATGGCAAAAAGTATGCCACGAAGTCCGAGTACATGGTCTACAGCGGTCCCTTCAAGATTCAGGGCTGGAATGGGACGGGCAACACCTGGTCCTTTGTGAAGAACAACCAGTATTGGGATAAAAAGGTCGTTAAGCTGCAAAAGATTAATTATCAAGTCGTGACGAATCCCCAAACGGGTCTGAGTTTGTACCAGAACAAGAAACTCGATTTCGCGCAGTTATCCAATGAGCAAGTTAAGAACTACAAGAATGACAAAGAATTCCAGCAATATCCGTATTCCATCGTGATTCATTTGAAATACAACTTCCAAGATGCTGACAAGGCTAAGCGACGGATCATGAATAATCAAAATATTCGTCAGGCCATCGCGTTATCCATCAACCGCAGTCAGCTGACCAAGAAGGTGCTGGGGGATGGATCCGTGACGCCAACCGGCTTTGTTGCCAGTGGCCTAGCGCGTGACCCTAAGAGTGGCAAGGACTTTGCCAGCCAGCAGAAGGTCAAGAACACGACGACGTACAACCCCACTTTGGCCAAGCAAAAGTGGGCGGCTGGGCTGAAAGAACTCGGCGTTAAGAAGGTTGAGTTGAGTATCATGGCCGGTAACGATGACGTGGCGGCCAGCACCGTGACCCAATACTTAAAGGGCGCACTGGAAAAGAATCTGAAAGGCTTTGACCTGAAAATTCAAAACGTGCCGGCTTCCGTGGCCCAATCACGGTCAACCAATGGCGACTTTGACCTCTACCTGTCTCACTGGGGGGCCGACTTCAACGATCCCATTTCCTTCCTGCAGATTCCGGTCAGCTCGAACTCGCTGAACTACGGCAAGTGGTCCAACAAGCAATACGATGCGCTGATCGACAAGGCACAGAACCAAGATGCCGGCAACGATGAGGCACGTTGGCAAGACATGGTTCAGGCAGCCAAGCTGGTGAACAAGACGCAGAGCTTCACGCCTTTGTACCAGGCGAACTACGCTTACCTGACACGGTCCGATGTTAAGGGAATTATCCACAACACGGCGGGCACCCAGTGGAGCTACAAATACGCTTATATCAAATAATCTCTGGCTACTGAGCTAAACGGTGTGGTAACCGCGCCTCCAGGCTGGTGAAAATGGACCGGAACGCGGTGGGCGAGCGCCCAGAGCCAAAGAGCGGTCTCTGAGCTTACTTTGAGCCTCGAAAAAACGAGTCTCAAAGATATCAATTCCCTAAGCAACCCAGACCGTTGCTAAGGGAATTCCCACGGCTGAGTCCATTTTCACCAGCCTTGCGGCTCACACTGATTTAGCCAGGCGCAAGTGAGTTTTTGATCATAGCTTTGGTAGAATTTGGTGATTAGGTTATCCGCAGAAGTTTTGACTCAGACTTGTTTTGAGCTTCTAAGGGATGAGTCACAAAGTTACCATTTCTCCCGCCCTCACGGCTAAGATTGGTTCAACGCGTTAGTTGATAGTTTCTTCTACGTCATGTGTTTGTATCTATTCAGTGTGGATAGTGTTAATCATTTTCTGTGCAGGAGTCAGTGGATACTACTAACACTACTGACGTCAGATGTAGCGTAACTAAATTTGGGATACAACTGCTATTTCCAATCATCTGGAAAGAACCAGGTCGCTAGCTTTTCTCGAGACTGACTTAGGTGGGCTAACGTCGGTGAGTAGGCATGGGGCTTGGTTACAGCAATTTTCAACTAATCCGGTTTTGCTAGACCAAACGCTAGCGAAATCGGATTTTTTGTGGCGTGAGCGGACGAATGGCAATGATTAGCTTTCAAATTATTCCGGTTCATGGTATGATGGTTGCCGTAGACGTGTACCCATGGTCGGGTACATTCGAAAATCCCGGTAATTCGCGTTGTTGGGTAATGGCTCTCGGGTTGTAAAATCCGAGAGCTTTTTTGTGTCTTCCGCGTGGTATTATAAAAGTGAGAGGGGATGGCGACATGGCAATTGGACCGGATGATGGGCACGTTTGGGATAGCGCTGGAACTCAGGAGTACCAAGCGTATTTTGGCACGCCCACGCATGATGACCACGTGTTGTATGAACTTCTGACGGTCGGCGTTTTTCAAGTTGGGTTGAGTTGGCAGGCGGCTGCCAGCAAGTTACCCGTTTACCGGCGGCTGTTTGCGGGGATGGACCCGCAGCGAGTGGCTGGCTTCGAGGATGAACTTGACGGCGAACGGATTGCCAGCGACCCAGAGATGATCAGCAACGGGCGAAAGATTCGGGCGACCATCCACAACGCTCGCGCCATCGTACAAGTCCAACAGGAGTTTGGGAGTTTTAGTGCCTACCTCTGGGAATTTGTGAACGGCACGCCATTGTTATTGCCGGCGGTGACCCGGGATATGCTGACCAATCAGTCGGGCATCGGTAGCACAGTCGCCAAGGATTTAAAACGCCGCGGCTTTAGTTTTGTTGGTCCGGTCGTGACCCACATGTTTTTGCTAGCGGCGGGGCTCTTGCGCGAGCAAATTATCGACGACTAAGTGAAATTTAGGTGAGAAATTTATTTAGACCGCAACCGGTTTCTGCCAGACATTGATTAGGGAATCCCGGTATCATGCGGTTCGTTATGAATAAATTTATATCAACTTTGTCTTGACACCCAATTAAAGTTGCATTAGACTTACAGATAAATTAAGCGATTGAAAAAACAATGTGATCAGGAGAGTAACCACCGTTAATGGTTTCAAGAGAGCTCGCGATTTGCTGAAAGCGGGTAACCCACGGCGGGGTGAAGATGGCCTGAAATGAATTGGTATCACTGAGTCCTTGCGATGAGGTGGTAATGTCCGGCACTCATTATCGTGCACGCACTTCAAGGCGCAAGCTGGCGAGTGTTAATGAGGAGCCGGGTGTCTTTAACCTGACTTGAATTAGAATGGTACCACGACAAAGTTCGTTTCTATTAATTTAGGAGCGGACTTTTTCTTTTGGTCGCATTTTTCAATCGTGGCGTTTATCTAGATGAGGATAATAGTTTAAAAACAAAGGGGATTACTGAGTATGAAGAAATCATTTAAGCATTTTAGTTGGCTCTTATTATTGTTGATTCCACTGTTAATTGTTTCCGGCTGTGGTAAGTCTAGCAGCAGTAACAAGACGGTTAAGGTTGGGATCATGGGTTCTGATGAAAAAATCTGGAAACCTATCCAATCAAAGCTAAAGAAGCAAGGCATCAACATCAAGTTGGTCACTTTCACCGATTACAACCAGCCCAACGCTGCGTTGACTAACCACGAAATTGATTTGAACTCGTTCCAACACACGTACTTCATGGATCAATGGAACAAGGCACACAAGACGGACATCGTTTCCATCGGTAAGACTGTCCGCGCACCGCTACGCCTGTACTCCAAGAAGGTCAAGAGCGTTTCAGCCATCAAGAAGGGTGACCAAATCACCATTCCTAACGACTCCACCAACGAAGGCCGGGCCTTACACTTACTGCAGTCCGCTGGCTTGATCAAGGTTGATTCCAAGGTTGAATTACCCACGCCTAAGAACATCACGCAAAACAAGTTGAACTTGAAGATCACCGCCGTTGATGCTGCCCAAACGCCACGGTCATTGACCGACGCCACGGGTGCCGTTATCAACAACGAATTCGCTGCCGAAGCTAAGCTGCCAAACAACGAAACCATCTTCAAGGAAAAGATCAACAAGGCTTCCATTCCTTACATCAACATCATCGCAACTAACAAGTCTGACAAGAACAACAAGACCTACAAGAAGATCGTGAAGGCTTACCAGACTGAAGCAACGAAGAAGTTGTTGAAGAAGTACTACCACGGCTTAACCATCCCAGCTTGGTAATATACGAGATCAATGTTTCTAGAGTAGTGAAAATGAAAGCGAACGTGTCCGTTCCCGGCGGCGGGCTCAAGGTGGCCTGCTATGGGGTCCGGCTCCAGCCTGAGAAGCGGTCTTCCGCCTCGACTTTGAGCCTGAGAAGCGGTCTCAAAGGTCGACCCATGGGCCTAAGCTGAGAAAATCACTCAGCTAATGCCATCGACACAGCTGGCCACCTTGGCCCGCCTCTGGTCACTCATACGGTCGATCACATTTTCACTAATCTGGCTGATCACATTGGTCTACTTAGCCGCCGTCTCATTAGTTTAGGAGGCGGCGGTTAAGCTATTGGAAGAAAGTTAAATGATAGTGAAGATACCAACGTTACTAATTGGTTAAATCAGTATCAGCCTGGAGGACGGTTTAAAATGGGCTCAGCCGTAGGAATTTTCTTAGCGATTTACCGCTTAGAAAATTGGTATCTTTGAAACTCGGTCTTTGAGGTTCAAAGTAAACCTGAAGACCGTACTTTGGCTTCAGGTGTCCGCCTACAGCGTTCCGGTCCATTTTAAACCGTCCGGAAGGCGAAACAAGTATCTGTTTAAACATATTAATGAAGAAACTGCCGGCATTGGCGAGTAAGGAGAATGAAGTCTGTGACTAACGAAGCGATTATTCAGTTAAAAGATATCGACGTGACCTTCCATAATAAGGGTCAAACCGTGACCGCCGTCAAAAATGTTTCATTGACGGTCAACCGCGGGGACATCTATGGGGTCGTCGGGTATTCCGGCGCCGGGAAGAGTACGTTGGTGCGGGTCATTAACCGCCTTCAACGGCCAACAGCCGGTTCTGTCGAGGTTAATGGTCAAGATATTTTGGCACTCAAGCCCAAGGAACTCCGGGTTGCCCGGACGAAAATTGGGATGATCTTCCAACACTTTAATTTGATGGCCTCCCGGACGATTGCCGACAACGTGGGCTACCCCTTAAAGGGCGGCGAGTTGTCGCATGAGGAACGCCAACAAAAGGTGGCCCATCTCTTGGACCTAGTTGGCTTGACGGAAAAGGCTGAGGATTACCCAGCCCAACTGTCCGGTGGGCAAAAGCAGCGGGTCGCCATTGCGCGGGCCCTGGCCAATGACCCCGAGATTCTGATCAGTGACGAAGCGACGAGTGCCTTGGACCCCAAGACTACCTCATCCATTTTGGAATTGTTGAAGCGGTTGAACCGGCAATTAGGCCTGACCGTGGTCCTCATCACCCACGAAATGGAAGCCGTGAAGGAAATCTGTAACAAAGTGGCCGTCATGGATGATGGTGAAATCATCGAACGCGGTGACCTGGTCAGCATCTTTAGCCGTCCCGAAAAGCCATTGACGCAGGACTTCATTAATACCGCAACGCAGATCAATCAAGCGCTTGAAAAGATTTACAAGCAGGCGCGTACCTTGGGCCTGGACGACCATCAACAGTTGGTTCAACTCCAGTACGTGGGTGCCAGCACCGATGCACCGCTGATTACCGACCTGTACAAACGGTACGGCGTGGTGTCTAACATCCTTTACGGGAATGTGGAAATTCTTCAAGACACGCCGCTGGGGAACCTGATTGTTGTCATGACTGGGGATCCCGACAAGTTACAGGCCGCTTGGCAGTACTGTCAGGATGCCGGTATCACCATTACGCACTTAAAACCAACAGATCCGGAGGTGGCCTAAATGACTTGGTTTGCAAAATATTTTCCGAATGCTGTGACCATGAAGAGTGATTTTCTTCAGGCCACCGGCGAAACGCTGTACATGACGTTCTTTACCGCGATTGTGGCGGGGATTCTGGGGATGGCGATCGGGGTTGGCTTGATTGTGACCCAACCCGGCGGTATCCTGGAAAATCGGATTGTTTATAACATTCTTGATAAGATCGTTAACCTGTGCCGGTCGATTCCGTTCGTGATCTTACTGGCCGTTATCGCACCACTGACCCGGCTGATTGTCGGGACTGCTATCGGGACCACCGCCGCCATCGTGCCGTTGGTGATTGGGTCTGCGCCATTCTACGCGCGGCAGATTCAAAACGCCCTGTCCGAAGTTGACCGTGGGGTGATTGAGGCCGCTGAATCAGTTGGCTCCGGTCCCATCGCCATTATTTTCCGCGTCTACCTCAGAGAAGGGCTGCCGGACATCATCCGCTCGTCCGTGCTTACGTTGATCAGTCTGATCGACCTGACCGCCATGGCCGGTGCCATCGGTGGTGGGGGCTTAGGGAACTTGGCCATCAACGTCGGGTACAGCCGCTTCGAAAGTGATGTTACGATTCTGGCAATGCTGATTATTCTGGTGATTGTGTTTGCTATCCAGCTTCTCGGTGACCTCTGGGCCCGTAAAGTCGACCACACTGCTTAGAAATGGTGGACGACCGCGCCTTACCGGTCGGCGAAAATTGGCCGGAACGCGGTGGGGAGGACGCCCGAAGCCTGAGAAGCGGTCTTCGAGCTCGCTTTGAACCTCAAAGAACGAGTTTCAAAGTCGCCATTCTGCGAGAAAAATCCTCGCAGAATCCCACGGCTGAGCCAATTTTCGCCGACCTCACGGCTGATACTAGTTGTTAGCTGCGTGGTCAACTTTACTGGCAGGTCTTGGATTATAACTGGTTGTTAAATTTTAAATTGAAAGGCAAAATTGCTTCGTCAGTTTGGGCGCAGTGATTTTGCCTTTTTTGCTGGAATTTGGGGTGGCTCATGTAATTGGTCGGACCTGGTTAGTGACCAATTGGGTTGGAAGTGGTAAGCTAATTTAGTTCGTTTGCTGTTCACGGGGATGTTGGAAGATGCCTGCATGAATGGCAAATGATTGAGCAACCAGGAAGTTAGGCTGGTTGACTGGTGTGCGGGCGGTTGACCCGCTTCGTAATATAACAAAATAAATTTTTGAAGACGGTGATATTTGCCCGTTTTTGCCGCCAAATTCTAATGGTTTTCCGTTAAAATATAAAAATTATGACCCGACTCATGTTAATCGTGTCGGGTAAAAACTAATCGAAAAAGATAAGTGACTGGGAGAATTAGTGGGTCAGTGTGTAACCAGCTAAATGGCTGTGTGACAGTAAGCTCGGTATTGATAGTGTAGGCATGGTGAAAATAGTTGAACTGTGTCAGTGACCAGAGGTGGGTCAAGATGACCAGCTGTGTCGGTGGTCTTAACTGAGTGATTTTCTCAGTTTAGAGCACGGGACGACCTTTGAGACCGTTTTTCAGGCTCAAAGTCGAGGTGAAAGCCCGCTTCTCAGGCTGAAACCGTTCCTCACAGCAGGACATCTTGAACCCACCGCCGGGAACGAAAGATCCGTACTATTTTCACCATCCCAGTAACGAAATGATGATGCATACTTGAGGTATGAGAGAGAAAGGATTTATCGTGTTTTGAAGAATGTAGGTGCACCAACGGAAAACGTTATGAAGGGGATTTTCTGGGCCACGGTGGCTTCGGCCATGTTTGGGGTCTCCGGAACGGTCCTCCAGTTTATTTCGCAAGGCCAATCGATTCCGACCAGTTGGTTCTTGTCCGCCCGGACGATGGGCGCCGGCGTTATTTTGTTGCTGATCAGTCTGGTTTTGTATGGCAAAGAAACGTTCACGATTTTTAAGAGCTGGCGTGAAGTGTCCTGGCTCTTGGCCTACGCCCTGATTGGGTTGGGCGCCAACCTCCTGACCTTTTATATTGCGGTGCAGTCGGGAAATGCGGCCGCAGCCACCATCCTGCAGTATCTGAGTCCCTTGTTTATTGTGTTAGGTAGCCTACTATTCAAGCACGAACGACCACTGCGTAGTGATCTGATTGCCTTTGCGGTCGCGCTAGTCGGGGTCTTTCTGGCGATTACCCGGGGCGATATCACCCAATTGGCCATCCCCGTTAATTCCCTGTTATGGGGGATTGGTTCCGGGATCACGGCGGCTTGTTACGTGGTTTTACCGCGGCCACTAGTACGCGACTATGGTCATGCACCGATTACTGTGTTAGGCTGGGGAACGTTTATTGCCGGAATTTTCTTCAATCTGTACCATCCGGTATTTCTGAATATGCCGCCAATTACCGGGACCCTGATTGGGTCAATGGCCACGGTGATTATCGTGGGAACGATTTTGCCATTCTCATTGATTCTGTACAGTACCCACTTTGCGCCGTCCGATGTGATCAGTATCGTTGACGCGACGCAGCCGGTGGTGACATTTATTTTATCCATTATTTTTCTGAGCTTAAAAATTACGATTGCGGAAGTTATTGGTTCCGTCCTGGTGATTGTGGCGATTTACCTGCTGCAACAGGGACGACGAAAGATTGAGACGCAATTTGAGAGAGAAAATTAGGAAGTGAGAAAATGACGACCTTTGATTGGGTGCGTCATGGTCAAACGCAAGCCAACGTTGACCAGATTATGCAAGGACAATTGGATACGGCGGTCACGCATTTAACCGTGAATGGCTTACAGCAGGCCGAACGCCTCGCTCAGTGGCTTCAGGGGAGTCACTACGACCAGTTAGTCAGCAGTCCCTTGCATCGGACCCGGCAAACGACAGCGGCCTTAACGGCGAAGCTAGACGTTTTACCACAGTTCGATGATCGGTTGATGGAGGCCGATTACGGTCGGTGGACGGGGGAAAACTTCCGGGTCTTACAGGAGCGGCAACCGGCCGACTTCGACCCACTGACGGGCGAAGCCTTGCCGGATGTGCTGGTCGCAGCCGGTGGCGAGACCTACCGTGACATTCAACGTCGCGTGGGTCAGTGGCTGGCCGAAGAGGTGGTTGACCATCCGAATGACCACATTTTGGTGGTGAGTCACGGGCTAACTATCAAGGCGACGGCGCTGTTGATGCTGAATGCGACCGCAACGACGGCCTTGCCAGAACCGGCCAACACCAGTGTGACCCGAATGGAAATTGATCCGGCGACTGGTCGGCGTTATCTCCGAACTTATGGGGTAACGGCGCAGTTTAACTAACTTTTAAAATACAAACAAGGGCTCCTTAGATACGTTACGGTATCTGAGGGGCCTCTTTGTATTTATTCAGCTTAATTTTGGCCAAAGAAAAATAACCCCACCACAAGGGCGAGGTTATTTTTAGGTTGAGACAGCCGGTTACTTCTTAAGGTTATCTTCCACGTAAGAACGAACTTCATCGTCGGACTTAGCGTCGATTTCCTTCATCGAAGCTTCAGTTTCATCGGTGTTGTGACCATTGGATTCCATGAAGTGATCCCAGAGAGCGTCACGAACAGGTAACTTCTTGTCGGACCAGTCGAACACTTCACTCATTTCTTTATCCAATAATGCAGTCTTTTCTACAACAGCCATAACCATTACCTCCAAAATAAATTTGGGGTCAGCGGATCTGTTACTGGCATGGGTACCACCGGCTTCAATTTTCATGGTAGTCCTTTTTGGTGAAAATGGTAAATATTTTGTTCATGTGGCGGGGGTTAGTTATTGACGCTCCCCAAATAAAACGGCAGAATATAGGGGATGGCGTCGGCGAGACTGGCGCAGAAAGCAGGGATTACGGTGAAGTATCGTCAATTTGGTAAAACTAACTTTAACGTTAGCGAAGTTTCCTTGGGCACTTGGCAGTTGGGGTCAAAGTGGGGCGACCCCTTCGACGAGGCTGATGCGCAAAACACGCTGGCCGCGGCCTATGATGCGGGTGTGAACTTCTTTGACACCGCTGATATTTATCAGGATGGGCAGAGTGAACGCGCGCTCGCCAAGTTTATCAAGGGCAAGCAGGATAAGGTGTTCGTCTCGACCAAGGTCGGCCGGAAGCTCGATCCACACGTGGCCAGTGGGTACACCGCAGCCAATATTACTAAATTTGTGGAAGAGAGCCTGACCAATTTAGACGTCGATGCACTGGACAACGTGCTGTTGCACTGCCCACCAACACCCGTCTACTACGAACCCGAAGTCTTCTTCACGCTCGACCAGCTGAAAAAGGCCGGTAAGATCAAGAACTATGGGGTTTCTGTCGAACGGGTCGAAGAAGCCATGAAGGCCTTGGACTACGACATTTCCGCCGTAGAAATCATCTACAACATGTTCCGCTTACGGCCAGCCGATAATTTCTTCAAGATGGCCCAAGCCAAGAACGTCGGCATCATCGCCCGGGTGCCGCTGGCTAGTGGCCTGTTGAGCGGGAAATACACGCTGGACACGACCTTTGGTAAGGCGGACCACCGAAACTTTAACCGGCACGGTGAAGCCTTCGATCAAGGCGAAACCTTCTCCGGAGTGGACTATGCCACGGGGGTCAAGGCCGCAAACGAATTGCACGAACGGTTAGGCTTAGACCAAGCGTTGGCACCATTGGCCCTACGTTACATTTTGATGGCCGATGCCGTTAGCACGGTGATTCCGGGTGCTTCCAAGCCAGAACAAATTACCCGCAACGTTGCCGCCGCTGATTTGCCAGCCTTTACCACTGACCAAATGGCCATTGTGCGTGACGTTTACAATAAATATATTAAGAACCCGGTTCAATACAAGTGGTAAATAAAAACTCCTGTGGAAAATTTCACGGGAGTTTTTCTTCAGTTTAAATTGTATATTACTGGTGTAGTAGTCCTGAATAAAAGCCTAAAAAGAATGAGTCAACTTGAGGAACTAGTAGCAAGGCAAGAGTGATTGTAGCAATGCCAACCATTAGCCAAGTATGATGTGACTTATTTTGTCGTTGCTGGGAATAGACTAAAAACAAGAGGACGATAACGCCAATCAAAATGAAAGACTGGGTATCATTTACAAAAGTTGTTTCACCAATTCCGAGACTGAGTGAAATAAGTGAAACGACAATAGCACAGCCAAAGCTTAACAATAAAACTAATGAAAATGGGCGATCGGTCGGATGGGCTAACTTATTCATCATGTGGGTATCTTGTCGGACAAACTCATCAATGGATAATCCGAATAGATCACTTAAAAGAACAACATTTGAAAAGCTGGGGAGAGCAGTACCTTGCTCCCATTTTGAAATGGACTGGTGTGAAATGCTTAAGCGATTAGCAAGGTCTTGTTGCGACCAATGTTTTAGCTCACGTTGGGTTTTAATTTGTTGACCAATTTGCATATGATTCTCCTCCTGTGGAAACAAGAATTATCATAGCAAATATTGGGATTAGTAGCACGCACTATTTGGTTGCAAACGGATAGTGGCGCTGTTTGTGGCCTATAGAAAAAACTAGCCAGGTTGTGAAAGCACTGACTAGTTTTGATAAAATTTAGGCAACCTGTAAATCCAATACCCAGTTGTCAGCTTGCTTGTTCTTGTTCATAGTGGCGGGGTCGCCAACTAAGTCTTCGTTGACCTTAACGACCGTCCCGGCGAACGGGGTCTTGAAGTTTTCGACGGCCTTATCGCTTTCGACTTCCAAAATGTCGTCGCCAGCGGCCAATACGTCATCGGCCAGAATAGGTAGGTCGGCGAAACTAATGTCACCGATTTGTTCGAGGGCGTCACTAGAAAGCCCCATTCGGTAGTGGCCTTGGTCACGTTGTTCCAGCCACACGCCATCCTTGACGGTAATTTCTGGTGCGGCCGGGGTTTTGTTTCCGCGGAACCAGTTCATTAGTCGTTGCCAAAAAGATTGTGGGTGTTCAGTCATCGTAAATTCCTCCCTAATGTCGTTGTTAATTTCTAGTATACCCTTTGCTTGTAACCGCTGACAATAACTTGCTCACGCTGAGGGTGCATGCTACACTAAAAATAATTTCAATCAGTGCTCGCTTGGGCTGAACAGTATTTCGCCTCCAGGCTGGTGAAAACTGGGCCTGGTCGCGTCCGTTCCCGGCGGCGAACTCAAAGTGCCCTGCTGTGGGGTCGGTTCCAGCCAAGGGGCGGGCTTCCACCTCAACTTTGAGCCAAAGATCGGTCTCAAAGGTTGTCCCATGGGCTAGGCTGGGAAAATACCCCAGCCAAGGCCATCGACACAGCCGGGCACCTTGGCTCGCCTCTGGTCACTTCCACGACCGGCCCATTTTTCCCAGCCCTGCGGCTAATACTGGTTTAGCCTGGAAGTGAGCGATCTCTTGTATGATCGTTAGTGAGGCAATGTTTAGCGAATTGACGTGTCTCAGTGACAATTAATGTCGCTAGAAATTGTAAATGAAAATAAACAGAACGGTGTGTTGTTGCCGTTGGTGTTTAGGCCGACGGAGCCTTGGATTTCTGGTGGAGCCGGAGGTAGTTAGGTGGCGAACCCTGTGATAGTGGTGTTAAACTGGGCGTTTTTCCCAGCTTTACAGCACGGACCGTGTTGGGGGACTTGTGATTTTGCAAGGCCCCCAACCGAGTCTGAAGACCGCTTCTCAGACTTCAGACGGGTCCCATAGGGTGAAGCTACCTAACTACCGCAGGCGGAGTCAGAAACCCAAGGCGGAATCCTGTCAGCCGCAGACACCAACACGAAAACACCTACCTGAAGGGAGCGTTACCTGAAATGTTTTTAATTGATACCAACCGCAACGGCCAAGTCGTGACCGATGCCATCGTCAATCAATCCATCGACAACTACTTAGTCAATGATTTAAAATTACCCGGCCACGGTTTGATGATGTACGTCAACCAACCGGCCGTCATCGTCGGCATTAACCAAACGGTGGGTGCCGAAGTCGATTTTCACTACTTAGAACAGAACCACGTCCAACTCGTGCGGCGGACGTCCGGTGGCGGCGCCGTTTACCACGATGAACGCAACCTGATTTTTGAACACATCATCAATGGTGATCCGCAAGACGGGTCGAAATTTGGGGACTACACGGTCTTTGCCGAACCCGTTTTGCGGGCGCTCAAAGCGATGGGCGTGGCCGACCTGGGCATCAGCAACAAGAGTGCCTTGACGGTCGACGGCAAGAAGTTTTCCGGCATGACCATGTTTAAAAATGGGGAAGGCTACGCGGCCGGCGGGACCATCATGTACGACCTGAACGTGGACGCGGCCCACGCCTCCCTTTTGCCAGCCAGCGACCGGCCCCATCGCGGCGTCGATTCCAACCGGGTGGCGATTACCAACCTACGGCAGTACCTGGCCCCAGAATACCGGGACTTGGACATTCAAGCGTTCAAGGAAGCCTTACTCTGCCACATTTTTGAAGTCGGTAGCTTAGATCAAATTGAAACGTATCACTTGAGCGACAAGGACTGGGCCGTGATCGATCAACGGCTAGCCGAAAAGTATGATACGGATGCCTGGAACTACGGGGCCAATCCCGGCTTCCGGGAGTATCGCAAGCTGACGGTTGCCAACGGTGAGCTGCACGTCAATTTCACCCGTCACGCTGGCAAATTGCGGACGGCCATGTTATTTGGCGCGATTGGCACCCCGGCGCAGTTGCACACCATTTCGGAACAGCTGACCGGTATCGACGCCACGCCCACCGCGGTAGAGACCGTGTTGACGCAGCCGGATGTGACGGCCGTGTTGGGTGCGGATGCCGTTGCGCCACTCGTTCAGGTATTCACTGAGGAGGCGGCGCAATGAAGGCCAAGTACGACGTGAACCAGTACGTCGGGGTGCCCGTGCAGGCGAATGCCTCCGGCGAGTACGAAATCAAACGCGAGCCGGATGGCGATTTCAAACTCCATTCCTGGCGCACCGGCCGCCACAGCAAGGGCAAGTACAAGGGGACTGGTCAAATTTTTCTGACCGAAAATCATTTGAAGGTGGCGGTGGTCGCTGCCTATCCAGTCGCCTATAAGGAACGGCACGAGTACACGCCAATGCAGCGGTTGACCAGTGAATTTGTCAGTGAAAACCTGATACAAGTTGCCATGGCTAAACTGCCGAGTTAATCGTAGCGAATTAAGTTGGTGACAACTTACGGCTTACCTACGCGCTTACTAAGTTATTTGCGACTAGATTTTAAGGCGACCGATAACGTCTCGGTCGTCTTTTTTGCTACAATAGTGGCACTATAACTTGCCAAAAGGAGTTGAAATTCTAATGTCAATCGAAGACAAACTAGCTGAAACTAGCGAACTTAAAGCGAAAATGATTACTTTTCGACCCTTATCAGTTGAACAGGTCAAAGAACTAAAACAGCGTGTCCGCATCGAACATGTTTGGTCATCTAACGCCATTGAAGGGAACACGTTAACCCGTTATGAAACCGCCTCAATTTTAAATACAGGGATGACAATCCATGGTGTTCCTGTTAAAGATGTTCTCGAAACATTGGATTTGAACGAAGCTTACGAGTACATGATGGAACTAGCTAGTCAACAGACGCCGTTAAGCTCCACTTTGATTCGCACACTAAATCGCATCGTGACGCTGCAAACGACCAATGACAAAGCAAATGCCGGCGTCTACCGAATTTTAGCCGCGTGGCCGTTTGGCAGTGAAGACAAGCCCTATGTCGCGCCGTTTGATATTGCACCGCAAATGGACCAGCTAATTGACTGGGCGCACACTGCGCAGATAGCCCGACATCCTGTCCAATTTGCTGCTGATTTGCATCAAAGATTTGTTTCAATCCATCCCTTTGCTGATGGTAACGGGCGAACGGCACGTTTGTTGATGAATATGGCGCTGACTCAAGCTGGTTACCCGGTTATCAATGTTCAGCCGGATAAAAAAGCACGGACCATCTACATGGAAGATTTGGCCGTTTCTCGTGAAAGCGGTAATCTAGAACCATTTGAATTCTTAATCAGTGATTATGTACACAAAACGTTGGCACAACGAATCAGTATTCTTGAGCTCAATGAGAAAAATCAAGAAGACGCCAAGAATGATGTTGATCCGCGGTTCGAGAAATTTTTGCGGGACAAAGGTCATCACTAGTAGACCAACAAACGGCAGGCCAGTATTAGCGGCAAAAAAATATGATCCACCTGGGAGAACGACACAAGTCTCAGGTGGATCATATCTTTTTTGACAACTATTAGAATGGGTACTATTTCACGAAGTAGGCACCCTTAAAGTTGGATTGCGTGCCAACCGTATTGTACTGCACCCCGTTGAGCTTGGGGTTGACAAGGTAGGTGCTGGCCGGTTGAAAGAGGGGCGTGACGCCCTGGGACTTCATCAACACACCGTCTGCCTTGAGCAGGGTTTTCCAGCGCGTACTGTTAAAGGCGGGCGCCGTGCTGGCCTGGGCAATCAGCTGGTCGTACGTGGCGTTCGACCATTTTCCCGTGTTGGCCATGCTGGTGCTGGTAAAGAGCGCCAACATTGACAGGGGGTCGGCGTACTGCGCGTGCTGGGTCGTCAGCGTTAAATCAGTGCTGGTCGGTGCCGGTAGTTCGTCGACGGACCATTCGCGGGGGACCAAACGAATCGTCAGGCCCGGCAAGGCCGCAGTCAGCTGTTGCTGCAACGTGTGGGCAATCTTGTGGCTGTAGGTGGCGTCCAAATAGCTCAGGGTCAGCGTGACGTGTTTGACGCCAGCCCGCTTCTTGGCCGTCTGCCAGAGTTTTTTAGCCAACGGCAAATTCAATTTCAGCGTCTGCTGTTGCGGTTGGGCGGCGGCAAAATCTGCCGTGCCCCGTTGACCGCGACTCAGACCGGCGGGGACAATCCCCTGAGCGGGAAGCGAGGTGCTCCCGTAAGACGCGGTGCCCAGTTTCTGCCGATCGATGGCGTGGGAAATAGCTAAGCGAGCAATCCGTTGTCGCAGCAATTGATTAACCGTCGATTCAGGTCCGGCCTGACGATAGTTTAACAACACCATCTTTGAGTACGGTCGCGCGGTGTAGGCGGCCTGTTTTTCAAACGATTTAATGTTGGCCTTGCCCAGCAAACGGACCTCATCGAGCGTGCCCTTGCGGTAATCCGTCCACATCTTGGCATTGCTATGGTAAACGTCCACGTTGATGCGCTGCAGGTAGACGTGCTCGCGGTCCCAGTAGTGTGGGTTAGGAATCATGTGCCAGTGTTGGGCGGTGTTGCCCTTGCTGGCGACCATGAATGGCCCGGCGTAGACTTGGTACTGCGGCTTAGTCGCGTACTTGTTACCATACTTTAGGGCGACGCGCTCATTTTGCGGACCAAACAGTGGGAACGTCAGTCGTTGTGGCAGTTCTGCCATTGGGTGATCCAGGTGAACGACTAATTTGAAACGACTCGGCGCGCTCACACCCAGCTTAGTTGCGGGTAGCTTGCCATCGAGAATTTGGCGTGCGTTTTGCATTCCGACAAAGAGGTCGGCGTTCGGCGCCTTGGTCGTTGGGGACAGGGCCCGTTGCCAGGAATAAACGAAGTCCCGGGCCGTGATGAGGTCGCCGTTGCTCCAGTGGGAATCGCGCCAGAGGGTAAAGGTGTAGGTCTGCTTATGATTGGTCACCTTGACCTTTTTGGCCAGCGCCAGTTCGGCTTGCCCCTCGCCAGTCGTTGAGTAGAGCCCTTCAATGGTGTTGTTCAGCCGCCCGAATTGGGTGAGCTTGTCGGTATCCAGCGTTGTCAGGGGCCGCGAGGTGGCCAGGGTGACGACCTGTTTGCGGGTCATGACGCCCTTGCTGTCACTGGTCGTGTGCGTTTCCTTGGCCATCTGGCAGCCGGCCAAGCTGGTACACAAGATTAATATTAGAAAGAATCGCCAACGTTTCACGTTTACCACTCCGTTATGTCATAGTCTCTTTTACGGGTTAAACTGCGCGTCTTACAGCGCCTCCGGGCTGGTGAAAATGGGCCGTGGCGCTGTGGGCGCACGTCTGGAGCCGAAAGGCGGTCTCCAGACTTACTTTGAGCCGAAGATCACGTCTCAAAGATAGCAGTTGCCTAAGCGGGGAACCCGCTAAGGCAACTCCCACGGCTGAGCCCATTTTCACCAGCCCTGCGGCTGACACGAGTTTAGCCCGTTCAGCTTTGTGTGTTTGTTTTCTGTGGGGGTTGCTGGTTCAATTTGTCCTTTAGATAGTTACTGCTAAGTCAGAGCCGGTGCACTTGTCACAGTCGGGCACCTTGGCGCGCCGCTGGTCACTAACACTGACCGCGACTGGCCCATTTTCACCAGCCCTGCGGCTTAGATGGGGTTAGCCCGTTCAGTTTTGTGTATTTGTTGTCGTAATGTTTAGAACCTTATTAATTGGCTTAGGTATAGTTAACTGAATTAGTATAGCAATCAATTGTTTCAATTTGCGACTTAACTAAGTAATCAAGTCTTAGACGATGACCTATCGAGAATCAACAATCATTGCCTCACTCGGCAGTCAACCTTGTCGGGGTTTCTACCTATGTTGTCATTCTTCACTGATGATAGGGGAGTCGTGGGGGGACGTCAAGCTTTACTTGTTCCGGGTGGGCGAATTCGCTAGAATAGGAAAAAGGTTTCGCAAATTAGAACGAAAGAAGGGGTCAGCTGATGGAAAAATGGTCGGCAGCCACCATCCGGGATTTTCGCCGGACGTTGTTGGCTTGGTATGATCAAGAGGGGCGGGACTTGCCGTGGCGGCGGGATCACGAGCCCTATCACGTTTGGGTCAGCGAGATTATGCTGCAACAGACGCAGGTCAATACGGTGATTCCGTATTACGAGAATTTTATGGCGACCTTTCCCACGGTCACGGCGTTGGCCAATGCCGAACAAGCGGACCTCTTGAAGGCCTGGCAGGGGCTCGGGTACTACTCGCGCGCCCGGAATCTACAACGTGCGGCACAACAGTTGGTTACTGACTATCACGGGGAATGGCCCCGGGCCGCGGCTGGCCTGGCTGACTTAGTCGGCATCGGTCCCTACACGGCCGGAGCCATCGCCAGCATTGCGTTTGGCGAAGTGGTTCCAGCGGTCGATGGCAATGCCTTTCGCGTCTTCTCACGGCTGTTACTGATTGACGATGATATCGCCAAGCCGCAGACACGGAAAATTTTTGAGCAGGTGATTCAGCCCATCGTCGACCCGGAACGGCCTGGCGCCTTTAACCAAGCCATCATGGACCTGGGCTCCAGCTACATGACGGCGAAAAATTCTGATCCGGCCCATTCGCCGGTCCGTGAATTTGACGCCTCCTACCGGGAAGGCCGGGTGGCGGATTTTCCGGTGAAGACCAAGGCACCGCGGCCTAAATTAATGCCGTATTATGGTCTGATTGTCCATTCACCCGCGGGGTACCTGATGGTTCAGCGGGATGCCAACCAAATGTTAACGGGCTACTGGACGTTTCCATTAGTGATTCAGGCAGAACTCCGCGAGACCGTGCCGGTGGATGAACCCACGTTGGAGACGGACATTGCGGCACTGGAACAGCAATTTGCCACGGACTATCAGCTCCCTATCAGCCTCACACCGGTCAGTGGGCAGCCGGTCAGTCACACCTACACCCACCAGCGCTGGCAGGTTAAGTTACTGGTCGCGGAATTGGCGACGACACCTGCACTGACCTTTTACCCTGGTAAATGGGTGCCGGCAGCTGAGATTCGGGACTTGCCACTGCCTAAGGTGCAGGAAAAAATCATGACGCGCTACCAAAACCAGGGCCATCCGCAGGCATTTCCCAAGAATTAGTTTCCGTTCGGGCAAAATTGCAGTATCATCGAGTTAATTAGAAAAAGACTGTCGTTTTGGGGAATAACCTACGAAGGAGTGACTGGGCATGCAAACGATTTTTGATGTATTGAAGCATATTTCGGTAAATCACCAGGAAGTAGAAAGCAACCAGGTCGTCATCACCGATAAAGTTGGCAAGCCAAATGGGTTGTTGACCGATCTGTTGCATGACTTGATCAATAACGCCTTACTGTTTGTCACGTTGGCGGATTTAGAGTCGGCCGATGAGTTAATTGAACACTTACGAACCCACACGCCGCTACCCGTGGACGTGCTGAGCGAATACGGCAAGATCTTAACGGAAACGTGTGCAGGCTTGAATTTTGCGCCCCAGAAGGGCCAGATTGAAATCATCGTCCAACGTTAGGAGGCTGACCGATGGCGGAAACGGATTTAATCGAAACGATGCCTGGCGCCAATACGGCAGCCCCGCTTTTGCTCTTACAGGGAACTGGCGGGACGAACCAGGAAATGCTGACGTTTGGTCGGCGATTGGCTCCGCAGAGTCCATTGATCACGATTGCGGGCCGGCAGGGTGTTGGCGCGCAACGGCAATATTATTCGCAAACGGCGGCGGGACCCGTGAACCCGGCACAAATCGCTGAAGAAGCCAGTTGGCTGGGTGAACAGGTCCAACAGGTCTGCCAGGAGCACCGCTGGGACGCTGAGCGGCTGGTGGTGGTCGGTTATTCAAATGGTGCGGCCATGGCTGCCTACGGGGTCCTAACGGGGCAAATTCCGGGGCAGGCGGCGTTGCTCTTCCATCCGTTGCAGTTACCGGTGGCATTGCCAGTCCAGCGACCCGGTTATCGGGCTTGGCTGTCGGCGGGGGAACATGATCCGCTGGTAACGGTCGCCACGGTAAAAAAAGTTTTAAAAAGTTTTGACGAGATTCAGGCGGAAACGACGATGGAAATAACGGGCGGAACTCACCAGCTGACGCCGCATGAGGTGCTTGCGGCACAAACATGGTTAACAGTGAATGCTTTATAGGGGTCGCTAAAAAGTTTGCCGATTTCGACACTTTGCATTTGCTATTCTCGGGAATACCTGTTATTCTATGACTAATGTATTTATGGTTCGGAAGTAAAGGCTCGACGTTCTTATAAGAATGGCTCCTTTTTACCCCAGCTTTCAAATGCAAATATTATTGCGCTATGCGCATGGAGGTTTCATTCTTATGGAACAAGGTACTGTTAAATGGTTCAACGCTGATAAAGGTTACGGCTTCATCACTTTGGAAAACGGCTCAGACGTTTTCGTTCACTTCTCCGCTATCAACAGCGAAGGCTTCAAGACTCTTGAAGAAGGCCAACACGTATCCCTTGATGTAGAACAAGGCGACCGTGGCCCACAAGCTGCTAACGTTACGGTAGTTGACTAATTTACATTAGCCTAAATCGTGCTTAGTAAAAAACCACTGACTTCGGTTAGTGGTTTTTTTGCGTCCAAATTTAAAAGCGAAAGCAAGGTTATCACCTGACAAGCGAATTACTTGTATTGTTTGGCAACTCAGTTTACGATAAGGGTAAATCTATTAGGCGGTGATTTGTGTGAGTGAAGAAAAAGTTTTCAACCAAGCAGAATTAGCGAAGTTTAACGGTCAAGACGGCCAACCAGCCTACGTGGCGATTGCGGGCGTCGTATACGACGTTAGCGGCGTCGAAGCCTGGGCCGGTGGCAAGCACCACGGTAACTTGGCCGGTCAAGAACTGACCAGTGTGATCGATGGCAAGTCGCCTCACGGTCGCAAGGTTCTGAAGAACTTACCGGTTGTTGGCAAGTACGAAGACTAAAGAATTGAACACTTAGAGATACGAAAAAGGTTGGGACCTAGTCCCAACCTTTTTGATAACCCATTTAATTGTGATGTCGCAAGAGAGGTTCGAACCCTCGACCTACGGTTTAGAAGACCGTTGCTCTATCCAGCTGAGCTATTGCGACAAAATCCCAATAACTCCTTAATTATAGAGAAGCAACGTAGCCGTGTCAATCACTGTTCTGCACCGTCAGTTGACAGGGGACCGTCGTTCCAGTAAAGTTAGGCTAAATCATAGAAGGAGGGTTTCCCTTGGGTGTCGTTCATATCGTTGCCGAGGCTATTGTCTTTTTCGCGGCTATTTTACTAATCTATTATTTCTTCCAAATTACACAAGCGCTCGGCGACCGCAAGAAAAATATTCGTTACTTAATTATCTCTGCCGTGGTCCTGTTCATTGCCTACCCAGTGTCTAATTTGTCCGGGAAAAAGACGGTTAATCCGTCAACCCAGATTTCGGATCAGGTTCGTAAGGTTCAAAAGAAGCACAAAGAGAAAAAGGAATCCGAGAAAAAAGAGTCCGAACAGAAATCATCAAGTCGCGCAAAGAGTCAGTCAGAAAGTAAGTAAATCGCTAAAATTATCAAGAATTCGTTACGACTAGTTCACACAACTTGCAATCTTCCTGTAACATTAGGATAATATATTTGTAACCTAATGTTGACGGGGGGAATTGTGATGCATGCAGTAGCTATTATTATCATGATTATTTTGATTGCCGGGGTTAGTCAGTTGTACCTGAATAACCGGAATGCTTTCCGTAAGAAGAGCAAGCATCTGGCAACTCGTGACAAATTCCATGACGATTCAAATCGTCGGTTAAGTTAATTTTGGGTAACGTCTAGTGTTTCAGCTAGGCGTTTTTCTTTTGGCCGAAAATGGGTGGCAGATAGCTGGTCGTTCCCGGCGGCGGATTCAAGTTGCCCTGCTGTGGGGACCGCTTCCAGCCTAAGGGGCGGTCTTCCAGCTCGCCTTGAAACCTCGCTGAAGTGCGCGAGTTTCCAAGGTCGTCCCGTGGTCTAGGTCGGGAAGTCCCCCCGACCAACACCACCGACACAGCTGACCAACTTGATCCGCCTCTGGTCACTGATACTAGCCGCCCATTTTCGGTATTCTTGTGCTTGACTGGTGGGTGACTGTGGTGTTTTCAAGTCACGGATTGGGTTAGGCCGGGTAGTCTGCTTCTCTGAATCTAAGGATGCAACTCAAAAAGCCGCCACGCAGAAAACACTCAGCGTGACGGCCACCTATTAAGTTGAGCAGCAATCATTTAATACATTTGAATGTCGCCACCGTCGACCATCAGCGTTTGGCCTGTCATGTAGGCGCTGGCGCTGCTGGCGAGGAAGAGGGCGACGGAACCGATATCTTGTTCAGGGTCACCCAGGCGGTGCAGCGGAATGCTGTTGACCAAGTGGTCGTATTGTTCCGGCGCAGCCTGATGCCACTGCTTGACGCCCTCGGTTTCAGCGATGGGGGAAATGATGTTCAGGCGAATGCCATCGGGGGCCCATTCGTGGGCGACGACACGGGTCAATCCCCGGATGGCTTCCTTAGCCGCAGCGTAGGCCGCCTGCGTTTGTTGGCCGCGAATGCCGGCACCGGAGGCAAAGTTGATGACGCAACCCTGCGTGGCTTTCAAGGGTTCATGTGCCAATTGCATCAAATGCCGCGTTGGGTTGAAGCTAGTATTAAAGGACAACGCAAAGTCATCGTCGGTCAGCTGGTCAAACGGCTTTTGCCGGGAAGCGTGGGCGTTGTTGATCAACACGTCCAGCTTGCCAAATTTGGTGATGGCCGTTTCAATGATTTTTTGGTCATTCTCGTATGTAGAAATATCCACGTTCAGCGTCTCAATTGTGCCAAAGGCGGCCAATTTTTTCGCAGCGGCCTGGAGATGTTCGTCGTTCACGTCGACGATTAAAACCTGCGCGCCCGCCTTAACGAAGGCCGTTGCCATGCCGAAGCCGATGCCGCCCGCACCACCGGTGATGATGACGCTCTTACCTTGTACGTCCCACTGAATTGCCATATGTGTGTTCCTCCTTGAATTAAGTTAATCGTTTGATCAGCGAGCAATTATACAGGAGTTCATTATTTTTGTAAACGGTTTCACAAAAATAGTCAAACTAACCGGGCGTTGGTTTCAGTCGTTTCACTATTTTGTGATACAGTAGTTCTAGAGAAAATAGAAAAGGAGCTGAGGCCATGACGACCCTCGTGTTAGTCTCGCATCCCCACCTGGCGGATTCGACCAGCCAACAATTTTTGAAGGCGAGTCTGCCAGCGAATGAGGACATTATTTGGGAGCATATTGAAAGTCAACCAACCCTAGATGTGGCGAAGGAACAGGATCAATTGCGTCACGCCGACCGCATTATTTTACAATTTCCTTTGTATTGGTACGCGGCCCCCGCAGGCCTCAAGCAGTGGGAGGACACCGTGTTGACCCGGACGTTCGTGTATGGCGACCACCGCTACCCCTTGGCCGATAAGGAATTGGGTATCGTGGTGACCACCGGGATGCCGGGCAAGGCCTTTCAACGGGGCGGTGCCGAGCAAATCACGTTGGACGCGGCCTTAGCGCCATTAGCCGCAGTTGCCGAACGGGCCAAAATGACCTGGCTGCCCATCTTCGCCATTCACCAGTTTGCCTACCTTGAAGAGCCCGAAAAACTCCAATTGGTGGTGGACTACCAGCGCTACCTGACGCAAGAGCAGCCTGACAGTTTGGGCGACCGCCAGGCCTGGTTTGCCGAACGTTTGCCAGAAATGATCAAGCAATTGCCGCCGGAACAACAGGCAACCGGCCGACTGATCGAAGCCGAATTTGCCCAACAAAAAGATGATATCGACGCTTTGGCGGACACCTTGTCGCTGATTAAGGAGCAGGAAGATGACTGAACATTCACAATGGCTCCAACTTCAAATTGATAAATTAGCCGAACAGCAGGGGAAGTTCACCGACCGGGCGTTTTGGCTGGCATTGGCCGAATTGGTACGTGAACAGGAACGGCGAAGTGACCAGTTGCGCGGCGAGGTAGACGGCCGCACCTGGCGCCCCGACCGGTGGTAGGCGGCGTTTCTTGCTTCGCCTGCGGTGGTTCAGACACTTCAGGCTGTGGGGACCGCTTCCAGCCAGGGGGCGGTCTGCCAGCTTGCCTTTAAGCCTTGAGGGGCGCAAGTCTTAAAGGTCATCCCGTGCTGTAGGCTGAGAAAAAACCTCAGCCAACACCACCGACACAGCCTTCGCATCTGACCACCTCCGGCTCCGCGGCAACAACCGCCTAACACCGGTGTGGCTTGGATTGGTTAAAGTGTGTTGTTATGGAATGGTTGTTGCGCTTGCGGTTGGTGGGGTGGACAGCACCTGAGGGGACCGATACAAGCCTGAGAAGCGGTCTTGTATCTTGCCTTTGAGCCTTGAAAGGCGCAAGTCTCAAAGGTCATCCGTGCTGTAGGCTGAGAAAGAACCTCAGCCAACACCACCGACACAGGCCTCGCCACCCCACCAGCCCCCAGCTCCACTGACATTGGTTAAACCAATACCGGTGGCTTGTTTTTGAATTTTAAAGGATATTTCGGTAACTATAATTGTTGGCCTCATCTCAGCAAACACCACTGACACAGCCTTCGTATCTGACCACCTCCGGCTCCGCGGCAACAGCCACCTAGCACCAGTTTAGTTTGGATTGGCTAAACCAATGTCAGTGGCTTGGTTTTGAACTTAACATTGTGATATGCATAAGATTATGGAAGAGGACTGCCAAGCAAGGCGGATACATTTGTGACAACCGCATATTTGGCGGCTAATGTTTGGCTCCACGACTGTGAAGATGTCATGGTCGTTGTGAGTGATCAGAGGCGGATCAATACGGGCAGCTGTGTCGGTGGTCTTAACTGAGTGCTTTTCTCAGTTTAGAGCACGGGACGACCTTGGAAACTCGCGGTCTTTGCGAGGTTTCAAGGCGAGGCGCCAGACCGCTTCTCAGGCTGGCGCCGGTCCCCACAGCAGAGCGTCTTGAATCCGCCGCCGGGAACGGACAGGATTACTTTTACCGATGGATGTTTGATAGTTGACGTCGAGACACGAATACCAATGACTAGTGGTCACGATACGACCACGAAGCGGATACTTTTACATTGGTCGTTTTGTTAACGGAGCCGGAGGAGGACAGATACGTAGCCCTGTGTCGGTGGTGTTAGACCGAGTGAATTTTCTCGGCCTTACAGCACGGGACGACCTTGGAAGCTCGTGGACTCTGCGAGATTTCAAGGCGCCTCCGAAGACCGCTTCTCAGGCTTCGGAGGTTGCCCCACAGGAGCGGAGCTATCTGGCAGCCGCAGGCGAAGTGATGACAACGGGCAATGTAAAAGGGTAAACGAAAAGCCCAGCCGAAATGGGCTGGGCTTGGAACCAATTAGTATTCGCGTTGCTGGGCGGCCCAGTGGTTGATGGGGCCGAACTTGTGGCCCACCTCAATCGGACTCCCGATGGCGGTGTTCACGAACTGCTTGGCAATGGCAATGGCGGTCTTCATCGGCGTGCCCTTGGCCAACTCGGCCGTGATGCAGGCGGACAGTGAGTCGCCGGTACCGTTGACCCGGTCTGTTTCGTGGTAGGGTTCGCTGAGCCAGAAGCCTTCGCCGGACTCGAGGAGCACATAGTCCCGGACGGCTTGTTGGTTAGTGTCGGCGTGACTGCCCTTGGCGACCACGTTTTTGGCACCCATGGCCTGCATTTTCTTGGCGGCGGCAATCATGTCGGCGTCGCTGTTGATCGTCATTTCAGCAATTTTTTGGACTTCGTAAAAGTTTGGTGTCAGGACGGTTGCCAGCGGAATTAATTTTGTCCGCAGGGTGTTAAAGGCACTTTCCTCTAACAACTGGTTACCGTGCTTCGTCATGATGACGGGGTCGACCACTAAGGGGCCAAAATCGGCGGCCTGATAATTCTTGACCACATCTTCGATCAGTTCGGAATCGGCGAGCATCCCCGTCTTGGCGGCACGAATGTGGTAGTCGTCAGCTAGGTCAGCGAACTCTTGATCAATAAAGTCGGTTGGCATCGGCACGCTCGCGTGGATCCCGTAAGAATTCCCCGCCACACAGGCGGTAATGACGGACGCACCATAGACGTGACGGGCGAAGAAGGTGTGCAGATCAGCCTGCATGCCGGCGCTACCATCGCTATCGGACCCGGCGATGGTGAGAGCTTGGGGATAAGAATTTAGCATAATGTAATCAGACCTCCGTTTTCATAAATTGATTAGATTTAGGATAGCATAGAATGTAGAAAAATTGCTACTAAACACTACAGATAGTTCAGCAACAAGCAAAAGGGGGATGGGGGACATGACATTCGGGGCGCGACTGGTTTTAGAATGGAGTTTCATTGGGGCGGTGGCGAGTTGGGTGGCCATTGCCGGAGCCTTTGACCAGCTTTATTTGGTAATTCCCAACGAACCACTGACTTTAACGCTCGGATTGGGACTAACTGTGATAAGCTTGTATGGGTTGGTTCACTCGGCACGACGGGGGCCACGATGGGCACTGATACCGGCGACGGTAGTCATTATTGCCGTTATTGCGGGCATTGTCACGGACGGCTCCCTGTTAGCGTTGGGCTTGACCATTCCGGGATTTTATTAAAGATTGAAATTTAGGAGGCAGGTTAACGCGCATGTTAATTCAACAAGGGCACATCGAAAACGCAAAGCAGCCACAAGATATTCGCATCGAGGACGGGAAGTTTACCGCCATCGCTGACCATTTAGAACCAAAAGATAATGAACAGGTGATTGATGCCAAGGGTAAATTGGTATTGCCACCATTCGTTGATCCACACGTCCATTTGGACAGTACGATGACGGCGGGGGACCCCGAATGGAACCAATCCGGGACCCTCTTCGATGGAATTCGCATCTGGTCAGAACGGAAGAAGACGTTGAGCATCGAAGACGTCAAGAACCGTTCTCGCCAGGCTTTGGAACGGCAAGCTGCCAACGGGATTCAGTTCGTGCGTTCCCACGTGGACGTCACCGACCCTAGCCTGACCGCTTTGAAGGCCCTGATTGAAGTGCGCGACGAGGTCAAAGACTTCATCGAACTCCAATTGGTTGCCTTCCCCCAAGAAGGGATTCTCTCATTCCCTCATGGTAAGGAATTGATGGAACAGGCCGCCAAATTAGGCGTCGACGTCATTGGGGCCATTCCTCATTTCGAATTCACGCGTGAATACAGTGTCGAATCCCTACACTTCGCCGTTGAATTGGCGCAAAAATACGGCAAGTTAGTCGACGCCCACTGTGACGAAATCGACGACCCCGCTTCCCGTGGGTTGGAAACGTTGGCGACCTTAGCCCTCGAAACCGGCTTGGGTGATCAAGTGACGGCCAGCCACACCACGGCCATGGGGTCTTACAACAACGCTTATGCTTACAAATTAATGCGTCTCTTACAAATGTCACACATCAACATGATTTCTAACCCATTGATCAACACCCACTTGGGCGGACGGTTTGACACGTATCCCAAGCGTCGTGGCTTAACCCGGGTTAAGGAATTGAACGAAGCCGGTGTCAACGTGGCTTTCGGTGAAGATGACATCAAGGACCCATGGTACCCAATGGGCGACGGCAACATGCTGGATTCCCTACACATGGGGATTCACGTCACGCAAATGATGGGTTACGACGACATCATGAACTCTTACCAATTTGTGACGACCCATGGGGCCAAGGCCATGCACGTGACCGACCACTACGGCATCGAAGTCGGCAAGCCAGCTAACCTGGTTGTGATGAATAATGATAACTTCTACAACGCTTTGAACCAACGGTCAGAAGTGCTTTACTCCATCCACCACGGCAAGATCATCGTCAAGACCGACCCCAAGCAAGTTCACTTAGATCTCTAAACTAGGTGTTGGTACAGCGCCTCCGGGCTGGTGAAAACTGGGCCTGGTCGCGTCCGTTCCCGCCGGCGAGCTCAAGGAGCCCTGCTGTGGGGCCGGTTCCAGCCGAAGAGCGGGCTTACACCTCAACTTTGAGCCAAAGTGCGGTCTCAAAGGTTGTCCCATGCTCTAAATAGAGAAAATCACTCTATTAAGACCATCGACACAGCCGGGCACCTTGGCTCGCCTCTGGTCACTTCCACGACCGGCCCAGTTTTCCCAGCCCTGCGGCTGACACTGGTTTAGTTCGTGGACTTGCGGGGACTGTCTTCACTGTTGTACTTGTCTATCATGGGCAAGGGGACTATCTGCGGGACAGTCATCGTTGTGTCTTACGAATAATTAACCTAACAAAGACAACAAGACCCGTTCACCTCAGCCATCGTGGTTGGGTGAACGGGTCTTTTAATTTCAGGTAAACAAAAACGCCATTCCTAGCGATTGCTGGGGATGACGTTTTAGCTGCCACGCGCGTTTATTTCTTCACGTGCTTGGTCTTTTTGACGGTTACGGTCGCTGGTTTCGGCGTCGCAACGGGCTTTTTCTTTTCGTGGTGTTGCGTTCTGAGTTGTTCCTTCAGAACCTCAATTTCAGCAGTGTGTTCGGTCTTCCATTCCTGATAGGAGCTGGTCGAGTCGGTGTCGCCAGGCTTTAAGCCGGTGTTTAACCAGAAGCAAGCTTCAGACAGGCTGGGGAAGTTGTGAATCCACAGGGTCTGGCCGTTGTCGGAATCGAACGCCACGTAGGAGCGGAAATGCTTCTTCAAAAATGTGTGACGCCGAATCTTAAAGGCTTCCCGCTTACGGGTTAACCGATAGTCTGGTAAGATGTATTGACCGGAGACTGCTAGTTGCGGAAAACGTTCATCGCGCTGTTCACGCTGGTCCTTCAGCATGGCACGAGCTTGGTCGACGGTTATGATGGTCGCACGGATCGGATTCTTCATGAAAAACCCCCTCAAAATAATAAAAACATCGTAAAAATGGTCGTTCTCCGGTCATTATTTCACACCTTCTAGATTAGCATAATCTAAAAGTTATGAAAACAATTTACGCTCTAAATTCACGAGTTTTTCCGGATTATTAAGGTTTACGCAAAAAAGTTTTAGGTGAGGGGCGGTCGATGGTGCCGCGTCCATAAATTTGGTAATAGCGGATTTCAATAATCACGGGGAAAAGTATGGTAAACTAGCTAAGAATTAGTTCGAAAGTAGGGATACATTTGGCACAAAAATACTATGCGGTCAGACGCGGCAAGCAGCCAGGCATCTACCGCACGTGGCCGGAAACGCAGAAGCAAGTCAACGGATTTTCCGGCGCACAGTACAAAAGTTTTACCACCGAGGCTGAGGCCAAGGCCTTTATGCAGGGTAGCGCAGTGAAAACACCTGCCCATCGCTCAGCCAAAACGAGCCGGGCAGCCACCAGTAAATCGGCCTCAGCTCCCGTCTCAGCCACAATCACGGTCTATACCGATGGTGGCTCGCGAAACACCGGGAACGTCGCTGGCGGGCACGTGAAGGACGTTGACAAGGCGGCCTGGGCCTACCGCATCGAATTGCCCGATGCCATCGAGACCGGTTCCGCCGGTGAGTTTGGCGCGACCAACAACCGAATGGAAATCATGGCCTTTCGTAATGCCCTGCAGAAGCTGGTCGACTTAGGTCAGACGGCTGAAAGCATCCTATTTGTGTTGGATTCTCAGTACGTTTTGAATGCTGTCAACAAGGGCTGGCTCGCCGGGTGGAAACGCCGCGGCTGGAAGCGCAGTGCCGGACCACTGGTCAACGCGGAGCTCTGGCAAGACGTGGATCGCCTGTTGCCACAATTTAGCAATCTCAACTATCGCTGGACCAAGGGGCACGCGACTAATCAAGGGAACGTGTTCGTCGATCATTTATTAAACGAAACGATGGATGGCATGCGCCGTGACGCTGAGAAACAACCGGTCACGCACCGGCATGAAGCGGTGGCCAAGGCGCAACCAGCTACGACGACTAAGCCGGTGGCGGCCAAACCAGCATCGGCAGCGAAGCCAGCGCAGTCTAGTGCGGCCACACAGTCGCACCAGACGACGGCGCAATCGGTGGCGGACATTGCCGAAAGTTTGCGGAACCTACCGTTTGGAGATAATTAAGGGTATAATGAGACCTAGAAAGTTTGTGCGGGTTATCTAATTGGGGGAACTAGGACCCGAGAATCCAGGGACTAGCCTGGATTTACCAAAAATTTAGTATTGAATGGGGTACCGACGATGCAAGCAAAATTAATTCCATACTTGGAGTTTGAAAATGCCAAAGACGCCATTGCGTATTATCAGAGTGTATTCGGCGCAACCAATGCCTACCGGGTCAGTCCAACGGTGGCGGAAGCAGAACGGTTCGGCCTAGATCCAGCGGTCGACCTGGAAAAAATGACGATGCGCGGTGGCTTTCAAATCATGGGGTTAGATATTCAATGTGCCGATGCGTTAATGGGGCAACCAACATCGTCCACATTGATTTCACTGATGTTAGCGGTCAACGAGGACGACAGTGCCAGTGTGAAAGCGTTGGATGCACTGTACCAGCGATTGGTGAAGTCTGATGTTAAGGTCATCAGTCCGTTTGCCAAGCAATCGTTGGGTGGCAAGATGGGACAGATTGTGGATGCTTACGGGATTACTTGGATTCTCAGCGAACAAGACATGCCCGTCGCCACCACGCCTACCGGCACTGCGGAATAACGCTTGGGGCTGGTTAAATGGGTCGTTGTCAGTGCCTCCGGGCTGGTGAAAATGGGCCGTGACGCTGTGGGCGCACGTCTGGAGCCGAAAGGCGGTCTCCAGACTTACTTTGAGCCGAAGAACGCGTCTCAAAGATAGCAGTTACCTAAGCGGGAAACCCGCTAAGGTAACTCCCACGGCTGAGTCCATTTTCACCAGCCCTGCGGCTGATACTGGTTTAGCCCGTTACGCGTTAGTTCCTGGGTGCGGCAGTCGTTGGTTGAAATTTTTGATGTTTTATTGGTCGTCTGTCAGGTTACGCTGGTGGACGACTTTTTATATAAAGCTGATTGTTACCGTTCCCGGTGGTGAGCTCAAGTGGGGCCGGTTCCAGCTTGTGAATCGGGCTTCCACCTCAACTTTGAGCCTGAGAAACGGTCTCAAAGGTTGTCCCATGGAACTAGGCTGGGAAAGAACCCCAGCCAAGTCCATCGACACAGCCGGGCACCTTGGCTCACCTCTGGTCACTCCCACGACTGGCCCAGTTTTCCCAGCCCTGCGGCTGACACTGGTTTAGCCCGTTACGCGTTAGTTTCTGGGTGTGGTGTTGCCGTGGGTGCGGCAGTCGTTAATTGAAATTTTTAGATGTTTTGTTGGTCGTCTGTCAGTTTATGCTGGTGGACGACCTTTTTGTTTACAACATTTTTTACAATGGATTTGGCAGAGATGCAGAGACAATGATTAAACTGACATCACGGTTTGTAACCACTCAAGACTCGACGCATCAATAATAGTTGGACCCACCACACGCCGCTTCGACGGGCTCATCCCAAGTCAGCATCAGCGCACAACCTGTGGAGTCGGAGGCTGGCAGGAATCACTGCCTGTGTCGGTGGCATTGGCTGAGGTTCTTTCTCAGCCTAGGGCACGGGACGTCTGGGTGACTCGGGGGTTACGAGGCACCCAGCGAGGGGCAAGACCGTGCTTTGGCTTGCCCCGTGCCCCAGAGGTGTGCGGTCCCTGCCAGCCGCAGGCGGAACGCTTCTGCACTGCTCTTGACCTTGACCCTTATGCCTCGAACCCAAACACCAAAAGAAGCAGAGTGTTATCATGGAAACAGAGGAGTGATTTGAATTATGGCAACTGAACGCGAAAAAATGACGGCGGGACAACCCTATGACCAATTTGATAAGGAACTGATCGACCGGCGGGTGCTGGCTCGCAAGACCTTACAGGCTGCGAACCAATTACCAGACAATCAGCAACGCAATGCTGCTTACAAGCAACTGATCAGCGATACCGGGGATGATTTCTTTGTCGAAGCCAGCTTTACGTTTGACTACGGCTGGAACATTCACATCGGCGACCACTTCTATGGTAACTACGACATGACCTTCCTGGACACCTGTCCAATCACGATTGGCCGCAACTGTTACTTCGGCCCCAACATTGGTCTCTACACGCCGGTTCACCCGTTGAACGCGATGGCGCGGACCCACGATGTTGAAATGGGTGCGCCGATTACCATTGGCGATAACGCCTGGCTCGGTGGCCGGGTCACGATTCTGCCCGGCGTGACGTTGGGGGACAACGTGGTCGTTGGCGCCGGTTCCGTGGTCACCAAATCCTTCGGGGATAACGTGGTGATTGCCGGCAACCCTGCCCGCGTCATCAAGGAAATTGACAACAGTGAAACTGGTAATGCCAAGGCTTTGCAAGAATGGCCCGATAAGTTGCAAAAGTAGGGCCATTTTCAGAAATCTAGAAATTCTAATCAAATTCTTAGATTCCTAACATGACGTGGCATGTAACCGGTTTATTTGCCGCAGAAAAAACTTATCGTCCAGCAAGATTTTACTAATTAATTCGACCGCGTATAATAGACTTTGGATATCGCTTTAAGAAGATTTTCGAAAGCAATTTGTATTCAACGGTAGCGCGCTGTACAGGTAGCTCGGATAACGACCCTGGAACCGCGCTTTTTTCGTACAATCTAATTGAGGCACCATCCGCTGGGAGCTTGGCTCGCAGGAAACAAATGAGGAGGATTATTTATTTTAGCGCGTAAAAATATTGATAAGTTAGTATTCGTACCAACCATCGTTTTATTTATTCTCGCGTCATTGCTATTTATTTTAGGTGGCGGCCAGTTACAGGCTACCCTTAGCTCAATCTTGAATTGGATTGATACTCGCATGTCATGGGCTTATATGATGGTGTACGTGGTCAACTTTTTATTTTTTATGTATTTGGCATTTGGTAAGTTTGGTAAGGTAAAATTAGGTGACCCTGAGGACAAGCCCCACTACAGCAACTTCCAGTGGGGGAGCATGGTCTTCGCAACGGCAATCGATGCCAGTATCTTGATGCTGTCCATCGTTGATCCACTGCGCTACCTGCAGCACCCGGCGTTTGGCTTCAAGCCATTCTCAAGCAACGCCTACAGCGCAGCGCACATGTTGGGGCAATTCAACTGGGGGCCCATGGCGTGGATGATGTTCGCGCCGGCCACGATTGCGATTGCTTACGTGCTGTACGTGAAGCACGGTAAGGTCCAACGGGTCAGTGCCGCTATCACCAGTTTGCAAGGGGACAGTAAGGGCAAGGTCGTGGCTCGCCACGTCGTTGACTTCCTGGTCGTCTTTGGAATCATGGGCGGGATCGGCTCGTCCGTCGGGATGGAAATTCCGATTATTTCCAAAGTTCTGAGCCGGCTTACAGGTGTTCAAGACAACTTGATGCTAAAAATTGAGCTCTTCATTATCCTGTTTATTTTATTTGCCGTGACGGTATTCCACGGGTTAAACGGTGGGATCAACCGGTTAAGTTCCGCCCACATCTGGACGGCGCTGGGCCTCTTAGCCATTATTTTAATTATCGGACCAACGGTTTACATTTTAAATTCTGAAACCAACAGTATTGGGTTGATGGCGCAAAAGTTTGTGGCGATGTCGACCAACACGTTACCTAACGGTGGGGACGCCACTGCGCAGCAGGAAACTATTTTCTACTGGGGCTGGTGGTTGTCTTACATGCCCGTTATGGGGCTGTTCATTGCCCGGATCTCTAAGGGCCGGACGATTCGTCAGGTCTTAGTCGGCATGTTAACCTACGGGGCCTTAGGGTGCATGAGTTTCTACGCCATCTTTGGTGGGTACTCCTTGTGGCTTCAACGGACCGGGGCTGTTAACTTGGTCCACATTTTAAACACGCAGGGTCAAGCCGCCGTGGTTGCCACGGTGATTGCGACGTTGCCATTTAAGATGATCATTCTGGCATTGTACTGTATTTCCTGCTTTATCTTCTTGGCCACGACGATTTCATCGTCCGCGTTCATCGTGTCATCCTTCACGAGTTTACACTTGGATGACGGCCAGGAACCTAGTCGCTGGAACCGGATGATCTGGGTAATCGTCTTCATCATCTTCTCCTTCGGGATTGTGATGGTCGGGGGCTTCAAGACCGTGCAAACCGTGTCAACGATTGCCGGTTTCCCACTGATGTTCGTCTGCATCCTGTTGTTGCATTCCATTTGGCATATGCTGGCAGCTAAGCCTAAGGTCGCTCCTGTGGTGGTGCCACAACCCGTTGTTGTTCGGCGGATTACGGTTGAATTGCCACGCGCCGTCCGCGGCCCAATGATCTTATCACCAGACCACGCTAACTAGTTTTTTGATTGCCTCCGGGCTGGTGAAAACTGGGCCTGGTCGTGTCCGTTCCCGGCGGCGCGCTCAAGGCGCCCTGCTGTGGGGCCGGTTCCAGCCAAAGGGCGGGCTTCCACCTCAACTTTGAGCCGAAGTGCGGTCTCAAAGGTGTCCCATGTTCTAAGCTGAGAAAAATGCTCAGCTAAGAACATCGACACAGCCGGGCACCTTGGCGCGCCTCTGGTCACTCCCACGACCGGCCCAGTTTTCCCAGCCCTGCGGCTGACACTAGTTTGGGTCGCTGGTCGGTGAGTAGTTATCATTGGTCGGTTTGAGTCGACGTAAATTTAATTGAATTTGTTTCATGAGGCTGGGACCTAGTGTCCTGGCCTTTTATCGTCTCTAGACGGCTCACCGATAGAACCCATGAGGACCAGTTTCAGTAACACGACTACACGAATATGATATGAAATGAAAAGATTAAGTCCCAGTTTCATTGCCAGATATGATACAATGGGGGCCGAATCATTCATTTGGAGGGAATTAACTGATTATGGCAGATGAAAGTAATGATCCGCTGTTTTTCCGACGCATTTTGATTACAATCGATGAGGATGATCGTCCATCGACTAGTCGGGCGTTTCGGTTTGCGATGACCATGGCGAAGGACTACGGTGCTCACCTGGGAATTGCTTCCGTTCTGGAAAGTAATGACATTAGTATTTATGAATCTTTGATGCCGGATAAGCTGAACGAAAAGCGTGAACACTTGCGCCGCGTTGTTCAGGAGTACGCCAAGAAGGCCACGGCCTTTGGTGTCGAAGAAGTCCGGGCCATCATCGCTGAAGGTGGCGACGTGGACGATGTGATCTTGCAAAAGATCGTGCCGGACTTCCAGCCAGACCTGATTGTCTCCGGTGCCGACGTGGACTTTGCTAGTCACGGCAAGCCCGGTGCCATTGGGCTACGGTTGACGAAGAAGGCCGATGTGTCGGTGATTGTCATTCGTTAGTTTAAACAAATCGATGAAGGTTGGCTGCTATTTGGTGGCTGACCTTCTTTTGGTTTGGCAATTAAATAGAGACGTAGATGACTATCGTGAATGATAGGTCTACGTCTCTATTGATTTTATGGCTGTCTAAATGGACAGTTAAATCATGTCACTGTCACGGCAATTGCCAAGGAATAAGAGTGAAGTGATGGTGTATAATTGAAATATCTTAAAGGTTAAATCAAAGACCAAAAGTGTGGTTGAGCGTATCAGAGCCGCCCGGTAAGGCGCCAGGAACGTCCAACCACTTGGCTAAATAGGGGGAACGAGCATGGCGAAAATTCAAGGATTTCTTTTCGACCTCCACGGCGTGATTGCCGATTCTTGGCAGTATCATTTGGCGTCCTGGCAGGCTATTGCGGGTGAACTGGACATTCCGTGGACGACCAACTTGGCCGAGGTGTTGCCCGGCATGAGTCGCCTGGGTTCCCTGCAAACGATTCTGGCCTCGGCCAACCGGCAAGGCGCGTTCACGCCGGCGGAAATGCAGACGATTACGGATCACGAAAACGACCTATACCGGCAGTACGTGGCGGCCATGACACCAGCCAATCGGCTACCCGGGGTCACGGCGTTTCTCAACGAACTCGTCGCGGCCGGGTATCCGCTGGCCTTAGCCTCAGCCTCGACCAACGCGCCAGCCGAAATCGAACGGCTCCAGTTGACGCACATCTTTCAGCACATCGTTCCGGCAGGTAGCCTCAAGGCCAGCAAACCGGCCCCCGACGTGTATTTGGCAGCGGCCCGGTTGCTAGATTTACCGGCCACAGCCTGTGTCGCGTTTGAAGACACCGTGACCGGGGTGCAGTCGGCCAAGCGGGCGGGGTGCTTAACGGTGGCAATCAACGCCGATCCGTTGCCCGGCGCCGATGCCCAGCTTCCCAGTACGGCGGCGCTTAGTCTGCCAGCCGTGCTGCAGGCACTCGGTCAGCCAGACGCTTAAGCACGAAGGCCTTGAGAATGACGGCCTGGTTGTGCGTTTCGTCCTTGGCGCCGTACAGAAAAATCACGTCCTGCGTGGCCAGTTGGCTGGCAACGAGGTCTAAGAAGTCGGGCAACGCAGCGTTGGCTTCGAGTTCCGCGAGGTATTTTTCCTGAAAGGCCGGAAATTTTTCCGGTTCATGGTTGAACCATTTGCGCAGCTCGGTCGATGGGCCCATTTCCTTTTCCCAGGACGCGAGTTGGGCGTTGACCTTTGAAATGCCGCGGGGCCAGAGTCGATCGACCAGCATCCGGTAGCCGGCTAAGTCAGCGGGCTTGGTGTAAATTCGTTCCAATTTAATTGCCATATTTGACCATCTCCATGGGTCAATTCTACCATAGTGAAGAGAAGCGAGATAAAACATGACAGATTCGTTAGGCGACTTCTATACGGGGCGGTCCACGGCCCAGATTGCCCAAGAGTTACTGGGCCATGAATTAATTTATCAAACGCCGGCGGGCACCATGAGCGGCTGGATCGTTGAAGCCGAGGCCTATCTCGGAGAACAGGATACGGCCGCACATGCGTTTAATGGCCGCTACACGGCGGCTAACGCAGCGTTGTATGATGCGCCGGGAACTATTTACATTTACATTCTGCGGGGCTACTACATGCTGGACGTGGCGACTCAAGCGGCCGGCACGCCCCAAGGAATCCTGATTCGGGGCATCGAACCCCACCAGGGCCTGGACCTGATGCAACAACACCGTGATAAGCCGATTCCGGATGTGACCAATGGTCCGGGCAAGCTGACGGCGGCGCTGGGCCTGCAATCCAAGGACCTGAATCGCACGATGTTGGGCGCCAACAATTTAACGATTACCCCGACAATTACCCGCCAGCCGCGCAACGTGACCGCCACGTCGCGGGTCGGCGTCAGCGATGGGAGCTGGCACGACCGGCCTCTGCGCTACATCGTGGCGGGCAATCCCTTTGTTTCCGGCAGTCGTAAACGGGATTGGGATCGCGAAAATCATGGCTGGCAGAGCTAGGCGTTAGGGCCATTTGTTGTTATAATAGGTCCATAACGTTTTAAGGGATGGCACAAGTAATGAATATTGATATATTTATCGAAACGCGTAAACGGCTCCACCTTTCCCAGGACCAACTGGCGCAGGGCATCTGTACCCAAGCCACGCTCAGTAAGTTCGAACGCAACGGCAAGGTGCCGTCACTCAAGATTTTGCTTCAACTCTGTGACCGGCTCGAGCTGACGTTAAATGACCTCTTCCCGCTCAACCACGATGAGGACTCTGTCCGTTCCCAAGCGTTGGAACAGGCAGAATTCCAGTTGTTGGTCGGGGAATACGATGCTGCCCAGGAGAGCCTGGCCAAGTTGGGCGATCCGGCCAGCGGCACCCTGAACTTTCAAATGCGCTTTTACTTTATCCGCGGCTACGTGACGGCCCTCAACGGCGGGAGTATCGCGGACGCCCTGTACGATTTCTCACAAATTTTAAACCGCTTTGACGAAGGCCACCACTCGATGTACTCGCTGTTGGCGTATACCGGGATGGGGGTGGCCTACGATCGGGATGGCGACACGACCCGCGCCGAATTCTACTTCAACAAGGTCGCCAGCGAGATTCACAATCTAACCTTTAAAAACAACCACAGTATTTGGCGTTCCCTGAATATCATCTACTACACGGGCCAGTTCTACGGCCAAACGGGGGACCTCAAGGCCAGCGATGAGCTGTTAAATTACGGCGTTCAGGTCTGCGCCCGGTACCACGTGACCTATTACCTGGCCCGCATCCTGTACCAACGCGCCGTCAATGTACGGGCCCAAAACGGGGATGTGGCGGCCATCAAGCAAGACTTGCAGGATGCCGCGGCCTTTGCCCGGTTGAACAGCAACGAGAAACTCTTGAAGCTGATTGCGAAGTTTGATATCTAAGTTATTTTTACCGTGAACGCTTAGGCAGTAAAACAAATAAGGTAGGGCTTCGTCCCTAAATGGACCGCCGCCGCGCCTAGATTGAACTGGCGGTAGTGGACCTGTTGGAGGCCAGCCGTGCGGAACATGGTGGCCAATTCCGTCACCGTGACGAATTTGTGTGTCGAGCGTTGCAGGTAGTTGTAGGCCTGATAGTGATGGGCAAAGCGGCCCATCAACGGGACCACGTGGCCAAAGTACAGTTGCCACCCCGCGTGAATCACGGGATTGGTGGGTTGCGACGTTTCCAGGCAAACGACCTGGCCGCCGGGCTTGACGACGCGCGCCATTTCCCGGAGGACCTGGTTGGCATCCGGCACGTTGCGCAGGCCAAAGCCAATCGTGACCACGTTGAAGCTGTTGTCCGGGTAGGGCAGGTGCATGGCATCACCCTGACGCAGCGTGATGCGGTCGCTCAAGTGGGCCGCACGAACCTTGCGGCTGGCCTCTTGCAGCATGACGTCGCTAAAGTCTAAGCCCACGACCTGGCCGGCCGGACCCACGGCTTGTGCCAAGGAGAGGGTCCAGTCGCCCGTGCCGCAACAGAGGTCGAGCGCAAAGTCGCCGGGCCGCAGCGTCATGGCGTTCATCACCTGTTGCCGCCAGATGCGGTGGGTTCCCAGACTGATCACACTGTTCATTTGGTCGTACTGTGGGGCGATGCGGTTGAAGATGTCTTGCACCTGGTCTTCGGGTGTCTGATTGGTTAAAGCCATACAAGCCAACCTCCTAATTAATATTTGGGTTAAATGAGTGTTTTTGGCAGCGCCTCCGGGCTGGTGAAAACTGGGCCTGGTCGCGTCCGTTCCCGGCGGTGCGCTCAAGGTGCCCTGCTGTGGGGTCGGTTCCAGCCTGAGAAGCGGGCTTCCACCTCAACTTTGAGCCTGAGGTACGGTCTCAAAGGTTGCCCCATGGGCTAGGCTGGGAAAATACCCCAGCCAAGGCCATCGACACAGCCGGGCACCTTGGCGCCCCTCTGGTCACTCCCACGACCGGTCCAGTTTTCCCAGCCCTGCGGCTGACACTAGTTTAACCCGTGACATAGATGATTATTTATCTAATTGGTCTTGATTTCCGCTTGGCTTGTGGTAGTTTATCCGGCTACGTAAGCTAAGTAAACATGCAAGGCCATCGACACAGCCAGTCACCTTGGCTCGCCTCTGGTCACTTCCACGACCGACCCAGTTTTCCCAGCCCTGCGGCTGACACTGGTTTAGCCCGATTATTATCCGATTGGTTGCCTTGGCTTGTAGTGGCTTACTTGATCACGTTATCTAAGCAAGTGGGTCAAGCGTCTCCATAACATCCATCATGCAATTGAGTTCTTAATAATTTTATTCTTGTTATACACATTACCAATGACCTTAGTGTAAAACAAAAGAGTGAGGAAACCAATCCTCACTCTCGCTTTTTAGCTTAATCGGTCAAACCTAGCTGATTAGAGCCGGTATTTTTCGTCGATGGCGTCGTCTTGTGACGTTAAGATCTTAGGACCATCGTCAGTGATGACCAGGGTGTGTTCGTATTGCGCGGACAGGGAGCCGTCAGCCGTGACGTAGTAGTCCCATGACTTGTCAGCCGTTTGGCGCGTGGCGATTTCCCAGGTGCCCAAGTTGATCATGGGTTCGATGGTGATGGTCATGCCGGCACGTAACCGCAGGCCCTTGCCAGCTTCCCCGTAGTTAGGGACGTTTGGTTGTTCGTGCATGGTTGGTTGAATCCCGTGGCCAATCAACTCACGGACGTCACCCATGTGTTCTTGACCTTCCGTGTAGGCTTGGATGGCGTGACCAATGTCACCGATCCGGTTGCCGACGACGGCTTGGTCGATACCCAAGTAGAGGGACTTCTTGGTGACGTCCATTAGGTGTTGGGCTTCAGGACTGATCTTGCCGACAGCGTAAGTCCAGCAAGAGTCACTTTCAAAGCCGTCCAGGTTGACGGTCATGTCCACGGCCACAATGTCGCCTTCCTTAAGCAACAATTCCTTGCGGGGGATGGCGTGGGCGACTTCATCGTTCACACTGACACAGGTGGCGTACTTGTAGCCTTCAAAACCCTTTTCGGAAGGCTTGGCCCCATGTTCTTCAATGTACTTGTTGGCAAAACGTTCAATTTCCCAGCTAGAAATACCTGGCTTGATGATGTCCCGTAAGCCCTTGTGGACACCAGCTAAAACGGCACCGGATTCGGCCATTTTCTCAATTTCACGGTCTGATTTAATGGTTATCAACGTGTTACCTCCTAAAATTTGTATCTACTTCTAATGTACACCAATTTCACCTTTTCAGCGAATTATGCGGTTAAAATCTTTTTGGAATTGGTTTGGTTCTTAGAACTTGTCTTTGTCATCGCCTCCGGGCTGGTGAAAATGGGCCGTGGCGCTGTGGGCGCACGTCCGAAGCCTGGGGAGCGGTCTTCGGACTTACTTTGAGCCGAAGGTCACGTCTCAAAGATAGCAGTTGCCTAAGCGGGGAACCCGCTAAGGCAACTCCCACGGCTGAGCCCATTTTCACCAGCCCTGCGGCTAACGTGGCAGTTAATCAATGAGGTGGCAATCAGATTTTTATTGCTGTCGGTGGGGTTGTCAATGTGATGAGCTGGTGTGAAGGGTTATCTCATGAGCGCCAAGTCCATCGACACAGCCGGGCACCTTGGCCGCCTCTGGTCACTCCCACAACCGGCCCAGTTTTCCCAGCCCTCCGACTAATTTTGCAGTTAATCCGCAACCATGTGTTGGCAATAAGATTTTTACCGCGGTCGGTGATGGTTCCAATGCGATAGCTGTGTAATGACCATAAGTTGAGGCCGGGAGCTTTGAGTTGCCAGTGTTGCCTTACCGCCAATCAAACTGTCAACGACCAAATCTTTTAGCGCATGCTAGGTCAGCGGACAATCTGTTGGAACCGGAGGCGGGCAGTCCCGGTGACTCGGAATTTACAGTCCAAAGGTATCAGTTGTTTAATTATTGATCCGCAATAAGGTGTCGACAATAAGTCATTTATCGTGATGGACTTATGTGAGGGGGATGAGGTGGTAAGCGCGGTTGAAAATGGGTTCGCAATCGTGAGTGACCAGAGGCGGGCCAAACTGACCAGCTGTGTCGGTGGTCTTGGCTGGAGTTCTTTTCCAGCCTAGCCCACGGGACAACCTTTGAGACCGCTTCTCAGGCTCAAAGTTGAGGTGGAAGCCAGAACTTTGGCTGGAACCGGCCCCATAGCAGGGCAGTTTGAGCCCGCCGCCGGGAACGGGCATATGTGAACCCGTTTTCAAAACCAAAAGAAAAACCGGACGCTGGGCGTGTCCGGTTACAGCAACTAGGCCTTCAAGCTGGTAATCTTACCAGTGTTGACCTGTTCCAAGATGCGTTTGGCTTCGGTGATTCGGGCATCGCACAAGAAGTTCATGGCGTTGTCCTTTTCATCCTTAGCCCGGTTCATTTGTTCCGTTAGAAAATCAATTTCATCGGTTAAATATGCTACTAAGTCCATTATTTGCCCTCAATTCTTTGCGTAGTCCGCAACGGGTCATCCCGTTCAATAGTCCCATTGTACCAAAAATTACCCAATAAGTAACTTCGTTCAACAAGGGTCGCGGGTTTGGTTTACAGCGCGCGGGAAAAGGACTAGGATAGAAGTCAGTTAATAATGTTTCTAAAGTAGCAAGAGGAGTGAGAGAAGTGCAGGAAAAGGCAATCGATTTACAGGGAAGAGCGTACAGCCATTTAGCATTTATCTGGACGCTGTTGGCGGGAACCTTCACCATGTCCATCAGTCAGTCGTCGCTATCCACGGCGTACCCCACGCTGATGAAATATTTCAACGTGCCGGCGTCAACGGTCCAATGGCTCACGACCGGATTCATGCTGGTGATGGTGGTCATGATGCCCGTCAGTCCGTGGCTGTTAAATAACATCCGCTTTCCGGTCTTATTTGTCAGCGTGCTGGCACTATTTGACGTCGGGACGTTCATCATTTATTTGGCGACCAGCTTTCCATTGATGATGCTGGGCCGGGTGATGGAGGCCATGGCGGTCGGCATCATGTTCCCGTCCTACCAGACGGTCATGTTGCGGATCACGCCGGAAGCCCAGCGGGGCGGTGTCATGGGCTTCGCCGGGTTGGTCATGGGGTCAGCGTTAGCGGTCGGCCCAATCATCTCCGGAATCGTGTTGCGTTACACCACCTGGCAGGGGCTGTTCGTCGTCTTCATGGTCATCATCACGATTGTGTTCCTGGTCGCGTTGAAGACTATCAAGGACGTCATGCCGCAACACAAAGCCAAGCTGGATTACTGGTCCGTGCTGAGCAGTGTCGGCTTCATTGGCATCCTATACGTCGTTAACCAAATTGGGAAGACGGCGGTCAACTGGACGGCCATGGGCGCACTGTTGGTCATCAGCTTACTGGCGGTGGCCTACTTCGTTTACCGGCAATTTCACGTCGACGCACCGCTCCTGGATTTACGCGTGCTGAAGACGTTTAATTTTGACCTGGCCGTGCTCTTGACCGGGGCGTCTTACATCGCCTTGATTGTGGTCACGATTGTCTTTCCGCTGTACTACCAAGAAGTGCTGGGCATCTCGCCATTTGCTTCGGGGATGGCGCTGGTCCCTGGGGCCGTGGTGCTGAGCCTGTTAAACCCCGTTACCGGGAAATTGGCGGATAAAATTGGCTTTAAGGCCACGATGCTGACCGGGATGAGCATGATCGTGCTGGGCTGGCTGTGGTTGACGCTGGTCGGTGGTCAACAGTCGCTGCTGGCGATGATCTTAACGGCCACCCTGATTGAAGGGGGCAACGCCTTCGTCATGATGCCCGCGGTCACCTTGGGAGCCAACTCCTTGCCTGACCAGTTGATCTCGCACGGGACGGCGGTCATTACCACCGTGCGGCAGATTCTGGGGTCGACCGGGGTTGCCGTGGCTACCTTGATTCTCGCCACCGTTACGGCCACGCATTTGAAGACGGCGGGTCACGTGGCGGCGAACCTTGCCGGCTATCACGCGGTCTTCGTCACCTTCCTGGCGGTCGCCGTGGTCGGTTGGATCTTCGCAGCTATGTTGCGTGACGGTCGTAAGACTAAGGCCGCTGCTTAATTTTTGAAATAAAAGAGGAGTCGTCCCACACATTTTCGTGTGAGGCGGCTCCATTTTTCGTGGCTTAATCCACGCGTTCAAAGACTTCGCAGAAGCAAGGAATCTGCTCATTAAAGGTGCGACCCATCTCGTGGTAGGCAGCGGTGAAGAAGGCGCGGTGTTCTCGCCGCCAGGTGGTCAGCGTCCGGTCGTCCTCGCCTTCGTGATAGGCGTGCTCTTGGGTGACTTGGTCAAAGGGCACGACCTCGGTGACCTTGGTCTGCGTGATGCAAACGGGCTGGTCGTGGGCGTCTAAGATGATGTTGTATTCGCCCACAAAGGGAAGCGGCTCGTCGGCTTCGTAGAGGTCGAGCGCCGAGGTCGTAGCGGTCTTCTGGCCAATTTTGACCAGGTGCGCCAGCAGGTCGGCGGATTCGTCGGTTGCGCCAAAGGCATAGGTATCGTGGTGAGTCGTGGTAATTTCGGGGTGGGCAGCTTTGAAGTGTTGCCAAAAAGTTTCAACGTCCATGGGATAGACCTCCTAAATTGGTATTGGGATTACTGTACGCCATCTGAGGAGGTTAGTCTAGGAGACTTTGGTTAGCGATGACGGCAAAGTGGTGGATGGCCTAGGCCAATCTTAGGGTGGCTGTTTTCAAATTTAAGCTGGCGCGGTACTTCGCTAAATGGCTAAAGATCGCTATCTGTTTGTCACAAAACTGTAATCAGCCAGGCGTATCTTTTCATTGCCTTTTGCTTAAAGTTTCTTTAGAATGGGACCACAGCGAAAATTTTAGCGAGGTGATAGATATGGCATACGTATTATTGTTCGGTGGTATTTTTATGGAAGTTGTTGGGAGCTTTTTCTTGAAGCAAGCAAACGGGTTTCGGAATTTAATCCCCTCGATCATGGTGTTGGTGGGGTACTTTAGTTCCTTGATTTTGGTGACACTCGCCATGCAAAAGCTTCCATTAGGGGTGACGTATGCCATGTGGGCAGGTCTCGGCACAGTGGCGACGGTTATTTTGGCCGTTGTGGTGTACCGGGAACGGCTCAGTCTCAGCCGGATCAGTGGCTTATTGGCCATTGTTGTTGGCGTGATTCTATTAAATAGTTAAAAGGGGGTCTGTACGATGCGGGCATGGTTACAATTGGTATTCGCAATCGGTGTCGAAATTGTCGGAACAAGCTTGTTGAAATTCTCAGATGGGTTCACTCATCGGTGGATTGGGATTGCGGGGATGTTTCTCTACGGACTAGCAATCTTTAGTTTCTCGTTAGCCTTACGGCAGCTCCCCCTCAGTGTGGGCTATGCGGTCTGGGCCGGCGTCGGTACGGCCATTACTGGCCTGATTGGCGTCTGGGCGTTTGGTGAAGTCTTGACCGGATTTAAAGTTGTGGGTTTTATTGCCATTATTATTGGCGTGGTTTTGTTAAATCAACCCGTCAAGGCGAGCAGTCCGCGGCCAGTTAATCCGTGGGTCCAACGCTTACGTTCACGGACCTCGAGTCATTAATTAAATTAAAACAGAGAAAGCACCGTTTCGTCTCCCGGTAGTGGGAAATGAAACGGTGCTTTTAGTCTAGTTAAATATTAGTGAGTCTCTGCAAAGCCGCGGCGGCCGCCGGGCTTGGGAATCTGATTCTGCATCATGACGCTGAAGCCGCCATCGATGGCGAGGCCGGCTGCGTTGATGTAACTGGAACGGTCGCTAGCCAGGAAGAGGATGGCGTTAGCGATGTCGTCGGTCGTCCCGATGCGTTTGCTAGCGGTCAACGTCTTCCGGCCCTTTTCGACTTCGGGGTCTGCATAGAAGGCCGCCGACATTGGCGTTTTGACCAGGCAGGGTTCGAGGACGTTACTGCGGATACCGAACATCCCCCATTCAGCGGCGACCTGCTTCGACAGCATGTTGACGCCGGCCTTACTGGTACTGTAAGCGCCACTATAAGTTTCGGGGATGTCGCTGGCAACCGTGGAAATGTGGACGAAGGTCCCATGTTTCTGTTCAATCATTAATTTACCAAATTCGTGGGTGACTAAGTAGTAGCCATTGAGGTTAACGTCCAACACTTGTTTCCAGGTGGCGTAGTCCAGGTCTTCCAGCGGGTCGAACTTTAAAATTCCCGCGGTATTGATGACGACGTCAACGTGGCCAAAGGTGTCCTTGACTTGGTCAACGGCGCGCTGGACGCTAGCTTCCTTGGTGACGTCACAGGTGACCGCCAGTCCAGCGATGTGGTACGTGTTGATCAGATTGGTGATCAGGTCAGCCGTTTTATCTTGATCCATATCCAGGGCGACCACCGTGGCGTGTTGCCCGGCCAACGCCTCACAGATTTTAGCGCCCATGCCACCGACGGCACCGGTGACGACGCAAACTTTCTCTTCTAAGTCTAACCATTCTGTCATGTGAATTTCCTCCTCTAAAGTGACAGGTCTTTCAGCGGCATCTCTTGCCCGGTCCACAGTTTAAAGGCTGCGGCCCCCTGATTGAGCAGCATGCCCTGACCATTGATGACGTGCGCCACGTGGGCCTGGTTAGCCACGCCCATGAGTTTCGTCACGCTGGGGGCGTAGACGGTATCAAAGACCGTCATGTCTTGATGGAACCAACCTGGGTCGTCTACCAACGTTTTGTCGATGAGCTTGCCCATCCCCAAGCCAGTGGCATCGGTGTAAACGTCGCTCTCACTGATGCTTTGCTTAAACTGGTCGCGGTCCTCTAGGGGATAGAAGGTGGCGTGGCAGTCGGTCTGTTCGTTGACGTTAAAGACGTTCAACGTTTTCAGCCCAGAAAGTGCGGCCTGAATCGCGATGGGTGTCCCGGCACCACCGACGCCCGCCAGCGTCATGGTTTGTCCGGAAAGGCTGACCCCGTTGTCCTTTAAGGCCTCCACAAAGCCAATGCCATCGGTCGTGTAACCGGTCAGCTCGCCATCATGGTTGACGACGGTGTTCACGGCGCCGACCAGTTCGGCCGTCTTGTCGAGGTGGTCCAACAGGGGAATCACGGCCTGCTTGAACGGCATGGAGACGCTGGCCCCCAGCATTTTAAAGGCACGTAACGCGTTGACCGCAGCGGGGAGCTGGTCGGGTTCAACGTCAAAGGCGAGGAAGCGCGCGTTAATTTCATCTTGGTCAAAGGCTGCGTTGTGCATGGCGGGGGACTTGGAGTGTCCAGCGGGATGCGCGATCAAGCCAACTAATTTTGTATGTCCATCAATTTCCATAAATGAGACCTCCAAATGATTTTGAGCGGGTTAAACGGTTTTTATCAGCGCCTCCGGGATGGTGAAAACTGAGCCGTGACGCTGTGGGCGAACGCCCGGAGCCAAAGAGCGGTCTCCGAGCTTACTTTGAACCGCTGAGGAGCACGTTTCAAAGATATCAGTTGTCTAAGCGGTAAACCGCTAAGACAACTCCCACGGCTGAGCTCATTTTCACCATCCCTGCGGCTAACCTTGTTTTGACTGGAACAAGTCAATTTCAATCAATGCTGGATAGTGTTTATGCGATTGGTTCCGTGTACACACAATTTACACAGTCTAAACGGCTTACATGAGTTTAAGCGCATCAATTTATTACAATTATTGTGGTAATCGTTAAGTCAATTTCACACTGAATAGATGAATCGTAAATTAAGTCTAGTTGTCAATCTGTACTATCTGGTTGATTGTTAATGTGAAACGATTAATCTTTGTCGTTGGTATCGCCTAGTCTAAGCCAACTCCGGGCAGGTGCGGAACCCTGTGTCGCTGGTGTTAGACCGGTGATTTTTCCGGCCTTACAGCAGGGGATAGGTTTAAGACTCACGGTTCTTGTGAGGCTTAAACCTAAGTTCGAAGACCGTTTCACAGGCTTCGGACGTGCCTCAGAGGGTGGGAACACCTGCCCGGAGTTGGCGGCCAGGTGACAGCCAATGACCAGCAGTTAGGTCGTTTCGGCGTTGACGTGTTTGCCGATGCCGCGGTGGATCAGGTACAGGTCAATCAGAATCCCCACGACAGCCACGCCAATGGCAACCAGGTAAGAACCATAGTAGGCCTTGGTGCCGGCGGAAGCGTTCATGGACAGCGTCGCAATTTGTGGGCCAATCAGCGCGCCAATGGCGTAACCGAAGAACATGATGCCGTAGTTTGTGCCGGAGAACTTTTGGCCGAACGTCTTACCCGTTAAGGTTGGGAAGACGACCAGCACACCGCCAAATGAGGCGCCGAGGATGATTAAGAACAGGGTAAAGACGGCAATGTTTTCGGCGTAGCGTAAGCCTGCCAAACCAATAATGGTGAGACACAGGATAATCAGTAACGTCTGGGTTTCCCCTAATTTATCAACCGCCCGACCCGTGATCATCCGACCAAAGAAGTTGGCTAAGGTGTTGACCACGACGAAGTTAGCGGCAACGATTGGTGTCAGTTGTAATTGAATCTGAGCGATAGAGGACAGGGACCCAATCAACATGATGCCGGCCGTACAAGCAATCGCAAAGAGTAAGAGTAACAGCCAGAAGTTTAAGGAACCCATCATTTCTTTAGGCGACTTCCCAGTGGTTGCGGGAGCGGGTTGGTTGTCATCGGACTTCGGCGTTTCGGGTGACGCCATTAACCAACCGACTAACCAGATCAGGGCTAAGTAGGCAATCCCAATCGGCATCAAGCCGTTGGCGCCCATGGTGTCACAGAGCCAAGCCCCGACCTTCGCTAAGACCAGCGGCCCGAGAGAAGCAGCCCCCAGCAGCAAGCCCGAGATGGTCCCACGCTTTTCGGGGAACCATTTCAGCGTGGTCAGCAGGGAAGGGTTGTAGAGCAACCCGTTCCCACTACCGGCGAGAATCCCAATGGAGAAGTACAGGAACCAGATGTTGTGGGCGAAGGCCCCTAAGAACCAGCCGAGGCCGAAGATGAAGCCACCCACGTACATGAGTTTTTTCGGTGAGGAGTGGTCGATAATCCGACCGGAGAGAATCCCAAAGGCTGCCATGAAAAATTGATAGATGGTCAGCGTCAGGGCAACCTGAGAGGCCGTGGCGCTGGTTGCTTTAACCAGTGTGTCGGCGAAAACGGAAAACGCTGCGGATGCGGAACAGCAGAAGATGATAATGAAGGCCGCGGTGAAGATGAGCCGCCGGTGGCCGGATACTTGCGTCGTGTGTGTTGCTTCCATAAAAACACCGCCTTAAATAGAATGTCGCCACATTTAGTTGTCTTTGTCAGTGCCTCCGGACTGGTGAAAATGGACCGGAACGCTGTGGGGAGGACGCCCCGAGCCTGAGAAGCGGTCTCGGGACTTGCTTTGAGCCGCCAAGAGCGCGTCTCAAAGTCACCATGACCTGAGGGGGAGCCCTCAGGTCATCCCACGGCTGAGTCCATTTTCACCAGCCCTGCGGCTGACACTGTCGCAAGCCATAATTGTGGTCGCCCGTTTAAGGTGGCGTTTTATTATGAGTTGGGGGTGTCTTTGATTTTAAAAACTGCGTGAGCCTGACGGGATTGTAAATGTGGGGATGAATGGGAATAAGTTCGAATTAGAAAACGTTTTCTACGCCCTTTATGTTAAGGTTGAAGGGGAGAAAATACCAATACCGATTGGTCGGGGATTGATAGTCAGCGACTATAGATTGTGAATCATAGAACAGGAGGCGCCTATGAATTTAAATCAGTTACGTTACTTCGAATGCGTTGGCCGGTTGGAGAACTATACGCAGGCTGCCCGGGAGTTGCACGTTAGTCAGCCGAGCTTGACAAATGCCATTCACAAGCTGGAAGGTGAATTGGACCTGACGCTCTTTGCGAAGCAGGGACGTCACATTGTGTTGACCCGCACAGGCAGCCAGCTCCTACAGGTGGTTCAAAAGAGCCTGCAAACTTTGGACGATGGGGTGGCGACTATCCAGGCAGCTACCGCCACGCGGCCCGTCACGATTCGGGTCGGCTGCATTCCCACGGTGATTGGTACCTATTTGCCGAAGGTCTTGCATCAGTTTGAACAGGCGCACACCAAGCAAATCAGCTTTGAACTCCACAGCGTGCCCACCGAGAAAATTCAGACGGGGTTGGCAGTGAAACAATATGATCTGGGCATTGCCGCCACGGACAGTCGCGAGGCAGGGGTCCTGTACCAGCCACTACTGAAGCAGGCGTTCATTGTTGTGGTGAGCCCAGACCATCCGCTGGCCGGGCGCGAGCAGTTGGAACTGAGCGACCTTGCTGGCTACGACGTGTTGACCTATACACCAGAGCTATTGATTGGGCAAAAGGTTCAGCGAACGCTCAAGCGGCAGGGGGTCATCGATCAGCTCACGGTTAAGGCGGATTACCCCGATGAAATTTCCATTGCGGGGATGGTTCAATCATCGCTAGCGGTCGGCCTGGTGGCGGATACGCTGTACTTAGAGGCCTTTAACTTGGTAAAAATTCCCGTCAACGTGCCCGAGGACTTACGGGTGATCTACGCCATGTACCGCGCGGATAATCCCCAGCACGACACGTTGCGTCAGTTGTTTCAATTATTTAAATCGGCGGCGGACTGAGAAGTCACTTCCCACGGGCCCAAATTTAGGCTAGAATTACCTATTAAGATACCTTGCTGGGACTCGCAAACTGGACCGCTTCGGCGGGGAGACTCTCCGTTTCTATGGGGACCGGTGGAAGCCGGAGAAGCGGTCTTTCACCTCGCTTTGAACTCGGGAAAATCACCCGATTTCAAAGTCGTCCCGGGCTGTAAGGCCGGAAGACCGCCGACCAACAGCCCCGACATAGAACTCCGAGTCTCCCCGCCTTCAGCTAAGGTTGGCGAATCCCAATAGTATCTGTCTGGCCATTGGAAATTTCAGAAAGTAGTCGTATATAAGTCGTGAAGTGATTATTTGTGTTAATGGATTGCCTTGGGCTGATTAGATTGGTCATGAAATAACCAAGTACCCAACCAGCTATCAAATTAACCAAGTAAGCTTAAATAGGCAACAACAAGCCAGAAAAACGGGTTAAGCCAGTGTGAGCCGTGAGGGCGACGAAAATAGACTCAGCCGTGGGATTTTCTAAGTGTTTTGCTTAGAAAATGGTGACTTTGAGACTTGTTTTTTAGGCTCAAAGCAAGCTCGAAGACCGTACCTCAGGCTTCGGGCGTCCTCCCCACCGCGTTCCAGTCTATTTTCGTCGCCCGGTAAGGCGCAATAGGGCTGGTTCAACCCATAAAGATTAGGTTACATATATTTGAAAGGGGTTTTTGCATGCTAACACCAGAACCGATTGATTTGGCAGCCTTTTATGCCAATCCAGACCGGAGCGTGGCGGTTCTCAACTATAACGCCCGCTTTATTACCAGTATTTTTGATTTAGTGAACAGCCAGGAACTGGCCAGTTTTGTTCGGCTATTCTTGGATGAACAACGGGACAAGGTGCCGTTGGATGCTGACCCAACCGCCACTTTCAACTTGGTCTCACCCGAAACGTATTTGAACACGGTCAAGGCCATTTTGACCGATCATCCGGACGCTTACAGTCAATTCAAGCCAGCCGAAATCTTGGCCAGCATTGAAGACTTGTACTCTTACTACCGGACGTACTTGCGGGTCGCCACGATGACCGTCCGTCAAAACGACGTGGTCACCAGTGAATTTATGACGATTGACCAACATTTTAACGACTTAGTTATTCGCCTTTACCGGACAATTGAAGAAAAACTTCAAGGCCACACGAACCACGTTTATCGGCAAATTAGCGCCGGGTCAAGTGCCTGCGTCCTGTTGGAACAGGTCCAGTGGCCCGAACCCGCTGGCTACGAAAAGTTAGCCGACATCCGGTTCATTAGTCGCTTAATGCTGCGGCCACCAATGATGCTTCACACCAAGAGCAACAAGCGTAAGGGCCTATTTACCGCGACCAAGGTCAACCCGCTGGAAAACTTCAAGGGGACCGAGGATGACTGGTTCTGCTACCCCGCTAAAATTGGGGAGAGCTTGGCCTACATCTACTTCCACCGTGACTATTTAGCCTCAGGGATTGCCTTAGCCAACCTGTTCCAACTGGCTGACAGCAAGGAAATTGCCGGCAAGAAGCCCGACCTGGTCCTGTTATTTGGGACGCCGGGGGTTGCCAGTGACGAACAACCTGAGAACGGTCATTACTTCTATGATGAAGCCAACGGCATCTACGTGGGGCAGGTGCCTTACAACGACCAGACCACGTACTTTGGCTACATGAAGAAGATGTGCCTGACGCTGCACAATCTGCACATGATTGCGGAAAAGAAGCTGCCAATCCACGGCTCGATGGTCAAGATTACCTTTGCCAACGGGAAAACCAAGACGGTGGTCTTCTTCGGGGACTCCGGTGCCGGCAAGTCCGAATCCATCGAAGCCCTGCAAAACGTGGCCGACGAGGAAATTGTGAACATCGAAACGATTTTCGACGACATGGGAAGCTTCACCTTGGCTGACGGGAAACTGTACGCCCAAGGGACTGAGACGGGGGCCTTTGTCCGTCTTGATGATTTGAGTAGTGAAGTGGCCTTCAACAACATGGACCGTGGGGTTTACATGAACCCTGAACAAAAGAACGCGCGGGTCATCATCCCAGCCAACACCTGGCCACGCGTCGTTGCCCACCATGAAATTGATATGTGGGTCTACGCCAACAACTACGATGACGCCATCGGGATTCACCGGTTCGAAGACCAGGAGTCTGCCAAGGCGACCTTCGTTGCCGGGAAGCGTAAGGCGCTCGGTACTACCGATGAAGTGGGGATGAGTACGACCTTCTTCGCCAACCCATTTGGCCCCGTTCAGGAACAAGCCGCCACTAAGCCAGTGATCGACGCTGTCTTTGACCGCTTGTTCACGGACGACGTCTACGTCGGTGAAATCTTCACCCACCTGGGTAATGACAAGTCCCAAGACAAGCTGAACGAGTCTGCTCGCGAACTGTTGCAGGTCTTATTGAAAATGTAACCAGTTTGTCGATAAGGTTCGTTCCCGCCGGCGGATTCAAAGCGCCCTGCTATGGGGTCGGTTCCAGCCTAAGAATCGGGCTTACACCTCGATTTTGAGCCAAAGACCGGTCTCAAAAGTCGTCCCGCGAACTAGGCTGGAAAACGACTCCAGCCAAGGTCACCGACACAGCCGGTCGCTTTGATCCGCCTCTGGTCACTGATATTGAGCTATCATGTTCACTAGGTTTGTGGTTGGAGAAAGCTCTTTACCGCAAGTCAATCTGTCATTAACGTTAACTAAAAGAACCGTACTTAAAAATCGTGTCACACCGCTAAATGGTGTGACACGATTTTTAAGTTGCAAAGGGTTAAGCGTGACTCATCCGTTGTGGTGGGTCACGCTCTTTTCGAGTGTCTACGGGGTTAGATAGCGTCTAAATGGATGATTTCATCCGCACAGTCTAGAACGGTCTGTGAGTGGGTAGCAACTATCACAATCTTACCCATTTTGGCAAAGTCAGCGAGGCTATTTAACACCAATGTTTCGTTCATCGTGTCTAATGCGCCAGTTGGTTCATCAGCTAAAATGATTGGCGGATCCTTTAGCAATAATCTCGTTAAGGCTACCCGTTGACACTCCCCACCAGATAGCGTGTAAATTTTACGAGTGAGGTAGGTAGCGTCCAAGCCGAACTGGGCCAAGGCGTTAATCAGTTGTGAGCGCGGGTAGCGTTTGGTTAGAGTTAAATTGGCTTTCACTGTCTCATCGTCAATTAATGCATAGTTTTGAAAGAGGTAGCCCAGATAGTCACGGAAGTAAATGTGGTTGGCGATGTGGGTGATGTCTTTTTCCTGAAAACTGATGGTTCCGGCATCTAAGGTGTCTAATGTTGCGATGCAGTTGAGGAGTGTTGATTTGCCAGAGCCTGAGGGCCCCGATAATGCGTAGATTTTGCCGGGGTGAAAAAGATACGTCAATTCCGTAAAAATGACATGTTGATCAAAGGCTTTAGTCGCTGCTGAAATGGTTAACATTAGCTGTCCCCCTTGAGATTAGACTTGAGATGGCTCACGCTACGCTTAGCTTTGAGGAAAAGTGTGAGGAGTGTCAGGACACCAGCTACCAGATAATAGCTTAGAACAACGCGATAATTGCTCGTGACTAACAGCGTCAGTGCAAGTTCGCCGGCAATCAATCCTATTAAAAGCGTTGCAAACTTGTAGTGGACCTTTAAGAGTGACTGACCAGCCAATAGGCGAATGGCATGGGCCTGTTGGTAGATACCTAAGTAAAGGGCACAGGTCAGAACGCATTCAAATAGGAATAAAGCAATTAGCAAGGCGAGAATGCTGGTTAACCGAAAGACCTTTTCGCGTTGTGCTTGGTAAAGTTTCCCGGCATAGCTCTTGATGTTCGTGTAGCCACCAATATTCTTGTACAGCCCCAGTGTCGTTAATTGGCGATTCAGTTGGTGATAATCGCTGAGGCTGAACGCCCCTTGTGAGAGCATGGAATTCCAAAGGCGGTCGGCATTTTCATTATCGCCGCCCAGTGATTGGGGTGAAACCACCACAATCACTGGATCGGGAACACTGGCATCATAGTAGCCTAAATCTAAGCCGTCTGGATTGTAAGTCAGCTGGTGCTGGTGGTCCTGGAGCAGGTGGGTTTGCGTTCGAACCTTTGCCGACATGTGTTGTAACCCTAGTTGATCAATGTAGGCATGAGTTAATTTTTGTTGTTGACGGGCTAGCTTTTCTGGTAGCAGGATATGGGTGGTGGGATCGTTGTTGGCAAAGTGGAGGTGCTGACCGGACTGACTCTTCACCGAATTGCGTCGCAGGTACTCGGCATTGACAATCAGGACGTTACCACCGTTATAGACATCTGAGTAATCGTTGAAGTCTAACGTAGGCCGCTCGTCAGCTGCATTGTAGCCAGCGTAGTTCGAGATAAGGCCGTGATGGTGTGCTGCCCAGGTCACCAGCTGGTAAGTTTGCTTGTCTTCGTTTGCTTGTTCCTGAGCGGTAATATTCAGGGCGAGACTCGGGGAGTAGCGGGTTGGTAGGCTGGACCAAGTGCCAACCTGCTTCTTGATAGCCTGATTTGTTAGGAGCTGTTGACCTAGTGACAGTAGCGTAAATAGGACGATTAATTCCGTGACAACTTTTACTACCAGAACAATCATCAAGGTCAATTTACTTTTGGCGTGGCCTTTGATGGTTGGCAGAATAGTTGCGGGGCGATAGGACCAGGTCCAAATTAAACCAGCAGTGAGAGACACAAGTAGTTGGGTAAGGTACAAAAGCAGGGCGAAAAAAGCGGTTAGCCAGAAAGTTCCTAGATGGTGTGTCCAGAACAGACTGATAGTCAGAAGGCCACAAACCAGCGTATAACAGGCAAGGAAGAAGCTCTGGTCGCGAACTAGGGTACGCTTGAAAATAGTCCATTTTGTTAGTCCCTGAAGTAGCTGAATGTTAGCGGCTCTTAACGCTTTAAAGTTGCGAATCACTAAAGTTAGGAATAGTAGTAGCAAGGTCAAAGCTAAGAAGATACTGCCGTCATTCTCGAAAAGAAAGTCCATAATCCGTGAAAGCCAGTTTTCCGAAGAGCGCGAAAACCCAAGTCCAAGGGACTTTAGCTCTTGTTGCATGGATTGCGGATTGATGCGGCCAAAAACGTATAGGGGGTAACGCAGGTCGCTGGTTAAAAATTCAGAACGTGAAGCGAGACTTGATTTTGGAATCTGATTTTGTGAAAATTGCTTAGCCGTCCCTAAGACGTAAAAACTCTGATGAGCGTGGTCATTCGTCGTGGGAATCCAGAAAGCCTTCACCAGATTGACCTGGTGGTGATTGGCGAAGTCTTCTAGTCGTTGATTAATCTCGTTAGGTGTAAATTTCTTAGATGTACTCGTGATGTTGTACGGTTGTTCTAGAGTTGAAAGCCCTGTGGAGCTAGCTGATTGACTGAGGCCCCAGAGTAAGAGGCCAAAACATAATGAAATGACAACTAGAATTGAATTCTTAATGATCTTCATGTAGCGCCCCCCAGGATTTACTGCTAAAGGTAGGATAGCCTTATTTCGGGAGATACACAACCCTATTAACCTTATATGGTGAGTGCTATATAATTTGATTAATAACGTGCTTGCTGATGTGCCGCGCTTAATTCAATGGAAGCCTGAAGATGGCGGACGACAATAAAAAATTATTAATAGTTCAAGCTGAAATAACTGTAAGATAAAAATCGTGCCACACCGCTAAATGGTGTGACACGATTTTTGAGTTGCAAAGAGTTAGTTATCGAAGAGCGTGCAAACAGGCTCTTCAACTAAGATTGACCAGCAATCGTAGCCGGAGGAAGTCAGGGACGGAGGCAGCTGTGTCGGTGGCGTTAGACCGAGCGTTTTTCTCGGCCTTATCCCACGGGACGACTTGGGAAACTCGCGGTTTTGGCGAGGTTTCTAAGCGAGGTGCAGGACTGCCCCTCAGTCCGGAACCGTTCCCCCCAGCAGCTGTAGTCCATGGAAGCCACAGGCGGGCTGGTGTTCAGATTTTTAGTTGAATTGGCCCAACAATGCCGTCATAAAGGCCTGGGCATCCCCAACGTAACCGTAATCAGCCACGTCAAAGATAGGGGCATTTTCGTCCGCGTTGACGGCGACGATTGTCTGGGAATCTTGCATCCCCACGAGGTATTGCACGGCACCACTAATCCCGAAGTTAATAATCAGTTCTGGGTGAATCGTGTTACCACTCTGACCGATCTGGTCGTCGTGGGTGAAGCGGTCCTGGTCCGTTAATGGCCGGGAAACGCCGATACGACCGCCGAGCTTTTCGGCGAGCTTGGTGGCACTGTCGATGGTGGCTGAACTAGCGGCGCCACGACCTAACGCTACGACGCGGCTGGCATCGCCGACCGTCGTGGCCGTATTGACTACGGGGGTAGCGGCTTTCACTTGCAGGCGGTCAACGGGGTGGAAGGTCACCGTGGCCGTGGTGACAGTTGCGTCACCGGTTGTGGGGGCTGCCACGAAGGTGTTGGGCCGGACCGTCGCCATTTGTGGCCGGTGGTCGGGACAAATAATTTCGCACATGATGTTATCGCCGTAGGATGGCTTGGTGGCAACGAGGGTCTCGTCGTCAAAGCGCAGGTCCAGGCAGTCGGCGGTCAGGCCGGTTTGGAGCTTGGCCTGTAGCCGGGGCGCAATTGAGCGGCCAGTAATCGTGGCGCCAAATAGGATCGAGTTGGGCTGGTAAGCGGTAACCAGCTGTTGCAGGGCGTCGGCGTGTTCCGCGTCGGTCGCCGTGGGGAACCGGTCGTCTCGGACAACGCGAATCTCGTCGGGCCCGTAAGCGGTGAGTTCATTTTCCAAATGGTCGTTGGTGGCTTCCAGCAAGATAGCCACGACACTAAATTGGTCGCCGGCTAATCCCTTGGCCTTGGTAATGAGTTGTTGGGTCGTGGGTTCAATGTGATCTAAGCGGCGTTCCGCGATGACCCATAGTTCTGGTTTTGACATAGCAGCTTCCTCCTTAGATTAATTGACGTTGCTTCAGCGCGGTGATCAGTTGACTGGCAGCCTCGCTCGGCGTACCGGTCAGCGGGGTGAGTTCCCGTTTAACGGGTTCTGGCGCGTAGACCTTGGTCACGATGGTGGGTGAACCGGCCTGGCCCAAACGGGAATCGTCCAGGTCGAGGTCGTCGTGATGCCAAGTGGTCAACGGCTTGTTAAAGCTCAATTGAATGTTTCGGGGCGTGGGGTAGCGCGGCGTATTCAGCTCGCTACGGACACTGACGACGGCGGGAAGTTGGGCGACCAGCGTCTGCTTGGTGTCTTCCAGCAGGCGTTCGGCCGTGACCTCGTTGGCGCCACTCAGTCGTAAGTTGGCGGCGTAGGTGATTTGGGGTTGGTGTAAGAATTCAGCGACAATCGGTCCAACCTGACCGGTATCGGCATCGACGGCTTGACGACCAAATAAAATCAGGTCGGCGTCGCCAATCTTCTTCACGGCCTGTGCCAAGACGTAGCCGGTTGCCAGAGTGTCAGCGCCAGCAAAGGCGCGGTCGGACAGGAGGACCCCTTCATCGGCGCCCATGGCCATGCCTTCACGCAGGGATTCGGCGTAGTCGTCGGGGCCCATGGTGAGGAGGACGACTTGAACATCGTCGCGACTGTCCTTTAAGTTTAGGGCGAGTTCAATCGCGTTCTTATCAAATGGATTCATGACGCCGGCCAATCCACGCCGGTCCAGGTTATGGGTGACGGGGTCGATGGTCACGTCGTTGGTTTCTGGGACTTGTTTGAGACAAACCACAATTTTCATGGGGAACCTCCTATTTAGTAAATTCAGCTTTGGCAATGGCGGAACGCATCTTCTCGACGGTCCCTTCGGCAATTTCCATGGCCCGGGCGTCGCGGATCAGGTGTTCCACGGGGTATTCACGACTGTAGCCGTAACCCGCTAAGATTTGCAGGGCGTCGTCACCGGCGCTCACGGCGGCCCGGGAACCGTGGGCCTTGGCCATCGCGGCTTCCTCGCTATACGGTTGGCCCGCAGCCTTTAATTGCGCGGCCCGTTGGTACAGGAGCTTCGTGGTTTCCTTACGCATCGCCATGTCCGCAACTTTGCGGTGGGTGACTTGCAGGTCGGTCAGCGGTGTGTTGCCGGCCTTCCGTTCCTTGGCGTAGTCGGTGGAAATCTTCAATTCGTGTTCCATGATGCCGGTCAGCACGGCGCCCATCAGGATCCGGGCGTCATCGTGGGCAGAGTCACCGATCACGCCACCGTCGCCGAGCTTGCCCAGCAGGTGGTCGTTGTCGACAACGATGTGGTCCATGACGATTTCACCGACTGGGGTGCCGCGCAGGCCGATGAAGTCCTCGCGCTTCCCAAATGAAAAGCCGGGCATGTCCTGGTCGACCACGAAGACGGATAATTCATCCGGCGCGGTTTTGACCAGCACGCAGTAGACCTGGGCCAGGCCACCGTTGGTAATCATGATTTTATCGCCGTTGATGACCCAGTGATCACCTTCACGAGTGGCCGTGGAACTGATACCCATGGGGTTCGATCCCCCGGAGGCTTCGGTCATGGAAAAGGCGAAGATGCGGTCGTTAGCGGTGGGGAGTAGTGCCTGTTGTAAGGCGGGCGTCCCGTATTTTAGGATTTGGTCAATCGTTTTGAAATGGCCTTCAAGGGTGACAGCCGTGCTGGCGTTCCCCCGGGCAATGTGGTTCAGCACCGTGGCCGTAACCTCGGGGCCGAAGCCGGCACCACCGAATTCTTGGGGGAGCATGATGCCTAAGAAACCGGTCTTGGTGAGCTTATCGACGAAGCCTTTTGGGAAGTCCTGAGCAGCGTCCATGGACATGTCGTAGGGACTAATTTCCCGTTGGGTGTAGTCGTCGACCATTTGTAGTAACAGTTTCGCAGCGGCAGCAGTTGTAGCTGGCATAAATATTTCCTCCTTATCAAGCACAAATTGTGTAGTTCTGAACGATTGAGGCCAGTATAGCGAATAATCATTTGATAAGTCCAGTGAAAGTCTGCGATTATTGAATATTCGTCATTCCTAATAGGAATAAAACAGATTCCTGAATTACGTGGCCGTTAGTAAAAGTTCTAGAAAAATTTAGTAAATAAATTGGTACTTACCGCCCGGTTAGAGTACAATGAAAACGGATTCTTTTATGGAGGTGCCAATTTATTATGAAGATTACGAAGAGCTCAGCTGGAACATTGCATGAACAAGCTGTTACGAAATACTTACTCACGAACCAACAGGGGACCCGCGTGGCCATCCTGACTTGGGGCGCGACCTTACAGGAATTTAGCGTGGTCGAAGACGGCCAGAAGCACGACCTGATTGTGAACCTGCCCGACTTAAAGGGTTACGATCACAACCCGTACTACTTATGCCAAGCTTTAGGCCGGGTCGCCGGTCGTATCGCCGGGGCCCAATTTGACCTCGATGGCAAGACGGTCCACCTCGACCAAAATGAAAAGCCTAACGCTAGTCACGGTGGTCCCCACGGCTTTACCTTTGCCAACTGGGACGCCACGACGACGGAAACGGCCGACACGGCCAGTGTTGTGCTGACCCACACGTCCACGGAAGCCGACGACAAGTACCCCGGCACCATGAACACGACCATTACCTACACGTTGACGGAAGAAAACCGCCTGGACATCACCTTTGATGCCAAGAGTGACGCCGCCACGTTGTTCAACCCAACGGTTCACACCTACTTTAACGTGACCGATGATCAACACAGCTTGGACGATCAATGGTTGAAGTTGAGTGGGGACAAGCGCCTGGTCTTAAATGGTGAAAAGATTCCAACCGGTGAAATGAGCAAAACGGCTGGGACCGGCTACGACTTCAGTAAGCCCCGGACCATCAAGGATGGCTTGGATCAATTACACCAAACGGGCCAAGTCGAATACGACGATGCCTTTGTCGTTGAACCTAGCAAGGACACACCAATTGCCACGGTCGGTGACGCTGCTGGCCATCGTGAGGTCGAAGTTTACTCCGACCGGAACGCCTTGGTTGTCTTCACGGCTAACCCAACCGATGCTAAACGCGCCGATGCCCGGGACTACAATGCCTTGGCGATGGAAGCGCAGACTTTGCCGGATGCGATTCACCATGACGGCTTCGGCGACGTCATCCTGCCAGCCAACCAACCTGTCACCCACTTCATCAGCTACCAATACACGCGTAAGTAACGGTTGCGGTAAGCTTGTCCGCCTGCGGTGAACAGGTGACTCCTGCCTGTGGGGCGACCCCGGAAGCCGAAGTGCGGTCTTCCGGGGCGCTTGGAGCCTCACCTAGACCGTGAGTCTCCAAGGCGTCCCAGGTTCTAAGGCCAAGGAAGCCGCTCGACCTAAGAACCTCGACACAGGCATCCGCACCTGTTCACCTCCGGCTAAAGTTAGCGCAAGTTACTGACGCTGGTATTCGTAGGATTCGTTGGTGGCAGTGGTGTGGCTACATTCTTGTTGGGTGTAGTTGTAACTGTCCGATTAACTTTTTGCGTTAGTCAGGACATGATTACGTCGGATAATTGCGTTTGATGATATATTTGGAGAGTAATTCCTACTGGTGAAAGCTAGGGGATGATTGCGGTTGTTATTGCGGTCATCCGTTAGGTGAAGCCAGTTTAAATACCATGGACTAATTAGCCCATGCATGAATAGAAATAGACACATTGCTGCGGGTTAAACACGTGTCAGCCGCAGGGATGGTGAAAATGGCCTGGCTTGGTGGGTGTTAGTGACCAGAGGCGGGGCAAAATGCACAGCTGTGTCGATGGTCTTAACTGAGTGGTTTTCTCAGTTTAGTCCATGGGACGACCTTTGAGACCGTTCTGTGGCTCAAAGTCGAGGTGGAAGCCAGCTTCTCAGGCTGGAACCGACCCCACAGCAGGGCGTTTTGAGCCCGCCGCCGGGAACGGACAGCGACCGTCACGGCCCAGTTTTCACCATCCCGGAGGCCATGACAACGACAAAGTTTAACCCAAGTGCAAGGTATAAAACATAAGGAGAGATTTGAACATGAGTTGGCAAGATAATTATCAAGTTTGGCAACAACAGCAAACGATGATCCCTTACATTAAGCATGAACTGGACGCCATCGCCACTGATGGCGCCGCTAAGAAAGCCGCATTCACGGCACCCATGAGCTTTGGGACCGCTGGGATGCGGGGCGTGATGGGACCCGGTATCGGGCAGATGAACGTTTACACGGTTCGTCAAGCTACCGAAGGGGTCGCCCGTTACCTGGACACCCTGGATGACGCCACCAAGCAACGCGGGGTCGCCATCAGTTTTGATTCCCGGTACCACTCCCGTGAGTTTGCCCACGAGGCCGCTCACGTCTTGGGTGCGCACCACATTCCTAGCTTCGTTTTCGATGATATGCGGCCCACGCCCGAACTGTCCTTTGCGGTGCGGCATTTAAACACGGCCATGGGCATCATGATCACGGCCAGCCACAACCCGAAGCAATACAACGGGTTTAAGATCTACGGCCCAGACGGTGGGCAAATGCCACCCAAGGCCTCTGACATGATCACCGATTTCGTGCGCTCCGCCAAGGATGTCTTTGCGATTGCCGTGGCCGACGAACAAGAACTGCGGGCCGCTAAGACCTTACAGATCATCGGTGAAAACGTCGACCAACCTTACCTGAAGAACGTCGAGAGCGTCACCATCAACGCTGATCTGGTCCACTCAGTGGGGAAGACCATGAAGCTGATCTACACGCCACTCCACGGGACTGGTAAAGTGATTGGCGAGCGGGCCTTGCGTGGTGCTGGTTTTGAAAACTTTACCATGGTGCCCGAACAAGCCATTGCCGACCCTGAATTTCCAACCGTCCCATTTCCAAATCCTGAGTTCGCCCAGGCCTTTGACATGGCGATTGCCCTCGGGAAAAAGGAAGGCGCCGACCTGTTAGTTGCCACCGACCCCGATGCCGACCGGTTAGGGGCCGCCGTGCGCCAACCAGACGGGGAATACCAACTGTTATCCGGGAACCAGATTGCGTCGATTTTGTTGGCTTACATTTTAAAAGCCCGCAAAGCAGCGGGTCAGTTGCCAGCTAACAGTCGCGTCGTGAAGTCCATCGTTTCCACCGAATTGGCCACCAAGATTGCGGCCGCTTACGGCGTTGAAATGAAGAACGTGCTGACCGGCTTTAAGTTTATCGCCGAACAGATTCACGAATACGAAACGACCCATGAACATACCTTCCTGTTTGGCTTCGAGGAAAGTTACGGCTACCTGATCAAGCCATTCGTTCGGGACAAGGACGCCATCCAATCGACGGTCCTCTTGGCCGAAGTCGCTGCCGACTACAAGCAGCGGGGGATGACTCTTTACGACGGCATCGAAGAACTCTACGCGACCTACGGCTACTTTGCTGAAAAGACCACGTTTGAGGAATTCCCTGGCGTCGATGGGGCTGACCAAATGGCCCACTTGATGAGTGAGTTCCGTGAAAATGCACCGAAGTCCTTTGCCGACAGTACGATTGACACGGTGGAAGACTTCTCGACGAGCACCAAGACCGAAGCCGATGGCACGACCAGCACGATTGATCTGCCACAGTCTAACGTCTTGAAGTACTGGTTGAGCGACGGCACCTGGATCTGCATCCGGCCTTCAGGGACCGAACCTAAGGTCAAGTTCTACGTCGGGACCAGTGACACGACCGATGCCGCTGCACAAAAGCGGTTGGCTGGGTACGAGTCCGCTCTAAAGCAATACGTCGATTCCGTTAAATAGCGGATTCGATTCCGTTCCCGGCGGCGGGCTCAAGTTGGCCTGCTATGGGGCCGGTTTCAGACTGAGGGGCGGTCTTCCACCTCAACTTTGAGCCTGAGGGTCGGTCTCAAAGGTTGTCCCGTGGGCTAGGCTGAGTAAGAACCTCAGCCAAGGCCACCGACACAGCTGGCCAACTTGGCCCGCCTCTGGTCACTCACACGGATCAGCTCTTTAACTTCTCCGTGTCGGAGTATTTAACTCAATAACTTTGTCCATGAACAGTCTGTGACTGGTCCTTCTGTGAGGGGGCCGGCGCGGGCTGTTTTTCTTTGGGGGAAGTTATTGGTCGTGGCTAGTAACTCGGTTGGTGCTGGGGAAGTGGGGGATGATGGTTGGAACGATTGCGGTGAGGAAAGGACAACCGGTTGTTGCCGACATTTTCGTGGCCGTCTGTTCATTTTCACAAACTTTCAGAACGGTCGATTGGCCGTTTTCGTGAAAAACGAGGGATTTATGATATTTACTACGTGCTTTACTAAATTTTTTATCAAGAAAAAGCAACCGGTTGCAATCGCTTACAATTGCATGATTCACCAATAGTTAGTATATTTTTACACAATGAAAGTGGTTGCATTTATCCGGACATGTCCTTAGAATAATGATTGTAAAGCGCTTACATTTTACTTAAACCGTCAGCGCCGGTTTTACCAGATTTAGCTAAACTTTATTTTAGAAAACAGAGGTGTTTCAAAATGGCTAAGAAGGATGACAAGATTACGTTGAACCCAGCAGAGTTCGCTGCTGCGGTATTGGGCGGGAACGCACAACATCCAGATGAAGAAAACAAGTTGTACATCAAACGGCAACTGACCCTTTACCTGGAAGCAACGTTATTGGCCCAAGACTTTAACCGGCTGGAAGAATCCCAGTTCGATATGGCGAAGGCCCAACAACGGGAAGAAGTTCTTTCCAAAATCATCGAACACCGGTACCACTAAGACTAAGTGGTCGCCGTTAATTGTCTGCAACATTTCTCCCGTTGAAAGGTGTGAAACAGAAAATGATTAAGCAATATGTCTCATATGCTTTGGGGGCGTTCGGTCACGATGCCTTCTACGCAACCCTAAATACTTATTTTGCCATTTTTGTTACCAGTGCTCTGTTCGTCGGCAAGGGTTCCGCTGCTGAAGCCGGAATCGTTACCTCGATGGTTGTTATTATTCGTTTAATTGAAATTGCTTTTGACCCCATGATTGGTGGGATGGTTGATAATACCAATACCAAAATGGGTAAGTTTAAACCTTGGCTGCTTGCCGGGGCCATCGTCAGTTCCGCTGGGTTGATCCTGATGTTCTCTAGCCTGTTTGGGTTAGCGGACTCCAACTCATCCATGTACTTCATGCTCTTTGGGATTGTCTTCGTCATCATGGATATCTTCTATTCATTCAAAGACATTTCCTTCTGGTCCATGTTACCTGCTTTGAGTGTTGATACCAAGGTTCGTAACAAGTTCGGGACGGTTGGCCGTTTCGGTTCTACCTTGGGTTCTCAAGGGGTTATCATTGTGGTTACCCCATTGGTTATCTATTTCTCACAAAAATTCTCAGGGACACACGGTAGTACCCAAACCCGTGCCGGTTGGTTAGGATTTGCGATTGTTATCGGGTTAGTTTCACTGTTAGGTGCCTTGGCAACCTTCTTTGGGACTAAGGAAACTACCAGCTTGATTCGGGAAAACACTGAACGGACACGGTTCCGCGACGTCTTCAAGGTTATTGGTGAAAATGACCAATTGATGTGGTTAGGTTTCTCATACCTGTTGTTTGCCTTAAGTTACGTGGTTACCAACTCACTGTTGATCTACTACTTCCGTTACGTTATCGGGAATGCCGCTGCTTACAGTGTTATCGGGATTGTCACCGCTATTCTGGGGATTCTCTCCGTGCCACTGTTCCCAATCATCGTTTCCAAGATTACGCGTAAGGGTGTTTACATCGGCGGTATCTGCATGATGCTGGTTGGTTACATTCTGTTTAACCTTGCCGGTAGCAGTGCCATCATGATGTACATTGCCGACGCCATCTTCTTCTTCCCATACCCAATGATCTTCTTAGCTGCCTTGATGACTATCACCGATAGTGTGGAATACGGGCAATGGAAGAACGGCACGCGGAACGAATCCGTTACCTTGTCTGTTCGTCCTTTGATCGATAAATTAGCTGGGGCCTTCTCAACGGGGATCGTTGTGCTGGCCGCTGTACATGCCGGCATGACCGGTAACGCTAAGCCTAGCGACATTACCGCTCACGGGATGTTCATCTTCCACTCCTTCATCTTCTACATGCCAATGATCTTGCTGGTTGTGGCTGCCCTGATTTACCAATTCAAGGTCACCTTGTCAGAAAAGAAGCATGCTGAAATCGTTAAGGAACTGGAATCTAAACTAGAAACTGAAAAAGTTGAAGAAGAAGCCGAAGAAAAGGCTGAAAACTAAGACTAAATGTGAGTCCTGGGGGATTAATCTCCTAGGGCTTTTCTTTTAGCCAGTGTGCGTGGGGGGAGGGAGGTTGCTGGGCGTTCCCGCCTGCGGTCGTTAGGGCCGCTTCACCTGGTGGGGCCCGTCTCAAGCCTGAGAAGCGGTCTGTCCAGGCGGTTAGGAGCCAGACAAAGAACGTCAGTCTCCCAACATGTCCCGTGTTCTAGAACCAAGAAAGGTGCTCGTTTCAAGAACACTGACACAGAATTCGCTATCAGCTACCTCCGGCTCCCACTTAGATTGTCTGGGATTGTTAAATGGCATCGGCGATTGGTTTAGCTGATTCTGTTTGATGACTGATATTGATACCAGTAATATTAGTGCATGGATTACGTGTCTCTAGAATCAAAGTGATCAATGAATAGTGAAGTAATCTTGTTGCCACGTACAGCAATGGTAGCTGCAGGGCCAGTGAAAATAAACCAGTTGTGTCAGTGACCAGAGGTGAGCCAAGGTGCCCAGCTGTGTCGATGGTCTTAGTAGAGTGGTTTTCTCTACTTAGAGCATGGGGCAAACTTTGAGACCGCCCTTTGGCTCAAAGTTGAGGTGGAAGCCCGAACCTCAGGCTGGAACCGACCCCACAGCAGGGCACCTTGAGCTCACCGCCGGGAACGGCGGCGACCACGTTCATTTTGACCGCCCGGTAAGGCGACATGGAGAACTACGTATCAATAAAGAAAGCGCTTCATAAAATCGTTGACATTAGCAGTAAAAGCGACTATGATAATTACAGTAAAGTTTTACTAAAAATTTATTAAGGAGTTAATAGCCATGGATTTCGCCAGCTTAGCAACTGAATACCAAGAAAAATTTGATGTCGCACCACAACGGGTGTTCTTCTCCCCCGGCCGAATCAACTTAATCGGTGAATACACCGACTTCAACGGTGGGCACGTCTTCCCAGCTGCCATCAGCATGGGAACCTACGCCGCTTACTCAGCCCGTGATGACAAGCAATTCCGCGTTTACTCGGCCAATGTGCCAGACGCTGGGATGTTAACGTTCTCACTGGACGATCTTGCCTTTAACAAGGCTGACAACTGGGCCAACTACCTGAAGGGTATGCTGTTCGAGCTGGCTAAGCAAAACTTAACCATCGACCATGGCTTTGACCTCTTTGTTCACGGGAACTTACCAGATGCTTCCGGCTTGTCTTCATCCGCATCAATGGAAATGTTGATGGGCGAGATTCTTCACGCCGCTTATGGCATGAAGTTAGACGAAGTTGAAATGGTTAAGGTTGGCCAACAAGTTGAAAATGATTACTTCGGTTTGAACACCGGGATCATGGACCAATTTGCTATCGGCATGGGTAAGAAGGACCAAGCCATTCTCTTGGACACCAACACCATGGACTACGAATACGCACCACTTGCCTTGGGTGATAACGTGGTTGTCATCATGAACACCAAGAAGCGCCGTGAGTTAACGGACTCCAAGTACAACGAACGCCGTGCCCAATGTGAAGAAGCGCTGCGTCGTTTGCAAACGAAGCTCGACATCAAGACGTTGGGTGACTTGACCGAAGATGAATTCGACCAAAACGCTTACCTGATCAACGATGAAACCTTGATCAAGCGGGCCCGTCACGCCGTCTTTGAAAACCAACGGACGTTGAAGGCCTTCAAGGCATTGCAAGACAACGACTTGGAAAGCTTCGGCCACTTGGTCAACGCCTCTCACATTTCCTTGCACTACGACTTTGCCGTAACCGGTAAGGAACTCGACACGTTAGTTGAAACGGCTTGGAAGCAACCAGGCGTCTTAGGTGCCCGGATGACCGGTGCCGGCTTCGGTGGCTGTGCCATTGCCATCGTCAAGAAGGCCAACGTCAAGGACTTCGAAGAAAAGGTCGGTAAGGTCTACGAAGACACCATCGGCCACAAGGCAGAATTCTACGTCGCAGAAATTGCAGACGGCCCTAAGGAATTAGAAAAGTAGGAAATAAGAGTGATACGAAGGGCGGTTAGCAAGCTGCCCGGTAGTGCCACGTTTCGGCAACGAGGCAGGGAAGGCCAAACTAGAAATAGTTGCGGCTACCAACCGCCAAGGAACCGAAACAGCTTAACACCCAAAACAAACAAGTTTAAAATAAACACATGTCACCAAAACTTTATGGTTAACGACGAGGCAACCGCAACGGCTGACCAAGACAGGCAATGGAAAGAGTGCGTGCAGGTTAGTGGTTGTTGCCAGAGCCGGAGGTTGTTAGGTACGGAGCACCTGTGTCGGTGGCGTTTAAAGACTGACGAACTTGGTCAGGCTTTGAACCGCCACTGAAGACCGCACCTCAGGCTTCGGTGGGACACCCCACAGGAGCGGAATACCTAACAACCGCAGGCGCAAAAGGCGTTAACCACGAAGCTACATAATTGAGGAGGAATTTGATCAATGACAGTTTTAGTCTTAGGTGGTGCCGGTTACATCGGCTCCCACGCCGTAGATCGTTTAGTAGAAAAGGGTTACGATGTCGCCGTAGTTGATAACTTGGTTACGGGCCACCGTGCCGCAGTTAACAGCAAGGCACGCTTCTACGAAGGGGACGTGCGGGATCAAAAATTCCTGAACGACGTCTTTGATAAGGAAGACATCGAAGGGGTTATTCACTTTGCCGCCTTCTCCGTGGTCCCAGAATCCATGGAAAAGCCATTGAAGTACTTTGACAACAACACGGCCGGCATGGTTTCCTTACTGGAAGTCATGAACAAGCACAACGTGAAGCGCATTGTCTTCTCTTCAACCGCCGCAACTTACGGTGAACCCAAGCAGATTCCAATCAAGGAAACGGATCCGCAAATCCCAACCAATCCTTATGGTGAAAGCAAGCTGATGATGGAAAAGATCATGGGCTGGTCCGACAAGGCTTACGGCATCAAGTTCGTGGCTTTACGCTACTTCAACGTTGCCGGTGCTAAGGAAGACGGCAGCATTGGTGAAGACCACCATCCAGAAACCCATTTGGTACCAATCATCTTGCAGGTTGCCGCTGGCGAACGTAAGGAATTATCCATCTTCGGTAGCGATTACCCAACCAAGGACGGCACCAACGTTCGGGACTACGTGCACGTCGTTGATTTAGCCGACGCCCACATTTTAGCCCTGGAATACCTGAAGGCCGGTCACGACAGCAATGCCTTTAACCTCGGTTCTTCAACTGGGTTCTCCAACAAGGAAATGCTGGAAGCCGCTCGTAAAGTGACGGGTAAGGAAATTCCTGCTAAGATGGCTCCTCGTCGTGCCGGTGACCCAAGTACGTTGATTGCCGCTAGTGACAAGGCCCGTGAAGTCTTGAACTGGAAGCCGCAATTTGACAACGTTGAGGACATCATTCGGACGGCCTGGAACTGGAAGCAAACGCATCCACAAGGCTACAACGACCGGGAGACGAAGTAATTATGGCTAAAGACACAATTCAAACGTTCATTGATCACATTGTTTCCTCCCCAGCGCCTTACACGGAACTGGACCGGCAGTACGTGACGAACCGCATCTTCGCCTTGATTGGTGACGGCGTGGCCCGCGCGGCTGCTTCCGACGAGCCCATCGACCTGGTTAACGCCATGATCGAAACGGCCATCGCCAACGGTAAAATTGAAGACTCACCAAGTCCCAAGGAAATCTTGGAATCGCAATTAATGGACTTCATGACACCACTTCCATCCGCGCTCAACCGCGGTTTCTGGGACCGGTATCAGGAGAGTCCTAGCAAGGCGACCGACTGGTTCTACCAGTTAAGCCAAGCCAATAACTACATTAAGACGCGTAACATTGCGAAAAATGTGGTCTTCCCAGCCAAGACACCCGCTGGTGAATTAGAAATCACCATCAACCTGTCGAAGCCGGAAAAGGACCCGAAGGCCATCGCCGCAGCTCTGACCCAGAAGAGTACCAGCTACCCACTGGATCAACTGTGCATGACCAACGAAGGGTACTTGGGCCGTTTAGGCTATCCCGCTCGTAGCAATCACCGAATCATCCGGATGATGCTGGGTGGCGAAACCTGGGGCTTCCAGTACTCCCCATACGCCTACTTCTCAGAACACGCCATCTTCTTGGCCAAGGAACACCGGCCAATGGTCATCAATCAACACACGTTTACCAACCTGTTGGAAATCGTTCGGACGCTGCCAACCTACTTTGTCGGCAGTAACGCCGATTTGCCAATCGTTGGGGGCTCCATGTTGACGCATGACCACTACCAAGGTGGGAAGCACACCTTCCCAATGATGAAGGCTGGCATCGACCGTGAAATTGATCTCGGTGTCGCCGGGGTCAAGGCTGGGGTCGTTAACTGGCCCATGACCGATATCCGGTTGACCGGGAGTCAGCCAGAGCCGCTGATCAACGCCGCTACCAAGGTGCTGAACAGCTGGATCGGTTACTCAGATGAATCTGTCGATGTCCGGGCTTACACTGGGGATACGCGCCACCACACGATTACGCCAATCGCGTACCGTGACGGTGCCGACTACGTTTTGGATTTAGTCCTGCGAGACAACCAAACGTCAGACCAGTATCCTGACGGCATTTTCCACCCACATCAGGATGTCCAACACATCAAGAAGGAAAATATTGGGTTGATCGAAGTCATGGGGCGGGCCATCCTGCCAGCACGGCTCAAGGACGAAATGGCGGAAGTCACGAAGTACTTGCTGGATCAACCCAATGAGATGGTCGACATGCACAAGGCCTGGGCCGATGACATCAAGCAAAACAACAAAGTGACGCCAGAGAACGTTACGGCTGTTTTGCACCAAGCAATTGGTGATGTGTTTGCTCGGGTGCTGGCGGACGCCGGCGTCTTCAAGCGCGACGCCAAGGGCCAAGCAGCCCTGGACGCATTTATCGCGCAAATCTAGTGGCTTCATTGTGTGTTGACAGCGCCTCCGGGCTGGTGAAAATGGGCCGTGGCGCTGTGGGCGCACGTCTGGAGCCGAAAGGCGGTCTCCAGACTTACTTTGAGCCGGAAAACCACGTCTCAAAGATAGCAGTTGCCTAAGCGGGAAACCCGCTAAGGCAACTCCCACGGCTGAGCCCATTTTCACCAGCCCTGCGGCTCACACTGGTTTAGCCCGTAGATTTGCGGGTAACTGGTCTGAGCTGTTGGCCTTGGCTGCTGGGTGGCTGTGGTTAAGCCGCTGGTTGTTAGACTGACGAGCGTTTATTCTTGGCTCGCCTCTGGTCACTTCCACGACCGGCCCAGTTTTCCCAGCCCTGCGGCTCATACTGGTTTAGCCCGTAGATTTGCGGGTAATTGGTCTGAGCTGTTGGCCTTGGCTGCTGGGTTGGTTGTGGTGGTATCTGAGATCTGGATGCCACGTACTGTGGCCTGCTAAGCTGTGTAATAGTTCCTATCAATTAAATAATCAAACCATGGGGTTGTTGTGGTTCGGTGTGGTTTTGGCCATGCTGGACGGCTCAACCCCATGTGACGTTTCAAAAGAATTCACTGGTTGAACTAGTGGTTGCGGTAATTGGTTGGTTATTAATATGTTTATTTGAACCGCGACTGCTGTTTTAGCTGGTACATACGTTGTTGTGTAGGTGCTGACATCATGTAGTCTATCTTTATGGTAGAAAAAACTATCATGAAATGTCTTATGGATTGCCAGCAACCACTGAATAATTGTAGAAGGAAACGTTGCCGTGGTAACTGAAGCCTGGGTTCGCTGACGGAGCCGGAGGTAGATAGGGACCGAACCCTGTGATAGTGGTGTTAGACTGGGTGAACTTTTCCCAGCCTTACAGCACGGACCGTGTTTGGAGACTAGCGGTTTTGGCTAGGCTTCAAACCGAGGCTAAAGACCGCACCTCAGGCTTTAGCCGGGTCCCACAGGGTGAAGCGTCCCTAATCTACCGTAGGCGGAATCAGTTACCACGCAGCATTAGTTTAATGATAAAATGATATGAAGGGGGTGATGGCAATCGCAGCCACGCTAAAGGATATTGCAAAATCAGTCGGGGTCTCCCTGGCAACCGTGTCGCGGGTCTTAAACTACGACAGAACGCTGTCAGTCAGTGAGTCCACCAGGAAACAGATTTTTGAGGTCGCAGAGGAACTGAATTACACCAAGTTAAAGCACCGAACGGCCACACCTAGCAAACAGTTGAAGATTGCCATTGTCCAGTGGTACTCGAAAACCAAAGAACTGGATGATTTGTATTACATGTCGATTCGTTTAGGCCTGGAAAAACGCTGTGAGGAACGGCGGATTCTGGCGACCCGGACTTTTCAAAACGACCTGGAAGCCATTGATCCCGATGTCGATGCGATTATTGCCATCGGAAAATTTAGTGATGCCCAGGTTGAGGCGATGTCCCAGCTGACACCGAACCTGGTCTTTGTCGATCAGGATCAGTTGTGCCACGGGTATGACAGCGTCGTCACCGATTTCCGTTTTGCCGTGACCCAGGTGCTCGACTTTTATGCCAAGCATGGCCACCAAGAAGTCGGGTTATTATATGGAAGTGAATGGACGACGGACGGGCAGCTTGAGGTCGTTGATCCCCGGTACAAGGCCTTCCGCCGTGAAATGGAAGCCCGGGACGCGTACAATCCGAAGCTGGTCTTTGGCGGCGACTACACCAATCATTCAGGTTATCAGGAAATGCAGACGGCCATTGCCCAATTGGGGGATGACCTGCCGTCAGCATTTTTCATCACCAACGATCCCATGGCTGCCGGCGCACTCAAGGCGCTGCATGAAAATAACATCGACGTGCCGCAACGGGTCAGCCTGTTTAGCTTTAACGACACGACGATTGCCAAGTACGTGTTCCCTGAGTTGAGTAGCGTGCACGTGAATACGGAATTGCTGGGCGCAACGGCGGTGGACTTGGTCGAAAACCGCCTGCAGACCGGGCGGACGACACCACAGTTGGTTACTGTGGGGACTAAGCTCAAGCTCCGCGAAAGCACCAAGGGTTAAGCTAGTCTTTGGTGGTGCCTCCGGGCTGGTGAAAACTGGGCCGTGACGCTGTGGGCGAACGCCTGGAGCCTGAAAGGCGGTCTCCAGGCTTACTTTGAGCCGCAGATTGCGTCTCAAAGATATCAGTTGCCTAAGCGGTAAACCGCTAAGGCAACTCCCACGGCTGAGCCCATTTTCACCAGCCCTGCGGCTGACGCTAGCTTAACCCAGATGTAGTATTGGACTGTGAAAGCCGGGCCGTGGCGTGGTGCTGGTCGTTCCTGGCGGTGCGCTCAAGGTGCCCTGCTGTGGGGCCGGTTCCAGCCTGAGAAGCGAGCTTCCACCTCAACTTTGAGCCTGAGGGGCGGTCTCAAAGGTTGTCCCATGCTCTAAGCAGAGAAAATCACTCTACTAAGACCATCGACACAGCTGGTCACCTTGGCGCGCCTCTGGTCACTCCCACGACCGACCCAGTTTTTCCAGCCCTGCGGCTGACACTAGCTTAACCCGGGTTTCGTGGGTGTTGGGTTAAGTTGTATTTTAATTGAACATTGTTTTCTAGTCGGGCTGATATTTTTGTTGCCCGGTTTTTTCTTTACCACGAGATCTACAAGCAAACAAAAGGGACTTGAGCGATTGCCCAAGTCCCTTTACGTGTTCATTTTAAAAGGTGGTGCTCACAGCCGCTGCGGCTGCCGCGTGTCTGCCGTAGTCGATGGCCAGTACCAGGCCGACCAGAATCAGTTGGATGTCATCATCTAGGACTACGATTTCATACTTGTTATTCAGACTCAAGCCGGCCCTTCTGACGCGACCGACGACTTTGTCTTGGCGCTTGATTTCAAAATTCAAATCCCAGAGGGCGCCGGTGACCGTCAGTCCGACCGCCGTTAGATCGTAGCTAGGCCGCAGGAAGGTGGGACGTCTTTGAATCGTGGCCACCGTCTTGCCACCAATCTGCAGGTAGTAGGTCGCCACTAGGCTCAGGGGCTTCTTCGTGACGGTCGCCACGACCTGATTATTTAAGTCTAAAATTTCAAAAAACTTGGGCATTTGAAATTTACTGCCGACGACCTGGTACACGGGGGCATTGTGGTCGTCGCGCACGCTGAACCGTTCTTGCAGCGCCCATTGTTGCTGGGTTACATATAACTTGTGCATTCGTTTCATCTCATTTCTATACCAGTTGTGCTGGTTAGGTGGTCGTCACTGGCCGTGAGGTACCGCGCACACGGTGACAACTGGCTGTTTGGGTAACGAGGCTACCCCTGAGTTGTGAGCCGGCTAACGGGATTAGACGGTGTCTTCAGGGGGTGGCAGGGCGTTAGTTAACCCCATCATAGTTGGTGCAAGCGCGGAGGTAAAGCGCTTTGCCCAATCTTAAGGAAAATAGCGTGGGGGTGGGGCAGGTCACAAGGATACCCCAAGATATGGGGATGGAGTTGGCAAAGTGACCGCTAATTGGGTGCTCGAAAAAAATTTAAATTTTTTTGTTTTGGCGCGGCAATGATTCTGAAATTAAATTGCGTCCTAAACAGTTAGTTTACTGCGTCGGGTGTTGGCCGTTCACCTTTGCTGGATTTGGGGTTCTTGTAGGGGGCAGTTTGTTTGTCCAATTACAATTAACTGGGCGGACGAAAAGGGTTGCTTTTCCGGGTATTTTTGGTAGTAGCGTCTCAAGGGGAAATGTCCAGGGGACAGTTAAATATATCCATATATTGTATTTACTCGGCGAGTGCGATACTATATCTGGTATAGACTTAAAGAACGGGAGAGATTGTTATGATGAACGTAGAAACCGCTGCGCCAGTACGCCTGACGCCCGAATTTATCGCCAAAACAGAAAACGAAGTAACACCACATTGGGGTGAACTCGGCTGGGTAACCTACAAGCGGACCTACGCTCGCTGGCTGCCGGACCAACAACGCAACGAAGAGTGGCCAGAAACGGTCCAACGGGTGGTCGAAGGTAACATTAACCTCGATCCCCGGCTGCAGGCCGACCACGTTGATTCCCAAGTGATCGCCGAACTGACCACCGAAGCCCAGGAACTGTTTAAACTGATCTACGGCCTGGCCGCAACGCCTTCTGGCCGGAACCTGTGGATCTCCGGGACCGACTATCAACACCGCAACGGGGATGCCCTGAACAACTGTTGGTTCATCGCCGTGCGACCGCAAGCCTACGGGGACAGCCACATTATTCCCAGTTACCTGAAGCCGGAACAAGTCGCCGCCTCGATGCCCTTTTCCTTCATGTTTGACCAACTGATGAAGGGCGGCGGTGTGGGCTTCTCCGTGACGCCTAACAACGTCCGGCAGATGCCTAAGGTCGACAATCACGTGGACCTGACCGTCGTCATTGACAGCGAGAGCGCCTCCTACGACGCCTCATTGAAGCTGGGGGCCGTGGACAAGACCGACTGGATGCACACGCATTCCTTGGCCGACACCCGTTACTACCGCTTGCCAGACACGCGTGAAGGCTGGGTCTTAGCCAACGCCAACATGATCGATGCCCACTTCAACGGCACCAACCCCGACGGCAAGACCAAGGTCGTCCTGGACATTAGCGACATCCGGCCCAAGGACGCACCGATTCATGGTTTTGGCGGGACGGCCTCTGGTCCCATGCCATTAGTGGAAATGTTATTTGATAGCAATACGATTTTAAACGACGCCGTTGGCCGCAAGCTAACCGCCGTCGACTGCACCGACATGGGCAACATGATCGGCAAGACCGTCGTCGCCGGGAACGTCCGGCGTTCGGCTGAATTGGCCTTAGGTGGCGCCGAAGACGATGACTTTATCACCATGAAGCAGGACAAGGACAAACTTTACCATCACCGGTGGGCCTCCAACAACAGTGTGGCCGTGGATAGCGACTTCACCGATTACCAGCCCATCGCCGACTCCATTCAACACAACGGGGAACCCGGCATCGTGAACCTCGGCCTGTCGCGTAACTACGGTCGCTTGATTGATGGCCGCCAGGAAGGCATTGACGGAGCCGTTGAGGGGACCAACCCTTGTGGCGAAATTTCCCTGAGCAACGGGGAACCTTGCAACCTGTTTGAAGTCTTCCCCAGTGTTGCCGAAGAACAGGGCTGGCAGCTTGAGGACGCCTTTGGGTTAGGTGCCCGGTACACCAAGCGGGTCACGTTCAGTCACTATGACTGGGAAGTTTCTCGCAAGGCCATCCAGAAGAACCGACGGATTGGGGTCTCCATGTCCGGGATTCAAGACTGGATCTTAAAGACCTTCAAGCAACGCGTCGTCACCGGTTTTGAAGCCAAGCGCGATGCGGAGACTGGCAAAACGTTCATGGCCCCCATTTACAATCAGACGGCCGTTAAACGCTTCAGTGACCTGTACGCGGCCGTGGTCCAGGCGGACAAGGATTACTCCGAGACGTTGGGGTGCCAACCTTCTATTAAACACACGACGGTCAAGCCTTCCGGAACGGTGGCCAAATTAGCCGGTGTTTCCGAGGGGATGCACTTCCACTACGCCCGCTACCTGATTCAACGGATTCGGTTCCAGGACAGCGACCCGTTACTGCCAGCACTGAAGGCGAGTGGCTACAAGGTTGAACCCGACGTGTACAGTCAAAATACGATGTGCGTGGAATTCCCAGTGAAGGCCGCTCACGCCGACCAAGCTGCTTTTGCGTCCGCTGGTGAGGTCTCCATCGCCGAACAATTTGCGACCCAGGCCTTCTTACAGACGTACTGGTCCGACAACGCGGTCAGTTGTACCGTGACGTTCCAACCCGAAGAGGGCGACCAAATCAGCGACCTGTTGATGCAGTACCGGAATACCATCAAGTCCACGTCCCTGTTGCCATACAGCGGCGCCGACTTCAAGCAAGCGCCTAAGGAACCCATCGACGCCAACACCTACACGGAAAAGTGTGCGGAAATCACGGCCGACGTGGCAGAAACCTTTGCGGCCATGACCGGGAACCATGATCAGAAGGATATTGAGCTGGTGGACCAATCCGATTGTGCCAGCGGTGCCTGCCCAATCCGTTAGGTTCAACGCCTTGCCCTGCCGCCTGCGGTAGCCAGACGCCGCTCCCGTGGGCAGACCTGAAGCCGAAGAGCGGTCTTCAGGGCGACTTTGAACCTCACCCAAACCGTGAGTTTCAAAGCTCGGCCGTGGCCTAACCCGAGAAAATCACTCGGCTAAGGCCACCGACACGGGGCTCTGTCTGGCTACCTCCGGCTAGGAAAGGTGTTAACCCTAACGTTTGGTGTTTTTAATTAAATATGTGTATGCTTGAGGCGTTGGTTGTTTTCAATCAACGCTTCTTGTTGTATAAGCGTTTTTGTGACGTATTCAGACTTGTCGCAGACGTAATCAATGAGTTGTTTTTCAATATTACATGAACCGAAAACTAATGAAATGGTGGGTTAAACATGAAAATTTACACGCGTGTGGGTGATCAGGGGATGACCAAACAGGTTAGTGGCAAGATGGTGTCGAAGACCGATGCTCAGATTGTGACCCTGGGTGACATTGATGAGTTTCAGTCCTATCTAGGTGTCGTAGTGGCCAGCTTGGGGGCGCACCCTGACCTGGTGGCTGAGCTCAGTGAAGTGCAACGCAAGCTGTATCAGTTGGAAGCTGACATCAGTGTAAAACGCCATCAGGAGATAATCTTGGCGGATACGACGGCACTGGAGGAACGGGTCGACTTCTTCATGGATAACACGCCTGAATTACGGGAGTTCATTTTACCCGGTGGTTCTGAGTCCGGGGCACGGCTGCAGTACGCCCGCACGGTGGCGCGGCGTGCCGAACGGTCAGCCGTGGCGTTAAACCTCGAACAACCATTGGAACCGGCTATTTTGAAGTACCTTAACCGCTTATCGGATTACCTTTACGCGATGGCCCGGTACGTGAACCATTTGGATGGGTATCAGGAAGTGCCTAGTAACAAGGAGAAGGCCGAGCTGAAGGCTGAACGCGCTGCTAAGCGGCTGGCCAAAAAGAATTTAGAATAAGAAGCACACGAAAAAACTCTCGTAGCCGATAATGGTTACGAGAGTTTTTGTAATTGATACTGATTTAGAAAACAGAGGTAAGTTGCTGAGTAAAACTAGTATCAGCCGAGAGGGCGGTCAAAATAGGCCTAGCCGTGGGATTTTCTGAGTGGTTTGCTCAGAAAATGGTGACTTTGAGACGCGTTCTTGGCGGCTCAAAGCAAGGTTGAAGACCGCTCTTTGGCTTCGACCGTCCTGCCCACAGCGGACCGGTCCTATTTTGACCGCCCGGCAGGCGCTGACAGGGACTAGTTTAGACTACCAGATCTTAACCCGTTTGTCTGGTGCCAGGTACATGTTGTCCGTTGGCTTGACGTCGAACGTCTTGAAGAAGTCGTCGAGGTTCTTGACCTGGACGTTAGCCCGCAGTTTAGCTGGGGCGTGGACGTCAATCGACAGCAACAGTTGCATGTATTCGGTCGTGGCCTTCATCCGCCAAACGTTAGCCCAGTTGATGAAGAACGCTTTCAGGTCGATTTCACTGGAAGATTTGGCGGCCTCTAAGGCACAGCTCAGCCCACCGGCGTCGGCGATGTTTTCGGAGACGGTCAGCTTCCCGTTGACCTTTTGACCAGCGAATTCGATGCCGTCAAACTCATCGATCATGGCTTGGGCCAAGTCCTTGAAGTGGGCCAAATCTTGGTCAGTCCACCAGTTGTTCAGGTTCCCAAACTCATCGAATTGTGAGCCGTTGTTATCGAACGCGTGAGAAATTTCGTGGGCAATGACGGCCCCGATACCCCCGTAGTTCGCGCTACTTGGTTGGTCCAAACTGTAGAATGGCTTCTGCAGGATGGCAGCGGGGAAGACGATTTCGTTGTTCGATGGGGAGTAGTAGGCGTTGACGGTGTTGGCGCTCATGTCCCAACGCTTCCGGTCAACGGGTTGACCCCAGTGGCCAAAGTGGTCTTTGATAATGATTTCGGTAATGTTTTGCAAGTTTTCAAAGAGTGAGGCGTTCTCGTCAATCGTAAACTTGCTGTAGAGTGGGTCGATTTCGTCTGGGTAGCCGACCTTGATGGTTAACTTCTGCAGCTTGACGATGGCTTTTTCACTGGTGGCGGTGCTCAGCCAGTCGTTGGACTTGAGCCGTTTCTGGTAAACGCGTGCCATCTTCAGGACCATTTCACGGACGTCGGCCTTGGCAGCTTCACCAAAGTATTTGCGACCGTAGTAGTCACCGACGACTTGACCAAATGTGCCGGTTGCCAGGTAGTAAGCGGCCTTCTTAGGTGAGCGCGCTTCCTTTTGACCGGACAGGGCCCGCCGGTAAGTGCCACCGACTTGACGGAAGTCTTCGGTCAAAGCCCCCGTGGCGCCGAGAACCGTGTTGACCAACATCCAGCTCTTTAAGTTGTCAAAGTTGGCTGGTGTCAGGAGGTCGTTAACGGCATCAAAGTAGGTCGGTTGTGGCAGGATGACTTGGGCAGGCACGTCGTTGATCAAGCCCTTGATGGTGCTGGTCAAATCGAGGTTGTCGATCTTGGCATCCACGTCGGCCAGTGGGAATGGGTTGTACATCTTAACGTAGTCGGCAGATTCTTCCGCGGACTTCACGTGTGGCGCAATCTGGGCATCGAAGGCCTTAGCTTGTTCCACGATTTCTTTGGCACGGTCTTCGGTATAGCCAGCCAAAGCCAAGACCTTGACGGCGGTCGTCGTGAAGACGGGCATCAATTGCTTAGCAGCGGGGTTATCCTTTTCGTAGTAAGTTTTATCAGGGAGAATCAGGCTTGGGGCGTCCAAATAAAGGGCGTAGTTGCTGGTGTCCTTCATGTCGGCGTCAACGCTGATGTCGACGGGGGTTGGCAGGTCGGTTTGGAACCATTCAACCAGGTGGGCGTTCAGGTCAGCGAAGTCCTTGAGACCCTCGATCTTAGCCAGGTAAGGCTTGAGCGGGGTCACGCCGTCTTTGTTGCGACGGTCGGCATCCAGGGCCAAGGTGTATAGCTTCTTGAACTCAGCCATCTCAGGGTTAGCCGGGGTGAGCTTGCCAGCCAACAGGTCGTCGAAGTCGCTCATCAGGGTGTGTTCAATGTTGTCGACCAGGTCCATGAAGCCACCAGTCGAGGAGTGGTCCCCAGGAATGGTCGCCTGTTCGGCCCACTTGCCGTTGACCGCGTCGTACAGGTCGTCAGTCAGTTTAGCAGTATCCACCGGGAAGCCACTAGCCATGGTTGGCAGGGTTTGGTTGGACGAATAATTATCAAGTCGCATACAGAAATCCTCCTTAAAACTATTTGTTATGAACAGGTTAACCCTTTCACGCACAAAAGGAAACTGTTTTATCATGAATTTCTCATAATGGCTAAGAAACCCATAAAAATAAGCCTGAGAGCGATAAAAGGTCTCCCAGACTTAAGTAAAACTGGGTGTAAAACGGACCGACGATGAAGACCGTCAGTGGGTGAAAATAGTCGAAGCTTGAAACAATTACGGTGAAAATGTCAGTAGCCGAAAAGGGCTAGGTGGAAAATGACCAATGCCAACGAGTGTTCTGGCGATTGTTGACTTTGGCTGGTGGTTTGGGTTGAATCTCAGTTGCCCCCAGAAACCACGAGTCAGAAACATAAACGACAATCTGCGATGCCAACGACTAACTCGGGTTAAACAAGTGTAAGCCGCAGGGCTGGAAAAACTGGGTCGGTCATGAAAATAATCATAATTGTGGCAGAATGTTTAGCTGTGTGTAGTCTTGGCTAAGGTGCAACCAAAGTGAAAATGGCAATCAACCAAGCAGAGACACAACCAGCAATCGCTGATGCCAACGACTAACCCGGGTTAAACAAGTGTGAGCCGCAGGGCTGGTGAAAATGGGCCAGTCGTGGGAGTGACCAGGGTCGCGCCAAGGTGTCCGGCTGTGTCGATGGTCTTGGCTGAGGTGCAACCAAAGTAAAAACGGGGCGCCGGAACTTAGGCCGCGTCCGGTCCCAAATCGCAATGTTCTGCTGATACTGCGTAAAGAACTGGTTAATGTCTTCGCCGGTCAAGTTGCTAGGAATTTCTTCCCAGGTCGTAGCGCTCTGCAGAAAGGCTTGCCGGATGTCATGCTCTACGTTAGCCCCCTTGGCGGTCAGGCGCAGGTACTTGACCCGCCGATCGTCCATCTTGGCTTCTTGTTCCACGAAGCCATCTAACAGTAAAGCCCGTAACTTCCGCGCCGCTGCGGAACGGGTGGTCCGGGTGGAATCCGCCAGTTCACTCAACGTAATGTTGCGTTGTTCATGAATCTGTTTCAACAGTAAATATTGTTCGAAACTCACTGAATACTGACTGGTAATCTGTTCGGCCGCATTGATCAACACCCGAAAGATTGACCGATATTGCCGTAGAAACGTCTCGAATACTCTATCTTCGTTTTTCATCATAAAATCCTCCCCCAAAAACGAATTGCTGCTTCAGCAAAGTTGGCGCGCACAATGACGGTTCTTCTTCACTAACTCAGCATACCGTTATTATGCGGCCTGAAGAGTGGGGATGAAAATGATTGCGCTCGCGGAGGGTAGTTAAGATAATTCAGCTTGTATTCTAAGGACAAAAGGTAAGTAACTCTTGCGAGCAAGCGTGGAATTTCGCCGGGAAATGAGAATTGCCTAACATTTCAGCGCGTACCTTAAAAATCTCGTGAAAAAACGGGTAAAACGCTTCCACGTAAGCCGTTTAATTGTTATGATAAATGTGTAGAAACGATACCACATGGATGGTTTACTATGGAAAGGACGGGATATTATGTATGAACGGATCTTAGTACCAATGGATGGTAGCAAAAATGCGCACGCCGCACTGATTGAGGCCACCAAATTAGCCAAGGAGCTGGGTTCTAAATTGTTCATCGTTTCCGTCGCCAGCGATCAGACCTATGCCCACTACGGCGCGGAATTCGGTAGTGAAATCGTGACCCATTTCAAGGATGCCGCTTCAAAATTCTTGGAGAGTGCGGTTGAAGAAGTGGAAGCACAGGGCGTGCCGGTCGAAACCTCTTTCCGGGTAGGCCTGCCAAAACCCACGATTGCCAAGACGTTGCCGGCTGAATTACACACCTCACTGACGGTCATCGGCCGTTCCGGGGTTCACGGCTTTGGGCGCGCCATCATGGGGTCCACCACTAGCTATGTCGTTCACAATTCAGACACGAGCGTCTTGGTTGTCGACTAATTCAATTTAAAATTGCATCTTGCTATTATTGAAGTCCACGGCTCATTTCAGAGTTGGTGGACTTTTTTGATGGGGTAAATCAGTGGTGCCAGGGGACTTTTGGGCTCGTAAAATTAGTGTGACATTAAATGGAAATGTCCCGCATAAAGTTTGCCCCATAGTGTGAAAGAATGTGGTAAGATAAACCAAGTATATGTGTAGCGGTGCAACCGATGGCCGGTGCCAGTAAACGGATATTAATCATTGAGGGATGGAAAAATATGAAAAAGTTTTTGTTGGGCGCCGTGGGGTTGTTAGCCTTGACCCTTGCCGGCTGCTCGAGTAACGCACTGACCACGAACAAGACCAGTTACCACCCAACGGCTTTGACCGCGGTGATTAAGGGTGACGCCAAGACCAAGACCGTGAACTACCAGGTCGATGGTGGGGCCAAGCACAGCGTCAAAGTGAACGGCGGGACCTACTTCTTCCAAGTACCCGCAGCGGCCAAGCAACAGACGGTCAAGCTGACGGCGGGCAACGCCAAGAAGACGGTGACGGTCAAGTCGGTCACGGCCCTGGGCAACTACAAGAAGCTAGCGGCCACTTACAACCAGATGGTGATTGGGACCCATTTGCCAAAGAAGGTCCAAAAGCAATTACAACAGGCGCAAAAGACCCAAGCCGCGACTAAGAAAAAGTTGACAGCCTTAGCCAAGACCGACCCCATGGCCGCCACAGCCGCTGCTAAACAGCAACAAGCTGCCGCCAAGCGATTACAGGCACAAATGGCCACCGCTAAGAAGCAGGCCAAGGACGACCTGTTACCAACCACGGCCAAGGATGGCGTGCAAAACCTCATCGACACCAAGGACGTGACGGTGCGGGGCAACGTGCAGGATGGCAAGTTGATGGGCTTAGCGCTGATCGTGCCAACCAAGCAGATGAAGACCAAGGACGGTCAGAAGACCTTTGGGACCACGTTTGCCTTGTTGGGGACGACGCTGAAGGCTAAGCCAAAGTATGTCATCAATAAGTTTGAAAAGGTTCTGAAGGATGCTAAGAAGAACAGCTCATCCACGACGACTAAGACGATTCGGTCGAATGGCGTGCGGTTCAACACTGGTTTCTCAACGGACCACCTCTACATCTACATGACCAAGTAACCTGGCTTTTCTTCTTGTTTTTTGCAGCGCCTCTGGGCTGGTGAAAATGGGCCGTGACGCTGTGGGCGCACGCCCGGAGCCGAAGGGCGGTCTCCGGGCTTACTTTGAGCCTCAAGGACCGAGTCTCAAAGATAGCAGTTGCCTAAGCGGGAGACCCGCTAAGGCAACTCCCACGGCTGAGCCCATTTTCACCAGCCCTGCGGCTCATACTGGTTCAGCCCGCTTACTTGGCGGGTTGTGCTTATAGGGATGTCGATGTGAAGTGGTTGGCTGTGTTGTTGAGTCATCGACACAGCCGGGCCCCTTGGCTCGCCTCTGGTCACTCCCACGACTGGCCCAGTTTTCCCAGCCCTGCGGCTGATACTGGTTCGGCCCGCTTACTTAGTGAGTAATTGTCACTGGTGAGTTTGGATTCTTCGTTAGTGACGACGGCTTGTAGTGGTTGAGCAGTTAGTCAACTAGAGTAGATAACATCAATTAAATGACAAACATGAAGTCTGGGAATTGATCCCAGACTTTTTTATTTTTGTCGCTGTTCTATCTCAAAGGGGAGAAAAATAACTGAAAGCAAAATAAAACGCACCAACAATTATAAATTGTCAGTGCGTTCTATGGTATTGGCGTCCAGCTTACTTTTTGTTCTTTAACCAACGTTGTAAGTCAGAAATTTCGTCGCGGCGCTTACGGTCCTTTTTACGGTTAACCTTGCGGCGGCCTTGTACGCCATTTGGATGTGCTTTTCTCATTGTAAAAACCCTCGCTTAATTAAAATAACAATCGACTGTAAGTGTACTGGTTTTTATTCGAAAATGCAAGGCTTTCACGGGATTTAGCTGGGTTCGACCACTCTGGAGCCTTGACAGAACGCGGGTTACTGTGATTTTGTTAAAATTTTCCGGGAAGCCAATTCAACCTGTCAGAAAGTGGTATATTGAGTTCAACGCGGCAAATGCGGTGAGAAAGGGACGGGCAACATGCAATTTTTTAAAACGAAAAAGGGACGCTGGTGGACCTGGGTCCTGGCCATTTTGGTCGGTGGCCTACTGGTCTGGGGCACCCAACACGATGCGGCCATTTACAGCGACCCCATCATGCAGGTGACCAGCGTTGAGACCGGGGCGGCGACCAAGGAGACGGATGATTTCCACAACGTTGACCGCCAGACCAAGCAGACGCTGCACGGTAAAATTTTAAACGGCACCTATAAAGGGCAGCGGCTGACCGTGACTAACACGTATTCCCAGTCGGGCGCCATGGATCAGCGCTATCACGTCGGGAGCCAACTCTTTGTCGTGGTCCACGCCCACAGCGCGACCCGCTTGACGGCGAGTGCCAAGGATGTGAAGCGTGACGCACCGTTAGTCTTCATGATTTGGCTGGTCGTCGGATTACTTCTATTAATTATGCAGTTCAGCGGGTTCATGGCCTTTCTGAGTGTGGCGGCGAATGGGGTCCTCTTCCTGATGGCGATTCTGCTAAATGGCTCAACGCAAGGGGCACAGGTGCTGTGGATCTTCGGCAGTCTCTCCGTGGTCTTTGCGACGCTGACCCTGTGGCTGGTGCTGGGGGCCAACCGGCAAATGCTGATTACCCTGGCCACCACGCTTGGGGGCACGGCCTTGGCGCTGGTGACGGCGTTGTTGGTCTTCCATTTCACCCACGAGAAGGGCATGTATTACGAGTCCATGCAGTACGTGACGCAACTGCCGCGGCCACTATTTCTGGCCGAGACCTTGCTGGGGTCCCTGGGGGCCGTGATGGACGAGTCGACGGATATCATTTCTTCACTCTTCGCGTTGAAACGGGAGCGCCCGGAGCTGTCGGCCACGCAGATCTTTAAATCTGGTCGGCAAATCGGCAGTACCATCATGGGGCCACTGATCAACGTGCTCTTCTTCATCTTCGTAGCCGATACCTTCCCGATGGCGATGCTGTACCTGAAAAACGGCAACAGCTGGGGCTACACCTTCTCGATGAACATGTCGATGGGGGTCGTCCAAAGCCTGATCAGTGGGATTGGTATCGTCTTGGCGGTTCCACTGGCGAGCTTCTTGGCTAGCCGGTTCATGGCAAAGAAGGTGACGGCATGAGTACGATTAGCGTTTTGGGGCTAGTCCTCTTGCTTTTGATGGTCCTCGTCGGTGGTAAGGCCGGGGCCCAGTCGTTTCTGGCGTTGATTTTAAACTTCGGTCTGCTGTATTTAGCCATTGTTTTAGTGGCCTTTCAATTTTCACCGTTGATCGTCACGCTGGTCGTGGGGATGCTGGTGCTGGCCCTGACCATCTTCATGAGCAGTGGCGACGACCTCTCCAGCACGGTGGCCTTCATCGCGTCGGCCGTGGTGCTGGTCATGCTGATCATTTTGATTGTGCCGGTCGAACACTGGGCGCTGGTCCAGGGATTCGGTCCCGAGGACAGTGAGGACCTGGAAGGCCTCTCCGTCTTAGTTGGGGTGAACTTCGTGCAGGTAACCACCGCCACAGCCATTCTCAGCACGCTGGGGGCCATTGCCGAGGCAGCCATGGCCATCGCAGCCGGGCTCAGTGAAATCCTTGAGCAACACCCGCAGGTCGCTTTAAAGGCCTTGCTGGGAGATGGCATCGCCGTGGGTAAGCAAATCATTGGGACCACGTTTAATACGCTGTTCTTTGGTTTCTTCGGCGGTTTCCTGGCCTTGTTCATCTGGTTCACCGGGGTTCACTACTCGGTGGGTGAAATCTTAAACGATAAAATATTTGTCTCTGAAATCTTGATGATTCTCTTTGCTATGGTCAGCGTGATTCTGACCGTGCCCATCACGACATGGGTCATGACTCGTGCCGTGGCCGGTCAACGGAAACGGGTGGCGAAGGATACTTCTAAATAGACAGTCAAAAGACCTGTACTGGACGTTGATCCGGTGCAGGTCTTTTCATGTCTATTCCATTGACGCCATGCCCGAACGTTTCATAATTGTATGGTTGGAGTGGGTTAGGAACGTTTCAGTTGCGTGATCAATGTCAGTGACCAGAGGTGGGCCAAACTGCTCAGCTGTGTCGGTGGCCTTGGCTGAGGTTCTTTCTCAGCCTAGCCCACGGGACGACCTGGGAAACTCGCGAACCTTAGCGAGGTTTCCAGGCGAGACGGAGGACCGCTCCTCAGGCCGCAGTCGTTCCCCACAGCAGGGCAGTTTGAGCCCACCGCCGGGAACGAACAGACCCAGACCACACGAAAAAACGGTCCCGCCAATGAAGGGGGACCGTTCAGGGATGTCACATTTAATTAGTTACTGCTGCTAACACTGCTAGTTTCAGTCGTGCTGGCACCGGTACTAGAGGTAGCGGAAGTTGGCACAGTGCTTTCGGAACTGGCACTGGAACTTGAGCTGGTCGTCGTCTTGGCTGGCACGTTCTTCACGCCAGTCAGATTTTCGGAGTAAACCCAGTAACGGGTCTTGGCGTTCTTGGAAGTTCTGATACGGTACCAAGTTTGGCCGGTACTCTTCTTGGCCTGCATGTCAATGTAGTAGGTCTTCCCAACCTTAGGAGAAATCTTGGACCACTTTTGACGCTTGGCGTTCTTGCTGACGTTCTTCACGTGATTGTAGAGGTTAAACTTCTTGTACTTGCTGCTTAACTTCGCTTGTTTGTTCACTGAAGTATATTTAGCGCTCACCAACTTGGTGTGTTTAACGTTCATGGCGTTATAGTATTTCTGAACCATGTCGTAGAACATGCTCATGGTGTACTTTTGACCGAAGTACTTGCTTCCGGCGCTAGCGTAGTAGCCAACCGGGTCGGTATGGGTGGAGCCACCAAGATGTTTGGCAACTGAACCATGCGACCAGACCGTTCCCTTGCCATCATAGGCAGCGTTGTTTGGCTTCAAGTCGTATTCGTTTAACAGGTAAGCCGTGTACCAAGAGGCGTTGGCAATCTCGTGGGCAAAGGCGGACTTACTGTGAACTTCGACCTGTTCAAATTGGACGAAACGGGCGTTCCCAGGGAACCCAACCCCCCAAGCTAAGTAGTCGGTGTTGGCGATGTTGATGATCCGGGAGCCATCAACGAAACTGTGAACGAAGGCGTTGTTGTAGTTACGCTTCATGTAGGCAATTTCGTTGTAAATCGTTGAAGAAGGGTTGGCCGTTTCGTGAATCACGACCCCTTCAGGCTTAGCCTTGCCGTGACGGTACTTGTTCTTTGGGAAACCTCCCCAGATGGACTTGGTTACCTTAGCTGGTGTAATTTTCTCATTACTAATGTAACTATTGACCTTAGAACTAGCAGATGCTGTCGTGGTAGACAAGCTTAAAACGCCGGCGGCTCCCAGAGTAGCCAGTGCAGTTAAAACGATTTTATGCATTTTCACCGTGATCATCCCTCAAATCTTTCGTCGTTATTTTTACGACAACCGGTTTCCCAGTTGCTCAGTCGTTCTTGCTTAATATTCGTTATCAACTATATACATTATCAGCAGCCACGACAACCGTCAGACGGGGCTTTATGCGTAATATTACGCGGCTTATATCGACGGTGGCGGCGTTTGTTCGGGGTGTTTGCAAATAGATTAAAACTTAGCGTCACCTGTAATGTGGCTGTAACATTGCCACGCCGGGCCTGCGGGCACTTTCTATGAAAATGATTGTGAAAGTTAGCAAAGTCAACGGTTGAAAGGGCTAACAAGCTAAAGGTGCGTCCCCAGAATCCGGTAACCCTAGGCGCCGTAGCACGCAATCAAAGCGACCGGCCAAAGAAAAAGCCTAGGCAATGTCGCCCGGGCCAAGTGGTCGTCAGTAGTTTGTATAAGTTGATGTAATCTTGTATAGAATGGAATGGAATCCATTCTAATAGAACAGAATCACACGACACCGGGCCCAATAGAAATAGCCTGGCCAGTGTCAGTGACCAGAGGTGGGCCAAACTGACCAGCTGTGTCGGTGGCCTTGGCTGAGTGATTTTCTCAGCTTAGACCACGGGACGACCTGGGAAACTCGCGAAACTCAGCGAGGTTTCCAGGCGAGACGGAGGACCGCTCCTCAGGCCGCAGTCGTTCCCCACAGCAGGGCAGTTTGAGCCCACCGCCGGGAACGAACCCTAAAGACACAAGGAAAGGTTATTTCTGTTGCGCCCAGGTCTGGCGTTGCGGATCGATGTGGAGCTTCTGCTGGCACTCAGGGCACAACCCGTAAACCTCCACGTGATTGCTCGTCACAAGGTAGCCGGTCTGCTCACTGGCCTGTTGGTTCAGTTCATTTTCAATTTTAGAAAAGTCGGGCGTGAAGACGTCGGTGATCTTACCGCAATTTTCACAGATGACGTGGTAGTGCGGCCGTCCGTAGAAGTCATAGCGAATCCCGCCGTTGTCATTTGGCAATTCAATGACGATGCCCAGGTCCACCAATAGGTTTAAGGTGTTGTAGACGGTCGCCATGCTGAGGTTCGGTAGCTCGGTCGCCAGGGCACTGAAAATCGTGTCGACGGACGGGTGATTGTGATGGGTCACGAGGTAGGTCAAGATGACCTGCCGCTGCGGGGTGACCCGGACGTGGTGTTCTTTTAAAGTTTGTAATGCGTGCGTTAAAAGCTGTTGCTGACCAGCCAAGGGTAGTCCCTCCTTATATGTGATAAGCCAGTTAGGCAGGTCGGGGGCGTATTCACCCGGGAAAAAACTCGACCTGACCATTATAACCATCTTCCATAGAAACAGTAAATCCTTTTTTGGAATCAATCTAGTTTGACTCTATTAAACCACATTTAGCCAGGAGTTCCAGTAAAAAGACTTATTTAGAATGAATCGCGTTTATTTTAAGAAAATGGCTAATTTAAGTTTACATTTCCTAATGAGGTGAGTACAATGGATTTTGGTTACAGTTAATAACGATTCTAATCTATCAGAAAGTGTTAGCTATCCCAAACTTTTATTTCTGTTAGTGTTAAAATGAAACGTGAGTGTTAAAAACTATCTGGGGGCGGATATGATGAAGAAAGCAAAGAAGCCAGCAACCTTGGCGCAGCGAATCAACGTGTTACGGGCGAGCGTCATGGGCGCCAACGATGGCATCCTGTCAGTAGCCGGGATCGTTGTGGGGGTGGCCGGCGCGGCGACCAGCAGTTACGCCATCTTTATTTCAGGGATTGCCGGCATGATTGCCGGGACGGTGTCGATGGCCATGGGCGAGTATGTCTCGGTCAACACGCAAAAGGATGCGCAACGCAAGGCAATTGAAACGCAAACGGTGGCCTTGGACGAAGATTATGAAGGCGAGTACGGCTTTGTCCGGGATAAATACCTGGCCAGCGGTATTCAACCGGAATTAGCCGAACAGGCGACCAAGGAAATGATGACAGAAGATGCTTTGAAGACGACCGTGCGGGAACGGTTTGGCTTTAACGTGGGGGAGTATACCAATCCATTTTCCGCGGCGATTGCGTCGATGATTTCATTTCCAACCGGGTCGATTCTACCGTTAGTCTCCATCAGCTTATTACCCAAGAATTGGCGGATCATCGGGACCTTCCTGGCCGTAGTGGTGGCGTTGTCGATTACCGGTTACGTGGCGGCGGTTTTGGGGAATGCCAACCGGCGTAACGGGACCGCTCGAAACGTGATTGCGGGGATCTTAACCATGTTAGTCACGTACGGCATCGGTCGGTTATTTGCGTAAGCGTCAGGCATAAGGGAGGTTACACACAATGGTTGCGAATCAAGAATTAAAAGTGAAAAAGCAAAAGAAACAGCAGACCATGGAAGAAAAATTAAACACTTTACGGGCCGGCGTCTTGGGCTCAAACGATGGGATCCTGACCGTCGTTGGGGTGCTGTTCAGTGTGGCGGCCGCGACGACGAACCAATTTACCATTTTCATCGCCGGGCTGTCGGACCTGTTAGCCTGTGCGTTTTCGATGGCGTCCGGAGAATACGCCTCGGTCAGCACGCAAAAGGACACGGAAAAGGCCGCTGTCGCCAAGGAAGCGGCGCTGTTAAAATCCAACTACAACGATCAGCAGGCGGCCGTGCAACAGTTTTACGAAGACCGCGGCGTGTCCACTGAAACGTCGCTGGCGATTGCCCAAGACTTAATGGCCAAGGATGCGCTGAAGACGGTGGTCAACGTGAAGGATGATATCCAACTGGGCCATTACATGAACCCGTGGGACGCCGCGTTCTCCTCATTGTTTGCGGCTAGTCTGGGGGGCATCTTCCCCTTGGCGGCCATGACCCTGTTTCCAGCAGCGACGCAGTGGCCCGCTACCATCGTGGCCGTGTTGATCTCGGTGACGTTGACCGGGTTTCTTAGCGCTAAGCTGGGGCATGGGCTGGTTAAGACGGCTATTATTCGGAATTTAATCGTGGGGATCATCACGATGTTTATCCACTACTACGTCGGCCAATTCTTCTAAATGGGTTGAACTTGCCGTTGTTGGCGCCTCCGGGCTGGTGAAAAATGGGCCGTGACGCTGTGGGCGCACGTCCGAAGCCTGAGGTGCGGTCTTCGGACTTACTTTGAGCCTCATAGACCGAGTCTCAAAGATAGCAGTTGCCTAAGCGGGAAACCCGCTAAGGCAACTCCCACGGCTGAGCCCATTTTCACCAGCCCTGCGGCTGACACGGGTTTAACCCGTTAGCTTATTGGTCGCGTGATGGCGATGGCTGATATAGTAGATAAACGTTTGGTCAGTCCTACTAGTTGGGTAGATCAAGTAGTTGACTGAAGAATTGTTATTTGCGATTTACCTAGGTTTATTAGACAGCTATTTACTGATAACTTAACGACAGGCAGTGCGACTATCCATTGGCGATATGTCCGCTGCCTGTTTTGTTTTGTTTGCCAATGAGACAGGCGTCAGCGCCTTCTAAGCAAAGACTTTGCACTTTCTTATTGCATTGCCAGATAGCAAGTGTAAAATTAGTCGAACATATCAAAATTAGTTTTGGGGGTTGGTCAGTCTGGCCAGCTGCCTTGCGCTGTTTTGAGTGATTATTTTTTGAAAGTGAGGAATTTGGCTTGAAGCGCAAGATGAGTTTGTTTTCGCTAGTCATGTTAACGCTGAGTGCCATCATTGGCTCGGGTTGGCTGTTTGGCGCGGGGATGGCCGCCCAGATTGCCGGTCCGGCCGCAGTTTTATCATGGATTTTAGGGGCCATGGTCATTGGCCTGATTGCCCTGAATTATATCGAGTTGGGGACCATGTTTCCGACCAGCGGGGGGATGAGCCAGTACGCGGCCTTCTCCCACGGGCCCTTGTTGGGGTTCGTTGCCGGATGGGCTAACTGGTTGTCACTCTTAACCATTATCCCGATTGAGGCCGTTGCGGCCGTGCAGTACATGGCGTCCTGGCCGTGGTCATGGGCCAACTGGACCCGGGGATTCTTGAAAAATGGCAATATTACCAACGAAGGGTTAGTCATTGTCTTTCTATTTATCCTAGCCTTTACGTTGCTAAACTTTTGGTCGGTTAAATTACTGACACGTTTTACCAGTTTTATTTCAATCTTTAAATTACTGATTCCCACGCTGACGATTATCGTGTTGATTTGGACCGGGTTTGATCCCCACGATTTCAGCCAGGCGGCGGGCTTCATGCCAGGCGGCAGTGCGTCGATCTTCTCGGCCACGACCGCTGCGGGAATTATTTTCTCCTACAATGCCTTTCAAACGACCATTAATATGGGCAATGAAATCGAACACCCAGAGCGCAACATTCTCTGGGGCATTGTGATTGCCTTTGGGATTAGCACCGTCATCTACACGATGCTACAGGTGGCCTTCATCGGCGCCGTTCCCGCTGGCAACCTGGCGCACGGGTGGCAGGGGGTCAACTTCCAGTCACCGTTCGCAGACCTGGCGATTCTTTTGAATCTGGGCTGGCTGTCGACGCTGCTGTACCTGGACGCCTTCGTCTCACCATTTGGGACCGGGGTCTCGTTCGTGGCCACCACGAGTCGGGCGCTGGCCGCGATGACGGGGACCAAGCACATGCCGACGCGCTTGGGTGAAATCAATCGGAAATATCAAACGCCACGGCGAGCGATGATTGTCGACATGTTCCTGGGTGTCGTGCTGGTCGCGGGTTTTCGGAACTGGAGTGCTTTGTCAAATGTGATTTCCACGTCCACGTTGATTGCTTATCTGACGGGACCGGTCACGGTGGCAGCGCTGCGGCATCAAGGCAGGAAGTTTGTCCGGCCGTTTCGGTTGCGCGGCCTGCATTGGTGGGCACCGCTGGCTTACATTTTAGCCAGTCTGGCGATCTACTGGGCCAAGTGGCCCACGACGATTGAGGTCTTTGGCGTGATTGCGCTGGGTCTGGTGTTCTACGTGTACTACGAGGTGCGGCAACCGGCTGGCTGGCGCGCGTTACGGGCGAGTCTCAAAGGGAGCCGCTGGTTGTTGGCCGAAATGATTTGGCTGACGATGATGTCGCTGGTTGGTAGCCATGAGTTTGGCGGTGTTGGCTGGTTGCCATATCCGTTGGACTTTGTGGTGGTGGCGCTGGGGAGCCTGGGGTGTTACTACCTGGGCGTGCACGACGCTTATTACAGCGAGTCGTTTAGCATCGCAGAAGAGCTAAACCAGCGCGTCACTGAGGATTAAACGAAACGTCTTACCATCGCCTCCGGACTGGTGAAAATGGGCCGTGGCGCTGTGGGCGCGCGTCCGAAGCCTGAGAAGCGGTCTTCGGACTTACTTTGAGCCGAAAACCACGTCTCAAAGATAGGAGTTGCCTAAGCGGTAAACCGCTAAGGCAACTCCCACGGCTGAGCCCATTTTCACCAGTCCTGCGGCTGACATGGGTTTAACCCGGTGACTTGCATGTCCATTGATCTGCTTGGAGGTTAGACTGAACCTATGTGAGAAGGAGTACTCATGAAGCCAAAAATGAAATCAATTATGGTATTACATGTCTCACAGAAAGCTAAAACTGTAAAAGTATTCGGAGTATTAAAAACACTGGATCGAAATCGAATAGCTTCTGCTAGATTGTTGTTTGTTACTAGAGAACAGAAACAAATGGATGACCACTCTACACTCACGCGATTACAGTCTGATGTACGCCCTGAAATCCAAAAGGAAATTGATGACGTTGTTAATGGAACTACAAAATTAGCAACCACTCACAACGAGGAAGACCTTTTCAAGTCTTTAGGTATTTAATTTCCAATCCTCAGCTTGTAAATCTAAGAATGACTGAACGGAGTCTTGCCAATAGGTAGGGCTCTTTTATTTTTGAAAATTTTGTCAATTTTAGGGCTATTTAACAAGATGGCTTCCGGGGAACCTGGTAGTCACCTATTTCCATACAGTGATTACTTAATTTTGCACAACGATTGAAAAAGGTAGTGGACTTTAAATCATTTCCTGCCTAAACTAAAAGAAGAATCGGGGAGGTTTGAACGTGAAACAATTTGTTAAGGGAATCATTGCGTTAGGTGTTGGTGTCAGTTTGGTCGGCGGTTTCGGGACGGTTACGGCTTCGGCCAAGTCTCAATATTCCGCCAGTCGGTCCAAGTCCGTTCGGTTAGTTTGGCGTGCTAGCATGAAGCGGTACGCGCTGACCGCCGTTAAGGGGAGTCGTTACTCCAAACACTTGGGCACCTGGTATGGGTACAACAGCAGTTTGCCGGATGTGACGTGGTACACGAATGCCCATGAAAAGCTGTACGACGTGGCTACCGGGAAATACTTAATTTACTATCACGTAAACAGCGCCGATGGTCAGCACGGTGGGTGGATCTGGCGCGGCTACTTGAAGTCCGCAGCCAGTACGCCCGCCGCGGCAACGACTTCGACGATGAACTGGGCCACGGCCACCAAGACGGCCGGACTACAACCAGCCGATATCAGCCTAATGAAGTTGTTCCCGCACGCGGCCTACGACAGTGACCTGATGGCCGCGGTTAATCAGGTCTTTGCCTCAACGGACAACCAGCCCATTTTAACGGAACAGATTGATGGCGCCAACGGTGATTTTGATCAGCTGTTGACCGCTAACAACGCCAGCTACAGTGCCTTTTACCTGGTGCGGTTTCATGTGAGTGACCCGACCAACGCGGCCGCGGTCAAGCAGGCGGTGGATGGACAGTTGACTGCTCAACAGCAAAAGGACCTGCAACGGTGGCAGATTGCCGGTAAGATTGGCACGCCAACTGGTACTACTGGTGGCACAGGATTATTAGTTTTTGCCTCGAAATAAGAAAAAAGCCCATTTCGCGTAGAAATGGGCTTTTGTTTACACTTATTTTTAGTGGCGGGACGTCCAACGCCACTGGCCGTCTGTTTGCACGAAGCCAGCAGCGGCCAGCACGGCGTCGTCTAATTTGCCGGCGCTGGTCAGGGTCATGTCCGTCAGTTGGAGTTCTTCGTGGCCGAAATGAACCAGTCGGTCGACGATTTCCTGTTGTTCGGTGGCGGGGACCCGCTTACCGTTGAAGCCGATTTTACCGGTGTGGGCGGTCAGGTCGAGGTCACTGAAGCCGCCCCAGGCAATGAGTTTGTGGGTCCGGCGCCGTTCGATGCCCCAGGTGAGGGCGGAACGGTCCATGGTGTCGTGCATGGTGGCGTTGACCCAGTCGGCAGTGGCCCCCAGGTCGTTAGCGGTGAGATCCGCCACATTTTTTAACTTAAATTGGGTGAGCCAGTCGAAACGAAATTGCGGTGTCAAAAGGGGATGATACCCTTCGAAACTAGACATGTGCGGTGAGTCCTTTCTTGGCAGTCATTCTGTAGGTACGTACGTTGGCTTAGAGATAAGCGGTCCCAGTCAGGGTGAGCCAACCGTCAAACGACTTATTCTTTAAGCGGGTGGTTACATTACATCATACTAATGTCGGCGGTCGGTTGCAACTAAGTTTCGGAGATATTTGCCAACTCCCGGGGTTAAATGACTTCACCGGCCTTTACTAGCCAGCTGTGCTATACTTAAGAGTGATATTGGCAAGTTGAAAGGGGCAGCACACATGACGGAAGATTTTTACATTGGAACTTATACCAAGCGCATTAGTCGTGGGATTTACCGGGTAACCGTAGACACCGCAGCGCCTAAGTTAATGGACTGCGAATGGTTAGCATCAGCTGGGAGCCCGACTTACATCGCAAAGGCTGCGGCTAAGCGCCTGTACGTCATCAACAAAAAAGAAACGGATGGCACGACCCACGGTGGGTTGATCATCTATGATGTATCTGAAGAAAAGCCACGGGCCATTCAACAGGTCTTGGAATTGGGTGCCTCACCAGCCTACGTGTCGGTTGATGAAGCTCGGCAGTTGGTCTACACGGCCAATTACCACACGGCCGCTGTGACGGTTTACGCTATCGCCGCTGATGGGACGTTGAAGGAAACGGATAAGGTCGTTGACCAGGACCCCGTTGGCCCAGCGCCCGAACAAGCTGACGGTCCCCACCCACACTTCGCCGACCTGACGCCGGACAACCGTTTAGTCGTTTGTGACTTAGGGTCCGACAAGGTTTACGTCTATGACGTTTCTGATGATGGTAAATTGTCTCCCGTCAGTCAACTCGACATGCCAGCCGGCTACGGCCCACGGCACATCGTCTTCGATGATCAAAAGGGTGTCGCTTACCTCGTTGGTGAACTGAGCAGTAACGTGGCCACGTTAAGCTACGACGCCGCAACCGGCAAGCTGGCTGTGAAGAGTATCATCTCCACGATTCCAGCCGACTGGACGACGCACAACGGTGCCGCAGCCATTCGCATGAGCAAGGACGGGCGGTTCATTTACGTCTCCAACCGGGGGAACAACTCCCTGGCCGTCTTTGCCACCGCTGATGATGGCACGTTGACGCTGGTTCAACGGATCTCCACGGAAGGTGACTTCCCACGGGACTTCAACTGGACGTCAGACCAAAGCTTACTGCTGGTCGTTAACCAAAACTCCGACAACGCTTCGTTGTTCAGTCGCGACGCCGAGAGCGGGAAGTTAACGTTGGCCCAAAAGGACTTCATGGTCCCAGAAGGTGTCAGCGTCTTACCAGCTAAATTCTAAATAATTAAACGAATAGCGCTTGGGAATTTTTCCCAGGCGCTATTTTTTATGCCTTTGAACTGGTGAAAATGAGCCGGAACGCGGTGGCCGAAAGTGTCGTTCCCGGCGGCAGATTCAACCTTCCCTGCTATGGGGTCGGTTACAGCCTGGGGAGCGGGCTTCCACCTCAACTTTGAGCCTGAAAAGCGGTCTCAAAGGTTGCCCCGTGGGCTAGGCTGGGAAAAATCTCCCCAGCCAAGACCACCGACACAGCTGGGAAAGTTGATCTGCCTCTGGTCACTAACACTGTCCTCGCGGGTTCATTTTCACCAGTCCTGCGGCTGACGTGTTTTTCCGTGCAACTAAGCGATTCGTTGGCAATGTTCTACTGTGGTATGAATTTTTCTACATTATGTGGAAACGTGCTTTAACGATTGGTAGACGGGTCATACGTCGCAAATCAGGAATGAAGTGGTCACTGACATTGAGCAGTGTGGCTGATTTTCACCGGTCTGGCGGCTAAAGCGGTTGCTCCAAGAAATTTAGTGACGCATTGTGAGAAAATTTATCCAACAGATAGTGACGTTAACCAGTCGTGATGTGGTCTGATTTCGCAAATCAAGAAAGAGTTGGACAGTGTGAGTGACCAGAGGCGGATCAACCTGGACAGCTGTGTCGGTGGTCTTAACTGAGTGGTTTTCTCAGTTTAGAGCACGGGACGACCTGGGAGACTGGTGGTTTTCCAGGCTTTCAGGCGAGGCGTAGGACCGTCCCACAGGCCGGAACCGTTCCCCACAGCAGGTCAGGTTGAATCCGCCGCCGGGAACGGCAATCCATGAACAAGACCTCATTCTGGATAATGTAGTTTGAAGTAAGCGGCCATGGTCTGTAGATGGTGCTCCAGGCTGAGCCGCTTCACCACGCCCAGTCCCGGGAAATGTTGCGTGGTATGGTAATTCGCCAGAGCCAGAGCCGCCGGCGTTTGGACGTCCGGGTGGTCTGGTAACCAGGCGGCCAACTTGGCGACGGCCTGGAAAAATTTCTCCTTGGGATGGCGGAAGTCTTCGCGGTCATCGGAAACGAAGCGGTGGATGCGCAACTGGTCACCCTGAAAGTAGGTCAGGTGCAGGGTGACGGCACGGGCCGGGTAGCCGTGCTCGCTGTAGTGGGCGCCACCAATCGTGTAGTCACTGACACCGTGATAACCGTTGAGGGTGGCGAGCACCCAGTCGTCACTGAAGAAGCCATCGGTAATGTCGGCGTAACTGCGCTCGTGCTCCGGTAGCCAGGCGTGGTCAAAGAGGCTGATGGTGGGCCGAGTGATGAGCTGGCGAATGCGTGCTTCAGGCGGCACCAACAGGTAGCTCGGGTCGTTGAGCCAGCCAGCATGTTGGGCGGCAACCAGTTCATCGTATTGGCGACCGACCAGCAACGTCCGGTGCTCCGCGGCTGGTTGAAGATTCGCGGGGATGATGGTGGGCGTCAGAATATGGCCGACGATTAACTGGGGATTATCCGCGTAGGGTCGCCAATCGTGGAGCTTTTGTTGGGTCAAGGCGTAGTCACTGACGGTCGGGTTGGCAATCACTACCAGTGGTTGGTCGTGCTCGACGAAGGCGGCTACGGTTTGCGGCAGGGCCCGGATGTCCCGGACGGGTTCGATAATCGGAATAATGTTCGGAGGCAGAATGTGTTGTTGGGCAATGTTTTTTAGAGCCAGGAGATCGTACTGCCGGCCCCGAAAGTAAGGAAAGTAGATCATGACCGCTGCTCCTTTAACTGTTGCTGGAGGTCGTGGCGTTCCAGGTTCAGCGCATCGATTTCGCTCTGAAGGGCCGTGACCGCCGTCGACTGGGTGTCCTCGATGAACTGGTCATAGAAGTTAGCATCCGGATCGTAGATATCATAGTGTTGATGGCGTTTCTTCAATTCCTGGTAGAGCCGGTCGGTGGAATATTGTTTGAGACCGGTTGCCATCTGCTTGGCCTTGCCGACCTCCCGTGCCTGTGAGGCAATGAAGCGGGTCGTCAGCTCCGAAGCGGGAACTTGGAGGTCCTGATGACGAGGTGGCCGGGCAACGGTCAGGTAGCCCGGGGTGCTGGGCGCTTCGGTCGCGGTCGCCAACATTTCCGCATCGAAGGGCCGGTAGATCAGGACGCCGATGCGGGGGGGGATCTCGTCCTGAACCGTTTGGTAGAGCTTGAGCGGCAGGACGAAGTAGTTGTAGTGGCCGACGAAGGAGAGCTTGGCCTTCGAGTGAAAATCACTCTTGGTGACCTTCAGCTCGTAGCAGCGCCACTCGATGGACTTGTCGGGCAGTTCCTGGTAGCTCAGGGTGTCCACGATACCAGCGTCGTCGGGCATGGTGACCTCTTCGACCGCAAACGCGCCGGCTTCTCGGCAGTACGCGTAGAGGGTCGCTTCCATTTCTAAAGTGAGTTTGGTTTTCATTGGGGCACCTCCTGATGCCAGAAATTTTCAATCGCGGGACTGAGCTGTTCGGGCCGATAAATTCGGCGGAAATGTTGCCAGTGGCGTGGATACAGGTTGGTGTAGCGGGGGCTGGCGAATCGCTGATCCATCAGCAAAATAATGCCCACGTCTTTGGACCCGCGAATCAGACGACCGGCCGCCTGGAACACATTGTTCAGGCCGGGGAGCTGGTAGGCGTAAGCGAAGCCGCGGTGGGAACGTTCGTCAAAGTAGTCGCGCAACAGGTTGGTCTCCGGATTGAGTCCGGGCAGACCGACGCTGACGATGCCGACGCCAATCAACCGGTCGGCCTTCAAGTCGATGCCTTCGGAGAAAATCCCGCCGAGCAGGGCGAAGCCAACCAGCGTCTCACTGGGATTGGCCGTGAAGCTGGCAAGAAAGGCCGTCCGGTTGGCCTCAGCCATTTGCGATTCCTGACAGACGGTTTTGACGTGCGGGTAGGCCAGATGAAAGGCCTGGCTGACGTCGAGCAGGTAACTATAGGAAGGCAAAAAAATCAGATAGTTGCCGGTTTTGCCGTCAATCAAGTTTTTAATTGCCAGTAAGATGTTGGCGAGATTGGCGTTGCGCTGCTTGTAAGTCGTTTGAATGTAGGTCGTGACTAGAATTTCTTGGTGCGCGGGTTCAAACGGGGAGTCGAGCTGGTACGCCAGACTGTCCTGGTCGCCGCCCAACACGTTTTGGTAGTAGTCCATGGGCGACAGGGTGGCTGAGAAGAGCACGGCGCCGTGGCCCAGTGCGAGGCTGTCGGCGAGAAAGGCGCTGGGGTCCAGGCACAATTCCTTCAGCATGATGTTGCCGTTGTCCAACTCGAGACGCATGCGGTAGGTGTCGTCATAGTACTCGCCGATGCGTTGGTAGCTGATGGCGGCGAAGTAGTAGTCGAGTATCGCCTGGGTGAAGGGCGTCTGTGGCTGGTCGACCAGCCAGTCGTGAATGGCTTCCACCAACCGGCTGAGGTCGTGGTCGAAGTTTTCCGGTGGCATCAAAAAGGTACTGTCGGTCTGGCCGTCGTCGATCAATGGCTGGGCAATGTCACTAAAGGTGGCGCGCAGGTCTTGGAGCCGCCGTCGCAGCTTGGGCGTGGCTTGTGCCAGGTCCCGACTGGTTTCGATTAAGCGGTCCAGCGGCTGGCTATTGATTTCCGCCGAGTACATATCGCGGGACCGACTGACCAGGTTGTGGGCTTCGTCAATCAGGAAAAAGTTATCGGGGTCCTCGGTCGCAAAGAAGCGCTGAAGGTGGACTTGCGGGTCGAAGAGGTAGTTGTAATCGCCGATGATGATATCACAAAAGAGGCTCGCATCCAGCTGAAATTCAAACGGATCCAGCGTGTGTTTGCGCGCGTATTTTTCGATGACCGGGCGGGTGAGCTGGTCATTGTGTTGAATGAGGTCCAACAGAGCCGGCTTTAATCGGTCGTAATAGCCCAACATGTAGGGATTCTCGTCGGGTTGGAGGTCGGCTTCCTCGGGAAACTTGATCTTATCCTTCGCCGTCAGGGTGATGCTCTTGAGCTTCAGTCCCTGACTGGCCATCAGGTCGACGGCTTCCTCGGCCACCCGGCGCGTGCTCTGCTTGGCGGTGAGGTAGAAGATGCGTTGAATCACACCCTCACCAATCGCCTTGATGGTCGGAAACAGCGTGGAAATGGTCTTCCCGGTCCCAGTTGGGGCCTCGGCGAAGAGGCGTTTACTCGTCAGAATGGTCTTGTAGACGGCCACGGCGAGCTCGCGTTGGCCCGGTCGGTACTGACCAAAGGGGAAGGTCAGCGCTTGAATGGTGGGGTCTCGCCGCTCGCGCAGGTCCGACCGGAATTTGAGCCAGGTAATGTACTCCGTGATGACCTTATCAAAGAAGGCCGCAGCCTCCTCACGGGTAATGGTTTGGTCCGTTTGGGTCGTGGTTTCCGTGTTAGTTTGAAAGTAGGTCAGGGTCAACGTGACTTGATCTAAATCAGATTCCTTTTCCATTAAAAGGTAAGCATAAATCTTTACCTGGGCCCAGTAGAGGGTCAGGGTGTTGTCGCTCAGCTGCTCAAAGACGGTTTCGGACGTCTTGATTTCCTCGATGCTGGTGGCGTCTTCGGTCAGGGTGACCCCGTCGGCTCGGCCGTGAAGCAGGTAGTCGTCGCCGTTTAGGGTCAGTTCTTTATCGAGATAATATTCCTTTTGATAATTTTCACCGCGTTGTTTCTGTAGACGACGGTGGATCTGTGCGCCCAGTAAGGCCGTGTTTTGGCTGCCGGAAGTGGCACTGAGGTCGCCGGTACGGAGCGTGAACTCCACTAATTCCCGGACGCCAAGTTTGGTGGTCATGCCGCCATCGCCTCCATTTCTGGCAATATCATACCACACTTTAACCCAGGTTTGAACGCGTGTTCGGAAAGTCATGGAGAGTGAGACAAAAGGTGGTTAGCCGGCGAGCATTAAGGCTGCTAACCGAATAATCCTGGTTTTGGATTGTTTGGTTAGCAGTTTTAAGCGGAACCGGCTGCCTTTTGTCGCACGTTTCGGCCAGATAAACGGGTGCGAAAAGTCTAGGATTTTATCCCCAGCTCCAAGTCATGGGTCAAAGTGCCATGTGATTTTTCCTAGAGCGACGGCTACGAGAAGGGTTCGGTCAGTGACTTTGTGAAAAATGGTAAAAGGTATTGGCAAAGCCAATGTAATCGCTTACAATTAATTCAGAGGTGATTACAGATGAAAACAATCGGATTCCCATTATATCAAGAAATGCCTGCAACAGACGAAAGTGCCGCGCTCCAGAAAATTTGTCAGCGCTACACAGGAACGGCTACGATTCGGGTGCGCAACACGGACCTGAATCCCAAGCTGGCCCAGGAGGTCGCGGAGCTTTCGAAGCATGGGGGTGACTTTGTCCAGGTGGTGACGGATGGTCCGGACGAGGCCCAATTAGCCGCCGCCATTCATCAGCAATTGGCCAAAGACAAGTATTGTTATTAAACGTTAAGTTAGTCTTTGTCAGTGCCTTACCGGGCGGCGAAAATAACTCGAAACGCTGGGGCGGACGGCCGAAGCCAAAGAGCGGTCTTCGCCCTCGCTTTGAGCCGCAAGGACACGTCTCAAAGACGCCAATGCCCTAAGCAGCCAAGAACGCTACTAAGGGCATTCCCACGGCTGAAGTTATTTTCGCCGCCCTCACGGCTTACACGGTGGTTGTGAGAAGGAGTTGTGTTGCCAATTGTTTTGCACCAGGTGTTAGGTTCGTTCCCGACGAGGGGGGCAAGAGTCCCTGTTGTGGGGCCCGCTTCCAGCCTGAGGGGCGGTCTTCCAGCTCGCCTTTGAGCCTGGAAGAACACCAGTCTAAAAGGGCGTCCCATGCTCTAAACTTTAAGACCATCGACACAGCTGGGACTCTTGGCTCGCCTCTGGTCACTTACATTGGCGAGTTCATTTCTATGCCTAGTAGCTGACAATGATTGGTATTTAAAATTAAACTTTTTGCCTCATGACTTATTCGGTAGCCATGGGGCTTATTTGTTAGCGATTGGGGTGGAAGATAGTTAAGAAGACAAATGATAAGGACCGGTCATCGTCAGTCAAGTTGGGGCTGGGTGAGTGTCAGCCGCGGGGATGGTAAAAATTATTGACCAGTGTTAGTGACCAGAGGTGGGCCAAACTGCTCAGCTGTGTCGGTGGTCTTGGCTGAGGGATCTTCAGCCTAGAGCACGGGACGACCTTGGAAACTCGCGAACCATAGCGAGGTTTCAAGGCGAGGCCCCAGACCGTTCCTCAGGCTGGAGCCGTTCCCCACAGCAGGGCAGTTTGAGCCCACCGTCGGGAACGAAAGGCACCGTCAGTTTTTACCATCCCGGAGGCGACAGCAAAGACCAGCGAAAACCAACTTGACGTGGCCAGGAGGATTGGCTAAGCTCGTGTTAAAGACACCAGACAAGGAGGATCCCCCGTGAACGAAGAACAAGTCGAACGGCTCTGCCAGATTGCCCCCAAGTACGGGCTGACGTTGGAACATCAAGGCCTGACCATCACCAAGGTCAACGGCCAGGCAACGACACTGGATACGACCGCCTACATGCCCGATCAGTTTGTTGATCTACTGGCCAAAATCATTGCGACCAACATGAAGGCTGACCTCTGGCAGTGGAAGTAAAATGTAAAATAAAAACACCTCACGAATTTTTTTCGTGGGGTGTTTTGTGTTTCAGTCAAAATCTTATTCTTCTTCCCAGCGGTCGAACTCGTTGGTGTGACTGCTAAGGTAAGCCATCGCTTCTTTAGCCAAGGCGTCGCTAGCAGCGGTAAAGTCGTGACTGGTGTCTTCATCGTCAGCATCGGCTTCGTCGCGGAGAAAGCCCGCAGCGAGGTCCAGGTACTTGGTCCGTCGACCGACACCGTTGTCTTTAAATAGGTTGTCTAATTCTGAAAGATCATTCTTTGCGGCAGCTGCTACCTTTTCAGCCAAGTCGGGTTGTTTCCCTAACTTGTTGGCAGCGTAGTCCATCAAAAAGTCGTTCATATCAACGATGATGGCGTGCCGTGCGGCTTTTGCATTTTTATTTGCCACTTCTGGTCACCTCTTACCTTTAATTCTAGCCATTCTCTTGATATTACGCAATTAATCACCCGTAATTAGTTGATTAATCGTGTTTGGGGGTTAAGCATCTCAATATAAATGGATTTATAGAAGATTTGGCAATATTTACCGAAAATTTACACGATTGCGACGAAAAACATAAATTCACCACGTAGAATTGGCCTTGTAAGTTAAGGGGAGGCACCACGAAACATTTGCGACTTAGCTTACGTTGTGGTGGTTCTACTATATCTTAAAAAGACATGGAGTGACAGAGATGAATAAGGGAACAAAGTTAGCGATGGGGATTGCAACAATCAGTTTACTATTAGTGGGCTGTGGTAAGGCAACCAGTTCGACTAGCAGCAAGAGTAGCAGTAGTGAAGCACTTTCTGGCAAGGTCACGGCTGTGGGGTCAACCGCCTTACAACCATTGGCTGCCAAGGCCGGCGCCAACTTCCAAGCTAAGAACAGCAAGGTTAACTTGACTGTTCAAGGTGGGGGTTCCGGAACTGGGTTAAGCCAAGTGCAAGCTGGGGCCGTTTCAATTGGGAACTCAGATATCTTCGCTGAAGAAAAAGCAGGTATCAAGGCAGACAAATTGACTGACCACAAGGTTGCCGTTGTTGGGATGGCACCCGTTGTGAACAAGGATGCCGGCATCAAGAACTTAAAGATGGCGCAAGTAAAACAAATCTTTACGGGTAAGATTACCAACTGGAAAGAAGTTGGCGGTAAAGACCAAAAGATCGTCATCATCAACCGTGCGCAAGGTAGTGGGACGCGAGCAACCTTTGAAAATGCTGTTCTCAAGGGCGCAACCGCTGTGAAGTCACAAGAACAAGACTCTAACGGTGCCGTTCAAAAGATTGTTGCCACGACGCCTGGTGCCATTAGCTACTTGGCCTTCTCATACTTCACGAACAAGTTACAAGCTGTTTCCATTGACAACGTTACGCCAACGGACAACAACGTAGAAAACAACAAGTGGAAGATCTGGTCCTACGAACACATGTACACGAAGGGCACGCCTGACAAGGCCGTTGCTGCTTTCCTGAAGTACATGGATTCCAAGACTGTTCAAGACAGTTTGGTTAAAGACATGGGCTACATCAGTATCCATGATATGAAAGTTACTAAGGACGCTAAGGGGACTGTGACCCAGAACTAAGCGCCGCGAACAAATTGTCGTAGTCACATGGGTGGAGGTGCGGTCGTAGCACCTTCACTTTTTTTAAGGGGGAGTCAACAGATGGAGCAAACAAATTTTCAACTTAAGAAACAGAAATCGCAGTCCAACGACTGGTCAGCGCGCTTGCATCACGCCACGCGGGCCACACGTGAGGACTGGATGGGTAAGGGTATCAGTTACCTCTGTATTGGGGTCATCATCTTGGTGGTGGCGTCAATGCTGTGGTTCATCACGTCTAAAGGGGTCGCCACGTTTACCCAGAACCACGTCAGCCTGACCAAGTTCTTGTTTGGGACTAACTGGGCGCCTGATCAGGGCCATATTGGGGCCTTACCTATGATTGTCGGGTCCTTCGCGGTGACCTTTGCCGCTGCGATTGTGGCCACACCCTTTGCCGTTGGGACGGCCATCTTCATGACCGAAATCTCACCAAACAAGGGCCGGAAACTCTTACAACCCGTGATTGAATTACTGGTTGGGATTCCTTCCGTTGTGTACGGGTTCATTGGCCTGGCCGTGGTGGTGCCATTCATGCGCCACGTGGTCGGTGGTTCCGGGTTCGGGATCATCTCCGCCACCTTCGTGCTGTTTGTCATGGTCTTACCAACAATTATGTCCATGACGGTCGATAGTTTACGGGCAGTGCCTCGGCACTTCAAGGAAGCTTCCTTGGCATTGGGTGCAACGCGTTGGCAAACTGTTTCGCGGGTCATCCTGCGTTCAGCAACGCCGGGAATTTTGACCGCCGTGATCTTTGGGATGGCCCGGGCTTTCGGGGAAGCCTTAGCCGTACAAATGGTTATCGGGAACGCTGCGATTATGCCTAAAAACTTAATTTCACCCGCTTCAACATTAACCAGTCAATTAACCACTGGTATCGGGGATACGATTGATGGGACGCTGCCAAACAACGCCTTATGGTCCTTGGCTTTGATCCTGTTACTGATGTCATTATTCTTCAACGCACTCGTGCGGGTCATTGCTAAGAGGGGGCAACTGAAACATGAACGCTAAACGAACTGATTTTTTGGCGACGGTCGTGATTAATTTAATCGTGGCGACGGTCGTGGGTATCTTGGTCTTCTTACTGGCTTACATCCTGATTTCAGGACTGCCGCACGTGAGCTGGTCATTCCTGACGGGGACGACGGATGCCTTTAGTGGTGCTGGCGGAATTGGTGTTCAGCTGTTTAACTCCTTCTATCTGTTGATCCTGACCATGTTGATTTCCGTGCCCATTTCCTTGGGTGCCGGGATTTACTTGGCAGAATACGCTAAGGACAACTGGCGGACGAGTTTAATTCGTTCGGCGATTGAAGTTCTGAGCTCACTGCCTTCCGTGGTTGTAGGGCTGTTCGGCTTCTTGCTGTTCGTAGTGAAATTTAAAATTGGCTTCTCCGTTATCTCTGGGGCCATCGCGCTGACGTTCTTCAACCTCCCGTTATTAACGCGGAACATTGAAGAGTCCTTGAGCGCCGTCTCCCGGAGTCAACGGGAAGCGGGCCTGTCATTGGGCTTATCCAAATGGAAAACGGAAATTGGCATCATCTTGCCAGTGGCCTTACCAGGAATCGTGACTGGGATTGTGTTGAGTGCTGGGCGGGTCTTCGGGGAAGCCGCTGCCTTGATTTACACGGCCGGTCAAAGTGCCCCTGTGACCAACTTCGGCGACTGGAATCCCATGGATCCAGCCAGTCCGTTGAATCCTTTCCGGCCAGCGGAAACGTTGGCGGTCCACATCTGGAAGGTTAACACGGAAGGGCTGGCCAACAACGCGGCTCAACTGTCCGCCGCCGCCTCAGCTGTGTTGATCATTGCCGTTCTGTTATTCAACCTGGGTGCCCGGTTACTGGGGAACTTCCTGTACCGGCGCGTCACGGCTAGCAAATAGGGGGGAGCAGCCATGTTAAAACAATATTCATTTGAAGAAACAGCGGTGCAAACCTTTGATGATAAGACATCGCTAGCCATGAAGACCGAGAACCTGCAAGTTTTCTATGGCGCCAACCACGCCATGCATGACGCCGATCTGGCCTTTCCAAAGAACCAGATCACCGCGTTGATTGGGGCTTCTGGTTCCGGGAAGTCCACGTATCTGCGGTCGCTGAACCGCATGAACGATGGGATTGCCACGGTGACGGGGAAGATCTGGTACCACAATGTGGATATCAATGAACCGACCGTAAACATTTACGAGATTCGCCGGCACATCGGGATGGTCTTCCAACGGCCTAACCCCTTTGCCAAGTCGATTCGGGAAAACATTGTGTACGCGTTGCGGGCCAATGGCCTGAAGAATAAGGCAGAATTGGAAGAACGGGTGGAGAAGAGCTTGCGGGGTGCCGCACTCTGGGACGAGGTCAAGGATAGCTTGGATAAGAGTGCCCTGTCCCTCTCCGGTGGGCAACAGCAACGGTTATGCATTGCCCGTTCGATTGCCATGGAACCCGACGTGCTCCTGCTCGATGAACCTTGTAGCGCGCTGGATCCCATCTCGACGGTGAAGGTGGAAGAAACGCTGTTGGAATTACAAAAGAAGTATTCCATCATCATTGTGACCCATAACATGCAACAGGCCGCGCGGGTCAGCAGCCAATGTGCCTTTTTCCACCTCGGTCACGTGATGGAGTACACGCCGACCGGGACCATGTTTAGCAATCCGCAAATTCCAGTGACCCAAGATTATATTGCTGGAAGTTTCGGTTAAAGAAGTTCGTGAGTGGGTGCGGAGACGCCCATTCACGAGCTTTTTTTAGTGCCGTCTTTTCCCTGGTTGACGTATAATAAGTGCAAACCTTATTTTGGGAGGATGGACAAGTTGATTAAAGGTAAATGGATCGTGGCGGGGTTAATCGCCGCCGGTATTTGTGGGGTCAGTACCTTACCGGCGCAGGCCAGTACGCAGTATCTAGGTGTCACCACGCATAAATTTCTAAAGACGCAACGAAAGATTGTGACCAAGAATTCGGTGAAGAAGGGGACCCTGACGATTCCTAAGGGCACCGTCGTTCAGATTCAAGCCATCAGTGCTAGCAATGGCAAGACCTGGGTTGGCCTCGACATCAATCAATTGAGCTATAACATTCGTAAGTCTTACAAACTATCGCCAACCATGACGGAATCAATTCCGGCGACAACCAAGAATTTTAAACACGTGTCAGTGCCGAAGTACTTAGGTTTCTACGCCACCCAGAAGACCTATCCGGACGGGGCTTTACGGAACTACAAGGCCGACGGCAACCTGTACAAGGGCACGAAATACCCTAAGAACGATACCAAGGCCAAAATGGCGCGGGTCCACGTGACGCCGAATGGCTACCTGGAATACTACAAGAGCAGTCCTTTCCGGGTGAACGGCGTGGATAAAAAGCCTACGACTTCCGTGAAGATTACCAAGACGTCGAAGTCTAAAAGCACGCTGACCCTTTACACCAAGGGCGCCGTGCCTAAGGCCATCGGGAGCAAGGTCAGCAAGAAGGGCAATTACCGCTACAAGGTAACAATTAAGCGCCTCAACCAGTTCTACGGCACGATGTTCTACAACGCCAAGTCTAAGAACGTTCTGAACTCGGTCGAAATCGCTGCGGGGTACAAGGTCGGCAAGACCCAATACTTCTTAAGCGAATCAACGGTTTACCCAGGATAAAATAGTGACGCATATATAAGTTGCATCAAAAAACTACGACTATCTGTAAGCGTACAGATAATCGTAGTTTTTTCGAATCATTAGCAAAGCTAGTATCAGCTAGTAAGTTGTCAGTCGGTGACGATACCCGCTGATAGGACAACCTAGTGGTGCATCTTAAATTCTAGATAACGGTCGTTGTAAAGCTCGACCTTGGTTGGCGACAAGTCGCGGTAGACCTGCAGATGGTCGATGGTGGCTTGCGTGGGGTAGAACTGGCGGTCATCACGCACCGACTTGGGCAGAAGTGCCTTGGCTTTGCGGTTCGGCGTCGCATAGCCGATGTATTCCGCGTTCTGCGCCGCGTTTTTCGGCTGACTCATGAAGTTGAGGAAGGCGTAGATGGCATTGGTATGCTGGGCCGTCTTGGGGATGACTAAGTTGTCAAACCACAGATTACTGCCCTCGCTCGGCACGACGTAGTGGAGGTGCTGATTGTTGGCCAGCATTTCCGCCGCCTCCCCGGACCAGTCGACGGCCAGTGGCGCCTCATTTTGCGTCATGTACATTTTGATTTCATCGGCCACGATGGCCTTCACGTTGGGCGCCAACTGATTGAGCTTGTGCTCGGCCGCCAGCAGCGTTGCCGGGTCCGTGGTATTCATCGACTTGTGTAGTGTCACGAGGGACATCCCCATGATGTCGCGGGCCGAATCAATCAGCATGATCTTGTCGCGAAACTTCGGGGACCACAAGTCTTGCCAGTGCTGGACCTGACTGGCCTTGACGAATTTATCATTGTAAATGATGCCCAGCGTGCCCCAGAAGTAGGGCATGGAGTACCGATTGCCGCGGTCAAACGGCTGGTTGAGGAACTGTGAATCGTAATTCTGCCAACCGGTCAGCCGACTTCGGTCCAACGGCTTCAAGAGGTGGGCGCGCTTCATCTTGGCGACCATGTATTCACTTGGCACGGCCAGGTCGTAGTGGGTGCCCCCCTGATTGATTTTGGTGTACATGGCCTCGTTGCTGTCGAAGGTCTCGACGTTTACGTGGTAGCCGGTTTCCTTTTGAAATTTGGTCAGTAGGCTCGGGTCAATATAATCGCCCCAATTGTACAGATTCAGGACTTTGTCGCCGGTGCTTCCACTGGACCGTTCCAGGCGATTGCTGGTGTAGCCCAGCAGGCCGCAAATGGCGAGCAGACCCACGACCATGGTCACTAAGCGTTTCATGAGACCACCTCCCGCTTACGGTGTTTGCGTTTCTGGCTGGCCTGTTGAATCCAGTAGTAGCCGCCAACCAGCAACAGAGAAAAGAGGAACATGACGCCGGACAGCGCGTTGATTTCCAGGTTGATGCCTTGGCGAGCTCGTGAATAAATTTCCACGGACAGCGTCGAGAAGCCGTTACCGGTGACGAAGAAGGTCACGGCAAAGTCGTCCAGCGAGTAGGTGAGCGCCATGAAGAAGCCAGCGAAGATTCCCGGTGAGATGAAAGGAATGATGACCCGCGACAGGAGCTGCCGGGTCGTGGCGCCGAGGTCTTGGGCGGCGTCCAGCATGGAGGTGGACATTTCGCGCAACCGGGGTAGCACCATCAGGACCACGATGGGAATTTCAAAGGCGATGTGGCTCATCAGTACGGAGCCGAAGCCCAAGGGAATCTTGAGCATCGTGAAGAAAATCAGGAAACTGGCCCCAATGATGACATCGGGCGAGACCATCAAGACGTTGTTTAGGGTCAGTAGCGATTCACGGGTCACACGTTTGGTCGTGCGGTTAATGCTGAGTGCGCCCAGGGTGCCAATCAATGTGGCAATCAGCGAGGACAGCAGGGCCACCAGCAGCGTGTTGGCCACGATGGCCAGCATGCGCGCGTCACTGAACAGCGTTTGGTAGTGGCGCCAGGTGAAGCCGTGGTAGTTGGTCATGGTATCGCCCTGGCTGAAGGAGTAGACGATGAGAAACAGGATAGGCGCGTATAAAATAAGGAAGACCAGAACTAAGTAGGTGTTGGCTAAATGGCGTTTCATCGTGGCGTCCCTCCCTTCGGCTTCTGGTCGCCGGTCAGGGTCATGACGATGATCATGGCGACGATTAAGACGACGCCAATAGTGGAACCCATGCCCCAGTTCATGGTCGTCAGGAAGTGTTCTTCGATCGCGGTCCCCAGCGTGATGACCTTGTTGCCGCCAATCAGGCGCGTCAACATGAAGAGGGAGAGCGAGGGGATGAACACGGCCTGGACGCCGGCCTTCACACCCGGCAGCGTTAACGGGAAGATCACCCGGTGAAAGGTCTGCCAGGCGCTGGCCCCCAGGTCCTTACTGGCGTTAATAAACGCCGGATTGAGGTCGTCGAGGGCGTTAAAAATCGGCAGAATCATAAACGGAATCTGAATGTAGGTCGCCACGAAAATGAAGCTGGCGTTGGTAAACAGAATCTGTTGCGGGCCAATGCCAATGAACGTTAGGAACTGATTGGCGAGACCGGCCTGACTGAAGATGCCGATGAAGGCGTAGGCCTTGAGCAGGATGTTGATCCAGGTCGGTAGAATCACCAGCAGGAGCCAGAACTGGCGGTGTTTTAATTGATGGAGAAAATAAGCCGTGGGGTAACTGATGAGCACCGTGAACAGCGTGATCAAGAAGGCGTACCAGACGGAGTTGAGGGTCATCTTGAGATAGGTGGCCGACTGAAAATAAGTGCTGTAGTTGGCCACCGTGAAGTGGTGACCGAGGTCAAAGAAGGATTGATAAATGATCAGGCCGACCGGGGCAATCACGAAGAGCGCGAGCCACAGGCCGTAGGGGATGAAGTACAGCCACGTTTTACGGTTCGTCATGGGACTCATCCTCCGTTTCGTAGGTCTCGAGGCGCGCGTCGAATTCGGCTTCCTTTTCCCCGAACCGCATGACGTGGAGGTCCTGCGGCCGGAAGGTGATGCCGACACTCTCGCCATCTTCAGCGGGATTGACGGAGTGAATCAGCCAGTCGTTGCCCAGGCTGTCGGTGGCGGCGATTTCGTAGTAGTCGCCCCGGAACAGCTGGGTGTCGATGGTCACGGTCAGCTTGGCGTTGGCCGGGTCGGTCAGCGTGAGGTCCTCGGGGCGAATCACAATTTCCACGGCCTCGTTGACCGGGATACCGGCGTCGGCACATTCAAATTGATGCCCCCCGAAGGCCACCTGGAAGTCGGCAATCATTTTACCGGGTAAGATATTGCTTTCCCCAATGAAGTCGGCGACAAAATGGTTGATGGGCTCGTCATAAATGTCGACGGGGGAGCCACTCTGCAGGACCTCCCCCTGACTCATGACGAAGATCTCATCGCTCATGGCGAGGGCTTCTTCCTGGTCGTGAGTCACGAATAAAAAGGTGATGCCCAATCGTTGCTGCAGGTCGCGCAGTTCGTATTGCATTTGTCGCCGGAGCTTGGCGTCCAGAGCGGACAGCGGTTCGTCCAGCAACAGGACTTGTGGCTCCATCACGATGGCACGGGCAATGGCGATTCGTTGTTGTTGTCCACCGGAGAGCGCGCTGATCTCCCGGTCGCCGTAATCGGCCAGCTGGACCAGCTTCAGGGCTTGGGCGACGCGTTCGGCAATTTCTGGTTTGGGGCGTTTTTTTAGGGTCAACCCGAAGGCCACGTTTTCCGCCACGGTCATGTGGGGGAAGAGCGCGTAGTCTTGGAAGACCGTGTTGACGTTGCGTTTGTTGGCGGGAACGTCGTTGATGCGGTCACCCGCGAATAAGACGTCGCCGTCAGTGGCATCGGTAAAGCCAGCAATCGTCCGGAGAATCGTGGTTTTACCGCAGCCTGACGGGCCAAGCAGGGTATAGAATTTCCCGGACTCCAGTGTCAAATTGATATTTTTTAGAATGGTATGGGTCCCGTAACGTTTGGTGACATTGCGCAAGGTAATAATCGGTTGCGTCATCAGGCTACCTCCTCTATGCTTAGAATTTTTTAAACGAAATCTGGTGTAACCTAACTGATTATAGCGGGTTTTTCGGGAAAAGGGAACGAAAAAAGAAACAGGTTGGTCATGATAATTAGGGGAGGTAATCAACGACCAGCTGGGTGATGACTACCCCCAAAAATGGCCACTAAAAAACGCGTCCAGTTGTTGACTGCGCGCGTTCGATAATTACTCTTGAATGAAGTTGGTGGCTAGCTGCAGGACCGCCTCGCGGGCGTCACCGTCTAGCCGATGACTGGCGCCGGGGATGAGGTGCAGGGTGCTGGCTTGATAAACGGCATCGTACCGTTCGGAAGCGCGGTGGGCGACAATCTGGTCGGCGTCCCCGTGAATCAGGCAGACGGGACCGGTGAAGGCCTGCGCAGTTTCGTAGATGGGCAGCAGTTGGGCCGTGCGGAGGTAAAAGCCGCCCAGTGTCATACCGTTGTCCATGGGTTGTTGGGCGGGGATGTGGTGCGGGTCGTAAACCAAGCCGCGGGTGTGCCCGGCAATGGCATCGTCTTTCAGCGTAGCGGCGGGTGCCATCAGCGCTAATTTGTGAATCACATCGGGGTAGTAACCAGCGAGCATGCTGGCAACCACGCCACCCTGGGAGTGACCCAGCAAGTCGATCCGCTGTGGCTTGAGTCGTGTCTGCACGGCGGTCAACACGGCCTGGGCATCCGCAATCTCGTTGAGAACGGTCATGTTGGCGAAGTCGCCATCGCTGTGGCCGTGGCCGTTAAAGTCAAAGCGCACCGTGCCCACACCAATTGTGCGCAAACGTTGGGCCAGCTGAACCAGCAAGGCCGTGGGCGTGTAGCCGCGGTCGCCCGTGAAGCCGTGCATGAGAATGGCAACCGTGCCGTTGGGCTGCGGCGCCGGTTCGTAAATGCCTGCTAAAGTTAATCCATCACGCGTGACGTTAAATTCCATCTTGAAGACCTCCATTTTCATCCTGCTTACCTCTCTAGGATAGTCGGAAATGCTTCATTTTGCGAAACTTTTTTAATTGTAATTATAATGACTGTCTCGAGCGCAGTGTTCAGTTCAGATTTCATAGCTGCCAAATCCTCAGGGGTGGCTGGTGACGATAGCTTTCGTAGTCAACACTGATATAATGATATTAGATGGTTTTTACCAGCAACTAAACCGTATTTCAATACCGGTATGCATAGTGAGGAAAAGTAATGCGAATTCTAAATGTGATTGACCATATCTTGGATAAGGACTCCGGCAACGTTATTTTGTCGCAAAAAGAGATTGCTAAGGATAACCTTGAAATTTCCAAGTACGTTGAAAAAGTGATTGATAAATTTGAAAAAAGTGAATATGTAGAGTTGGCGCTATCACGGATTCCGATGCTCGAACAGTTCTGGAATGGGCGTGACGATTTTCAAAAACTGACGGAAAAATTTGCGTTGGATTATTTTGACAGTATCAAGCTCAATGAAAAAATTCCCGGTGGCGACTTGTTATTCTTTAACGTCGAACTAGAGGACTTGAGCCAAATGATTGGGATTGCCAAGTTGGATTACACCCAGCGCTATATCCATAACGTTGAGTATGACGAGGATGCTTTGGTTAATAACATCGTTCAAAACAATAGTATCCTGCCATCGCCTAGTCAGGGGGTCAAGAACATGCTCCTGATTGATGGCGATAAAGTTCAGTTACGTGAACAGCAGTACACGGGTGCCAGTGGTAAGTGGCTGATGTCGCGGGATTTTCTTAACGTTGCGGCGGTTCCCGTCAAAGTTTCGAACAACGTTAAGCAGATTAAAAAATCAATTCAAAAAATTTCGGAACAGTACGATGACGGGGATGACTTCACCATCACGTCCAAGACGCAACAGGCGATTCACGACAGTATCGAGACGGATGGTGTCATCGATAATGATTATATCGCCGACGTGGTGTTTGACCAGAAAGAAGAAGCTAAAGCAGAATTCAAAGACCAACTGGCCAAAAAGGCGATTGAACCAGTCGTTACCGTCCCCAACGCGGATTATTTTGAAAAGAAATATGAGCGCCAAAAGATCAAGCTAGATAATGGGATTGAAATCAACGTGCCGATTAGTTTGTTGAAGAACCGGGATGCGATTGCGTTTGAAACGAATCCGGATGGCAGTACTTCGGTGGTGATTAAGAATATTGGGAGTTTGAAGAGTCAGTTTTAGGTGGCGGCGTAGTTATCCGGCTGCTTGAAAAATTAGGGGCGAAAAAGGTCATGTTTAACGCGAACATGACCTTTTGAGTATCCCTTAGTTAAAAACCGTTTGCCAGAGAACCGTGGCACAGATGGCCCCGGCGATTGGCGCGATGACTGGCACCCAGCTGTATTCAAACTGCGAGCTCCCTTTGTGCGGGAAGGGCCAGATGGCGTGGAGCAGGCGGGGACCCAAGTCACGAGCCGGGTTCAACGCCGGACCGGTGGGACCACCCAGGGAAACGACCAGACACATGACCAGGAAGCCCAGGCCAATGAAGTCGGCGCGGGGGTCCAATTTGTCAGCGGTCATGGCAACGGCCCCCAGCACCAACAGGAAGGTCCCGAGAAATTCGTTGATGAAGCCGTTCAGCTTACTGTTGGCGGCGTCAATCGTGGAAAAGGTTCCCAGGATGGCTTCCGTGTCCGTTGTTTTCTCGTAGTAGGGCTTGTAGGCGAGCACCACGGCCAGCTGACCGATGATGGCGCCCAGCAATTGGGCCACCACGTAGGGCAGCACTTCTTGCCACGGGAAGTTGCCGACGACGGCCGAGGCAATCGTCATGGCTGGGTTGATCTGGGCACCAGAGATGGTCCCAAACATGAGAGCGGGAATCATGACCCCAATCCCATACCCCCAGCCAATCAACAGCCAACTGCCGTGATAGCCTTTGGTACCCTTGAGCTCAACGTTGGCAACGGAACCGTTACCCAGGGCAACCATGATGGCCGTCCCAATAAATTCGGCAATGCACCGAATGAATAATGAATCATGCATAAATAATTTCAACTCCACATAAGTATAAGATAGCTGACTGCCAATTCACCGCCCACCGACCACTGGTGGGACGTTGAAAAATAGCAGTATTCCTATCATACGCCTATCGCGGGCCGCTTTCACGATAAGTTTCAATTTATATTGATAAAAGTTGGAAATGATTAAGACTTTACATTTCTGACAACGAAAAACCACCGACGCTTAAAGAATCGGTGGTCAAATAAGTCGTTAGAATCGCCGTTCCAGAACAAAGGCACGGCCATAGGTTTGGGGAACGATTTCTAGAAAATCTAGGGATTCATAGAATTTACGGGTTCGTTCCTCGGGATCAGTGATGAGGACCGTCTGGCCAATGTTTTGGTAGTGGTCCAGCATCTTTTTCATGAGCGTGGTCCCGACGTGTTGTTGCTGATAGGCTGGGTCCACTAGCAGATCTTGGATGTACAAAATGGTGTGGCCATCCGTGACACCACGAATCAAGCCGATGAGGTGGTCGTCTGTCGTGGCCCAGAAAACCGCGGAGTTGGCAAGCGCGTCCAGGGTGTTCTGGGGTTGTTGCAGGTAGGCCGACCAGCCAACGCTGCGGTACAGGTCTAAGATTTCTTGATCAGTGATTGATGTGGTGCGGGTAAGACTATAGGTTATCATGACGTTCTCCTTAAATTAAATGAAATTTGGAGTGAGTCGCCAGGACCAGCGTTTGACCATCTGAATACCCCCTCAGTGCCTAATATTCGCGGTTAAGCAACCACAAGATAGTTTATCTTAAGCGTTATTATACGCCAAAATTATTATGTTAAGGATTCATGTGCACAGTTAGGCTAATAGTCGTCGATTAGCCAGGTAAACGACCACCGTCACGGGTAACGACAGTGCCATGACCGGGTAGAGCCACGTCCAGGGCAAGGCAGCCGTGATGATTCCGGCTAGCACCGGCCCACCCGACATCCCGATATCCACACCAATGTAGAAGGTGCTATTGGCTAAGCCGCGATCCGACATGGGGACTAGTGTCAGCGCCTTCGCCTGGCAAATTGAGAACATTAGGCCATAACCAGCCGCAAAGCCAAACGCGCCCAGGAACAACATCAACCAATTATTTAAATCGGTGAGACCAATGATGCCCAATAGGTTAAAGCCTAAGCATAACCAGAAGAATTTTTTAAACGGGATGTGGTCAAAGGCATCGCGTAGCAGCAGGCGCATTACTAACAAGATAATGGCGTAAGCGGGAAAGAAGGCGCCTGCCGGGACGGCAAAGTGACAATGGGCAATATAGCTCACGATGTAGGTTTCCGTAGCGAAATAGGGTAAGGAGAATAAGAGTAAGATGATTGCCAAAGGGACGACCTTAGGCTGAACTAGTTGAAACTTTTTAGCTGCCGTTGCCTGTGTTGTGTGGGGCTGACTAGGAAGTCCCCGATTGTTGACGAATTGAATGACGATCAACATTAAAACGCTAAAGAAGGAGGCGACCCAAAAGACACTTTGGTAGTTGTACTGTTGGTATAAGTAGACACTGAATGCTGGGCCCACAGCCATGCCGAGGGCACTCGATAGGCCGTAAATCCCCATGCCGGAACCAATTCGGTCGGCAGGTAAGAGATCGGCTATCCAGGTCGCCATGCAAACGGAACACAGGGTATAACCTAGACCACTAATCACACGAAAAAGCAAAATTAAAGCGACATTCGTGGTGAACGTATAGCCTAGACTGGCCACCAAAAGGGAGATACCGCCAATGAGGGTGAGGCTGTATTTTGACATCTGATCGGTTAAGTTACCCGACAGTGGCCGTAACACGAGGGCGGTCAGGTTCATGGCCCCGGCAATCACTCCGGCTAAAATACCGCTGGCCCCACTATTTGCTGAAAAGCCCGCGATGACCGGATTGATCAACATGGGACTCATTAAATAAAAGAAACTCGCTACTAAAACTAATAAAACATCTTTACTATATAAGCGCGTGTGCACGCCAAATCATTTCCCTTCTAAGTTTGCGTTAGCGCGTTGAGCCAATGCTAAAAATTGTTGTTGCTCTGCAGCGGTAAAGCCAGCGAAGAGTTCTTCGCTCGTTTGCCAGCCATGCTTCGTTAACTGGGCATATTTGGATAAACCCAGCGGCGTGACCACCACTAATTTTGACCGGCCATCTTGCGGATTGGCTGTTAAGGTGACCACTCCTAAGGCCACCATGTGCTGGACGATGACTCGGGCCGTCTGATGGGTGATGCCCTGGTAGTCTTTGAACGTCGCAATTGTCTGGTTAGGATTTTCTGCGAAGTACTTTAGGGCATCCCCCTGTCCGGTCGTTAAATCTAAATCTTGAATGTGTCGATTTCGCCGTTGCTTGATTCGACGGGCCAGCTGTAACAACTGGCGCGCAACCATACCATCATCAATCATTTCATCACCTCATGATTAAAGTGTACAGCACACTGTATAGTTTTGTAAGGGTTAATTTGCGTGTTAGTCTATTGTGACCTAGGCATCATTGCTGAAATTAAATGGCCGCGATGTGTGTTCAACGCTAAAGGTTAATGCTAAAATGAATGATAGGTTAAAATGTAACCGCTGTCACAAAATGTGGAATTCGAAGGGATGAGTGTTGTGGAACCTGCCAAACAAGTCGAAGAAGCCTTAGAAAAGATGAACATTCAGTACCAAATCGTTCATCACGCGGTTGCCCATACCACTGAAGAAGCCGACAAATTCATCGAGGGCATTGAAGGTGTCCGGACGAAGACCATGTTTTTGACGAACAAGAAGAAAACCGAATGTTATTTGCTAGTCATGGACGATGCCAAGCGGCTCGACTTCCATCAATTTGAGGAGCTGACCGGTGCTAAACGGGCCAAGATGGGCCATGATGATTTGCTGTTTGAGAAGTTGGGCTTGGAACCCGGTATCGTCTCCATCTTTGGGCTGCTGAACAATAAAGATCATGACGTGAAGGTTTACTTTGACAAGGCTATCTTGAGTGAGAAGCGCATGAGTTTCCACCCCAACATCAACACCAGCACCAGCACGATTTTTGTAGATAGTGATGACGTCCTGCAGTTCGTTAAAAACTTAGGATACGATTACCAGATTCTTGAATTAGAGGACTAGGGCATCTCAATTAAGATGACAAAATAGGGCGTGAGCTGATTTCTTAGCTCGCGCCCTATTAGGGTTGGTCTGATGTTAGTGAATGACGCGCACAAACTGTTTGTTCCCGGTGATGTAGCCACCGGCAACCTTGTAGCGTAGGGTGTCGCCCTTACGGAAGTTGTTGGCGTTGGAGTAGGCCCAGCCTTTAACGGTGAAGGTGGCATGCGCCTTTTTAGGATAATGCCGATTGCGGTTCGTCAAGTTGGCTGTGCCATAACGGTTGACGGCCGTCTTGGCTTGAACCCGTTTAGGCATCGTGTATTTACCAGCGATAACCAGTTTCTTGTTGGCGGAGATGTAGGTGCCATTGCTGAGGACAAAGCGGGTGGTGAGATTGTGGTGAACAATATTAGTCACCTTGAGCACTTTTCCTTGCTTATAATGATTCACCTTGCCAGTCAGATTCTTCCGGCTGTAAGCATTGACCCCCTTGGGATTGATCACCGTCATGGTGTTGTGTTTGGTTGCGTAGTAGACGGGCAACACGTAAGCCGCCTTGGTTGTGATATAACCGGTGGTCCCTTGATGATTCAAGTCTTTCACCTTGTAGCGGTTTATGCCGTTCTTGGAAGTGGTGTAACCGATGACTTTAAACATGGGCCGATTTATCCGCCCCTTCTTAGCGTACCAGGTTTGACGCGTCTTAGTGCTGAAGGTTGGTTTGCTGTACAAGCCAATCTTCTTAATACCATAGACGACGGTCTTCTTAGCGGCCAGTTTATCTGCGGCGGTGTTGGCAGAATCAGTGTCATAAACGTAGGTGACCGACTGCGCCGTGGTGCTAAACGTTCCGGCGGCATTTGTTGGCGTCTTGGTCAACGTATAGCCGGGGATGGTAAGCGCCTCAGATTGATAATCTTTGCCGAGAGTGCCAGTCAGTGTTTTGGTGGGCTTGAGTTGGTTGCCAGCCCGGTCGACGTAGTGAACGGTCACCGGCGCACTAGCACTAGTGGTCGCTGTATTCGAAGTCGAGGGGATCGTGGTCGTTGTGGATTTAGGTTCGCTGAAGGCAAAGAACCCCATGAAGGCTTGGGAGGCTGGAACCAGACCGTTAATCGTCGTATTACCGGCATCGGTATTGGTAATCATATCTGCCATGGGGGTCTTCAGTGCAGTGGCGATAGCTTGTGCGGCGCCATCAGGGACCAGCTTAGTTAGTTCTTCAGAAGAGTATTGAGTCATGTGGTAGATAGATAGTTGACTGGCAATTGAATTCTCACTGCGCTTAAAGTTTTCTTCATTCTTAAAAAAGCCATCATAGGTCGATAGTGAGTTATCACTGCTCAATTCAGCTGCCTTAGCCAGGTTGTCTCGGGCACTGTCATTGTATTCCGATTGGATTTCTGAGAAAATCTTCGTTCCTTGGTCGTATTGTGCGGTCACCTTAAATAGCCAAGAGAAGAAGGCATATTCTCCTTGGAGACCAGCAATGAGCTGGTCTTCGGAAGGATGCTTATCGTACTTCCCAGAAGCTAATAGGTATTGGCCGAAAGTCTCGTTGTCGGTGAGGGCCATGGGTGAACGGGTGAGGTCGGTCAAGAATCCTGGGACTAATTGGGCCACGGAATCAGCCTTGTTGTCGGTCTGAAAGGTGCTGCTGAAGCCGCTGCCATTTATGGTCGTGGCACTCAAGTTCTGAGAGCTTTCACTGGGATACCAAGGAACCTTCTGTAACTCACCTTGTTGGTTAATGATGACGTTATAGGGAAGATTGACGGCATCGATGGCGACTGTGCCGTTGGTGGCCTTGGTTGAGGTGGTTTGTGTTGTTGTGGCTGCTTCACCGATTGTTGGCACGGTTAATCCGGTGAACAGGATTAATGACAAGCTGGCGATGGAAACAGTCCGTAGTGTGTGGTGCATAATGGTCCCTCCAATAATCGTTTATATACTGACAGTATTAGTTTATCACTTAATCAATTCGCTTTGCAAACGCTTTTTAGTAAAAAACAGTGATATTGTGCGGAAAATGAATGATAAACGGACACTCACAGCTAGTACGGTATGGCTAGATATATAGACTGGACTGGAAGCGTTTGGGAAGCTTAGAACTTTTTGACTCGCTCAAAAAGCCCCCAAACTGGTAAATCGAACCAGTCTTGGAGGCCTAATGATGGACTATTTAGTTACTTTGATAAAGCGGGAATTACCGGTGATGTAGCCACCGGTGACCTTATACCGCAGGGTGTCGCCCTTACGGAAGTTGTTGGCGTTGGAGTAGGCCCAACCGGTAACGGTGAAGATGGCATTCGTCTTTATAAAAGTAACTTTATTTGACTATTGTAACTAATTATTATAAGATGTTTTCAACTAAAAAAGACAGAACGATATTACTCGCTAATAAAAAGGAGAATTGATAAGATGCAAGCTGCCCAATTACTGAAATATGACAAGAATTTTAAACTAGTTGTGAAGGACATCCCCGTACCAACGCCGACTGAGGATGAAGTCTTAGTTAAAGTAAAGGCAGCGGCCGTCAATCCCTTGGAAAAGTTAATTGGCATCGGCTATCTGAAGTTGCTGCAGAACTATGACTTGCCAGTGACGACGGGAAACGAATTGTCGGGCGTTGTTGAAGCAGTCGGTAAAAATGTGAAAGACTTCAAAATTGGTGATGAAATCTACTCACGGTTGCCCTTAGAAAAGATTGGGGCCTTTGCGGAATATGCTGTGATTGATTATCATGCCGTCGCGCTGAAACCAACTGGCTTAGATTTTGTACACAGTGCGGCAGTGCCCTTAACCGGCTTGACCGCGTATCAGGGCTTGACCGAAGAACTAGGCGCGCAACCCGGACAAAGCGTGATGATTCCAGGTGGCTCTGGGTCGTTTGGACAGATGGCCATTCCAATTGCTAAGGAACTGGGCTTGAGAGTCATGGTTAGTGGAAATGCGCGCGCAAAACAATCCGTAATGGATATGGGTGTCGAACAGTACTTTGATTATCGTGAACAGAATTATTGGGAGCATCTCAAACCCGTTGATTACGTGATTGATACGGTCGGGAAGACAGAGCTTAATCATGAACTTCAGGTGTTGAAACCGGGTGGACGACTATTATCCTTGATCATGACGCCTAATCGCCAGTTTGCTAAAGATCATCAGATGCCATTTTGGAAAACGGCTTTAATCGGGATTGCCGGTAGCGGGATTGATTGGAAGGCCAAACGAGCAGGCGCTGACTATCGGTTTATTTTCGTGAGAAGTGATGGCGAACAATTGAAGAAAATTACCAAACTTGTTGAAGACAACCAGACTGTGCCGGCGGTTGACCCAACTGAATTTAAGCTGACGGATATCAATAAAGCGTTAGATTATTTGGCAAACGGCCATCCGAAGGGAAAAGTGGTTATTCGCTTTTAAAAAACGATTGGCGGTAACGTCTAATAGAAATAGAGGGTGAGCTGATTTTTCAGCTCACCCTCTATTAATTTAAATGCTATCCAAATGAAACCCATTCAATGGACCTTACCGGATTTGAACCGACGACCTCCTGCATGCGAAGCAGGCGCTCTCCCAACTGAGCTAAAGGCCCATACCACTTACGCCATTAATTATAGCACGTTGCCGTAAAATGTTAATGGCTAAATGGCTATTGCATTTAGTGCTTAAAGCTGTGAATTAGGTGCTGCCACATGTTTTCGCTGTCGGTCTGCAACATCAACCGTTGATACTGGCGGCCAATGTACAGGGCGAACAGGCCAATCGTAATCAGCAAGACGACCAGCGAGGCCAGCTGTTCTGTCAGGCTGACGGTGCCGTTGATGACCCGCATCGGCATGAAGTATGAGGAGAAGAAGGGCACGTAGGACAGAATCTTTACGGCCAACGCGTCCAAATTATTTTGGAACGGGAAGGCGGCAAAGAAGCCCAGCATTCCCAGCATTACTACGGGTTGTGCCGCTTTGGAAGCATCCTCGGCCTTGGAGACCAGCGCGCCACTGTAGGCGGCCAGAATCGTGTAGATGATGACCCCCAGCAAGACGTACAGGAGATTCAAGTTGACGATGTTGTGAATGACGCTGTCGACCAGCGATTGGTTCGCACTGACTAGGCGTTTAATCCCCGCGTTGTGCATGGCCAATCCGTAGCCGGCCCAGCCCCCGAGGAGGTAGATGGCAATCTGCGTGACGATGACCAATAAGATTCCCAGAATCTTACCGACAAAGTAGCTCGTCGCCGTGGTGCTTGAGAAGATAATTTCCATGATTTTCGTGCCCTTATCCGACGCAATTTCTTGGGCCGTGATGGAAGAGTAGGTAATCAGGATAATGTAGATCATGGTGATTAGAATCCAGAAGGAGATAATCTTCGCCAGGTTGGTGGCGCCGTCCTTGGTGGCCACGTGCTGCTTAAGCACCGGCGTCTGGGTGAGGGCCTGTTTCTGCTTGGGACTCAGCTTAGCGGTCTGGTAATTTTGCACGGTCTGATTTTGCGTCAGGAAGTTTTGGACCTGCGCCTTCAGCCCGTTGCCCATGGCTTTGTTCCCGTGATAGTCCCCGCGCAGGTGTTCGCCGCTGGTGCTTAACGTTAGGTATCCGGCCAGGTGGTTGGCTTTCAGGGCCTTCTTGGCCGCGGCGGTCGTAGTGATTTTGGTATTGATGCCGTCCTGATGCTGTTGCAGGTAGCTTTGGCGAAGCACCTTCGAGTCGCTAATGATGGCGACCTGTTGACTGCTGCGACTGCTATTGGCGCTGACGTAGCTAATGCCGACGGTCAGGGCAATCATGACAAATGGACCCAGAATCATGAACAGAAAGCTCCAGGATTTAATCTGGCGCAGGTAGGTTTCAAACGTAACGACCCAGGTCTTAGACATGTTCCTCACCCACTTTCAAACGGAAGATTTCATCAAGGGTCGGTGGCTGTTGGCTAAATTCTTCAATGTAATGGCCCTGTGTCAGCGCGTCGAAAATGGCGGGACCGGCCGCGGCGTCCGTCAAATGCAGGACGTAGCGGTTGCCGTGCCGGTGGGTCACGCTGGCGACGCCGGTCAAGGCTGCGAGCTGCTCGGTGGACCAATCGGTCGTGACAAATAGCTCGGTCTTGCCAAATTGTTCACGCACGTCCTCAAGGGTCCCACGCAACACGACATTGCCTTTCCGGAGCATCACGAGGCGGTCACAGACGGCCGTGACGTGTTCCATGTCGTGGCTGGAAAAGATGATGGCCGCGCCACGTTCCTTGGCGGCCACGATGGCTTGCTTCAGGAGGTCGGCGTTGACCGGGTCCAGCCCACTAAAGGGTTCGTCCAGAATCAACAGGTCGGGCTGGTGAATCAGCGTACAGATCAGTTGGACCTTTTGCTGATTCCCTTTGGACAGGTCGTTGATCTTACTCTTGCGGGTTCCTTTGACGTCGAACCGTTGAAGCCAGTCGTCGATTTGGGGCCGAATAACTTTAGCCGGTTGACCTTTGAGTCGAGCCAGGTAAACGATTTGTTGTTCAATCGTCAGCTTGGTCATCAGGCTCCGTTCTTCTGGTAGGTAGCCGATGTGGTCGAAATCCTCGGCGGACAGGGTGTGGCCTTGCCACTGAATACTGCCGCCGTAGTCGATAAAGTTCAGGATACTGTGAAAGGTGGTCGACTTGCCGGCCCCATTTTGGCCGATCAAACCCAGTATCTGGCCGTCGGGAACGTCAAAGCTGACGTCGTTCAGGGCTTTGACTGGGCCGAATTCTTTGCTGATATGTTGAATGCTTAGCATGGCAAATTCTCCTATCAATTGTTTTGCGGTTAAATGTCTTCTTGTCAGCGCCTCCGGGCTGGTGAAAATGGGCCGTGGCGCTGTGGGCGCACGCCCGGAGCCGAAAGGCGGTCTCCGGGCTTACTTTGAGCCTCATGGACCGAGTCTCAAAGATAGCAGTTACCTAAGCGGGAAACCCGCTAAGGCAACTCCCACGGCTGAGCCCATTTTCACCAGCCCTGCGGCTAACACTGGTTTAGCCCCAATCGTGTGGTTCGTTCTGTACTTGGGCAGCAGAGTGACATTGGGCCTGGTCGCGTCCGTTCCCGACGGCGGGCTCAAACTGCCCTGCTGTGGGGCCGGTTACAGCCAAAAGGCGGGCTTTCACCTCAACTTTGAGCCTGAGAACCGGTCTCAAAGGTTGTCCCATGCTCTAAATAGAGAAAATCACTCTATTAAGACCATCGACACAGCTGGGCAGTTTGGCCCGCCTCTGGTCACTCCCACGACCGGTCCAGTTTTCCCAGCCCTGTGGCTGACACTGGTTTAGCCACAGCCAATGTGTAACTGGTTGTGCCAGTCTTGAAAGGCTGTCATAGAGACTATGAGGCTTAGCTTCAAATGAATTCGGCATATGGTTCGCTGAATCTAGTTTTTCCAACTGCTGACTACTAGTTGAAATGACGAGATTGTTGACTGATCCTATCTCGAACATGCTTATATTATACGCAGATGCAGGGGAAAAACTAAAGGACTCTTAACCGTTTGTAAGGTTCCTGTCACACAGTGGGTCATTGTCTGAAAAAATAAGACGTGCTAATAGCTTATCATGGATGTCGATTGGAAGAAAGTTATTTGACATATGAATATAGTATAATGTTAATTATATTTAACCGCAAAAAAACGACTGACTCGGGCAAAGGAACCCAGTCGGTCGTTTGAGCAACAACTTATTTATTTTGAGGTTGGGCGTCGCTGTTGACCTGCGCTTGGGCGGTCGTTACGGCGCGTTTTGGCCGCATGTTGAAGATGATATTCAAGAGGACGGCGGAGAAACTCCCGATGACGACCCCGTTGTTCATCACGATTTGTAAGGATTGGGGCAGGGCTTGGAAAATCTGGGGATAGACGGTGACGCCTAAGCCCAGGCCAATCGAGATGGCGGAGACCAACAGGTTGTTGTTATTTTGGAAATCAACCTGTTGGAGCATCCGAATCCCTTGGACCCCAACCATCCCGAACATGACAATCATGGCGCCACCCAGGACGGCATCGGGGATGACCGTGGCCAGTGCGCCAATCTTGGGCAACAGGCCCAGCAGCATTAAGAAGGCGGCTGAGAAGTATAGGGGCTTGCGCGTTTTCACACCGGATAGTTGTACGACCCCAACGTTTTCGGAGAAGGTTGAGTAGGGGAAGGTGTTGAAGAGCCCACCGAGAATGACGGCGATGCCTTCCGCACGGTAGCCGCGTTTCAAATCCTGTTCGCCAATCTTCTTGCCGGTGATATCGCCTAAGGCAAAGAAGACGCCGGTCGATTCAACCATGGTGGTCAGGGAGACCAGAATCATGGTGACGATGGATGACCACTCAAACTTGGGCGTGCCGAAGTAGAAAAATTGGGGCAGGTGGAACCAACTGGCTTGGCCGACTGCCTTTAGCGAGACCATGCCCATGGCGCCGGCGATGAAGGTCCCAATCAGGATACCCGCCAGAATGGCCAAGGACTTGAGAAAGCCTTTAGCAAAGGCGTTTAGCCCTAAAATGATGCCCATCGTGAGGAAGCCGACCAGTAACATCTTGGGATCCCCGAAGCTCTTGGCCGTGGCGTCCCCGCCACCCAGGTCTTGGAAGCCGACCGGAATCAGCGTGAAGCCAATGATGGTGATGAGGGAGCCGGTCACTACGGGTGGGAAGAAGTTCTTAATTTTAGAAAACCAGCCCGCGCTGAGAAAGACGAAGATGCCGGCACTGATGATGGCGCCGTACATGACGCCGACGCCGTATTGATTTCCGATGGCGCTCAGAGGTGTGACGGCCTGTACCGCACAGCCGAGGACGACGGGTAGGCCGATCCCGGTCAGCGGGGTGCGTTTGAGTTGGAGCAGGGTTGCAACCCCACACATGAAGATATCCGCACTGATTAAGTAGGCCATTTGCATGGCGTTGAAATGAAGCGCGCCCCCAATCAGTAGGGGAACGATGACGTCACCAGAGTACATGGCTAATAAATGCTGGAAACCGAGAATGGCGGCCCGCCACATGGGTAATGACGGCCCTTTTTCTGATGACGAAACGGATGATGCGGACTTTGTGGACTGCAAGAATGTTTCCTCCTTCTCGTGATGTCCATACGCCGCCAAGCTAATTTTGAAAACAAAAAAGCTCCCTTTGCAAAAAGGGGGCTGCTGAAAACTCGCCGACGAACTCTTTTCATCGGCAAAAAGAGTTTCGTCCTCAATTTGCTTATAGTCCAGAGTTTACGGCTCTGGGTAGAAACTCGCCAACCTTATCTTGGCATTATATAGGCAATCACTTATTTTTTTAATGGAATGTCACTTACTTTACCACGAGAAAATAAAAATGACAATACCGATTTAGGAGGCCTTGTGTTTCGACCAGAGTCCTTTGAGCCAGTTCCACAAAGATTTGACTAGACCGTTGAACCAAGTCAGGAGCGGGCCCCAGTCGGCGATGCCCCCGGATGAGCTGTACTTTTTGGGGTGGACGTGGACGCCTGGGATGTAACCTTTTTCTTCGTCTTCTCTTCTGGACATTTTTAACATCCTCTCTGAATTCTAACTTAATTCTATCGCAAATACGGTACAATGTGGATAACGAATCTACTTGGTGGGCTTGGTTCGAACCTTTTGATCTTTGGCAGCGCCTCCGGGCTGGTGAAAACTGGGCCTGATCGCGTCCGTTCCCGACGGCGAGCTCAAGGCGCCCTGCTGTGGGGTCGGTTCCAGCCGAAGGGCGGGCTTCCACCTCAACTTTGAGCCGAAGTGCGGTCTCAAAGGTTGTCCCATGGAGCTAGGCTGGGACAGAACCCCAGCCAAGACCATCGACACAGCCGGGCACCTTGGCTCGCCTCTGGTCACTCCCACGACCAGCCCAGTTTTCCCAGACCTGCGGCTCATACTGGTTTAGCCCGCCGAGTGGATTGTTCTGCCACACGTCGGTTTGGTGGCTGCGGTAGGCGGTAGATGGTGTTGTGCTGGAGTAATCCGATTGGACCAATATCCAGTCAAATCTGGCGAGTAGATTATTATGACACGTTTGGCCAAACTGTGAAAGGTTGGTCATGGCTGCCATGAGCGTGACCGAACCAAATTTACCGTAACATTACTCCGGGGATAACCAATGAAATTCAAAATATTCAATGAAATTAACTAATACTGAAAGAAGTTGACAACTGTGAAGAAAATTTTAGCCATTCATACGGGTGGAACGATTTCCATGTCGCAAAATAATCAGGGGGAGGTTGTGCCGAACGCGCAGAACCCGATTGCTCAACAGGAAACGATTTTGGCCGGCCGGGTGGAATTGTTTACCGATGAAATGTTTAACTTACCATCTCCACACATGACGCCGGTGGAAATGCTACAGATCAAGGAGCGCATCGACCAGGCCGAGCAGGATGGCATCGATGGCGTAGTCATCACCCATGGGACGGATACGCTGGAAGAAACGGCGTACTTCTTAGACCTGACCCTCCCCAGCACGATCCCCGTTGTTGTGACGGGGGCTATGCGCTCCTCTAATGAGGTTGGCTCCGATGGCCTGTACAACTTTCAATCCGCCATTGAAGTAGCCGCAGACGACGCCTCACGTGGAAATGGCGTGATGGTCGTGATGAACGACGAGATTCACACGGCCCGCTACGTGACCAAGACCCATACGACTAACGTGGCCACGTTCCGGACGCCCACGTTTGGCCCGATTGGAATCGTTGCCAAGGACCACGCGGTTTATTTCCAGAAATTAATTCGGGAAGATACCTGCAATATTGATCACGTCATCGACCACGTTTACCTGATCAAGGCCTATGCCGGGATGGACGGGAGCTTGTTTGATTTTCTCGATAACGACGAGACGGCCGGAGTGGTCATCGAAGGCCTGGGTGCCGGGAATTTACCGCCGAAAACGCTAGCTTCCGTGCAACGGCTGTTAGACCGGCAGATTCCTTTAGTTCTGGTGTCACGGTGTTATAATGGCGTCGCCGAGGACATTTATGACTACGAGGGCGGTGGCATTGAGCTGCGCAAGATGGGGCTGATGCTGTGTCAGGGGCTGAACGGGCAGAAAGCACGGATCAAGCTATTAGTGGGCCTGAGCGCTGGGTTACAGGGCGCCGAGCTCAAACAATTCTTGAGCACCGCCGTTTCCTAAATGGGCCGCGACTACTGACGGGCTATTTCTGTCAATATATGGTAAGATTTTCAGATAAATACGTTTTACCTATTCATGCACAACGTATAATAAAAAGGGGGTCGTCATGTGAATTCAATTGTGAATGATTTAAACCGGGCACTGGCCCAACGCTTACTGGTCAACGTTTACCAAACGAACCAGGAGGTCGTCTATACCGGTTACGTGACGACGGTCGGTGAGACGGGCATCATCCTCGCAACCTACGATGATTTTGGGTTGCCGGACGGGGCAGTCTTTCTGGCGCTGAACGTGATCGATGAGGTCGAATTTTCTAGTGATGATCTGGATAACATGTCCTTTCGGATGAAGACGGCGCAAGAAGAGCGCTTCATTCAAGCCGGCGGGCTGACCATGAAATTCGACAACCAACGCGATTTGCGGCGGCAGGTTTTGAGCCACGCGTGGGTCGATCACCTGGTGATCATGTTGGTTTTAAAAAATGATGAACATTTTTATGAAGGCTTAGTGACCAGCGTGGCGAGTGAAGAGGTCGGCGTGCAGTTGATCAATAAATTTGATTATTCTGACCAACCGGCCATGATCCTGAATCCCGCAGACATTGAAGTCATTGAGTTTCAAGGCAAGGAGTTAACGCTACAGGGCATCGCGGCACCTCATTTGCAAAAGCTCTCACACGTGGAGCAGGTGGCGGTCGAGGACCCGACGCAATTCCGGGATACCTTGCAACAGCTGGCGGGGAAAGATCCCTTGGTAGCGCTGATTCCCAAGCACAACAAGGACCTCTTCTTCGTGGGGCAGATCAACGTGTTGACGGACGATTCAGTCATCATGAACCTGCTCGACATGTCGGGGCAATTCGGGGGCTACACCCTGATGCGGCTGAGTGATTTGAACGCCATCGTGGTCGAATCCGATTACCTGCAAACGATGCGGCTCTTCTCGTTACTGAACCGGGCACGCCAACAACCCTTACAACCGGTACTAAACGACGAGCGGCTCTTTGATGCCACGGTGGACCAGTTCCGCGAACGGCTGAGTCAAGCCGCAACGTTCCGGACGATTATTCACGTGAAACTCAAGGGCGACGACAGTCAGACCGGTTACCCAAGTCAGGTCGGCGGCGAACGCTTCATTTTCCACGAGGTCGCGGAAGATGAAATCGACCAGGTCGGCAAGGCCTACCGCATCGCCGACGTGGAGGAGCTGTCATTCGGCTACCTCGACGCCTACCTCACGGAGCACCAGTTGCGAGTCGAAGGTGACTTGTAAAACGGGTTTGGTGTAAGGTTTTAGATGTTTCCAAGTCATAAAAATAGCTAAGGCATGAGAATAACTCATGTCGGTGACAAAGCGTTTAGTTACGGATTAAACCAATGTTAGCAGCAGGGATGGTGAAAATGCGTGGTCGCTGTTAGTGACCAGAGGCGGGCCAAACCGACCAGCTGTGTCGATGGTCTTAACTGAGTGGTTTTCTCAGTTTAGAGCATGGGTCGACCTTGGAAACTCACGGTTTTGGTGAGGTTTCAAGTCGAGGCGGAAGACCGCTTTTCAGGCTGGAGCCGGGCCCCACAGCAGGGCCGTTTGAGCCCGCCGGCGGGAACGGCTGTGCCGCGCCTATTTTCACCATCCCGGAGGCGCGGGCAACATTGGTTTAAACCTAAAACTAAACAATGAAATTTGGTGGCGCGGAATGGCGCTGCCGTACATAAGGAGTTTTTTTACATGAAATGGCAAAATTTACCGCGCTGGATTCGCGATACCCTCTCTGTGGTTGGCGCGATGGCGGTGTTGTTGATCATCTATGACGCTTTCTTTGCGAAGAACGTCAATTGGGTGCTGGTTCCGATTCAAATCGTCGTGGCGTTACTAGCCGTCGGGGTTTGGAGCTACTTTAGCTATCGGAGCCAACAAAAACGCAAACTCGCCGAAGAACAGAAGCAGGCCGCAGCTAAGCAACGGGCCATCGACCGGGAAAAGCGGCAGGTCGAAGCGGCCAAGACCGCTGCCGAAACGCGCGAGAAAAATCTGGCGCGGAACCAGGCTCACCAGCAACAACGGCACCACGAATAGGAGGCACACTCTTGGCAACAGCGTTGAAATTTTGTCCGCATTGCGGTGCGGCTGTGACGGCAGACGATGACGTTTGCCCGCAGTGTCAAACGGATCTCCGGCCCTACCGGCAGTCAGAAGCGCCAGCCAAGCCGGCTAGTCAGAAATTGAACTTGTCCTCGTTGTACGCCAACCCGTACCGCGAGGGGATGAAGCGGTTGAAGGACCGGGATGACCAGGCGGCCAAGCCGAAGCATCACTGGCACTGGCCGTGGTCAAAGGAGTGAGTGGATGGCTGATTTTACGGTAATTCGGGGCGACATCACCCAGAGTAAAGTTGATGCGATTGTGAACGCCGCCAATACCACGTTGTTGGGTGGCGGCGGGGTCGACGGCGCGATTCACCGGGCCGCGGGTCCCGAGTTGTTTGCGGCCTGCGTGCCGTTGAACGGTTGTGAAACGGGTGAGGCCAAGATTACACCCGGTTTTAAATTGCCAGCGACCTGGGTGATTCACACGCCCGGTCCCGTTTGGCAGGGTGGTCAACAGGGTGAGGCGGAATTGCTGGCGAGCTGTTATCGCAACAGTTTACGCGTTGCGGTCGCCCACGACTGTCACACGGTTGATTTTCCATCGATCAGTACGGGTGTGTACGGCTTTCCGCTGGAAGAGGCGGCGGCCGTCGCGACCCAAACGATTGGCGATGAATTGGCCCACAGTTCCGGCCTGACTCACGTGCGGCTGGTGGCGTTTGATGATGCCACGGCCACCGCGTACCGGACGGCTTGGAATCGCTTGGCCGATTAAATCTCAGAAATAAACAAATAGCCGTTTCAGAAAGGTGGCCAGGTGACTGGCGAAACTTTTCTGAAACGGCTGTTTTTGATCTTAAATAGAATGTGCTGGTTATTAGTGCGGCTTCGAAGCAATTAAGCCCTTCAACGAGCTCTGTTCTTCAGTAGTTGGTTGCAGTTCGCCAGTCTTGATGCCGTGAAACTTCTCAACTGAAATGCGGGAGCCAAAGGCCATCTCTCCGTCTGTCTTATCGTATTTCTTTTGGTAGGCGATGATTGCTTCGGCCAAATCGTTTAATTCTTGACTCATAGATATCCCTCCAAATGATAATCCTAATGACTGCTTAAGTTCATTATACTAAAGTTTTCAAAAATCGGCGGAATAAGTCCCAATATCTGAAAGTTTTTTTCAATAATGCTTGCCCCGAGAGGAAAAATTGCGTAAACTAATACCCAATATGACAATTGGCAGAGTCGGGCCTGTAACCCGATGTGGCGGAATTGTTACTTACTTTTCGCTAGCCTGTCATGGTTTTGCAACATAAACCCATTAAGCTAGTTATTAGAATTAATTAAGACACATAACTAGTGGGGTGGCAGGATGAATTTGAAACACGTAATCGGAAGCCTGCTAACGGCGGTCGTTTTATTGGCTGTGGTCAGCGGCATGTCCTGGTACACCATGGGCAAACGAACCACGACTCATCAGAGTTCGAGTCCAGTGGGGGTCATCAGCACCCCGCAGACGCGTGCATTTCGCGTGGCTGTCAAATAACGCGGTTAATCCCGCCCCGGGGCCGGATCATCCGGCTGTTACAACTTAAAACTTTGGTAATCATTGTGATTACAAGACTACAGTCACTTGTAGTTTATCAAGCGGGAAAACAGGTCGGCCTTCGGGCGGGCCTGTTTTTCTATAGAAAAGAGTGCGGAGCAGGGCGACTAACTGGCGAGCATTAGCGGCGTAACGGAAATGACCCGGGGTCTGGGTCGTTTCCGTTACGGTGTTAAGCGGAACCAGTTGCCCTGCGTAGCACGTTTCAGAGGCCGCCAGGACCGGGATTGTTCCGTGGAGAACTAGTCCAACGATTTAAGAAAGTATAAAATCAATGTCAGGTCCCAGACCTGAACCAACGACGTTAAGCGCAGGGACCTGGCTCGCGGAGCACGTTTCGGAGGCCGCCAGTATCGGGATTGTTCCGTGTAAGGCAAATCCCATAACAAAGAAATTAATCAAAATCAAAAACGCAGTCGCTATAACCTGAGACCTAACTCAGATGATAGCGACTGCGTTTTTAAGTTAGCCAATGTTAGTGACCACAGCAGACCACTTTGAGCCCACCGTCGGGAACGAACAACAGAGCGCAATCAGTCGAAGTGGAACCAGTCGCTTTGATTCCGGCGCACGTCCTTGCGAATCCCAAAGAAGTAAACCAAGAATGCCGCTACGGCAATGCCTAAAATGATGGTCCAGAACCAATTTTGCGTATGAATAAAGGTAAAGTAAGCAAACCCCAACGTGCTTAACCCGATTAGTACCAGGTTGAAAGGCAGGTGTTTACTATGGATAAACGCTACTGCTAACCCCAAAATGACAGCGCCACCGAACATGTTGTCACCGCTTAGCTTACTACCTGGATCCTTGAGCAACGCGTAAATTTCAATCGCGACGCCCAAAATCAGTGCCAGGTAGCCAAAAAACTCCAAGAATGTCAGTCGTTTCATGACGACACCTGCTTTCTCTAATGCGTGTATCCATTATAACGCAGGTTCACTGGGTTGAAAATACAGTTGCTTATGGGTTAAACGGTTGGTTTACGCGCCTCCGGGCTGGTGAAAATAGGCCGGGACGCTGTGGCGTGGTATTTCGTTCCCGGCGGCGGGCTCAAAGCGCCCTGCTGTGGGGTCGGTTCCAGCCTGAGAAGCGGGCTTCCACCTCAACTTTGAGCCAAAGGACGGTCTCAAAGATTGCCCCATGCTCTAAGTAGAGAAGAAGCGCTCTACTAAGACCATCGACACAGCTGGTCACTTTGGCCCGCCTCTGGTCACTGACATCGACCAGTGCGGCCTATCTTCTTCACCAGCTCTGCGGCTGATACAGGTTTAGCCCATAAACCTGTATTTACCGATGATTCGCTGACTCATTAACGTCTAAAGCGTTTCGTCGGTCACTTAACTTACAGTGAAATTTTGACACTCATCTGGGATACACAAGCTGCACCAATTTCACAACCATGCAAAAAGGACCGACCCGGTGGCCGGTCCTTCAATTGTTAATTCGTTGATAGTGACGATGATTTCTTACTAGGCGTCAACGACCAGTCCTCGTGGTCTAGCGCCATTTGCCAGAAGTTTAGTTCGTACCAGCTACTCTTTTCAAAAATGTCTAAGAGCTGGTGCGTATTTTCTGGGGTGGCAACATAGTTGGCGAGGGCGAGTTGATCCTTCATGGAACCGGTATAGTCGTCCGCGTTGTAGGTGTCGATCCAGGCTTGGTAAATGGGAACCGGCGACCCGGTACCAGCCAACGCCTGACCGATCTCCGCGTACAGCCAGTAACAGGGGAGCAAGCCCACCACCGCACCGGCTGGACCCGCCGTCATCAATGAGCGGTAGAGGTGACTGGTATAGGCGTAACCCGTGGGGGCGACGGCGGTATTGGTGACTTCCTCCGGCGTGATATTTAACCGGTCAAAGAAGGTTTGCCGCACCGCAATTTCACCCTGACGGAGGCTTTCTGCCCCGGCGCGTAGCTGTTTAATAACGCGGGGGTCCTGGCTTTGTTCGGCGGCTAAATCATGGAGTTTCCCAAATTCGTGGAGGTAGTAATGGTCTTGAATGAGGTAGTAACGGAACGTGTCGCCGGGTAAGGTGCCGGCCTGCAGTTGTTGGATGAAGGGATGGCGTTTGGAGGCGTCCCAGCTAGCCTGGGTGGCCGCGTGTGCTAAATCAGTAAACATGACAGGAACTCCTTTGCTAAATTAGGGTAAACCGATGAAGAGACCGACTTGAACCAGCATCAGACTGATGCCGAAGACCCACCAGTCACGGGCCCGCAACGCTATCGTGACGGCGTGTGTCCGGGGTGCGCCTTCCACGAATCCGTGGGAGGTCATGGCGGCGGCGAGCTGGTCCGACCAGTTCATAGCGGCCAGAATCACTTTGAAATACAACTGAGGCGACCAAACGTGGAGGACTTGTCCCCGCATCAACGCCGCGGCCTTAATGGTGGCGACCTCCGCCTGAATCTTTGGCATCAGGTTGAAGGCGGCCAGAAAGCCATATGCAAATTTTGACGGCAGCTTCGCGTTTTGTTCCAGCGACCGGGTCAGCGTCAACGGGTCCGTCGTCTGGGTAAAGAGCCCGCCCATGTAGACGTAGACGAACATCCGCGTGAAGATGACGATGAGAAAGTGGTGGGTGGTCGTTCCCTGGAGCGCTAATGACCAGACTAAGGCGCTGGCGAAGAAGAGTGGCACGGCCGTTAGCCACAGGAGGCGTTTCCATTTCACGTGGCCCACAAACATCAGAATTAAACTAATGATGATCAAGGCGACGTTGACCGTCCACACCTGGGTGAAGGACACCTCGAGGGCAATCAGGATGACGAGCGCTAATTTTAAACTCGGATTCATGCTGGGGCCCCCTTATAGGTGAGATGGTGGTCGGCCAGGGCGAGGTGCAGCGTGATGAGGTCGTCCAGGCCGCTGAGTTGGTGGCTGATCATGATTAAAGTCAGGTGCAGGTCGCGCTGAACGGTCGTGAGAATGTGCATGACCACTTGAATCGACGCGAAGTCTAGGCCCTTTAGCGGTTCATCGAGGAGGAGAACCGCCGGCGCCATGATCAGCATGCAGAGTAATTGCAGTTTCTTTTGCTGGCCGCTACTGAGCGAGTAGATGATCTGCTCGGTGTGCTCGGCCAGGTTGAGTTGCGTTAAGAGGTCTTGAACCCGTTCGGCCGTGAAATAGTCGCGGTTGCCAAACTTGCGGGAAAGGGCGAGTTCCTCGGCCACGGTTACATTGAGAAATTGTGAGCTGGCCGCCTGGAACATGAGGCCCACGGACCGGGCGTACTGCTTGCGAGGGAGCTTTTGGATGTCGGTCCCGTCGTAGGTCAGGCGCCCCTGGTACTTGCCGAGGCGGACCAGTGCCCGGAACAGGGTGGATTTCCCACTCCCATTGGGGCCGGTGATCAGGGTCGCTTGATGGGCAAATAAGGCAAGGTCTTGTGATGCCAATAATTCGCGCTCACCGTGACCGAGGCGCAGTTGCGTGCCCTGCAGACTGACGGGCTGATCACTCGGTAAGCCAACGTGAGTCAGCTGGAGCTTGTCGGGGGTAAACGCCGCAAAGCGCGCCTGCGTATCTGCCGGCGACAACAGGGTCAGCTTCCCCATATCCAGCACGGCCAGATGGTCCACCCAACGGTCGTAATTGCTGAGGTCGTGGTCGGCTAAAATGATGGTCTTGCCACGCTTGGTACACAGGGCGACCAGCTTTTCGAGCAGGGCCAGTCGCGTCGGCGGGTCGATGCTGGCAAAGGGTTCGTCCAGCAAAATGACGTCGCTGTCCATGGCCACGATGATGGCGAGGGCCACCTTCTGTTGTTCGCCACCGGACAGCTGCATCAGTAGTCGGTCTTGCAGATCGGCAATGCCGATGAAGTCGAGAGCGGCGGTGATTTTGGCGGGGATGACGGCCGTGTCAACGCACTGGTTTTCCAGGGCGAACCGCAACTCGTTGTTCACCGTATCCATGGTGAATTGCGTGCTGGGTTCCTGGAAGAGCATGGCGACGGTGGCTGCCCGCTTGGTCGGGGCAATGTCGGCCAGCGGCTGGTCGTTAAAGGTGATGCTGCCGGCGGTTGGCAGTGGGGTGAGCCCCGCAATCAGTTTGAGCAGCGTCGACTTGCCGCCACCGGAGACCCCGGTCAATAGGGAAAACTTGCCACTGGGAAAGGTGACGTTCAGACCATCGAGGACGGGCCGGGAACGTTTGGGATAGGTAAATGTCAGTGAATGAACCGTTACGGTGGCCACAATGATTCCTCCAATTCTACAATGATGTTGCTAGGGTACGCTCTTTACTCGCCTTACCGGTCGGTGAAAATGGACTGGAACGCGGTGGGGAGGACGCCTAAAGCCTGAGAAGCGGTCTTTAGGCTTGCTTTGAACCGCTGAGAAACGCGTTTCAAAGTCACCATTTTCCGAGAAGGTCACTCGAAAAATCCCACGGCTGAGTCCATTTTCACCGACCTCACGGCTGATACGGCGGTAACCAGCAACGTTGGTGGTTACTGGATCCGGGACCACCCTCACTTTATTGGATGGGTGGTCGTGAGTCGTTTAGCTGTGATTAATTTGGTATCGAAGCTGTTAAGCTTGTGTTCGGTTGGGTAATCTTTGACCCTTGGTGCGGTCAGAGATTGGTTAAATAATAAGGTTAGAAAAATGTTAAACGACTGATAACTTGGTTGAAAACCATGTCGGCCAATTTTCTTTTCCCGGTAAGGCGCATGGGAAAATCAACCGTTATTTGACGTTTGGTAAGACGTGGGCGCGAGCCAGCAGGTTGGTGATCAGCTTGGTTAAGACGCCACCAAAGAGGAAGACCGAGCAGAAGCGGACCGCGAACAGGAGAATTAGGAAGCCAAAGTGGTAGGCGGAATACCCGCTGCGGACCAGGTCCCAGGCGAAGGTGACAATCGTGGTGGTCAGCGCGGTCAGAACCAGCGTGACCCAATTGTATTTCTTGTAGCGCATGGACGCGAAGCCAATTTCGGCACCCAGTCCTTGGACAGCGCCGGAGATCAGCGTGCTAGCGCCCCAGATGCCCCCCAGGAACATTTCCACGACGGCGCCGAGAAATTCGCCCAGCGTTGCCGCCCCTGGAATCCGGATGATAAAGCCGGCCAGGGGACCCGCCATGACCCAGACGCCCAGCAAAATTTCGTTAGCCAGGGGTTGGAGCCCAAATGGCGCGAGGGCCGCTGCCAGTAATGTGTAGACGGGATTGATGACCCAGAAAATAACGCCCATAAAAATTGCTAAAATTGTGACTAAAATAATATCTCTAATGTGCCAAGCTTTCATAACCCGATACCTCCTAGAATTGTTTGACAGGGGCGTTCATTGTGAAAAAAATCCCCACTAAGAAATTGCTTAGTGGGGTTCATTGACAGCATAAAAGTACGCATCCCTTCGCTGGTATTAACCAGAGCAGGTTCAATGGGTTTGATCTCAGCCGTGAGGCACCCCAGTCGTATGTGATTGACTCTAGCGTAACTAATTTGTTGGGTAAATGCAACCATTGCCTAAAATAATCGTGCCTAGTCGTTGATTTATTCAGGATGGAAACGTTTTTTACAATTTCGTTACGACGGGTCCTTTTCACGTCTAAAGCGGTTAATCGGGCTATCCGTTGTCGGGCAAGAGTGCTATTCTAATAGTTGGTTAGCTTAATTATTATACGATAGGAAGGGTTTAACTCATGAGGAATTTACATATCAAACGCGGTCTGATGGCATTTGCCGTGGCCTTAACGGTCGGCGGTACTGTCAGCGCTGTCGTGCCTGCCAATGCGGCTTCAGCCTACAAAACGGTCAGCACGAAAACCGTTAAGAAGACGGCCTACCACAAGAAACATGCTAAAGGGGCCATTTATAACAAGGCGCATACCCATAAGGTCAGCAACCTAGCGGCGCACCCCCACACGACGTGGTACGCCACCAAGCGGGCGACGTTGAAACATGGCAAGTCGACCGGCATTTATCTCTACGTCAAGAACAGCAAGAACAGCGTGAAGGGTTGGGTTTGGCACGGCTACCTGAAGAAGGGAAAGGCACCATTCGTTCTGACCAAGGCCAGAGCAGCGGTTGCCATGAACGCCAAGACGGGGAAGGTCGTTTGGTCCAAGAACGCCAACACCGCGCGGCCCATTGCGTCCGTTTCTAAATTAATGACGTTATATCTGGCCCTGAAGAAGGTCGATGGCAAGACCAGCAACTGGAATCACAAGGTCAAGATTACCAGCCGGGGCTTGGTTTCCATGAGCCGGAGTGCCGACTGTGGTGGCTTCCATTTCAAATTAAATCACAGCTACACCGTCAAGCAACTGTACTACGCGGCCTTCTTGGATTCGTCCAACAACTCCGCCATCGCGCTGGGCAAATGGGTCAGCGGCAGCAACGGCAAGTTTATCAAGAAGATGAACGCCCAAGCTAAGTCCTGGAAATTGGGCAAGGCCCACTTCGTTTCAGCTTCCGGCTTGGAAAACAGCGACCTGCGTCGGTACGGTTACGGCTACGGTAAGGCCAACGCCAACAAGGTTTCCGCCAAGGACGTGGCCATCATCGCCCGTCACCTGATCACCAGCTACCCCCGTATCTTAAAGGACGGCAAGATTGGCTCGATGAAGGTCAACGGTCAGGTCTGCCACAACTACAACAACCTGTTGAAGGGGCGGAAGTACTACCGTGCCTCACTGAAGGTCGATGGATTGAAGACCGGGTACACGCCGCTGGCTGGGTACTGCTTCGTGGGTACTGGTCAGAAGCGTGGCAAGCAACGCGTGATTACCGTTGTGTTGCATGATGAGAACGAGTTCACGGAGACGAAGTCCTTGATGGATCACGCCTACCGCCTCAGCAGCATGAACAACTAATCCTGGGTTGGGTTAAATTTGTGTCGTTGTCAGCGCCTCCGGGCTGGTGAAAATGGGCCGTGGCGCTGTGGGCGCACGTCTGGAGCCGAAAGGCGGTCTCCAGACTTACTTTGAGCCGGAAACCACGTCTCAAAGATAGCAGTTGCCTAAGCGGTAAACCGCTAAGGCAACTCCCACGGCTGAGCCCATTTTCACCAGCCCTGCGGCTGACACTGGTTTAGCCCGCAGGATTGGTGGTTTTGCTTCGTGAGAGGTGGCTGACCGCTGCTGGGATTGTGTGGTGGCTGGTCAGATTCATGGTTCTCGTTTGCATTTAATATAGATAAATTGGTTTTGAAAAGGTCCTACCGAGAATTCTTCCTGGTAGGACCTTTTTCATGGCTTGGATGGTATCTGCTGATCAATCCTTAATCGTTAACCTGCCGAGTTATTTAGCCACCAACTTGTGGATTACGGTAAAGTTACGTCCCCAACAAGTAAGTTACAGATATCCCGGAATCCTTGTGGGAACGGCGTTTATCGTGTTAGGGTGAATCATATAATGATTTTAATGAGGAGAGGACTACATATGATGAAATCAGGAAAAGCCAAGTGGCTGGTGCTGACATTTGTGTTTGTGCTGACATTGGGTGCCGGGCTGAGCTTGCAGGTGACTGCCGATGCGGCCGTTTATTCTACGGTGTCGACGGGGACCATGACCCAGACGGCCTACCACAAGCAGAGCACGGCGGGGGCCATTTATAATCAGGCGCATAATCGCAAGATTGCTCCGCTGAAGAGTTACCCTAATACGACTTGGTATGCCACGCAGAAGGCGACCTTGAAGCATGGTAATTCTAAGGGTATTTACTATTATGTGGCCAACAAGTCTGGTTCCGTGAAGGGTTGGATCTGGCACGGCTACCTGACTAAGGGGAAGGCGCCATTTAGCCTGAAATACGCCAAGAACGCCATTGCCATGGACTACACGACGGGGAAGGCCGTCTGGTCCAAGAAGGCCAACACGGCGCGGCCCATCGCTTCCGTTTCTAAGTTGATGACGCTGTACCTGGTGCTGCAAAAGGTTGATGGCAACGCGTCCACTTGGAACCAGGTCGTCGATACCAGCAGTAAGGGCCTGATTGCCATGAGCAAGAGTTCTTCCTGTGGCGGATTCGTGTTCCAAACGGGGCACACTTACACCGTCAGAGAGCTATATGACGCGGCTCTGCTGGATTCTTCCAACAACGCGGCGATTGCCCTGGGCGAATGGGTTGCCGGTAGCAATGCCAAATTTATTCAACAGATGAACGCGCAAGCTAAGAGCTGGAACCTGGGCAAGGCTAGCTTCGTGTCGGCATCTGGCTTGGAAAACAGTGACTTGAAGGCCTTTGGTTACGCCTACGGGACAGCCAATGCCAACATGGTTTCCGCTAAGGATGTGGCGCTGATTGCGCGGCACCTGATCCAGGACTACCCGCAAATCTTGACCGATGGTGCGGTTGGCTCAAAGAACGTTGATGGTCAACTTTGCTACAACTATAACAACATGCTGTCTGGTCGGAAATATTACAAGGCTTCATTGAACGTTGATGGGTTGAAGACCGGGTACACGCCGCTGGCTGGGTACTGCTTCGTGGGGACCGGTCAACAGGCTGGCAAACACCGGGTGATTACCGTTGTGCTGCATGATATTAACGAGTTCACGGAAACACAATCCCTGATGAAGCAAGCCTACAGCTACAGCAGCTTGAACGCTTAATCCTGGGGTTAAACTTGTGTTGGTGCAGCGCCTCCGGGCTGGTGAAAACTGGGCCGTGGCGCTGTGGGCGCACGCCCGAAGCCTGAGAAGCGGTCTTCGGACTTACTTTGAGCCTCTGAGAAGCGAGTCTCAAAGATAGCAGTTGCCTAAGCGGGGAACCCGCTAAGGCAACTCCCACGGCTGAGCCCATTTTCACCAGCCCTGCGGCTCACACTGGTTTAGCCCATCGGATTGAGCTGTTCAGCTTCGTAGAGGTAGCTGTTGCTGACACGGATGCAGCCCGATTAAGCGACACCCGTTTGTGTGGCGGACTGATCAGATGGATTGATTGTGCTACATTTGAACTGAATAACCACTAAACGTCATCCTTAAACAATGGGATGGCGTTTTTGTTTTTCCGTTCAACTAGTATTGGGGTGATTTGGTTGTTGGGACGTTTGCTATCTTTTCACCGGTGGCTCCGGTATGATGGGGCCAGCTACAGGAAATGAGCGATTAGATGGTTAAACGATATCAACATGAATCCACCGAGCCGGTCGCGCCAGGGGATTCCTTACAAGGGGCCATTGATCTGTTGGGTATCTCTCCAGAACAGTTAGCTCAGCGAACGGACACCTCGTTTTCGTACGTGACGGCTGTGCTGGCTGGGACGACTAGACTTACTCCGGCTTTTGCGCAGCGATTATCACCGATTACGCGGGTATCGGCTGCGTTTTGGCTCCGGTATGATGACATTTATCAGCGGAAACTAGCTCTGAAGGAAAGGGTGTCAGACAATGACTAACCGAGAAAACTACAAAGTCCCCGTGCCAATAGCTCCCGGGGAAACCCTACAAGAATCCATCGACCTTCTACAAATCACACCAGCGGTCTTGGCTGAAAAGACTTCTGTCCCTGTCGCTTATGTCCAGCGGGTGTTGGCCGGTAAAGTCCGCATCACACCCGAATTTGCCAACGCATTGACGTCAGTCATCGGTGTGCCCGCTGCGTTTTGGCTTCGGTACGATTGGAACTATCACCAGGCTTTAGCCGAACAATAGTACACAAAAGGCGCCTCACGAGAAATCTCGTGGGACGCTTTTTCGTTAGTCGACCAACCAAGTTTCTGGGTGATCGAACGCGTTTTGTAATTTTGTGAAGAACTGACTCACGTGGTAGCCGTCCGCGACCGCGTGGTGGATGGTCACGGAGAGGGGCATTTGCCAGTGGTCACTTTCGTCGACGAACTTGCCAGCCTGAATGACCGGGAAGAACGTGTTCAGCGGCGTGAAGGGGAGCGGCGTGTAGCTGGTGAAGTGCGTCCAGGGGATGCTACCAATCATGTAGGTGTTAGCACTCTGGGGTGCCTTGGCCATTGGCGTGTGCAGGTCGCCGTATTGGGCCTGGTCCGCCAGATAGTTTTGGTAAAACTGCGTAAAGCTGGCGTCGTAGGCCGTCCAGAGACTCGAGATGGTGTGGTCGGTGTGCATGACGGAATAACTCGGGTGGAGCACCTCGTAGTGCACCAGTTGGCCGTCGTCGGTCCGACTCACCCGGAACTCGGGCATCTCGGTGATCAACCGGGAGACTAGGTAGAGGTACGCCGGGTTGAATTTTAAATCGCGAGCGGCGAGCCAATCCTTGGTGGCCGTCACGTCGAGGTCGGCGCTCACGGTAAAGCCGGTCGGCATCATTTTGGTGAAATAGTAAAAGTATTCCCGTCGTGACCAGGTGGCTAGGTCGATAGGGGTAGTTGTGGTGTTTAATGTTTTCATGGAAGCTCCTTTAATGCTGGTTATAGGCCGGGTGCAGCTTGTCGAGCCACTCGGCTTTGAGGTCACGTAGTTTTTGGCGAAGATGGTCGACGTCGGTGGCGTCCTTTTTCCAGAGCACGCTGTAACTGAACTGGTCGGCGCCTAGCGCGTTCCAATCCTCTTGGAGCGGCGTGTCATGGTAAAAGTTGCCGTTCAGGTTCGTTTGGTAGTAGCCCCACCGGTTGTGGAGGTTGGGGGCGACGTCAATAAAGGTTTGGCCGGTCTGGTCATTTTTAATTTGAATCACGCCGTAGAAGGTGGGCGTGGCTTTGTACTGTTGGATCAAGTCTTTTTTGTTCATGAGCTACTCCTTGTAACTGGGATTCCGCCAGTAGTCGCTGCCGTCGGTGGTGCGTTCGAAGAAGTCGTAGTCGACCAGGTAACGGCGAATCAGCGGGTAATCCGGATAAATTGGGCGAAGCAGGTCGTTGAAGCCTACCTCGGTGAAGTGTTGGTCGGGGGAAATCGTGCTGGTAATGCGTTTGAGCACGGCCAGAATCGCCTTTTGGTGCTTGGGCCACCGTTTCAGCTGCAACGGCTCGGTCGACTGGAAGAACTTGGCGACGAGCTGTTGGTACTCGGTAGTCGTCATGGCAAAGCGGTCGTCCTCCGTACCCGCCTGGTTCGGGAAGCGCACCAGACTGTCGGCCACAGCCGGTTGGTTAAAGACCTGGTCGTAAATGGCGAGGTACAGCTTGGCCTGCTTGGCCTTCTCCCGGAAGGTAAACTTCTGGTGGCGAATGGTGGCGGCGGCCACGCCAGTCGCGGTGGCAATCTCGGCGTCCTTTTGCCCGGTACTAAAGGCAGCGAGAAGGTCGCGTTGCTTGGCGGTTAGGGTGTTGTACTTACTAGCGTCGTTGATCAACAGGTGGACGGCATCCGGGTGCTCCTGGGCAACGTGCTGTTGAATCATTTGGGCTGCCTGGTAGAATTTGTCCGCGACCGGGAAGACTTGGCCGGTGGCAAAGTTGGCCTGACAGTAGTTGCAGACGTAAGCCGTAGTGGTTTGGTGCCATCCCTGTTCAATTTCGGTGAGGGAAAGGTCTTGTAAATTCATGATGATGCCTCCAATGGGTCTTAGTGTACAGATGTTTACCAAAACTGTCAACATTTATTTAAAAATAGTATACCAGTAATAAACAAATAAATAAAGCGCCCGACAAACCAAGCCTGACAATTGATTCAGCGCTTAGTCATTTAATATCTAAAGGTTGAAAGTACTCAAATAGGCTTCAGCCCTTGGGATACTTGAACTGGAGCAACTTAAATTAGATTTTATGC
>NZ_RHNW01000019.1 GCF_003946045.1 Levilactobacillus mulengensis | reverse complement strand
ATGCCCCGAGCAGGCATACTTGATCGTGCTATATCAATGATTAAAGCCGTGCAGTGCAAAAAAAGTGCAAACGTTTTTCTTTTTATAAATCCGTTTTATTCCCTCACCTAGTAAAAAATCCATTTCTAAGCATTCAAAATTATATATTTTCATTGATTAAGCGAACAAACGTTCGTATAATAAAAGCTGAGGTGATAGTTATGGAACAACAACCACTTAATGGAACCCTTGAAAGCGACCCCCGGACTATCAAACTAAGCCCCCTGCTCCTTTATGTAAAGATACGCGACTCCAAGACAAACGAGCTAATCAATTGTTTGGTACATGCCCACGCTTTGGATTTTCTTTATCGTGCAGAGAAAGGATCAACTGTTGCACTGTTTGGTCATTACAATAGTAAAAAACAGTTTGTGATCACCAAATACGCATTCTGCGCTACAACTGTGACTACAGCATAATGATGATGGGGTGATATTTAGTGATACAAATAGAGAACGATGCAAAGATTATCAATAAACGAACCGACCAAAATTTCAAACGGCTCATCAACACGCGCTATCAGATTAATGTGGTTTTCAATCACTACTCCAACACGTTCAACTTTCTTATGTATGTGGCCCATCCTAAGAAGCGTTCTCGCTCAATCCCCTTGCACACTGTAGAGACAGATGATCTTGTCTATCTGGAATCGCTAATCAAGCAGATTCGAGCGCACACCCAACTGACCATCACTTATACTGATTTTGTCGGCGAAAAGTGGCCATCAGACTTGCGACCTATTCAAAAGACATCAGCGGCTGGTGATGATACCCAGTATCTGAAAGTGCACGAAAGTACACGACTAAACGGCTAATTTAAGAGTAAAAATAGCTAATGTGTACCAAAACATGCACCATTATATCAATTTCCACCGATTTTCACCGTTTAATCAAAAATAACCCCCCCGTCAAATCAACGTTTTACGGGGTTCCGTGATAATTAACACACTTAATTGAAGGAGAGTACAGGTCTTAAATCTATTGTCATCAAAAACAGCTATATCACCCTATTATAGCCATTAATCGACGCTTATTATTTTTTCTGGCTACGAATTTGGCTACGGTTATCCTAAAATAACGATGTTTATTTGCCTTTTCAAAACGTTATTCTGCGTAATCATATATGAGATACACATATTGAAAATAATCCTAAGTCTTCCACCTTTTTTAATAATCAATTCATCACATTAGAAGCATATTATTTATGTTTAAAATCAGTTGTGATATCATTAACTTTGTTTTTATTTAGGGAGATGTTTTCACTTGCATACAAATAGAGCGTGGAAAATAAAAGGTAATGGTGGAAAATTACATAACTTAAATTCACATCGTTTTTTTATTGATCATCAATGTGCCTCGTGTGGATGGTCATTTGAAGATATTCCTGATAGATCATCTATCAAAACATTAGATGATTATAAAGTATTTTGGCATAAACAGATAAAAGAAAAACATTGGAAAAAGAAATGGAATAATCAAGGTGTTCATCAACTATTTGATAATATTAAAAAAGGTGATTTTCTTTGGACAAGAGATTCAGGAGAGTATTTTGTCGCAGAGATTACAGATGATCCTAAAAATCTATTTTACTTTGATACTAGCCTTGAAGCTACTGATAATGATTGTTCTGCACAACTAAAAAATATCGAATGGGTTAAAGTAGGAAAAGAAGACAGTGTACCTGGATCCGTTTCGTTTTATCCCGGTTTTGGATCTTTAGTTCGCATAGATAGCCATGAAGAAACAATTAATCAAGCATGCCCTTATACACCAACTAGCCTTTTTTCAGCTCTTTGCTTAAAACCATCACAGAACTTGATGAAGAAACACAAAATTACCAATAAAATGGAGTTTTTTCACTTAATCGGCTATGCCGCTGCAGAAGACTTGGTTGCCCTGTGGCTTTATGATCGTTTTGGATATGTTACTATTCCGTCAACTAACAAAATCAGTACCGAAAAATATGAATTTGCATTGGTAGATACTTCTATTGATGATAGTGGAAAATATATAAATCATAAAAAAATATATATACAAGTTAAAAACGGTAACGTTAATTTAAACACTAATGACTATAGTTCATTACTTTTAGAAAATGAAGAAATATGGCTAATCTCTACGCTGGGGACAATTGACAACAAAAAATCATCAAGCCGCATAGAACGTTTGTTCAGAAAAAGCTCAAATATATCGATTGAAAAATACGATATAAATGAATTGTTAAACTTCGTTTTTGACAAAAATAAACAAAAAATTTTGCCAACCAGCATAACTCAGTGGATCCCTTTATTTCTATAGAAAACTAATTTTCTAAAAGTCATTATCCTATCCCCGTTATATTTATTCAATCCCCTATATTTAGTAGATACTTATGGATAATAAACACTTAACAAAACAAAAAGCCACCCACCTCCTAAGAGATGAGTGGCCCTTTTCATACTTATAGTAAACGCAACTTGGGTTCACTAACTGCCATTTTATTGTTTAACTTGATTCCAAGAGAGCACTCTAGTTCATCAAATGGTAATTTTAATTCTGAAAGTAAATCAGCTTCTGACATGATGCCATTATCAACAATCATTCTGAACACCTTTTGGAAAAGTGTAGGTTCTTCCACCTTCAACATATCATCAAGAGGCTCAACTCTTCTCCACTTATTCCATGAGATTCTTTTGTTTAGATAGAGTTTCTGATCGTCATTGATTAAATGAAGTTGATACGTCTTATACACCATAGACTGTATTGATGTCTTCCAATACTTTTTCATCTTTACATAATATTCCAACGAGGTTGAAAGCAAACTTTCGGTAAATGCCTCATCTGGCATCAAAAAAGTTGATGCAAAAAGATTAGCTTGTCGTTCAATCGTATTTTTTAACTGCTGGGTAGTAAAATCATGTATGCTTTCAACTCCTGCATGCAAGACCAAGTGTCCCAGCTCGTGAGCCACATTAAATCTTCGTCTAACCGATGATTCACCATTATCGGTTAGCATGATGAAAGGCCTACCCCCAATCACTTCAGAGACAGCATCCAGTTTATCATTGGTCATGTTTGTTTTTACAACGATGATTCCGTGCACTTCTGCAGTTCTAATCACATCATCGACCGGTGTGCTAGTTCCTAATCCCCAACGCTCACGTATTTGCATTGCCATCGATTTTACAATTTCATCAGTCATTTCCCTCACATTCATATCTAGAGGCTCAGGTATATCAACTTTAGGAAAATTAACATAGCGACTTAACACCGAATAAATATCATTTTGAAATGATAGACGAACACTTTGCATATCACGCGCCCGTTTTGTCGCAGCACTTTGACTACGGAAAAAAGTCGCTCCATGTAAATTGCTGGCCTGCCCAGATGAAAAATAGCTTTTTGGAAAATTAAGATTAGATATAAGCTTCACTAGATAGTTCCCACTTGGAATCGTTTTACCCAACTCATAATTGGAAATCATTTGTCTTGATATTCCTGTTTCCTTCGCTAAAACTGTCATAGTTTTTCCACGAGCAATCCGAGCCCGTCTTAGCTGAACTGGATTAAACCGAGTATTCTCCATTTTTTCCATCCTCCAATAGTTTCTTGGACATAGATGTGAGGCTAAGGTCTAATTTATCAGCTGCTTTAGTCTGCTCTGCACTAGAAATAACCATTGGAGCATGCAATATGCTAACTTGACCAATCCATTTTCCAGTGTCTACATCCGGCAAACCAAGCTCGATGTAATCCAGTCCATAGTCTCTCCCACCATATGTTAACAAAAGAAAGGCCGGTGCATTAATGTCAACTTGACTATTTAATGGATCATTAGGATCATCGAAAAGACTAATTTGTTGATTCATAAGTCCAAGCTTCTGCCGATATAATGCTTTGCGCGGGATAGCTTTTGGACCTCGCGTTTTCACTGGGCTTATAACTGCTCCCTTTACTTTAAGAGAGAGATAGGTATGCCCGTTAGAATATTTACTAGAAGTACCACTTAGGATATCTCCATCGATTAAGCCTTCTCTTACTGCCCACTTCATACTATAGTCAACGAAGCTATGACGTAAATACCCATATGAGTTTCTAAAATCGTTCTCTTTCAGAACCGGGTTACCACTAATGAACTCATTAAATGCCTTTGAGGCGTGCTTAATTGTCATCGACATAACGCCGGATAACTTTGGATCACATTGGCTTTTCAATAGGCCTTCAAGTTGATACATATTGCTTTCCTCCTTTACCTCACACATGCTATGTTAATAGTTTGCCATTTTATTAAAAAAATGTCAACATCAAAAAAAGCGCCCACCCCGTTAGGAGTGAGCGCCTTCGTGTGTTACTTGATAAAACTGTTAATCTTCTTGTTTCCACTGATATAGTATCCGTTAGCCAGTTGGATTCGAGTTGTGTCCCCGTACTTGACGATCTTAGCAACATCAAACTCAGTCCCAGCTGGTTGCCAGTCAACAACATGCTTAAGGGCCTTATCTTTGTACCGGTGAGTACCGCGTACAGACTTTACTCGCTTGACACCGCCATCAACAGAATAGTATAAGCGATTAACGTTGGCTTGGTTAGACGTGATGTAATAGCCGTTTGCCAACTGGAACCGGGTAATTTTACCATAGGTTACCACTTTAGCAATCGCAAATACGGTGCCGGCTGGGAAGTTGTCTACTTTGTGTTTGAAGGCAACGTCCTTGTAGCGATTAATTGGCGTCCGGGCATAGATCATCTTGGGATTGTATCGGTAGTAGATGGCCTTCTTCGGCTTAGCTACATGAGTGGTAGTGCCATAGTAGTAGTTTGAGTACATTTGGGACACATCGAAACCACCATAACACCCAGGGAAGTGCCTGCTTGACGTCCATTGCCAGCCATTATATCCGGTATAAAGCTTAAACCCGGACGGGTTATAAGGATAGTTAGCTACCCAACCACCACGGCCCGAGTTGTTCAATGGTACCGAATTAATCCAGCTGCCCATCGTATAGACGTCTGTCTTAGGATAACCCATGCGATGGACTTCGTTAATCCAAGCCTTAACAATTTTGGAGTTCTGATTCCAACCAGAGTTGGTGGCTTCAAAGTCAAGTACGATCACACTGTTCTTTCCCAATCCTGCCTTAAACGCACTTCGGGCTGCCATTTGTGCTTCGGCCTTAGCCCCAGCCACTGTCGTGAATCGCGCAAAGTGATAACCGTTGACGTGTAAGCCAGCAGATACCGCGTTACGAATGCTTTGCTTGGCCGTTTGGTCAGTGAAATACGTGCCTTCGGATAGCTTGGCTATCATGGCTTTTACCCCATATTTTTTCATTGAACGCCAATTGGCAACGGTCATGATTCCATTGTTATTGGACGTATCCACAACATCATAATGCGGCATTACTTTGCATCTCCCTCCGTAGTGGCCGTCTTTTCGGGTATATCTAAGGGTGCTGGGTCAGCGGGCACTGTCGTAGCTTGCTTGTCCAGTTGTGCTTGCTTATCAGCGAACGCTTGCTCTGTGTCCGCCAGAGCGGCATTGTATTCAGCCTGTTTTGCTTGGGCTTTCGTATCTGTTGTTGTCATCGACTGATATGCTTTTTCGATGGCTGCTGAAATAATTTCCGGTGCCAGACTATCATGACCAAATACTTTCATCTGGCCTGTTACATCAGCAATCGCCTGCTCACGCTTTTCTTCCCCTGGCATTTCATAATTAGTGGCCGCCTTGTTGACAGCACTGAAAGCCAGTGTGTCTAACAGTCCCAATACTTCGCGCTGAGTAGCGGACTTGTTCGCCGCAATCTTGGTCTTCAATGCCGGATTGATCCGGGTAAACCAGCCAACCAGGGCAAAAATTAAGACACCTAAGATACCGGTGTCATTGAACAATTTAATAATCTTCGTAAATTCATTCATGCTCGTTTCCTCCTGTTAACTTATTAATCTGTCGCTGCATTTGCCCCACTTGCTGAGTTAACGCATCAATTGTATGTGATTGGGACTCAACCTGTGATGTGAGTTCCGCAATTTTTCCATTCTTAGATTCAAGCTGTTCTAATAGGTCTTGGACTTTGCCAATCATCTCTGGCATAGACTGGGCGTAAGCCGTTTCTGTGGCCGCCCGTGAACTTGATCTGGTACCTTTGAGCGTAAACCACGATGCCAACACGCTAACTATAGCCGTGAAGATATATCCCGCATAATCTTTCAATTGGCGTCACCCGCCCACGCTTCTAAAATTGTTCTTCCGGCCACAGCAAACATCAACCAGCAATCTAGGTGTGCAAATGGGTGCCCCATCATCTCGATGTTTTGTAGCAAAAACGCCATGGCGTAAAGTGTCCACACACAAGTTGCGGCCACATAGCACCACTTGATTAGCGGTCGGATATCGTACAAGGCCGCCACAAGTATCACAGTTCCAACTACGATATCAGCCGCCGCAAACGGTGGATCGTCAATATGACTGGCTACCGTGTTAAAAAGGTCGGGGGCACCAAAACGGAACGAGCTGGCGATAAAATAAGCACCCAAGAGAATTGTCTCGAGCGCCGTTACCAGCAAAAATCTATTTTTCCTGACATTACTTTGCACACTTGCTTCACCCCTTTCCCACAAAAAATCCCATCAAAAAAGCACCAATCATCAATCCTAAGCCACAGGCGTAGAAGATGAGTCGGTGCTGGTAGAGTTTTTTGCGGAGCCAAGGACATTCTTCACATCGTCCTGCAAGTAAGCTGGGACTTCTTCAATAGTACGACCACCGTCCAAAACGTTGGCGGCATAGATAGCGGCTAAAGCTGAAAATTTAAAGTTTAACATAATTGATTATCTCCTTATTTGTTTGATTGTAGTTGAGTCAAAGCCGCTTGGGTGTCAGACCGAAACGGGACTGGTACGGCTTCAATAGTCCGTGTGCCATCAATAATTGCTTGCGCGTAAATCTGTGCCAATGCAGAATATTCCATTTCCATCACCTCCTAGGATTCACTCGCTGCTGAACTGGCTGGAGCCGCTGAACTTGTTGCAGTTGAGTCAGCGCCAGTCGTGGTGCTAGCCGGTGATAGTTGTGAAGACAAGTAATCGACAGCTTCCATCAACCCTTGCTGCGTTAACTCATTGGCTGACTCAAGGCTTTTATTTTCAGTTTGCAATGACTCAATGTTTTTCGTCTGTTGCTCAATTTGCTCACCCTGCTGGTCAATCAATCCTTGCAGATAGTCGATATCCAAGTTGGGTAAGTTACCCGGAGCTGTGACTTTTTGCGAATCATCATCCTTGAATGCGTACATCCACCAGTAGCGAGTGAAATATTGAATCGAGGTGGTCGGGATATTCACCGCTCGTAAGCCATCTGCTGGCTCAAGCACGGGTGTGGTATCCTTATCTGGAAACTGGTTATCTGAATCTGGTTTTACGTAATAAATTGGCATTTTGAATCCTCCTTAATCTGGTTGGATTGATCTAACTGTTGTATATGGAGCGCCGCCATCGATTGCCATAGACGAAAAACACACATCAAAAGCAGAACCTCTATAAGACGACCCATTTCTGGATAGCTTTGTATTATATAGTCTGCCAGAAACATTATCATTGTAGTGATCCATATTGTCTAAACCCATCATTTTAGAATCAGTTGCTATCCAATGAAAACCTTCTGGCAAAGTGAATAGCGCTCCAGTCCACGAAGCACCGTCTTTTAGTGTTGCTTTCTTGTTACCCACTATCATCGTAGTTCTATCATCTGGATTGTATTTCATAAGAATCGGACCTCCCACAAACCTATCGGGTAATTTGATTTCATGCCACATCTTTAGCTGAAGGCTTTTCAAATCGTCGCTGGTAGCGACTGATTTACCTCCGTTCACAGTGAGATTGGTGAAATCAACAGGTTCAGAAACAACCCCAGTGTTAGGGTTGCGGGCAATCGTATTATTGGCAAGTGCGACATCTTGACCATTCTGCTGGAGTTTTGCGGTAAAGTTGGCATCTTGGCTAAGTCTAGCTAAATCAGACGGTAAACTGCTTGCGAGAAGTAACGGATTGTTGTTGACCGTTGGGACAGTGTCAAAGTTGTTAGCACCAGATAGGTGAGCTACTTTGGAATCATCCGCAGGTGTGATAGTTAGCTTATCTTGCTTGGCATTAACTTCCTCAATCCCTGCAACAGCACTGGCTGGTTTACGCATATCAGCGGTATGGACAACTTTTGAATCGTCAGCAGGTGTGTAACCAATTTTATCTTGTTTGGCGTTAACTTCTTCAATTCCCGCTACATCGCTAGCAGGCTTACGCATATCTGCTGTATGGACAACCGTACTATCGTCAGCTTTGCCACTAATCTTCGCGTCCGCGTATGCCTTCGCCGATGTGAGTGTTTCCGCGTCACCATCGGATACATCCTTGGTGGTCGCGATCGTATTACCAGCACCATCCACCGCACCCTTTTCCAGCGTGACGGATTCCTTGAAATCCGCCGGCTTGCTACCATCGATGACGGTGGCAGGGATAAGGCTTTTTACATCGTCCATTTTGACGTAATCGGCCAAGGTCACCTTCAATTCCTCGTTGGTCACTGCACCAGCTGGGTTGATTGATAGGTCGACGTTACTGGATTGACCCACTACAGTTTCCAGATCAATTCCTAAAGCCGACCCCATTGCATCTTGATGGATATAAACGGGATCTTTTAACACGGTGACACTGTACAGCACCTCCTTACCATCGCCATCGACAGCGAACAATCCAACCGAATTCATTTGATAATCATTTGGTGCTTTTGTTTGGTCGATTGCGATATTTACATCCACCGTGCTGTCATTGATGACTGTCACGGTATTAATGTCAGCCGTTTGCTGAACGTTATCCAGCGACGTTAGGACTTGTAGCTCGGTAACCGACTGATTAAAAAGATTAGTGGTACTGATTTCTGCTTTGGTAAATTTTGCCGTCGTCTTATTGGCGATAAGCCGTGCGGCTATTGACTGGGCGGCAGTCGTGAAGATAGTCGTTGCACTTCTCTGTTCGTCATTACTTGCCACTATTACCCCTCCTTTGCTTTAATCGTTTGTCTAATTTTGGTGACACTAGCTAGCCCTGCTTGTCCTTGCATTGAGATATGGCGGTCCTGCGCGACGTTCATAGTTGACCGAATGTTCTGGTGAACCATAGTATAAGAGGTCATATAGAGATTACTTTTGACTGTCGTTCTAAATTGAATTGTTGCCACTCTGGTCGGTGCTGCAACGGATGCTCGGACCTGGTCAAGCAGCATCGCTTCCTTCTCCTGCGAATCAATGTATATTGCTGGGACATTCAAGACCTCAATGGCCATTGGTTCACCAGTTACGTTCCAAAGAGGGCGTACCCAAAATTCGTGTGGGTCCGCAGAGAGGATTACCGAGACGACATCATAAATCTGGTTGATGGTCCCATCGGTATGACGTCGCGCAAGACGTGCGTAAATCATTCGCCGATAGAAGTCGTCATCCATCTGTCCTCGATAAACTCCAATGAGGTTACCTATTCTGTCTAGGAATCCGCCCTCAGCAGTGTCTAGTGACCGCATTTTCAACAGCATATCCAATCGCTTCTCACCAGCACCTATCGGCTGTTCGACCAACTGCATCATCTTCCAATTGTTCGACCCAGTAGACCGATCAAAAGATGGCGGTAAGCCCTTAATTGTTGGATCAATTTGCATTAGTTACCACCTCGATATTGCCCGGAGCATAAGTTGCTGACTCAAAGGTCTCTAGCTGGATATCGGACGCTGCTAAAGTATCAGTTGTGCGCCCAATCTTGATCTCCGCATCAGTCACGCCGACCACTCCATAAACCAAAGTGTAGAGATAAGTAAAACGCACCTTATCTCCCATCGTTAGAGAGTTAAGATACGTTTTGATGTTGGCTTTAATTTGGTCAATTCCATCTGTCTCAAATAAGGTACTATCAGTATCAAGCGTGACCGTCATAAAGATTGGCACGCCTGTTGGACGGTCAAAGTGAATCTCTTGCGGGTGCCCGCCACGGTCCAGCACCTTGCAAACCGTTGACCCTACTGTCTGAGTCCCACCAGCAAGAGTATCGCTAATAGCTTGAGCTACATCACCATCGATGCCACCTGCAACATAGACGTGAATTGATTTTGGTGGGTCACTATTTTTGTCAACTTCATTGGTATCATTGACGTTGACCTCCACTTGATCGACTCCGGCCACGTTAGCCACTGATGATCTGATTCCGTCACGAGTAGCCCCCGAAAGTGATTCTTCGAAGACTTTTACCCGGTCCTTAAAAGTCTCATCATCCTCGGTAGTCATACCACCAGTCGCTGCCACCGGATTAGTGACCGAAGTAATCTCTTCAACTGGCATGGTTTGCTTAGTAATCGTACCTGCTGCGACATTCGCATCAGCTGACTCATCCATAGAGACAGCAATGCCGGAACCATTGCCATCGGCATCCAAAATAACTGCATCTTCAAGTATGAAGGTTTGTCCATCTTCGGTCTCAAACATCTCATCAGCATCAATCACAGCTCCTGCTTTTCCGATGAAAGTTAACGACACGTAAGCTGGTTGTGATTTATTTCGGGTTAGTCCGAGTAAGGCAACAACCTTATCTAAGGTAATCCCTGTTGCGGTATCGAAAAACCACGAGTCCCAAACGTTCCCAATAGTTTGCTCGTACTTAGCAAATCGGTGAGCCACGATACGGATAAAACTACCTAAGATAGACTTTTCAGCCGTCCCGATATTAGAACCCATCAGACTACCAGCAAGCTCAAATAGGTCAATTTGAATTGCATCCTCTGGCTCCGCTACATAACCTTGCGGCGTTAGTCCGTACTCAGCATCAGTTTCCGCCATCAATCGTCACCTCCTGTTCTATTTCCTCTTGATCATCTTCAATACCTGTTTGGTTCATATCAACGGTCATTTTCAAATTTACTGACAAAATTCGCGTTTTATGGTCCAAATTAAAAGTGGTATCTGTGATGGCTACCACTCGGGGTTCCTGCTCCAAAATTGCATCCTCAAAATCAGCTTGGGCAAAGGCTTCATTAAAGTCTTCACCGATAAGATTTTCATAGTCCATTCCCAAATCGGGTTCTAGTGGTGCGTCCCCCAGCTGATTACTGATGATGGTGCGAATTCCTTGAGCCAACTCCTCTTTACCAATAACTGTCTGCATCTCGCCATTTTCGATGACTAAATCGCCGTTCTCATCTTGTTTTAAATCTCGTAGTTCCATTAAAACACCGCCTCGATAAAAGCATCGTTCAAGCTATGCAAACGGTCTGAAGCGTTTGAAATATCCCCTGTATCGCCTACATCTGCTTCTGAAACGTCGCGATCAAAGAAGCCCACACTAACGCTGACATCCTTTTTGACATCGTCTCGAGCATGTTTAGGAATTCGTACACTCAGAATCATCCCTCGCTTATCGCCATCAGACGCAAGGTCTTGTGGTTGTACGGTGCAGGTATGATCCGACTCTACCGAAACCACTCGACAAAGTAGGTGGACATGTGTCTCACGCTTTACTTTTCGTGCAAAGAAACGAAAAAATTTTAGTTCTGGTCTTTTGTTTGCCATTACTTCAGCACCCCCGTTGTTAGGAAGGACGACCCATCATAAGCGTGCTCACCGTTATCGACGACCATCGTACGATTAAGATTTCGACTCTTAACCTTGATCACCGCATCAGTCGTTATTCGATGCTGCAGTAGACAACTAAAACTCCAAGATTCACCATCGTCATCTTCACTGTAGGCAGGCTCATCAGTGAGTCCGGTTTCGTTTGAGAGTAAGAACTCAGCAGGCTTGGTTGCTGTACTATTCTTCTTGGCCCCTCCGGCTTTTCGTAAAGCTTTTTCAGCCTTAGCCAGCAACTTTTTAGCGTCGATCCATGCATCCTTGGCATCCTTGACCTCTTTGGTCCGGTTGGTGTATGACTCAACAGCATTCTTGTGAGATTTCAAGCTTCCAACCTCACTGATACGCTTTTGCCAGTGCGCGATTGCTTTTTTAGCCGCCTCTTTACCACTCTTAGTCTTAGCCTTCTTCATCCGTCCCTGAGCGGCAGACAAATTTTTCTTGTAAAGCTCTCGGTCCTTAGAGATTGTAGCTGTCGTAGACGACCGATACTTAGCTGCCGTCCCCTGCTGTTTCAACTTGGTCAGATAGTGGTTATGAGCCGACCGGACTGCAGTACGCCGTGTCCGTACGATTTTCTGCAAGTCACTGGCACTGGTGTCATAGACTACACAGTATTTTCCACGCACAATTCGGAGAACCGAGCCGCATTTCTTAGCGATAGACTCAATCAGTTCCAACGGCTGACCATCAGCCGTATAGCCCCTTTTAAATTTCTTTGGAATCTGTAACTTGATGGATTTCAGCGGAATACCAGACTTTTTGGCAATCGTCTTGATAACTTGTTCAGCATCCGATTGTTTCTTAAAGGTGATTGAAACATCTTTCTTTTTTGAGTAGTCGGCGCCCTGGATGAAGGTAAAGCCGAACTGCGAGTCAACCCCGGACCATAGCAGAGGCGGAATTTTGTTGATGTTACCCTCCGTCAGAACTCCAACATCACCTTTATATCCTGCGTAAAGTGTGACGTGCTCTCCTTTTTTAAAAAGAGCCCGTGTCTTCTTAGATAGGTTCATGATGGTCACTGTCGCAACATCTGGTGTGGGCTCGCTAGAAAATGGCACACTAAACTGAATCTCTAGTAAGTGATTCAGCCGATTGATATTTTCAAGCGTCACTTTTTCCTTACCTGTATCCAGAACCAACTTGACTCGCCGATCCACTTGATACTTAGCTGCCATCATCATCACCCCCATCTTCGCCAATTCCAACATAGTCATCGCTACTAAGATCATCTGTTGGGTCAATATCATCGATCATCAAGAACACTGTCCGCCCAAAAGTCTCAGCATTGACGGCTGTGGCTTGTCCGGACTCATCCATTGGTACCAAGTCAACCGCTGGCAGCCGGTCATCATTGACATAGGCCCATAGTCGGTGATTCAACACCAATTTTTCACCCAAAATGATTGGGTTGAGGTCCTCGTCGTATAAATCGACCGTAAAAAAATCACCAACAGCGTTGTAGGACACTCCAAAGTTGAAGGTGATATCTGCTAATTCAATTTCAAAAATTTCCGGCAAATCATCAACATCTATCGGAATATAGTCGCGTTGCGACATCACCACTCACCTCACTTAACCCTAATCCGGACGCCAATTGGTATCTTGCGATCCGGGTACTTGTTCCACTTACGCAACGTTGCAATTGACGTCCCAAAGCTCTGATGGAAACCCCAGTAAGTATCACCGGCCTTAGTCTTACGATAAGTGCCCTTAGTCTGAGCAGACTTGGTACTACCAGTAGGTTTCTTATTACCGTTACTTTTTTTACCCTTCTTTTTGATTCGGGAAGTCTTAGCAAAATGTACAAACTTCAAGCTCATTGTTGCTTCAATTGTCGAAGTGTACTTTTCGCCATGACGGGTTAAGTCCTCAATTTGAAGGTGTTTGTAGTAGACAACAGCACCCTTAAAAACCACTTGTGTGCCATCGAACCGCCACTTATTCAACTTGGACCAAACCTTATTGGCCTTAGCCATCGTATCTTCTTGAATCAAGATTGAAAGGGTGATTGTCTTACTTGTTGGCCGCGAATGATCAGTGATAGGTTCGCCCTTCTCAATCGCATACTGAGTTACCTCTGAAGCAGAATCATCATCCTCAGTCTTAGCGTGAATGCCGATTCGTTGAGACACTTTATTCTTTCCGTATTCGTGCATATATGCACCAAAAAACTCGGAAGTCCCATCCCGAGTTCGCTTGTATACAGGTTTTACCATTAAGCTCCTCCTAACAGGTCTTGTAGCTGTTCAAAGCTTTCGCCCATCGCTTCCTTGACCCACTTCAAAATTTGTTGTTTTGTAACATTGCCACCAGCGTCACCCTTGATGTTGATGTTAATCGTTGGGTGAAAATCAATCTTGGGTTTACTACTGTGTCGTGAATTTGAAGGAATGGATTGGTTTGCAATCTGCTTCGATTTCTCGTGTGGATAAATGGTCCCGGCTGAGTCTGGCTTGAAGAGTTCTGGCCCCTTCTCACCAACAATTGACCATTCACCAACCTTTGGACGTCCGCCTTTGGCATAGCCTCTTGCGGCGACACGAGAAAACATTGAAGATCCACGACCATATCTCCGTGCAGCATAGCGAATCCCTGCAAGCAGATCATCATACCCATTAAAGATATCGTCGTGTCCTTTAAATTTGGCCCCATTAAAGGTCATTCGCTTAGTTTGGACAAGTCCTAAGGCTGGCCCAGAACCATCACCGTCTGGGTCTCTTCCAGGCTGCTTAGCTTTAGGGTTACCACCAGATTCACGTTTGATAACCTGCAACCAAGCTGAAATTTGAGAATCGCTAGCAGAAAAATGATTAGCCTTTAGAGCCTTAACAACCGCAGACTTCCAGCGACCAACGCCAGATCCTCCGGGGTTGCCTATAGAACCACCGGCTGAGTCATTTTGAAGGTTCTTAGAAATCCAAGCTAACGCTGACTTGCCAATCTCTTGCTTGAAGAGCTTTTCAACGCCAGCATCCTTAGACTTACTCTTCTCCACACCAGAGCTCTTGCCATGCATCTTGGTGACATCGTACCAGCCACTAGTAGACAGCATGTTCTTCTTCAGCGGATTTCCTTTAGTAACACCGATATGAACGTGAGAACCAGAGCCTGTACCGACCAGCTTTCCTAGCGTCGCAATACGCTGTCCCGTTTTTATCGTGTCACCAATGCCAACTTTAATATTACCCATGCCACCGAATTCCTGATAAATTTCTTGAAAGCCATCATCACTTTTAACAATGATGACCTTACCTAAGTCAGGAATTCCAACGCCACCAATTCTCGAAACAGTTCCACCATGAATGGCTCTGATAGCTGATCCCAATGGTCCACTGAAATCAACACCATCATGAGCGGCACCAGCACCATAGTACTGGGCACGAGAGGTTCCAAACCCATCCTTCTTAGTGAGACCAGGTGAGTGGGCCCAGTTGCCACCAGCTCCACTGCCACCATTAATTGCATCATTGATGACATTCCAACCAGCCTTGTACCAATTAGGGCCAACAGAATCCGTTGCCCCCTTGGCCGTAGTGGCCAACCCACGTTTCAGGTCAGACCCCTTAGACTTAGTCGTCTTGTCATCAAAGTCACGTTTCCAAGCAGCGTCTGGGTTCTTATGATTCTTAGAAGCCAGACTGATCAGCTTGTCATCAGACGCACCAGTCCCCTTCTTGAAGTGTGGTAGGTATGGTTTAGCATTCTCAACCTGTGATCCGTTGAAGACTTCATCACCCTTTTTCAGGGGCGTAATGACATCCTTACCAATAGGCTTCAAAAGTTGACTGCCACGGGCCACTAGTTCTTGTCGAGGGCCACTCGTTGCGTCGTTAAGGACAGCCAATTGATCACTAGCGATTGGACCCTTAGACCCAGTTGCATAGTGAATTGGCTTCAAAACAGACTTGTTCCCACCAAACTGTGCCAATGTGGTATCAATGCTACTGATACCCGAATTCATTGATGAAATTGCACCGGCCATTCCGTCATGGGCTTGGCCTTTTAACTTGCCAAAAATGGACCCAAAATCGCTAACTAGGTCCGTTGTGACGCTGTTAAACTGCTTGTGCATTGACTTCAGTGAGGCAACCGTATCATCTTTGACGTCGTCAAACTTCTTGACCGCCTGCTTATGCAGTTTCGTGGTCTCAGATTCCGCATCAGTGCGAGTATCATGCCACAATGAGGCGTTCTTCTTGTTGAGCCGTTTCAGCGATGAAGCAGACTTCTTAGACATGTCACCATAGTTCTTGGTGACTGATTTCGACATCTTTTTAGATTCCGAAATTGAGTCCTTAGAGGTCTTCTTGCTCAGTCCCGGCATAGTGGACCAACTACCGGCTGCAAAGCTAGTTAACTGGGTCGTGCCAGCAGCAAAGTTAGGGAGTCGTTGTCCAAAGGAACCTCGCACCATCTTGGTAACATCTGCGTGGTTGTAGATACGATCACCTGACCGTACCTGTAGAAGTTGCGCACCCTTAGCACCCACAACGCTGAATTGCTTCCCGCGTTGTAAGACCTCGGAGCCATTTTCCCCAACCATTGCCATACCGGTCTTACGGATTGATCCACCAACAGCAAAGCCGGTATTAAGCTTAGGCGCAGTACGGAAAGTAGCCTTAGACTTGGTAGCTGCCGGATGTTTCTTCCCGGCATCCATATTTCTAAGTGTCTTATTCTGTGCTGCTGCACCTTTGGCGGTACTCTTACTTACCTTGTCAATCTCATTGGATGTTAGATGGTCCATATCAGGCCATTTAATTCCCGTGAGAATTGAATTAATACTGTCCACCATTGACTGAAATAGCCCAACAGCCTGTCCGGTCTCTTGGTCAACTTGTTTCAAGTGTCCTTTGGTCTGAGCACGTGCTTCGCGAACGACCTTCTCGTGCTCATCCTGTGCGGCAGCAACAGTCTTATCACGACGATCTTTGGCAGCACCAACTGATTTGTCACGTGTTTTTTCGGCCTTTTCCTTGATAGCCTCATACTGCTTCTTAGATAGGGTCCCCGTGACATACCGTTCATGATCGGCCGCCGACATAACGGCTTTGTACTTCTTATCTGCTGCCGATTTAGACTTGGTATAGGTGGTGTTAGCATTTTTTATCGTACTCCGCATGGCCTTGTACGATGATTGAACTACTGCAGCTCCCTGCTTAGCAGACAGTTTTTTGGTACTGTCGCTGAGCTTTCCCAGAATAACCTTCTGCTTAGCACTGCCTTGAGACATCAGTGAAGCAATTTTGGCATTAGCGTTGGCAACGGCCCTTTGACGACCCTTACCACCGTTAGCCTCAGATTTCGTAACTTCGGATATGGCCTTTTTTGCTGAAGCTTCGCGCTTTGAATTGGACTTTTTCTCGCTATCAAGAATCGACTTCTCTTGTTTCTTAGTCATTAACCCGTTTTTCACGAGTGTGTCTAAGCTACTAGCAGATTCGCGAACACGAGTACGGCCATATTCCTTAACGCTCTTGCTAAGCCCTGAGTAGGTCTTAGCATTTTGAGCTAGTAGGGACTTGGACTCTGACTTACTCCCAGATTCAGTTGCCTGAATTAATCGGGCGCGACCTTGGTTGAATGTCTGGCTAACATCAGCCATGGCTTTCTTAGCGTAACTAGGTAATTTATCGTACGGACTTTTTGTGTCCTTTTTCTTAAAACTACCCACAGATAAGCCAGAAATATCATTACCAGCACCGGAACCGTAAGGATTAGTTCGTAGCGTTTGGTGACTCGCTGAGCCACTCTTTTTAGCGCTGGCATCGTAACTATGAATATTTTTGTGTTCTGTCTTATTTACTTGTTTAACAATGGGACTATCAGCAATTGCATTGCCTATGGCCCCACCAACAGCTGCACCAATTGTGGCAACAAGTGGATTTCCACCACTTAGAGCGGCCGCAACTCCACCGCCGACTGCGGAACCAGCGCCGTGCCATAACTCCTTGCCGCCTTGCTTGCTATCAACACCAGAATGAATTGCTTTAACAACATCGCTACCAACACTTAAACCAATACCAGCATAAGCAAGTTTAGAGACTAAACTAGAAGCAGATAGTTTCCCAACTTTGCCGGTAGTTGCCGAAGAGACCGAGCTTGCGGCACTAGCCGCTCCTTCGGATTCTGCCAATGCTGTTGAGGACGCAGCTAATACATCTTGAGATACAGCCAATCCTTTAATGAGTTTGGCCGTCTTGATAGCCGCGCTACCTAGCGTTGTGATAACACTAACAACTTTCGCTGCCGGTGCCAATGCAGCAACCGTTATGGCAGTCCACGTCAGCATGGTCTTTTGTGACTTATCGAGTTTGCCGAACTTCTCCAGCAAGCCACCCATACCAATTGCCAGCTTAGTAATCGATGGAAGGACCGTTTGTGCAAAAGTGATAGCTAATCCTGACGCAGCCTGCTTAAATTTGTTGATTTGGTTCTGAGCAGACTGCATGTTTTTGGCCGACAGTTTGCCGGTATAGTCATTCTTAGCTGAATCCTTGACCTTCTCGTTTAACTTGCCAAGCTGATCAGCATTCTCAGCTAAGATGGCTCCAGCTTGTTGCCCTGTTGCCCCAAACAGATTATGAAATACGGAAGCTTTTTCCGTTGCTCCTAGCTTGGCACTATGCTTTTGAATTAGGCTAAAAGTGTCAGCCATAGACTTCATATCACCATTTTTCTTGGTGAAATCTTTGGTTGAAAGTCCTAATTTATCAAGCGCACCTTGTGCTGCTTTTGAAGGCGACTGTAAACTGGTCAGCGTCTTACGTAACCCAGTCCCAGCTTTATCAGCTTCAAGACCATTGTTAGATAAAATACCGATTGCACTGGCAGTTTCGGACAGACTTAATCCAGCTTGCTTAGCGCTGACACCAGAATAACTAAGAGCGATCCCCATCGAATGGAAGTCCGTAGCCGTCAAATCGGCGGCATATGCCATCTCATTGGTGACCTTTTTAGTGTTTCGGATCATGCCAGAAGTTGAATTTGCCCGCATCCCAAAGGACTCTAAGGCTGCTGTTGAATCATGCACAACGTCTGAGAAACTGTCCCCAGAAGCTACAGATGCCTTTAGCATGGACTTCATAGAACCAAGAGACTGCTCAGAGGTGTAACCACGCTTGGTTAGCTCTTGATACCCCTCAGCAATTGACTTTTGGGACTTGCCATACTGGATAGAGTATTTAGCACCATCAGCCTGCATTTGCTTAGTGGCCTTAAGTGAAGTTCTGGCACTCTCACCGCCGGTCGTCAGCAAGTTATTGGTGACCTTATACTCATGCTGAAGCTCAATGGCCTTCTTAGCTCCATAGACAAACGCTGCACCGACACCTAGACTCAATGCCTTGGTCTTATCATAAACACGGTTAGCAGACTCAGACGCCGTCTTCATGGACTTCTGTGCCCGATTGAATCCGTTGAGTTCGTTAGAAGTCTTAGCCATCTGTAGGCCCAGATCATTAACACGCTTTCGCTGTGCCTGATAGGCCTCTGAAGTTGAGCCACTAGCTGTCTTTACACGCTGAAGCTGAGTTACCTCTTTGCCGTACTGAGTCTGTAGGCTCGCGTATGTACCGCGCAGTGATCGAATATGGTCACTGTTGGCAGCATGTGCATGACCTTGGACCTTCAGCATCTCCGTATAGGAAGCGTCAGCCTTTTTGGTTAGCTCAATAGTACGTTGAGAGGATTTAAGAGCCGTCTCGTATTCCTTGACCTGCTCTTTAAGCTTGGCCCTATCTTGCGCAGACTCTCGATCCTGTCGTCCAGAATTGCGTTGGGCCTCGGTATAAGACTTGGTAGCTGATGTAGACTCTCGCTGAGCAGCTGCTGAAGCTCGTTGACTGGCTGAGAAACTGGCACTTGCCGTTGTTGCCGACTTAGTTGCCGTTTCTAGTGTTTTGACGCTACCTTCCGCAGACCGTAGTCCACTATCATCCACTTTCCAGTCGATATCGATTGTCGTGTGCTTGATTGCCATACTTTTTTACCTCGCTATTCTTCTGGGTCCATTCCTTGCATCAACTCAAATTTTTTATCGGCTTGATAGTTAAACATTTCTAGTTCATCAAAGGTCGCCAACTCAACCTCTTCGCGCGTAGCAATCCCCATCTCAACCGGCCACTCATACTGCCGATTATTCCGATAGGCAAGCTCCAATTGCATTCCTTTTCGATTACTTTTGCAACCATTTGCCAAGAAACCGATCAGCTTCGTCCATGACCTCACCATAGCCGTCATGTTCGTCCCAGTAATCCCAATCCGTCTTAGGTTCCACAATTACCGTTTTCATAAGGCCTTCATTGTACGTGGTATTATCAATAACTCCGTTCCCCAGGCGCGCAAAGTCTACGAGGTTATGGGCCTTCTTTAAACCAGGGAAAAAGAACGTGTAGTCTTTGGGGCCATCGTAATCATCAACCGTGATGGTTTCAGTCTTACCCATTCGCTTAAGCGGCATCCGTTCCACTTCATCACGCTTTTGCCGCGCCTTCGCAACCTCACTAGTTGCCTTAGTGTCTTGCGATACAGTTTTCTTTGCTACAGTCATTTGTAATCACCCTTTATATAAATTTTTGGTACAAAAAACGCTCAGGGAGTCGAACCCTAAGCGTCTAGTTTTATTCGTTCATTTCATCGTTGTAGTCAATGCACAAGATTACCCATGCTTTAACGCCGGTCTTGGTCCCCGCACCAAATGATGGTACCTTTTGGATTTTGGCCTGATTCGAGTAAACCCGTTCGTGTGGCGTCGTAACACTCAACGTAAATTCTTTATGAGCATTAGCGAGAGCCATCAACTTAAGGTTTGCTGGTGAACCAGCAGACAAGTTAATCGTGATAGTTCCATGAATATCATTATTTGTACTAAAAACACCCCAGCCTTGAGCATCAACATCATAATCTTCGGTGTTGTTGGCTCGTTCACCGGAGACCATATCGCCGGGCTGATACCCGTACATCGGTTCATTATCAGCAATGACCTTGACATCAGTTGCATCGTAATTCCATTTAGCCATTATTTATCACCCCTTTAGTATGGAAAATCGAGAGTCCCGCCGACCTTCATGCCATGCACAGCATCCGCAGGCGTGTAAGACCAGTGAATCCCGTTGTATTGACGATTCTTGATGTCCTCAACAGACAGGTCGGCATACTTATCAGCCGTAACTGAATAGTCCGCTGCCTTAGTTGTGGCATTGTAAGCAATAATCCCGTTGGCATAGGCTGTAGAGAGAACCTTCTCAACAACTGCTTGAAGTTGAGCAAATCCAAGATCATCGAAAGTGATCTTATCTTGCGTGTTCAACAAGTCTTGGAGTGCTGACTCAATATTGACCTTGACCCAATCACTACCATGCAGAACATCGATCCAGTCTCCGGAAGCTGTCCAGCCATTAGAGCTAACGGCCTTAGTCCCCTTGACTACATAGCAAATACCATGAGCCGCCTCAATTGCTGCATACTCGGGATAAGATAAGTCGTCAGTTTCAACACCTACTAAATCGCCCTTGCCTTTCCACGTCACGGAACCGACCGTCTGGTTAGCTACTCGACCTAAAAAGGCCACTGGAAAGTTATCCGTCGTGGCCTTATGAATGAGGTTAATGGTCCGCTTATTGGTGTAAGCCTTCGCTGCGTCAGGCGTGGGGAACTCCGCAACTAAGAACTTAAAGTTCTGTTCTTCGATGTAGTTGCTAAGTTCCAGCTGATCCGCGTCATTGTCACCGATAACAACGGCAAAATGCCAAACGCTAAAGAAGTAAGCCGCAGCGGCGGCGGAAATTCCACCCGTTGTTGCCTTGGTTTCCGTGTCGGTTGTAGATTCTGTGTAGGTGATCACTTCGATAGTGGTCCCCGCGTTCGGTTGTGCGTAGTAAGCAGCTGCTACCTTGTAGATATCAGTGCCTTCTGCGTAATCAATTTCTAAGGCGTCCAGACTTGAATAAACTTGATCATTCTGGGCATCTCCCTTAATAAAAAGACCCGGGACCCCTAACCCAACAGGGATTACCGGGTGGTTGACATCGATCGTAACAGTGATGTCACCAATCTTCGTAGCTACAGTCATTTAGCTACCTCCTTAATTTGTATTGTCTAAGTTAATCTTATCGATGGTTGGAATATCTTCATGGAAGCCATCCACTACTCGAAGGTGTAAATCAAACCCAACGCGCCGTTCATAATTGACGGACTGAAAAACGCTTCGGTTGTCGAAAGAATCAACATCGGCAATGACGATATCGTGATCCGTTCGAAGTTTGCGACGCACGTTATCAGATTTGAGATTCTTAAAGAGCTTCATAGCGAGGTATTGAGCCTTAATGCTGTTGTCACTACAGCAAGTCATTGAGACCGTCAAATCGAACATCTCGCCGTTATTCATTTGCTCCATGTCCTTGATGTAAGGCGTAGTGATCTTATAAGTGAAGAAAGGGTAAGCGCGTTGCGGCCCAGAAAAATCCTGTTCAACTAGGTCACATCCCACTAAAGACTTAACTTCATCTATTAGAACGTCGGCTAGTTCTCCATACTCAAAAGAACCGTCAGTCATGGTTACTTGCCCCCTTCAGGTCGTACTCGTGCACGTCAGAGTAATCCGTATAATCCCGCTCGTGGTCAACAACGTATTTTCGACCGGTCCGCTTATTTTCAACAACTGTTCCCTTAGCGGCCTCCATCGTTGAATACCAAACAGCATCGTAAGATTGCGTCTCCCCACCCGCGTTATGCTGAACCTCCATGCTGTACAGTGATGTCTTGGATGGCACCACCAGTGGCTCACTGACCTCAACTGGTGGCGATTCAGGGTCCTTAACCCAAGTTCCATGCTCTAAGTGACCACCCTCGCCATTGGCAGGTAGATACACTAGCAGTGGGATTCCAAATTCCACTAGCATGTCGGCAAACTCTTCATACATCAGACGTTCACCACCTTATATCTCACAGCATCAATAAGATGACCTGTATCTTCCAGTGGTGAGTTAGAACCTTTACGAGCAATAGTTATGGGGGAATTGGCAGGTGATTCAATGGAGCGTATTTTTTGCACGATACTCCGTTGAATGCGATTACCTAAAGATTCCATGATTTTTCTAGCTGTAATACCGCTATCACCCATCCCCAGCTCGATAACTTGATCAACAAGATACTCAACCCAATCATCAACATTTTCATCAAAAGTCGACCGAATGAAGGAACGCTCTGGGATATGAACTTTCTTTGCCAGATAGAACATCGGGATAAGTCCACCTTTACCATCACTGACAGCAAGAATATTTTTGTCCTTTGGTCGAAAAAGGCCCTCAATGTCTTGAGCCTTGGCTCCTTTGGGTGCATTTTCGGTGGGAATTGTCAGCCATTTACCATTCTTCGGCTCAATATCAGCACCGTATTCGTTTGCAGACGCAATCATTTGCATAAACGACCCGTCATCACCAAATATCCCAACCTGCAACTGTAGATGACTTAACTCTGCCATCTCCCGTTCGACATCTGGGATTCTGTCAAAATCTTCCATCAAATCACCACAATTCTGAGGGGGCCACCATCACCGAACTGGCTCAACAAGTATTTGTACCGGTCGGCCCAAGCGTTGACACCCTTGAAATATTGCTTCTTCAAATCCCCAACTTGCTTCAGAGAAACACGATCATCCTCACGACTGATCAGGCTTGCTGCTAGATAACGGCATGCTTGCTCCTGATACTGTGCGGGGAAGCCGCGGTTCTGAACCTCGGTCCAAGCGTCATCAATCGCGAGTTGAATAGTATCATCGCTTACCTTCGATAAATCCGACCGAATCAATCGAACATTCTGGATGGTGCTCTTATCCGCTTCATCCACTTAGACCACCTCTATTCATCTTCTGGGGTCTTCAATTCAGCAATCCGAGCCTTCAACGTGTCCACCATCTTCTTACGACCGGCACCGCGTTGTTCATCGGCTAACCACTTGGTCAGTGTCTCAACCGATACGGTGTCAGCAATTTCAGGCAGCGCTTGGTCAAGGGTCATGTCAGTAACGCTTTGCACGTCCTTGCCACCTTTACCTTCAACAGCAGATAAGGTGCCCTTTTCAATTAAAAAAGCATTCAACTTGTTCGACTTGATAGCCGCGTTGAATGCTTCGGATTGCTTCTTGGTGAGTTGGTTAGAACCGGGGACCAGTTGCACCCCACCAACGTTGTGAATGAATTTACCCTTATTTTTAACTAACATGGCGTCCTCCTTAAATTCCTGACAGCTTAACGATGGCGTACGGCGTCTTGATTACCAGGCCACCGGTCCGTTCATCATAAGGCACAATCGTGTTAGGATAGTGCGCTTCTTGTGGGAACTGCGTGACGTCACGAGGGAGCAAAAAACCGCCAGTCTGTGCCGTGGAATCAAAGATCATCGCACATTCTGAGTTATCCAACCCCTTACCAACTAAAGCAGAGGTTGTTTCGATGGAATTAAACCAGCCGGCGGCCTTGATGACTTCCAGAATGGTACGAGAGTCGTAGTCACTGTAGCGTGAGTTCAAGGACTCATACTGAGCTGGTGCTAAGACTAGCTTCAACCGTGCTTGATTGAACCCTGGAATTACAGTGATTAAGGACTTAGCCTTACGCAAAGTCTCTTGCATCTCTGCCCCAGTAGATTCTGAAAACTTCTTGTCAGCGTTCATTGCCTGAATACCTTCAAGGTTTGTCAGACCAGTGATACCAACCTTTGATTCCCCGTTGAAGATGATGTCATTTTCCTTTTCAGAGATTGCCCGGCGGACCGTTTCAGCTTTATCCGTTTGAAGCGGTTGTCCGGCCATTTGAGCGGCAAATACTTCCTGATACGTGAAGTGAATACCAGCGGCAATGGTGTAGATTGGCTGATAAGATCGCTTAACGTCTTCGTCGACCATTGGCAAATCATCGGCCCCGTTGGCAATAACCTTGGCAGCACCGTGCCGGGTCATCAGGCTGTACCCGTAGGTCTCTGCCCCGGGATTTACCCCCGGAATTGTCGGAAACAGTGACCGACCAATCAATTCTTCTTGTGGTGCCTTAAGCACCGTCTTTTCCATCGCGATTAAGTCGCGATTTTCAATCATCGCTAATTCTTGTGGCATCTACTGTCGCCTCCTTATGGCAAGTTAATTTGAAGTTGGGCCGTTGAGCCCGCAGTGGCGTCGTCGGCAACAAACTTACCCGCCGTCTTAAACGTCCCCACAATCGTGTCAGCGCCTGCGGCTGGCTTGAAGTTCCCAGTCGTTCCGTCAACAGCAGCTGGTTGACCTTCCGTAACATCGGCCGTGATGGCAACGTTGATGGTCCCCTTACGCAAAACAGGAACCATTTGCTTAGCCTTGTACTTAGACGTTTGTGGTGAATCATCCAAGTTATCGACGTAGTCCTTGGCTACTGCAACGCCATAGAACTTACCATCACTAACGGTCGTAACAGCCCCCGAACTCATTTGAACGGCGGCCCCGGCAGCTACTACTCCTGCAGCAACCGCTGAGTCAACTTCTGTATGCCGAATGTCGGCAATCTTGCCCAACCCAATGTTGGGGTCCATGTACATTTGTGGTCGTGGAATTAATCCCATGAGTTATCCCTCCTTTACTTGTAGGCGTTGGCTCGGTCGCCTTTGAGCTTATCTACCGAGTCAGTTTCGTTTTGATTCCCACCTTGGCCACCCAACGTGTGAGTGAACCCTTTCTTATCTGCCAAGGAAACCGCAGAATCGTAGAATGCATTGATATAGTCGTCGGACTTGTCCTTCTCATCGAAGGAATCATTGGTGGTCTTGATAGCAGCTACCTTAACTTCCCGGTCGGTCTTCCCCTTGAAGTCGAAGCTATCACCAACAAAACGAGCTGCGCTAGTCTGAAGTGCAAGCCGTGCGTCAATGCGCTTGTCTAAGGTGTCTTGGTCAAGTTGCTTATCTTGAGCATCCTTAAGCTGAGTCTTCAAGGCATCCCGTTCACCCTTGAGTGAGTCGGCTTCCTTCTTAGAGCTTGCTGCTTCATCATTCGCCCCATTCAATTGCTTCTTTAGCTTTGCAAGTTCAGCCTCTTTAGCGGCCACTTGCTTCTTTAAGTCGTCGTGGGCATCTGCAACATGCTGGTCCACTTCGAACTGTTGGCTATCGATGATTAAATTCGCCATGTGTTTTCCTCCTGTATTTGTATCGCTATCGCCCATAACAAAGGCCGCACTGTCATGGATTGAGATTCCATGACCTGCGCGGCCTCTATCTACGATAGCAATATGATTAATTTTGATATTGCGCTGAGCGGCGTCATACTGGGCTCCGCCGTACTCCCCGGACTCCGTGGGAACATCGGCATTGAAGCCAATAGAAAGTTCCCGCTTACCCGACTTAACCTGAGCAATCATGTCTGGGTCTGTAATGGTCGCCCCAACTACCAGCTTATTGTCCTCAACGTGGGCGTCACTGTCGGTCATCCCTACAGATAATGTCTTGAAGTTCCGCACATCGACACCCACGTTTGGGTGGTCATTAGTCAATGGCTTATTGTTGGCAGATTCGATGGTTTCCTTTGAGAAAACCTCATCAGGGAGCTTCGCCACCATCGACAAGCCATCCCCATTTTGACCATTGGGGCGTAAGTATGGGAAAACACCCGGTCTTGTGATGGGAAACTCCCCATGTAAGTAACCTTCGGGCGTTTCAGTATACTTGCCAAGCTCAGCACGATCATAAAATTTCATGCAATCACCTCCTATGGCAATTGCAGAACCTTACCGGGCTTAACCGAGTAGTTCTTCAAGCCATTAATATTTACAAGTGTGTCCAGTGAAATACCAGCATCAGTGGCAACCCGCCATAGCTTGTCGCCTTCTTTTAAGGTCACGGTTTTGACCGTACTCTTAGGCTCAGTTGCTGGTGCTGCTGGTGTCGTACTCGAAGCATACATGCTAGTAGCGATTTTAGAGCTAGGTGTTGCAGAGCTTGACGTACTTGCGGCACTAGATGAATTTGTATCTGCCATACTTTCACCTCCCTTCGTTTCGTTATTCTTCTGAGTCATCTAATTCGTCATCAAAAACCGGATCACCAGTACAACGGCACCCATAATCTTCTCCGGGTAGCAAGTCAGCCGTGTCGTAGTTGTAGATAATGCCTTCACGTGCCACATGACTGGCACGTTCACGCTCGTCCATCATTCCACGCCATTGAAAGTGGTTAATTCCAGCTGATTGGTGCCTAGTACGGGTCATCTGACTGTAGATGGTCCCGGACTGGTCCCGGGCAATGAAAGCGGCGCGATTGCGACTCATCTTGCCTTGGTGACGGATTGCTTCCGCCATCTCACCATAAGACTGCCCCTTTGTGACGCCACGGTAGATAATCTGCTCAATCTTCGTCGCATAATCATCGCGGATACCCTTGATGTAACTGGCATTTTCGGCAATCTTACCTTTGACGTAGCCGTCAAGCTGCGCATCCCCTGCGACTGGATTAATTGCCATGATTACTGGCTTACCACTAGGAAGCAACGTTGCATGCTTCACCAACTCGTGAGCCTGAATCTGTGACGACACGTTGGCACGATTACTGGTGTTGATAGCCGACATAAACCGCTCAACCATTTGCTTCGCGTCAGTATCTGTAAAAGAACCAAGAATCAGCTCCTTTAACCGGTCAATTAGGGATTCAACCCAGTCGATCATGTCGTCGTTGTAAAGCGAGTCGTTGACAGTTCCTCGGTCAATTACTGGCTTGACCTCTGACTTAAGCAACAGTAGTGTAGTGCTCTCAACTTGGCCTACAGCCTTACCGACAGTATGTGCGTATGATTTCTCAATTCTTAGTGGATAACGCGTGTGTGGCACTCTCATGGCTAATCACCGCCATGTTCTTTGCGATAAGCCTCAACTACCGCCCGGCGCTCGTCATCACTCATACTGTCCATATCAACGGAACCATCCGGGTCCATGCCACTGGAACCAAAACGTGCCTCTCGAACCTCTTCAGGTCCTTGTACGCCGTTCTGGATGTAAATTTGGTCGGCCTGAGCGTTTGCTAAGCGAATCTGCGAATCGGTTTGCGAATCAACCGACCATAGCGGGTTAAATTCGATGGACCAGTTAACGGTGTCGGGGTCTAGCGATCCGCCGCACTCATCACTGGCTCGCATAAGCAATTTGAGCAAATATTCCAGCTGTGGTCGCATCTTGTTCTCTTGGTCCGAAGCAATGCGGCTATAGTAGTTCATCACATCATACTGTGCCCCAGTCAGTGTCCCGGCCTCTTGGCCTTTAAGAACCGACTTAGGCATGCGGGCCGCGCCGCTAAGGTATTCCCACAAGAAATCAAGTAGGCTGTCAATGCCACCGACGTTGGTTGACTCCTTGGTCAACTCGTCCTTGTCACTAATTAATGCGGTGGACTCAGTTCTAAACTTGGACGAAGCAGCCGCCCCGACCTGCAACAGCTTATCGGGGCTCGTGTCGTCAACCGATGGAGACTTGAAGACTTTGAAAACGTAGTCGTAAAGAATCTCACCAACCGAGTAGAGCCCTGTATCCATCGTCATTAAGATGTCGTAAATGGTCTCCAATAGCGAGACACCTTCCGTTTCATCTTCGAACCGCAGTTCTTGTTGGCGAAGCAAACGCGACTTATCTACCTGCTGTACCCCATAATAATTTGACCCTTGCACGTCAGCGGTTCCGTTGTTGATCTGATAACTTAGAGCTTGCCCGTAAGTTGGTGAGAAGACGTCATCATCGAACTTGGTCTCGTTGACCTTCTTGGAGCTAAACGCCGTAAGAAATGGGATTCGCAACAGTCTGTCCGGGTTCAAAGGGTCCTCAAGTCCATAATTCCAGCTCTCGGTCGTACTGATAGCAATATACCCCGCTCGGTAAAGCCGTGAGTATCGGTAAAGGTCCTTGAATCGTTTCTGAGCATTCAGTTCATTTAATCGTGCCTCATACTTAGCTGCTAGGGCATTGTCGTCCATCTTGATATGCCAGCCATTACGGGTCATATCCTCAGCGGGAATGTCCACGATGTTTCGGGCCATCGAATTACCCCGATACAGTTGCTCCAACTCGTAGTTGCCCAAATGGTGTCCTATCCCCGGTTGCTGCATGCGGAAGGGGTCTGGGTGTCGTGTTCCTGTCGTTGGTGCCTGCTTGGTCTGCATAAAGTCCATAATCAACGGGTTACCATCAAGTCCCACAATATCTTTGCTCATTCACTCACCTCCTTGCTTATACAACGCCGAAGCGCTTCTCTAGTGATTCGTATTGAATAATGTACTTTTCTAGTCCGTATCTAAGTGCATCAATAAAGTGATTATTGGCGTCTACCGGCTTATTCAACCAGTTTCCGTCCTTATCACGGTCAAAAACGTACGTGTTAAACTCTTCAATCGCATGCACACAACTAGGCAGGATATGGATTCGATAGCCCTGCAAGAAGTTGATTCCATAGTCGATTGAATCAGGGCCTTTAATCGACGCATGCATACGCCGCACGCCTTTAGCCTGTAACTCATCAATCAAACGGAGTTCAGCGCAGTCAGCGCCAATGTCTGATTTCAGATAGTGGTTATCGTCCAACCAATCGAAGATGTCCTGTGTCGTCATGGCCTTCTGATACAGCTCTTTAAAAATCCAGATATCCTTGGTCTCACGATTAATAGCAGCTTCAGCAAAGGTCGTGGGGTCATGAGTGAACCCAAAGTCCATTCCATGCCCCACGCCATCCGACTCTGCTACTACCTTATTGACGTCAAAGTCTTCAACAACCCAGTTTTCAAATACAAGTCCCTCAGCAACTCCCCATTTGCCGTCACAGACAATCTGAGCCCGTCTAGGGTTAGTTCGATACAAGTCTAGGTATCTTTGCCTATCTTGCTTATCAAGCCACTCGTTGACCCTAAAGGTAGTCGTTCGAGCAAAGACATCTGGCTTACGTGTCTCCGGGTCAAAGAACATTGGTTTCAACCAATGCCGTTCCGACCAAGGGTTAAAGGTTAGCGTGATTTGCTTGAAGAACTCCTTCTTCCACTTCTCCCGCTTGATTAGCTCGTCAGCTGGGACGTACTGGTGCTCAGCGTAGGGATCATCTAAACTCCCACGGATTGACTCAACGACGGTTTCAAACTTGTCGCTGTTCTCTATCTCGTAGGCTTCTTCAAACCAAGCCCAGCTGAGAATTCCCGTATCCACGTCCACTGAGGTGACCTTCAGTGGATCATCTAGTCCACGGAAAATAATCTTCTGGCCGGTAGGTAGGTACGTAATCTCTGGTTTTCCTTCGTTGCATTTGAAAAGGCGACTAACCCCAAGTCGGTTAATCGCCCATTTTAAAACTGTGTAAGTAGAATCGTGATTAGTATTGGAGTAACGGCGAACAACTAAGAGATTTGCCCAAGGGTACTTCATCAGCCTATAGATGAAGTTCAGTGCAGTCGTCCGAGACTTCTTAGATCCACGAGAACCTTTGACCACTCGATAAAAGTGCCGATCACGCCAAAATTCATTGTAGCCATGACCAATCAGGTACTTAATCTTTATCTTCGGCTGCTTAGCTGTCATTACCATCGGCATTCCCTCCAATCTCTTCATCATCTTCCGGTACGTCATCAACGAATGTCGGTAGTGGTAGGTTATCGCGGTCGCTGTCACGCTTAAGCTGAGCAACTTCTGCTTTAGCCTTGTCAACTTGGGCCTCCATCAACGTGATACGCTTGCGGCGGATGTCGTTTTCATCAGCAATCGCTACGAACTGCTTGATCAAATTGCCCAGCGTACCCATTGCCCGGGACTGTGCCGCCATAAAAGTAGCCTGTTTGTCCCATGCATACTGCACGTCATAGGTTGTTCCCATGCCTGAACCAGAAATCTCATCGCTTAGATCATTGTGATCGTTAACGTACATAATTTGCTGTGCCCTGATAATTGCCGTGTACTGCAGCGTGATGTTTTGCCAGATAATATCTGCCGGCGATTGTTGCTCCACAACCTGCAGAATATCGCTGGTATCATCAGGGAGCCACTTAGCGAACAGGCCATGAGTGACCGCATTATGATTGTGCGGCGGCGCCCCGCCATGGTTACCAACTGCATTATGATTCTCGTGGAGTGAATCGTAACGCTCCGTTTGAATCGGAGCGCTCCTTTTCGCGTTCTCGTCCCAATGGTCCGTCGATTTCCACTTACGGACCGTCGAAGCGGACACACCCAGCTCTGCGGCAATATCTTTAAGCGGCTCCTGTTTCCCGGATTCCAGCCAAATCGATTTAGCCTTGTCCCGGTCTGGATTTCTTAGTCTTGACAACCGTGCTCACCACCTCCCCACATCCGTGTTGTTTTGTAATTACTATTGGTCTCCATCTGATGATGCTTTTACCTTTTGGGCATCCTTTCCCAATCTTTCTTCAACAGAAAAAGCACCACTCTTTTGCGAGTGATGCTTTGCATACTGCTCTCTGACCCACGGGTCCAAATCGCGTTCAATTTTATGGCCCGTTTTAGACGCATATGAGCCGTTTTGCCAATACATGGGTGTTTGGTTGTGTTTTACCATAAGCAGGCCAACCACCCTATCAGGATACCCACAGCAAGCGCCGTAAGTCCCACTATCAAATCTTCAACACTTCGTTGCCACATTGGGCATCCCTCCTTCTATCTATTTAGAAAAATCATTATGTTGCTAATGGTCTAAGCAACATCATAAATTTGCACCATCAGTTTTCCTTTGCAACACAGGTATCCATAATTACGTCATCTCTACATACTTTATAAAATCATAAAAAGTGGTATTCTTATGATGATAAATTATTCAATATTAAGGGAGGTTTTTTCTATATGGAAGAATTAACAACTGAAATAAAAGTAATCGACAACATTCCGCTTTGTCTACGTGAAAAAGGTTGCACATCGATTATCGAATTCATATCCAAAGATAAAAATAAGGAAATCATTAGCCAATGCGAAATATTTTTAATTAATGGTGTGTGGAAGAAACAATCACCAGATGACGATACAGATTACATTGCTATTCCTGGTCAATAGTTCATCAATCCAAATAGGCGCCCCCTGGGGTGCCTATTTTTGTGCGGCTGACAAGGCCAAATTTTGTATTTACCATCTGGCCCATGCTGGCCACCTCCTACTGTAATAGTGATATAATTTAGTTGTATAAATTATTAATAAAGGGGCAAATGGTTATGTATAAAAATATCCTTGTACCTGTAGATGGTTCAGAGAACTCTCAGCGTGCTTTAAAACATGCAATTGAATTGGCAAAGTTAAGCGGTAGTAAACTCATCCTAGCGCATGTTATCGACATGAATGGTGTCTTCAACTATCCACAAGCTACCACATCTAGTGCAGTTAAAGACCTGGTTTCTAACTTTCAAAAACAAAGTAGCATTATTTTAAATCACGCCAAGAATCAAGCAATGGATCTAGGCATTGATGCAACGACCATTCAAGCTTCTGGATCTGTTAAGGAACAAATTGCTACAACAATTCCTAACGAATATGATATTGATTTAATTGTTATTGGTAAAACAGGACGTGATGCTCTTTCACGTCTAGTCTTAGGTTCTACAACTGCCTATGTTGTACGTAAGGCTAAAGCCAACGTGACTGTCGTAAACATGGATGATTAGGTACCCAAAGACTGGCAGACTGGCTTTGGCTGGTCTTTTTATTTTAGGCAAAATAAAAACGCCATGCTATCTAGCACGACGCTTCACTTATCTAGGCGATCCTCAATCTCTATTTCTTGTCTCGTGATATATCCGTATTTTTGATAGTCAAGCAGCTAAAAAGAAAGCGATACCAAATCCTTGCTTAATATGTATTATCACACGATAATACACATATAAGGAGGAGATACTAATGTACATGCCAGCACTAAAAAATAAACAAGGCGAGCTGAGAGCTTTACAACAAGCCGAACTAGATGATATTCAAAACATTCTTCCGTTGCTCCAAATAAACGAAGCCACTGAAGATGTTTTAACAAAAATATCATCTAAATATAATGGCAAATTTCTTATTGATACCCGTGAATTAGAGGGATCTGACATTAAATATTTGCACCAACTGATTTCAGACAATACTGAATTTGATAAAATAGAAATTGCCTTTCCTGCATCGTTGCTGGAATCAGAAGACGTGTTATCTGAAATGGGTTCAATTGATTATATTGAAGTTAATAAAGACTATCTTGAGAATCCTTTTTTTCTCAGTTGGCTTAAATCTCACATATCCCAAATACCTAATAATATAATTTTAGATCTCGGATATGTTGATAGTAATTATCTACAAGAAGATATAGAGCTTGTTACGTCGTTTCTTACTATTTTTAAACATGCTTCTAAAAGAGTGTTTATTTTAAGTGGTTCTATTCCTGCAATAATCCCAACAAAATCTACCGAAAATTATGAATGCCCCCGTTTTGATTATGAACTATTTAAATCTATTTCAAGAGATTGTTCAAGAGATTTCGAACTATCTAATTTAGAAATTAATTTTGGAGACTACACAACTGTATCGCCAATACAAATAGATTATACCGATAAAAAAATTATATCTAATGTTCAGATAAAATATACAACGTCTGACAGATACATCTTAGTTCGCAATGGTCAAAGAAAGGGAAACTATAATCTTTCAGAAGTATGTGACGAAATAGTTAACTTTGCTAACTTCAGTAAAACACATTGTTGGGCAGATAGATATATAGCCGATTTACGCGACTCAACTGACACCAATCGTGGCAACCCTTCTACCTGGGCCTCTTTAGGGATAGAGCATCACATTGTTTTGTGCGCTGAGTAAATTAGAAGAGGAGCAATATGCAACGGTCGATTGCGTATTACTCCTCTTTTAGTTTGGCACGAATAACTCCCTTTAGAGTGCTTTTTTGATATTTACTAAGTTTGCTATCTAGATAAGCAATCAGATCATATTTAAACATACCATTGACCGCATCCCTATTTAGTCCTGCTTTTGCATAAAAATTGTTATCGAGAATTATTTTTCTCAATTTGGATGATTCTAATAGGCCAGTAAATGAAACAAAATCAAGATTGGGATTCAACTTGGCCACTCTTTTGTAATTTAAGCTAACTTTATTTTCTCTGTTTCGTCTTGCCATGATTATTCCCCAATGATCGGGCACTATTTTGGAGACTTCTTCTATATACTTTTCGCCTGCAACTATGCAATTTCTTTCAAAGTTAAGGTCATATTCTCTAACTTGATTTTCTAATCTATTCAACGAGTCGTAATCGCTTTTAATTTCAAAAGCATTGACATGACCATTTATTGCCACTAAGTCCGCTCTAGATTTTCCAGAATATGTTGTATATTCATCAAAGACTCTCGCGTTCTTGTACGCCGAAACCATCTTTCTTAATACCGCGCGAATATCCTTATCATCAAGTTTATTCAAAGATATCTCCTCCTCGAAAAACAGAATACCATATTACTGTTTTTATTTTCAAGAGTATATGGCACGCTACTCACTTCAATAACTCTTTATCTCAGTCACCTCATATATGTACAAAAAAGGAGCCGTTTGTGGTAGGGCGGCTCCTCAGACTAATTTCAAACTAACTGAGAGAAGTTTTCACCTCTTTTCAGATTAGTTTTTATGGCCCAGTGTTAAGCAAAAATTTGTTTAGGGTCAATGGACCTTGTAGGATTCGAACCTACGACCGAACGGTTATGAGCCGTCTACTCTAGCCGACTGAGTTAAAGGTCCAAAAGACCGGTTATGCAGGCCGGCCAATTTTATGCAGGAGTTTGGCGAGCTGAACATGCGTTTAAATGAAGGGGAGTCGCCTCCCAATTTGTAATGCTCGCCAATGCACGCAGCGGGATTCGAACCCGCGTCAGGCAATTACTGTCTGCTCTGCTATTGAGCTATGCGTGTGTTTCTTAATTCTTTCGATGATACTAGAATAACCCTTAAATATGGCTAGTGCCTGCAGACTGACTGCACAAAAACTGCATTCAAACTGCATCAAAACTGCTTTTTTTAAAAATATGGAGATCATCAAGCATGTAGCAATCGGCAAACTGTAATAGTGCTTTTGGCTTCCAAACGTGGAAATAGCTGGACTCAGAAAATCCTAAGTCCATAAAGCACATGGTATCTGATAGTTCTTGTAGATATAGTTCATCTAAGATATTCTGGCAATCTTTATCACAGTGTTTAATTGCTTGGATTGTCCGTTTAACGACTTCTTCGGCATATAGTCGCCGCACAATTCTTGAATCTGTCGCATTACCTGATGGCTGAGATTTTGGCATTCCATCATAGCTAGGTGATTTTAAGTCGCTCATTGATTGTCCACTGATACGAACCATCTTAGGCAATACTACGGATAAAAAGTGTGTCACGTTTTGCAAAGTTGCTCCAACATCTACCTCTGGGAAGAGACTTCCCATGTTCATATTGTCAAAATCTAATTCAGCCAACCCTTTCAGCCCCTATCAATGGTATAATTAATTTGTTGACCATTGAGTAAGAACGAATTGGGTGAGGGCTGTTGCGTCAGCCCTTTTTTGCTATCTAAAATGGCCGTGTAAGCTCGTGTAGCACGTTATTAAACTCAGCATTGCTCAGCATACCCAAAGCAATGTAAACTTCCTTAGGCACGCTGTGATCACTTAATTTTGATTGAAACTCGGCTAGCCCCATCAATACATCGCCCTCTGGTACCAATGATTCCAGATAGTGAAGCAGCATACGTTGGTTACCGTTCATTGCGTCGCGTTTTTTATCCATACGTCCTCCTACATAAACATCGTCAGCTCATGGATAACCTGGTTGCGTTCTTTCGCCGACAGCTTGTTAATCGCGTTGCGTTTGCTGTTGCTAAGATTGTTAAAGTGGTTGCCACACCACACTAACGCCTGTGCCACATCGCCACCATAGCTTGCCATGCCTTGCAGCACGTAATTGCGATACTCAATCTGTTCGTGTGTCATGCTGTGCCTCCAATAGTTCTGGGTTCGTATGCACATTGCCGACAATATCGCAATCCATATGTGTTTCACTTAAATCGTAAACAATCCCCAAATAATCGTTATCCAATTCAAATTTGCCTTCATCGAAAATAACTTGATAAGGTGCATCATCTGGATCAAGTGACACCAAATCATTTTCATAAATATCATCGCCATTGGCATCTTTCAGGCCGGTATATTGCTCCAATTTAAGCAGTCTATTGTCTCCAATAGGGCCATCATTTCCACCTTGCACATTACCATCAGCAGGACTAGCTTCAACCCAGTAAGCCTTGCCATCTATAAAATCTATACAGTCGACTTGTAGCATTTTATGCTGCGTTTCGTCCCACACTCTGAATTTTGGTACCATCATTCGCCCTCCCAATCTCAACATCACTCGGTGCCACCTCGATATGCCTATGACTGCCTTTAACTTTTACCATCGCTAACCGCCTATCACCACGAGTAATCCAGCATAGCCATGTGGCCGGTTGCTTAACGTGATGGTGTCGGTGGTAGCATACCTTATCGCCGTACTTCACTGTTCTGCCTCCCGTAGCTTCACTCGCATGCAGCGCACCCAATCTTTGTCGCGGCCCATAACGCTAGCGACTCCTTGATTGTTAGGCCGATTCATGTGTTTGACGTTATATTTTAGCTGTGTTAATTCATCTGGTGTGGCTTGGTAATCCAATTCGTCACGTCTTCGCATTCTGCCACGTAATTTCTGGATATATTGAGGTGTCCTGGACCGTTCTTGTGAAATATATTTGTTGGTGAATCCGTGTAAAATCATGTGGCGTAGGATCTTGTTTTCTGCCGTGTGTCCTTCCTCAGTTTGACCGCGGATTTCTTTTTTAACATTTTCCGGCCACTTATCTGGATCATCACCATAATTGGCGTAAGCAGCTCTAATTTCAGCTGCCATTTTCTTGTTTAGTGACATAACTTTTACTCCTTATCAACAATTTTGAACGTGATTTCTCCTGATTTTTTAATCATTTTTGTTTACCTTCCTTAGCCTCAGCTTGGTGTTCCCGCGCGTGTTCCGCCATACGACGCTTCTTCTTGCGCATGGTGGACTTTTTCGTGTGCTTCCGTTGCTTACTCATCAAATACCTCCTCACTTTCTCTGTGAGTTTTCACAATCGCCCACAGTATTTCCGCTGCGGTTCGTTCTCGATGCAGTCCAACTCTCATGCGGTCAATCTTAGGTACTAACCGTTTCCAGCTCTTGTCGGGGCAAAGGATCATATCGACTCTTTCCGGAATAGCTTGCTGCTCCACCAGCTGCTGGGCCAGTTCGGGCAAACACACCAGAAAATTTTTATCACCGTAGAAGGTCAGCCCATGTCCAGATGTGAAATCTGCCATACTCGACTTGACCTCATAGAACTCAAATTGTCCTAATTCCACTGCTACCGCCTCCGGGGCACCCAATTTCGAATGGAACCCAACGAAGTCTACCCGCTTTTTGCCGCCATCGAAGTTTACCTCAGGTGACCAGTACATGTTTTGTGAATCAAGCCGTTTCTCAACCAATTGGCTGAGTTTCGCTGTGATATCAGGCCGTTTGCTCATGATTGTCCTCCTTAGCCTTAAGCCACTTGGTACGCGTGATGGCGTGCCAATCTTCATAAGGAATCGGCAGCCCTTCACCAGGCACCCGGTCCCACTCAGGCAGCCGCCACCAGATTGTGTGACTATCACTTGTAACGATTACATAGGCTCCGTCTACCGGTAACGGCTCGCTTTCAGCTGTTTCCTGTACCGTTCCAGGTAGCCAACAGTAACCCTCATCAGACAGTAGCTGCATTAACTCGCGGTACTGTCGCTTACCTTTAACCATGTAAGACTTCATCTTTTGATTACCTCCACATGCCAGCCATTGATGACTGGCTTTTTCTGTTGCCACAAGGCTGCCTTCACCTTCCATGTAGGTGTATGCCCCAGATAGTGGGTCCTCGCCCATGAAAGTTGACACTCGTGACAGCCCATGCTGCTCGTCAATCTAACTCGCAAAGTGATCACTTGAGTCGGGGTCGCGGTACAAGTTTTCCATCCCCAAGAAGTCGGCGATGTCAGCCAGCAGCTCGAAGTTCTCATCCCGTAACTCATCGAAACTAAGGCTGCGAATCTTACCGCCACTATCGATGTCAAATGGCTCACTTTTCTTGTTGTTCAGGTCCATCAGCTTGGCTAATGCCAGGCGTACATTTTCAGGTTTCATTTTTTGTCCTCCGTTCGATTTAGTCCCCGCTGCACAATCATCAGCGCCTCTTCAGGGCTGCGGGCCACTCCGTAGATGACCGGGTCCATAGCAACTTCCTTCGCAAAATACTCTTGTGCCGGGCGCCGCTTCCCCTTATCAGTCTTGACTTCGATGAAAAACATCTTGCCATCTGACTTGCGGTATCCGCATAGGTCCGGGAAACCCTTCTCAGGGCCAGCGCTAAAGAACCGTCCGTCTTTCATGGGTACCCTACCGACGTTGATACGCCATACCTGACATCCATTTATCGACAGCATAGCGATGATTTGCGTCTGAATGACATGTTCTGGACCCGGTCCACGCTTTTTGTGCTTGAGTGGCTTGACTATTTCCTTATCACCATCAGGGCTATAGCTTCGTCCTTGTGGAATACCACCACTAGGATACTTAATCATGTGGCGCCTCCTTGCGTTCATAGCTCTTTTCTAGCTGATAGAGGACTAACTCGACAGCTCCCCATTCCAGCTGACCACGAACACGACTATGCTTTTCTAAGCTTGGTCCATACCAGACATCGGTTCCACGATTACTTTGCTCCTGCAGGAGCTTATGTGCCTCTTCAAAAGTCATCTCTAGGCCTCCTGAGCAACTGGCAAGTCGCTGCCCATTTGCTTGATGACTGCCAGCGTCGCGGTAGATGGCACCCAGTCGCTGATGTAGTCCGACACGTCGTCGAAGTATCCCTCACGAATTTGTGTCCGCGTCTTGACGTGAGCCACCTCACAGACACCCCTGTTGATGTCACGGAACAGTTTTGAACGTTGCGAGTTACTCAGTACTAGGTTGTGCATCCCCATGTAATCGCGTACCGCACGGTTGATACGACGTCCCAACCAGTTATACTCGCCAGGATCCAGCTTTTGATTCTTCTCTAGGTCAGTTAGACGGCTTTCAACGTGATCCACACGTTGATTGGTATCCTCGTTACCCTGCAGCAGTAACTTAATCTGTTCACGCGGCGTCACTGGTAACTTGTTCGTTGATTCCTGTTTAGCTAACTGCTTTTCAGCTGAGATAAAGTACCGTCGTGCTTGCTGGCCTTTCTCAGTCCGTTGAATCATGGCGAGCTCTTTAGCCATGTCTAAAGTCATCGCATATTCGATGCGAGGCCGGCCACCATGGCTTTTCGCCGAAATTGGCGTAAAGTCTTCACCTTGGGTAAAACCGTAGTCAGTCATATCTTTGAACCAGTTAGAGAAATCCTTGCCAACTTCCAAGAAGTCGTGGAGTCCTCGAGCGTTAACCGCGACGTTGTCGCTAGTGGTGCCTGTGATTAAATCTCGTAAACTTGTCATACTATGCCTCCTGCTTTTTATTTCGTTGCCGAAGTTTCTGAATCCGCGAATCTAACTCCGCCTGTTGCTCAGCACTAAGCTTCTTAGCTGGTGCCTTGGGCTGACCACTATCCCGTTGTGCCCAGTCCGGCAAGGTCTCCTTGGCGTGCGCTGGCTTAGTGTTCGAGCGGCGACCATTAGCCATACGCTGGTCGTGTTCCTCAGCCGCCTTCTTGGCCTGCTCAAGCGTGGTGATGTTACGCTGCTGCCATCCATCGATAACTGCACGCAGGTATTTAAGCGCTCCACGCGACTGAACATCGTGCTCTCCAGCAATCTGGATAGCGTAGTCGATGATGTCAGGTGACAGTTGCTCAAGCCACCCGTTAAGCTCTGGTAAGGCGATGGCATTTGGAAATCCCCAGAGGGCCGTCCACTTGTCGAACACGTTCGAGCGAGCAACCACGTCATCATCTACATCTTTTTGTTTAGTCTTGTTTAGTTTAGTTAATGCTCTACTACTGCCTATAGAGGTGTCTCTACTACTGTCTCCCCAGTTGTCTGTGTGATTGTCTATACTATTTGTAGGCAGTTGTTCATACAGCTTAGGAAGATGGTAAATTGCAGCTTGATTACCTGTTCGAGATTTCCAATCGATGTACCCCTTCTGCTGAAGAAGATTACGTGCTTTATAGAAGTTGGCTTCTTTAATTCCAGATTTTTGGCATAACACTGATGAGGCTACCGTGAACGTTTCAGACCATGCGGTCTTATTGTTTATGGACATTAGTGAGTACCATAAAGCAATTTCCGATGATTTGAGGGGTTCGACTTCGAGCCGATCATAGAATGCCTTTATCTGAACCAAATAATTCAATTTGCCACCTCCTTACGCCGCCCACCCACCGCTTATAATCTATTTACTTCTTACCGTTGACGGCATTGAAGATATCTTGCTGCTCCTGACTAGTCAAATCAGTATTTTCGCTATCTGACTTTTTGGTATGCTTGACAGGCGTGGGCTTGTCTTCTGATTTAGCACCATCGCTGTCATCACTTGTGGCATCATCCGTAATGTCTAACCGGTCTTCTACTAACTGACCATCATCTGACAGCTCTTGCGGCTTCTCGTCCTTGCTGACAGCGTTTTGCATTTCGATAGATAAGATACCCCAGCGGCCTAGCATGCTCCGTAGAACAGTTTTAGTAGCCATTGCATCGTAGTGGTCACGCCATACACCAGCAAGTGCTCGCTTGTCCTTGGCCTTATTATTGGCGATTCGATGAGCTTCAACCTGATCACGCGTCCAGTAAACAGTCTTGGTGAAACCGTTCAGTAGTTCAAAGTAGCCAGCGTAACCAACGACTTTATCTGATGTCTGCTTAGAAAAGTCATACTTGAGTTCTTCTGCCAGCGGGTCCCATGAGATAAAGGCGCCTTCGGGAATTGGAGCAACGTTCAGCTTGTGATACTGACCTGAGCGTTGCGCCAGTTGAATATATCCCTTATACCCGATGATGAGTTGTGCCTTTTTCTCGTAGTGTCCCGTTTCTTTATTCTTGGCTTTAAATGGGACGATATAGGCATACCCAAGATTGGGGTCAATAGGAAGGTCCAACGTTGCGGCGACCATTGCACTCGTCATGATAGACATTGGTTGAGCATCCGCTAGGTATCCGTTGGAATTGACGACGTTAAGAACCGAACTAACGAAACCTGAAGACTTATCTTTCAAGACGTTTTGAAACTTGGCTTGAATCGTCGGTGATTCAAGTAGAACCTTGATTGATGCATTCTTAGCATTAACTTTTTGAGGCTGAGTGTTTAAAGCCTGGTTTAAAGTATTGTTAGTAGCCATTCTTATCTCTCCTTAATCCGCAACACGCGGTTGCCGCGCTTGTTCATCCGATTGGTCACAACGAAGTTAGTCGATGTACCAACCTCGGTCGCAAGCATTGCCGCTCGGACCTTGTTTTCAGTAGTTTTGATGTCGTTGGTGTAGGTTTTAAGCCCTTCTTTGAGCTGTTCACGTTGAGTAAGTAGCTTGTCCAAATCATCGTCTAAGATGACTGGTTGGCCCTCAGTCTCGTGATGAAGCTTATTTAAGACGTTGGTAGTTGAATCGGAACCATCAATCTCTGGCGGAATGCCTTGGATGATATGCTTCTCCCACCAGTCAATAAGTTGCTGACGCATAGTAGCAATTAATTGGTCGTCCCGGTCAATTCGCTTAGTCAAGAAGTGGTGACCGCCAATTAACGTGGCAAAGTAGCAGTAAGGACGATTAAGAACCATCATGTAATGTTGAACTTGTAGCAGGTAAGCGGGTGGAACTTCGTCGTCCGTCCACTCTGAAGACTTGAACTCCATAGCTGTTTTGATTTCCAAGAATCCGGGTTCGCCAACGATATCCCGATCGATGTCTGCCCGAAGGAAGTCATACTCAGGGTCAACAAACGTTTTGTTTTGACGGTGTACCTTCTTGCCGGTTTGGCGCTGAAACTCCTGAGCTAAGATAGGTTCCATGATGTTTCCCCAATGAGTAAACTCGTTTCCAGTATCATCGATAGGCAATCGACCAGTCTTATCAGCCCATACTTCATATGGAGACCGCCAGCTGTTGAATCCTAGGATAGCTGAGGCATCAGAACCGCCGATGCCTTTGCGGCGATGTTCCAACCACTGGTAACGATTCATTTTGTAGGTCATCTCGACCTTGGGACGTGGTCTTTCTTTTACTTGGTCCATTATTTTTCCTCCTCAAGCTCTGGCTGCCAAGCAACCAGCTTGTCATTGATACTATAAAGCCGGTCAATTTCTTCATCGTCCAGCCGATTGTCTTCGGCTAACCGCTGAACCTCTTGAAAAAGTTCGGATTTAATATCCGCCAGCTCTGATAGGTTAGAAACGCCAATTGGCTTTGGCATAAAAGTTCCTGGCACATTTGTCATCATGTCCATGAGATTACCTCCGATTTTCGTAGGGCCGTGCTTACGACTTGCTTTTTAACACGTTTCATAAAGCCTTCATCCGTGTCGATGCGTTGGATGCTTGGGTCTGGCTGGTTAATTCGTGTGACAGCTTGCTGACCAAACTTACGGTCATACATGTACGAGGTACCTCCTAAAGCCATTGCCATACGCCACCTTTCGGAGTAGAATTAACGCTAAAGAAGTATGAGAGATACTTTTTATCTTCGAGTTCTGACGGCCAGGTCAGGGCTCTTTTTTTATGCCAAATTTTCATTTTTTGTCCTCCAATCCAAAATAGTCATTACGCCAAGACTTCCAGCCACCGACCGTCTCAACGTGTTTACGGAAGCGGTAACCGGCGTAGAAAAGGCCCACAATACTGCCGATCCACGTGGCTGCTTCACCAAAATAGAAGCACCAAAAATCGTAAATGCTTTGCAAAATCATTTTTCTTCCTCCTTACCACGGTAATTCTTCCCAGTGACGATCTAAGAAATCTGCCATGGGACCAGCCTTGAACAGCCAACGTGAGCCTTTTCCTGTAGCCTCATGAATCTCATGTCGGTCAATCATGTCTTGAATTTCGCGTGAATAATGGGGATTGTATAAAACGTTGTCCTTAATCCAGTCCGTTGACTTTTTCCCGGCCCATTCACGTAAATCCTGCATGGTCCAAGTTCGACCTGTAAGTGCCTGACTGCGAAGACTATCAAGTTCATCCCGTTCAACTAGCTCTAAGCTATCTGGTACCACCGCCCGAGCCTTAAATTCAATTACCTGTGGTGCTTTCATCTTGTCACCCTCCTACTCGTGCATTGGCTTCGTCAAAAACTTGATGGATATCGATTCCAGCATATTCTGCTTTGGCTACAATATCGGTGTTTTCAGACATGATCTCTTCGGCATACTCTTTAAAATAGTCTCGTATGAGTAAGATTTGCTGTGACGACCGAGCTTCCGGTTTAGTCGTCATGGCCTGATCGAACGCTTCTTCTAATTCACGCCGATCGTCCTCTTCTTTGCGTTGCTGGAAGAGTGTTGCCATAACATCGTCATAACGTTTGCTGCTCTTCAAGAAAGAAAGAACACCGTAATCCTTACGGGCGCCAGAGAATGCCAACAAGATACTATGCAGCGCGTGTGCCAACCCAGCTCGCATCCCCTTGTCGCCAGTACGCTGCCCATTCGCTAAACGGGTCAGTTGACCATCGGAGATATGAACTTTTTGAGCGACGTCCCTACGCACCACTCCTGCCAGATCCAAAGTTAATTGTTCGGCAAATTTATTCTGCATGCTGTCACTTCCTTCTAACTGTCAATTTGATGTAAGGCATTTGACAGCCATAATCGTTATACTTAAGCCATAGCTTCAAAGACTTGGTCAGCTGTCTCATTAGCAATTTGTGCCTTAGCAACCACAACTAAGTTTTCTAATAGCTGATCGTTATCAGCTGTTAGTTCTTCAATGAACTTAGCTGGATGATTTGACGTGCCAGCTACCATTTCAATTTTTTCTTGCCGTGTCATTTTGACACCTCCTATTAGTTTGATGAGTAGTTTCCAATCACAAGAATTAGTAATCCTGCTGCTAGAACTTGGAGCATAGTGTCACCCCCGTTCTTTGGAAAAAATAATATTAGTCACCTCTTTTGGTACAATTAGTGCGTAAGGAGGTGATAATCATGGAAAAAGCAGAATTTGAAGAGCGCTTCAACAAAATTGTTAAAACTGCCTTGGACGACCAGAATACTGAAAAGTTTGTATCAACAATTGGAGATTCCGTAACCGAAATCATTAACAATAATTCGGATAGTAATCTCATAGCATCAAAGATCGCCACTAAAGTTAGCAGCAGCTTTCAAGTATCCACTCTTCGAGCAGTTCATAACCTTCTAGAAGAGTTCTTAGTTGACGACACATCAGCTAAGTAATTCTTTCTCTACGCTTCTCATGCTTTGCCGGATGTCATTTTTGACTATTTTGGACAATTCATCCGATGACAATGACGTTTCGTGACGCTCTTGGTTACTAGCGATAACCTTGAGCGTTTTATTTAAGCTACGAAGTTCTGTAAGAACTGCACTTTGGAATTCTTCTTTCTTCATCAGCTCACCTCCTCAGGCTACCGATATCACTCACCTTCTCTGGTACAATTGATACTTGAAGGAGGTGATAAATTATGAAACTTAATCATGAATGTGTCAGAGATTTGCTCTTACTATTAGAACTCGTTCCTTATGACGGCGGCTCGGAATCGGACTTGCAGCAAGTAATTGAATCCTCTAATATCTCTGATCTTTTTGACCTAGATACGTTTTACTATACTTTTATCGAACTGATAGATGGTGGCTTCGTTGATGGCAGAAAGTATCAACAGATGCCTGATGCTTATGCCTTTACGAAGATTACGTACAAAGGTCATGAATTTCTCGACAATATCCGAGATAACACGAATTGGGAGGAAACCAAATCTACAATTGCTTCTAAGATGGGTTCTGCTTCATTAAACATTTTTAGCTCAGTTGCAGCTAAGCTAATTGAAAACAAATTCGGTCTTTAGCTTTTTAATTTAATTTCTACACCGTCCACTAGTGCAAACAGATTATCCTTTGCTAGTGGATATTTTTGTTCAATTCGTTTCATCTCACTATCAGTAAAGGTAACTGCGGCAAACAAATTATCATCAACAGAGACATTTACCAAGTGATTAAAACCACCTGACTTGTAAAAATGAATCACTTCATGTTTCTTCATCAGCTCACCTCCTCAGGCTTTTTGATACTATTTGTATCAAAATTAAGCAAAAATATATCAGGAAATAGGATTGCTAAATCCTTTTCAAAGAAATTAGCATATTTAACAGCTAATTTAGCGCTCGGATTCGTTGCACCGTTTTCAATTTTTCTAACTGTTATTTCAGCAATACCAAGTTCGTTAGCAAGTTCTTCCTGAGTAAGACAAGCTTCTACACGAGAACTTTTTAGACATTTTCGAATCATTTTTTTCGCCTCAATTCCGATACATAACGTATCAACAATCATAATGATACACGATACATTACGTATCGTCAATAGAAAAAAGGTACTTTTTGTATCTTTTATTGAACCAGATACTTTTTGTATCTATAATGATACGTATAATATCAATTAAGGAGGACTATTAATGGCTTCTTCTACTTTTGGAACTCGTTTGAAGTACTTGCGCAATCAACTCGATCGAACGCAAGATGATGTAGCAAAAGCTATTGGAACTAGTAGGGCTGCATATTCTCATTTGGAAAATGGACGCAACGAGCCCGACAACACAATGCTTATAAAGCTAGCTAACTACTATGGAGTAACAACTGACTATCTTTTAGGTCACAAAGTTGACCTCGGTGATGTGCCCGTTGCCGCCCATATTGATGGCGATCTAGCTGATTTAACCGAAGAAGAACGCCAAGAAATAAGAGACTATATTGAGTTCAAAAAGGCGCAGTACAAAAAGCGTCATGAAAAGGACTGAGTTTATTGAATAGACTTGAAACCTTAATGGCGCAATATTCGGAAATTGCTTTTAGCTTCAAGAGGTTACCAGTGCGCCTGAGCGGCCTGGCAATCGGTGATGAGGTCGCCCTTAACGAAAGAAAAACACCCGACCAACTATGTCAATGGATACTAGAGGAAATTGGTCATGTTGAAACTTCGGTTGGCGACATTACCGATTATAGATCGTTAGAGAATATGAAACAGGAACGACGGGCTCGTGTTTGGGGATTTACTCACTTGCTGACACGGGCTGACATGGACCGTTTACGTCGCGAATATGCGTGTGAGGAGTCCGACTATCCAGCGGCCGATGATGTTGGCGTTGAACTGCCATACCTGCATGAAGTTGGTCTTGCATATGGACTGCACTACAAACATGTTTTAGATTGAAGGGACTACGAGATGTCAATAAGGGATATTTTTCGAATATCTGAATTCAAAAAACAGATCATTCATTTAAAAGAAGCTAACGAAGCTTTATCAAAGAACAACTTAGAACTGGAACAGTCAAAAAAAGAAATGCTTATGAATAGCACCCACTTAAAGTCACAAATTCAGACAGCTCTTCAGAAAAATAAAGAGCTGTCTGAAAAGGCCAGCCTCAAGCTATCTCTTCACGAAGCTGAACCAATAAAACTTGATAAAATTATAACTCTAAAAACTGCAAAGCTGTCTAAATTATCTGAAGGCGAAAAAAAGTTGCAATCTACCTTCCAAAAAATCATTGCAACAAATAAGTCCGAAGTTAAGGAGCTTAAAAATGAGATTGGTCAGCTAATTGATCAAAAAGAAAATATTCGGGCAGATATTAGCGACCTTGAGCCTGATTTAGAAATGAGTTCGTACGGCTTATACAGGCCACAATACGATTTTTCAACGTCGTTAGAATACAAAGACACGCTTATAAATTTGCGTGAGCAACAGAAGGCTATGATTAAAGATAAGACAGCGGTTACTTATAATCCGAATTGGATAGTCAACGATAGCAAAGCCGAAGGCAGAAAAATGACTCGAAATAGCATAAAGTCCATTCTTAGAAGTTTTAATAACGAATGCACTGAGGCTATTAATAAAGCAACCTATTCTAACTACGATAGAATAAGTAGGCGTATCACGAGATCGTTTGAACAACACAATAAGATGTACAGCGTTGATGACGTCGCTATAAAGATTGATTATCTTAACTTGAAGCTAGATGAATTGAACCTTGCTTTTGCTTATCGCCAGAAATCCCAGGAAGAAAAAGAAATTTTACGTGAGCAACGTGCCCAAGAGCGTGAAGAAAAAGCATTGCAACGCGAAATTGCTTCAAAACGTAAGAAAATCGACAAAGAAATCAAACATTATACTCAAGCAATTCAAGAACTAGAAGAAAAGTCTAAAGAAGAACCCTCTAACCAAAACTTGCTTGCAGAAATTCAAAAGCTTAAAAACGAACTAGAAGCACAGCAGAACCAAAAGACTGAAGTTGACTACCGCGAGCAGCATGCAACTGCCGGGTATGTCTACATTATCTCCAATATCGGATCGTTTGGTAGAAACATTTTTAAAATTGGTGTGACACGTCGATTAGAACCTATGGACAGGATTAATGAACTAAGCAGCGCGTCAGTCCCTTTTAAGTTCGATGTGCACGCTTTAATTTTCAGTGAAGATGCTTACAAATTAGAATCGGAACTTCATAACAAATTCACAGGTAATCGTGTCAATAAAGTAAACAACAGAAAAGAATATTTCTCTATAACCATCGGAGAGGTAGAGAACGAGCTTAAAAAATATAAAGATATGACAGTTGACTTCAGAGAAAAGCCTGAAGCGAATGAGTATCGTGAAACCCTAGCATTAGAAAATAGTATTGGCAATGCTACGCACGGTTAAAGCATTGTTTAATTACTGTGTCCACACCCGATGACGTTAAAAGCTGACTACATACCACGGGAGGAAATTATGAAGGAACATAGGATCCTATCTCTTATAGTTACAACAATTGCTTTCGTTTCTGTATCAGCAGTAAGCTTGACTGCTCATGCAGCATCTACCTCACCATCTAGTCTTCGTGGCTATTATATAGGTGATAATCACCTTTTATGGGTAACCAAGAAGTCACTACATGAAGGAGCTCCACAGGCCGATGTGTATTCGTACCATATTCGTAGCGTCTCAAAAAGTGGTAATACTTATAAATTCCGAACTAGTTTCACATTAGGAAATACAATTTATCCGACCATTAAAATTAGAAAAACGGGCTACCATAAGGTGCGTTTAGTTGGTATGGCATCGATGCACAAAGTTACAAAAGCGCACTACTACCGCTACGCTAACGGGGGCTACTAATTTATGAAAAATCGAAATATCATTACTGCATTTCTGGTACTTTTCTCACTAATTATAGTATTTGCAACTAGTGATAGTGCTTCTGCTTCATCTATTCCAACCGGTCATGAACGCTGGGTAACTCTCACTCGTAATGTGAAAGTTTACAAATCATCTAACAATCCCAATGTCTGACAGCTATTCTGTCAGTACCTATACTGCCATTGTTACAAAATCTATCCGAATCTATCAGTACACTAAGGGTACCATGTATACGCCATCTCATCGCGTTCGTAGTTTTAAGCTTCACCGTGGCCAAATTATCCACATAAAAAATGGAACCTATACGAATTGGAAAGTATATGGTCGCAAATACGTAAACAACAAGCATTATGAAACTGGTAGTAACCGTTTTAAAGGATGATTCACGAGCTACTAGTTTAGATTAATCAAATACATCTATCGGGAGGAAATTATGAAAAAAATCTGGATCACCCTCGTTTCAGCAATTGCTTTAACCATGTTTATCAGTACCTCAGCAAATGCCAGTCACTATAAACGTGCGTATGTCACTCGCAACATTACCGTATATAAATTCATCCGAGGTGATTGCTATGCAACTAATCGCCTGGGTCATCATCTAAAATTACATTATGGAAAAACTATCCATGTTGCGCCCTTCTATCACATGGGAAAGGACGGCTATTTCTTGAAAGTAAACGGCCACGGATCAAAACTATATTATGCACGAACGAACAGTTCTAAATGGTTTACACGACATTAACAGCTTCTGTCTGGTGACTCCCCTCGGTTCGATTCCGGGAGAAGCATTGTCCCAAAAATAGTGACATTAAAAGATAAATATGTACTTGGGCCCGTTCAGGGCTTTTCTTTAATCGTCACAAAGAACACACGTTTGTTTGGAGGAGTGAAAATGGCAAGTATTACCAAGCGCTACGGTAAATGGCAAATACGCGTATCCTATAAGGATAAGGACGGAAAGTATAAAACTGCTAATCAAGGCGGCCTAGCCACCAAAAAAGCCGCCCAATTACTGGCGGCAGATTGGGAAGGAAAAATATCACGAGGAGAGCCTTTAAAGGGTGAAAAAGCGTCTCACCTCTTCTCAGAGTACTTTCTGAAGTGGTTCCGGGATTTCAAATTGGCTAAGGTCTCCCCTCGGACCCAAAACCGATACATGATCACTTACCGTGAACTCAAAAAATACTTCAAGACCACAAAAATCGAAAAGGTAACTCGACGTGACTATCAGAAATTCATGACCACTTACGGCAAGAAACATGCCCGGGATACCGTCCACAAAGTTAACACCTTAATACGGGCTTGTGTTAAAAATGCCATCTATGAAGAACTAATCGTCAAGGACTTTACCGATGGAATTGAGCTAGTATGGGACGACAGTCGCACCCACAGGATTGACTACCTGAACATGAAAGAGACTCAGACACTGACCGCAGCCATCTTAGAGAATCCCAGTCACAATTTCACCTCACGTTCCATGATTCTAACAGCGATACTCACTGGAATGCGACTGGGAGAGATTCAGGGATTACAGTGGAAAGATATAAATTTGAACTTCAAGGCAATTTCTGTCAACCACGCCTGGAACGAATCCACCAAAAAGCAGATTCCCACTAAGACAGCATCGTCCGTCCGAGTGATTCGGATCAATCAGCAACTTACTAACGTTTTAAAAGATATGCAGGAACACAAGCGCGATGAATACGTCTTTACTAATCAATACGGGACCATTCCAACATCTAATGCGGTGAATCAGACACTGAGAAGGCTCCTAAGTGATCTTGATATTGCCCGAAATGGCTTTCACTTTCATTCCCTTAGACACACTCATGTGGCCTATTTACTCGCTGAGGGTGTCGACATTTATGCTATCTCTAAGCGACTTGGACATTCTGACCTCGGGACCACCACTCGAATCTACTCATACCTCATCGACGAGTATCGTGCAAAAACTGATAATGAAATTGAAATTGCTCTCGACAAAATCACGAGTCTAAAGGATTACACCGCACAGGACAGTGCAAAAAAAGTGTAAAGAAAAATCATTTTCCTATGTTTTTCTATGGATACGAAAAAAAGAGGAATCCCTTTAAACGCTGATTTAACGGGATTCCTCTTTATCTAAAACTTTCTAATTGTTTCAATAATGCCCCGAGCAGG
>NZ_RHNW01000018.1 GCF_003946045.1 Levilactobacillus mulengensis | reverse complement strand
TAATCCATGTCTATTTTTGTACAGTAAAGGCCCGGCATGCCGGGCCTTTACTGTACAATTTAACTTTCAACCTTTAGTTATCGCATATGCAATTTTGATGTTTTATAGAGTAACCTTAGAAGAAAGAAGGCCAAATTTCCTATGATGCGACTTGCCCGAAAACACTTGGACTGGTGGGCAGTAGCCCTTGCTGTTGGGTTTATGATTATACAAGTTGCCTGTGACCTTTCCTTACCGACGTTGACTTCGGACATCATCGATAAAGGGATCGCCAACAACGATATCGGCTACATCTGGCGGACTGGTGGGCAAATGCTCCTCTTGAGTTTCATTGGGGTGTTAGGTGCTGCCGGGAACGTCTACTATGCGTCGACCCAGTCACAAAGAATGGGTCAACGAATCCGGACCGATTTATTTAAGAAAGTCACGTTTGCTTCCACTGAAGAGTTTGAAACGGTGGGGAACGCTTCCTTAATTACCCGGACGACCAACGACGTGGTGCAGATTCAAAACGTTATGGTTCAAATGTTACGGATGATGCTGATGGCACCAATCATGTTGGTTGGTGCGGGTGTACTGGCGTACGTCAAGAGTCCGCGGTTGACCATGGTCTTCCTCGTGGCCCTGCCAATCTTGGCATTTTTTACCGGCTTGATCATGTACTTTGCGGTGCCGCTGTTCAAGAGCCTGCAAAAGAAGATTGACCGCATTAACTTGGTTTTCCGTGAGGGTTTAACCGGGGTGCGGGTCATTCGGGCCTTTAACCAGGACCGATTTGAACAGGACCGCTTTGAAGGCGCCAACCAGGACTACACCAAGACTGGGATTAAGGTCTTCATGATTGTGTCCTTAATGTTCCCGGTCATCACCTTGATTGTCAGTGGGACCAACATTGGAATCGTTTGGTATGGGGGTCAATTGATTGGCCACCAAGCCATGGAAGTGGGTAACTTAGTTGCCTTCATGACATATGCGACCCAACTTTTAATTAGCTTCATGATGGTTTCCATGGTCTTCGTTTTCCTGCCTCGGGCACAAGCCTCTGCGGCACGGATCAACGAAGTCATGGATCTCAAGAGTAAGATCAACGATGCGGATCAACCACTTGAGTTGCACACCGATGCAGCCAGCTTGACCTTTGATCACGTGAGCTTCCGGTACACCGGCGCTGAAAAATTAGCGTTGACGGACGTGAACTTCACGGCAACGGCCGGTCAAACGGTGGCGATTATCGGGGGGACCGGTTCGGGTAAATCCACGCTGGTCAACCTGATTCCCCGGTTATTCGATCCCGAAAGTGGTCAAATTAAGCTGAACGGAACGGCATTGACGGCGATGAGCCAAAAAGCGCTACACGATGCCATTTCGATCACCCAACAAAAGGCTGTCCTGTTCTCTGGAACCGTACGGAGCAACATGCTCTTTGGGATGCCGGATGCCACGGATGACCAAATTTGGCACGCATTAGACGTCGCTCAAGCCAGCGACTTCATTAAAGAAGAAGGCGGCCTGGACGGTGTCGTTGAACAAAACGGGGATAACTTCTCCGGTGGTCAACGGCAACGGCTGGTAATTGCGCGGACCATTTTGAAGCGCGCCAGTGTCTACATTTTTGATGATTCCTTCTCCGCTTTGGACTTCAAGACGGATTCCCTGTTACGGCAGGACTTACGGAAGGATGAACAGGTTCAAAATGGGGTAACCGTTATCGTTGCCCAACGGGTCTCCACGGTTGCCGATGCCGATTTGATTTTGGTTATCGACGGTGGGAAGATCGTTGGTCAAGGGACCCACGACGAGCTGAAAGAAAGTAACGAAACTTATCAAGAAATTCTCGATTCACAACTGCGGAAGGGGGATACCGTCGATGCGTAATGGACGTGGTGCCGCAACCAAACAGCGGCCACAAAAATTCTGGGGAACGACGATCCGGTTGTTCCGCTACATGAAAGCCTGGATCCCCGGTATCCTCGTCGTCTTGGTCTTCGCCATCGTTTCGGTAGTCTTGCAAATCAAGACGCCCAAGATTTTAGGTGAAGCCACGACGGAATTATTTAAAGGGGTGATGAAGGGAACGGCCGAACTGAAGGCTGGAATCCCGATTCACAACTTACCCGTTGACTTTGGCAAAATCGGCCACATTCTGCTGGTCGTTGGGATCATGTATGCCGGTGCCGCTGTATTTGGCATCGTGCAACAACTGATCATGAGTTGGATCTCCCAGAAGGTCGTTTACCGATTGCGGCGCGACCTGAAGGAAAAGATGCAACGCCTGCCAATCAGTTACTACGATACCCATAGCAATGGGGACTTGATGTCCCGGATGGCTAACGATATGGATAACATCGGTGGGACGCTGCAACAGACGCTGTCCCAAATGGTGACCAGTGTTTTGACGTTCTTCGGTGTGCTCTACATGATGCTGACCATCAGTGGCTGGCTGACGTTGGTTGCCCTGGTGTCCGTGCCACTGAGTATCTTAGTGGTCGGTATCGTGGCGCCAAAGTCACAACGCTTCTTTGCTAGCCAACAGAAAAACTTGGGACTCTTAAACAACACGGTTGAAGAAACGTACGCCGGCCATACCGTGGTCAAGACGTTTAACCGTGAAGGGGCCACCCAAGAAGAATTCGAAGAACACAACCGGAAGTATTACCAATCGGCTTGGAAGGCGCAATTTGTGTCTAGCCTGATTTTCCCGCTGATGAACTTTGTGAAGAACTTGGATTACCTGGCTGTCGCCGTTATCGGTGGGATTCAGGTCGCCAACGGGACGGTTAGCTTGGGGAACGTGCAGGCCTTCCTGCAATACACCAACCAATTCTCCCAACCCATCACGCAGATGGCTAACCTGACCAACACCATTCAGGCCACGATTGCCTCTGCCGAACGGATTTTCTCCGTGCTGGACGAAGACGACATGACCGACACAGAGACGGCCAAATTGCCAGAGCAAACGGCTAATGAAGGCAACGTCATTGAATTTGATAATGTGGCCTTCAAATACGTGCCAGACAACCCCCTGATTGAGGACTTCAATCTGAAGGTCAAAGCGGGTGAAATGGTTGCCATCGTGGGGCCAACCGGTGCCGGGAAGACGACCATCATTAACTTGTTGGAACGCTTCTACGACGTCGATGCTGGTCAAATCAAGTATCGTGGGCAAGACACGCACGCCGTTGGGCGGACGGACTTGCGCCGGCACTTTGCGATGGTGCTCCAGGATACCTGGCTGTTTACCGGAACGATTTTTGATAATATCAAATACGGTCGGGAAGATGCGACCGAAGAGGATGTCTACTCGGCTGCTAAGGCGGCGCACGCGGACACCTTCATTCGGCAGCTGCCTGACGGTTACGACACGATTTTGAACGAAGCTGCTACCAACATTTCTCAAGGACAACGGCAATTGTTGACGATTGCCCGGGCCTTTGTGGCTGATCCAGACGTCTTGATCTTGGATGAAGCCACGAGTTCGGTTGATACCCGGACAGAAATGTTGATTCAACACGCGATGAAGCGGTTGTTGGCTGGGCGGACCAGCTTCGTGGTTGCTCACCGGTTGTCTACGATTCAAAATGCCGAAAACATTGTGGTCATGAACCATGGGCACATTGTGGAAACTGGGAATCACGACAGTTTGCTGGCGGCGGACGGTTTTTACGCCGACCTCTACAACAGTCAATTCACCGGCAACGACTTGGCTTAGGGCTTGTCGTTTAGTTCGCCTCCGGGCTGGTGAAAACTGGGCCGTGACGCTGTGGTCGCACGTCCGAAGCCTGAGAAGCGGTCTTCGGACTTACTTTGAGCCGAAGAACACGTCTCAAAGATAGCAGTTGCCTAAGCGGTAAACCGCTTAGGCAACTCCCACGGCTGAGCCCATTTTCACCAGCCCTGCGGCTAACACACGTTCAACCCGTAAGCCCGAGTGGTTGTGTTCATTTGCTGCTTGCTCGGTGGGTGTTAGGCTTGTTTTGGATTTCTAAATAAAATTATTCGTGCTCTGCCCAATTTGGGTGGGGCACTTTTTTGAGGATGGGACCTGGTTGCATTCGTTCCCGGCACCTTGGCTCGCCTCTGGTCACTGCCACGACCGGCCCAGTTTTCCCAGCCCTGCGGCTGACACACGTTTAACCCGTAAGCCCGAGTGGCTGCGTTCATTTGCTGCTTGCTCGGTGGGTGTTAGGTTTGTTTGGAATTTCTAAATAAAATTATTAGTGCTCTGCCTGATTTTGGGTGGGGCACTTTTTATTTTGTGGCAGGCACAGGGTGCGTTCATGCAATGCTAGCGCAAGTCTTAACCGAATCTTGGATTGCCAAGGCGAAAGCCAAACGGGTACAATGGGGCTAGTAGAGAAGAGAGAGGTGCGGTCCATGACGTATACGCAAACGAAGGCGGCCCTGCAGCGGCTGGTTCAGGAGAAAGTGGTGCCGGGGGTCAGCTTTGCGCTGATTGACGGCGACCGGGTGGAAACGGGGCAGTACGGGCAAGCCGCGCTGGTACCCGCTCCCGAGCCCCTGCGGCCGGGCATGCTGTACGACGTGGCTTCGTTGACCAAAGTGGTCGGCACCCTGAGCGTAGTTTTACAACTGTTGGCGGAGGGCCGGCTGCGTTTGGCAGACCGGGTCAGCGACTATCTCCCCGAGTGGCCGGACACGCGGGTCACGATTCAACACCTGTTGACGCACACCTCGGGCATCACCGGTTATATTCCCAACCGAAATCAATTAGCCGCGCCTGAGCTAACGGCCGGATTGTTGGGGTTGCACGTCGGTCCAACTTTTGACCGGAAAATGGTATACGCCGACGTCAACTACATTTTCCTGGGCTGGATCGTTGAAAAAATTCTCGGGGACCCAATCCAAGTGGTCGCGCAACGCCGCGTGTTGACGCCCTTAGGCATGGTCCACAGTACGTTTACGCCGGCGAATCCGCTGGCCTGCATTCCCACGGCCCAAACGGTGGGGCGGGGACTCGTGCGCGGCGAGGTTCACGACCCCAAGGGTTACGTGCTACAGCGGCGGTGTGGGTCGGCCGGGTTATTCAGTACGGTGGATGATTTGGCCCGGTTCTGTCAGGCCTATTTTCAGCCGGAAAAAGTAGCGGCGGTCTTGCCACCACTACTGGTTAACCATTTAGCCCATGACCTGACACCCAACGGTCATGCCGGCCGCTCCTTGGGCTGGGCACTGACCGTAACGCAGTGCCCGACACCGCACCGCGTGATTTGGCACTCGGGCTTCACGGGGACGTACTTGGTCATCGACCAGGCCGCCAAACAGGCGATGGTTTTCCTGACGAATCGGGTCCATCCGGTGGCGCCAAACGAACCGTACTTGGATCAACGCAACGCCGTGATTGGCACGTATTTGGCGGAGAAGAGCCGCTACGTCGCCCACGATTTTAGTCATTAGCGTGAATTTTTTTCGAAGAAAATAGCGTGCCACTAACATCCGCATTAGATGTCAGTGGCACGCTTTATTTAGTCAGTTAGAAAGTTGCGGGAATGGGTAAGGCTTCCTGTTGGCTGAAGTCAGCGTCCGGATATTTCCGGTGCAGCGCTGCGACCAGCAGGTGTTTAGCGATGTCACCGTTCCGGGTCAGAATCGGGCCGTGGAAGTAGGAGCAATAAACGTTCTTGTAAATCGCGCCTTCCGTGCCGTCCTCACCGTTATTACCCTTACCGGAGACGACGTTGCCCAGTGGGCGTTCGTCCTTTCCCAGGTAGGTTAACCCTTGGTGGTTTTCAAAACCGTGGTAGGTCTCGCCAGTTTCCTGGTTCTTGATGACGATGTTGCCGATGAAGCGGTTGTGGTCCTGAGCCAACGTGTAGTGGTCCAGCGCCCCGATACCGGGCAGCTTTTCGCCGTCAGCCCCGATGTAGTAGTGGCCGAGCAGTTGGAACCCGCCACAGATGGCCAACAGGGGACCGTCTGATTCGATAAATTTCGTCAGCTCAGCCTTTTTCGTTTGGATATCTTGCGAAACGATGGTCTGCTCAAAGTCTTGGCCACCGCCGAAGAAGGCGAGGTCGTAATCGGCTGATTTGAAATCTTCTTCCAAACTAACGACCTTAACGTTTAAGCTAACGTCCATTTGTTTGGCATAGTAGTTCAACGCCAGAATATTCCCGACGTCACCGTAAGTGTTCATCAGGTCGCCGTACAGGTGGGCGACGTTTAGTTCGTAGCTCATAGTCCGAGTCCCTCCTTGACGTAGCCTTTATCGGCCAAAATCTTGCGCATTTGCAGCATGGCGGTGTAGGTTGCCAGCACGTAGACGCGGTCGGTCGAGACCTTCTTGATCTCCTCAACCACCTTTTCCAAATTTGGCTCCACGATGTGCCGGTCGTCGGGAATCCCCGCGACCTTCAGGCGGAACGTGATGTCCTTGTAGCGCTCACCACCGGTAATCACCGTCGGAATGTCGCGGTCGGCGAGCTGTTCAAAGTCGCCATCCCAGATCCAACTGGTGTCGATGCCATCGGCGTAGTTGGCGTTTAGCAGGCCCACCAGTGAGAATGGGTGGGTGTCGGTGCCAATCATGTGGAGCACTTGGTCCAGCCCAACGGGGTTCTTGACCAGAATAATCGTGACCCGTTTGCCATCGACGTCGATGACTTCTTGGCGGCCGAAGACCTGTTGGTTAGCGTTGAACGCGTTGCTGATTTGAATGGGGGTAACGCCCATGAAGCGGCCCACAGCATAGGCAGCCAGCGCGTTGTAGATGTTATAGGTCCCACCGACTTGAATCTTGAAGGGGTGACCGTCGATTTCAAATTTAGATGAGGTCGGCGTTTGCTCCCCCAACTTGGTCAGGCGGTAGGTCAGCTCTGGCCGGGAGAACCCACAGTTCGGGCAGAAATACTTGCCTTGGTTACTGTAGGTCAGGGAATGGTAGTGCAAGATGTGCTCACAGTTGGGGCACAGCACGCCATCCGTGTTGGGCTTAGCCTTCATGTCCGTGTCGGGCTGGTCATCGAAACCGTAATATTCAATCGGGTTCGGTAATTCCTTGGAATGAAAAATGGGGGAATCGCCGTTGGCAATAATCGTGGCATTCGGTGCCAGTGCCACCCCATCCAAAATCTTTTGGTAGGTGGTGTAAATTTCACCGTAGCGGTCCATTTGGTCCCGGAAAATATTGGTGAAGACAAAGGCTTTAGGCTCAATATATTGTGTGACCTTGATGACGTTCGCCTCGTCAACTTCCAGCACGGCTAAGGGCCGGCCAGTCTTGGGGTTCTTGGCGTTTAAGAAGGTCGTGACGATTCCTTGTTCCATGTTGGACCCGGTGGGGTTCGTCAGGATAGCGGGATATTTTTCGTGCAAAACGGAGACGGTCAACGCCGTCGTTAAGGTCTTCCCGTTGGTTCCCGTGATGACAATGACGTCATACTTGGCCCCTAACGTTCGTAAAATGTTGGGGTCGAGCTTTAACGTAATTTTACCGGGGAGGGAACTTCCCCCGTGTAGAAACGTGTGGAGAAACCAGTAAGAGGATTTCCCCGCGAAGGTGGCAACGCCGCTTCTGAATGACATGCAATTCGCTCCTTAATCGCGACAAGATTTTTTTAATGTCGGTTTCCTGAATATTCAAGCCTTAATTTTAGCATTTTTTAGGCGTTTAGGGGAGTCCAACGCCCCATCTTTCCCAAAACGCAAGGAACACTGGGGTTTTGGCGCTCTGTTTTCTGCTGGCTTAGTGATTGGGATTGCGGATGAGTTGCCACCTGCGGCTTCCAGGGCTCCGCCTGCTGTGGGGCCGGTTTCCGCCGAAGGGCGGGCTCCCACCTCAACTTTAAGCCCTGCTGAGAAGCGCAGGTCTCAAAGGTTGTCCCATTCTGTAAGCCGGCAAGAAACGCCGACAAACAGAATCGACACAGCCGTCTCCGCCCTGGCTTCCTCTGGCTCTAGGTTGCGGGTCGACTGCTAAGTTAGTGGGGAAGCGGTCAACCCCAGTGTTAGTTGCGCTAGTCACATTCTGGTATGACTTTGCGTGTGACACTAGAATGTGAGGGAGTAACCTTACGCAAATTTGCGACGTAAATTTAAACAGCGTGTCGCCCCGAGCGGATAGTTTAATTCGTGGTCAGTCTTAGTGACCAGAGGCGGATCAAAGCGGACAGCTGTGTCGGTGGTCTTGGTTGGGGGGCTTTCCCAACCTAGACCACGGGACGACCTTTGAGACCGGTCTGGGGGCTCAAAGTCGAGCTGGAAGACCGCTTCACAGGCTGGAACCGGCCCCACAGCAGGGCGCTTTGAATCCGTCGCCGGGAACGGTAAACGACAAAAGGTTGGAACGTCCCCTAGAAAATAAACTAGCGTTAGCCGGAGGGATGATGGAAATGGGCCCAGCCGTGGGAATCCCCTTAGCGGTGGGCTTTACCGGTTAGGGGATTGGTGTCTTTGAGACGTGGGCTTTGGCTCAAAGCATCCCAGAGACCGCTCTTTGGCTCTGGGTGTCCGCCCACCGCGTTCCGGTCCCATTTTCATCATCCCGGAGGCGACAACAACGACTGTTTAATTTTCTACGGGAATCGGCTATAATAGATAGAAACTGTCAAAAAGGTGGGAGTAACGTGGCGCAGCTATTTTTTCGGTACGGCGCAATGAATAGCGGGAAGACCATTGAAATCTTAAAGGTCGCCCATAACTATGAGGAACAAGGCAAGCGGGTCATCATTATGACCAGTGGTTTGGACACGCGTGACGGGGTGGGCCAAGTTGCTAGCCGCATTGGGCTCAAGCGCACGGCGCACCCAATTTACAAGGACATGAACCTGTATGACGAGATTCAACGGCTGGATGCCCAGGCGGACTGCGTGCTGATTGACGAGGCCCAGTTCATGACCAAGGACCACGTGTTCCAATTGGCCAAGGTCGTTGACGAGCTGCACATTCCCGTGATGACGTTTGGACTGAAAAATGATTTCCGCAACGAACTGTTTGAGGGTTCTAAGTACCTCTTGCTGTACGCGGACAAGATTGAGGAAATGAAGACCATCTGCTGGTTCTGTACCAAGAAGGCCATCATGAACTTGCGGTTCCACGACAACAAACCGGTCTACGAGGGCGAACAGGTCCAGATTGGCGGCAACGAGGCCTATTACCCCGTTTGCCGGCGCCACTACTTTAATCCGCCGTTGGATCAGATTGGGAAGTCTCGGCCAAAGTAGCGACCGGGTCGGCACTAACCCGTTACAGTGGCCGCTACCTATGGTACACTGTAAGTTCTGGTCGAGATGTGACCGGTAACTAATTTAAAACGAAATGGTGTTGGCTGAAGTGTGTTACGCATGATATAGGTAAGGCAACAACTACTTTCCGTGTTGAACAGCTCAGTAGCACCAATTAAACGCGCACGCTAATTTGAAACGAGGTTAATATCGAATGGATGAAATGTTTGACAAGCTCCAAGCCGTGGCCGACCGCTACGACGAGCTGAACGAATTGATCAGTGACCCGGAAGTCATTGCCGATACGCAAAAATTTATGAAGCTTTCCAAAGAAGAAGGGGAACTGCGGGAGACGGTGGACAAGTACCACCAATACCAAGACGTGACCCAACAAATCGCCGATGACGATGAAATGTTACGCGAAAAGCTCGACGACGACATGGATGCCATGGTCAAGGATGAATTGAAGGACCTGACCACGCAAAAGGAACAGCTGGAAGACGACATCAAAGTCTTACTGTTGCCTAAGGACCCTAACGATGACAAAAACATCATCATGGAAATCCATGGGGCCGCTGGTGGGGACGAAGCCAGTTTATTTGCCGCGGACCTTTTCAGCATGTACTCCAAGTACGCCGAACGCCAGGGCTGGAAGATTGAAATCGTTGATGAGAACGCCACCGAAGTTGGTGGGTTCAAAGAAATCGTGTTGATGATCACCGGTGATAAGGTTTACTCCAAACTGAAGTATGAAAACGGTGCGCACCGAGTTCAACGGGTACCCGCCACGGAATCCGCTGGCCGGGTTCACACCAGTACCGCTACGGTTGGGGTTATGCCTGAAGAAGAAGACGTGGACATCGATATTGACCCGAAGGATATTCGGACCGACGTGTACCGGTCATCTGGTGCCGGTGGCCAACATATTAACAAGACTTCTTCCGCCGTGCGGATGACCCACTTGCCAACCGGTATCGTGGTTGCCATGCAAGACGAACGGTCACAGCAACAAAACCGGGCCAAGGCCATGACCATCTTACGGGCCCGGGTCTACGATTACTACAAGACGCAAGAAGAAGACGCCTACAACGCCGAACGGAAGTCAGCCGTGGGGACCGGGGATCGTTCTGAACGTATCCGGACCTACAACTACCCGCAAAACCGGGTAACTGATCACCGTATCGGCTTGACGTTAAACAAGTTAGACCGCGTGATGAACGGGGAATTGGACGACATCATTGATGCCTTGATTCTGTCCGATCAGGCTGCCAAGCTTGAAAACTTAAAGAATAATGGCTAAAACGACCACCATTTTGATGGCGTTACGGGCTGCCAAGCAACAGTTAGCGGCGGCCGGCCAAGCGACCAGCGTTGCCCAGTATTTACTACAAGAGGGGCAAGGCTGGTCCTTTACCGAACTGGTTCAACACTACCGTGAACCGGCCACCCCAGCCTTTCTGACGACTTATCGGGCGCAGGTGGACCGTGTGTGTGCGGGTGAGCCGGCCCAGTACGTGCTAGGCCACGCGCCGTTCTTTGGCCGAGAGTTTCAGGTGACTGCGGCCACGCTGATTCCCCGCCAGGAGACGGAGGAGCTGGTCGAATGGATCTTAGCATCCGTGACGACACCCATTAGTCTGTTAGATGTGGGTACGGGAAGCGGCGCCATTGCGGTGTCACTAAAGGCCGAGCAGCCCGACTGGACCGTGACGGCGACGGACATTTCCGCCGCGGCGGTCGACGTCGCCCGGGCCAATGCACAAGCGCTGGCGGCCCCCGTAACGTTTGCGGTGGGCGACCTGTTGGCGCCAGTCAGTGGGCAACGGTTTGACGTCATCGTGTCAAACCCGCCCTACATCGACCACACGGAATTACCAGAGATGGATGAATCCGTGAAACGCTTTGAACCCCAAGGGGCATTATTTGCGGCGGACCACGGTTTGGCCTTTTACCGGCGATTTGCGGCTAGCATTGGGGATTTTCTAGTGCCCCACGGCCAGTTCTTCGCTGAAATTGGCTATCAACAGGGGCCAGCCGTCAAAGCAATCTTTGCGGCGGCCTACCCGCAAGCCAGGGTAACCATTAAGGCGGACATCAACGGTCACGACCGGATGGTGCGCGTGCAATTGTGAATTTAGGATGGGAGCGTAGAAATCAGTATGGAAACAAAGATTTTTCAACCAAACGAAATTGATGAGGCCGCGGCCGCAATTCGGGCAGGGCAACTAGTGGCCTTTCCCACGGAAACCGTCTATGGCCTAGGCGCCGATGCCACCAATGAGGCAGCGGTTAAGCAGGTGTACATCGCCAAGGGGCGTCCCAGTGATAACCCCCTGATCGTGCATGTGACCGGTGAAGATACGGTCAAAAAATATGCCGAACCACTGTCAGATAAGGCTGAAGCGCTGATCAAGGCCTTTTGGCCCGGTCCACTGACGCTGATTTTTAAGCTGCAACCGGGGGCCCTGTCCAAGGCCGTCACGGGTGGCTTGAATACGGCCGCCTTTCGGAACCCCGCCAACCAGGTCACACTAAACCTGATCAAGTCCGCCGGCGTGCCGTTGGTAGGACCCTCTGCCAACACGTCAGGCAAGCCCAGTCCAACGTTAGCTAAGCACGTCTACCATGACCTGAACGGCAAGATTGCCGGCATCCTCGACGATGGCCCAACCAAAGTTGGGGTTGAATCGACCGTGCTGGACATGTCCACGGACATCCCAACTATTTTGCGGCCGGGTGGCGTGACCGAGGAACAGTTGGAAGCCGTCATCGGCACGGTGCAATCCAACCATCACAAGGTCGGCAGGGGTGAGATTCCCAAGGCGCCAGGGATGAAGTACAAGCACTACGCGCCAAACGCCCAGGTCACCATCGTGGATGACGAAGCCGATTGGCCGGCCGCTTTAGCCTGGGCCGCACAACAGACCGGCACGATTGGGGTCATGGCGCTCGACCACACGTTGGCCAACGAAACGTTGCCAGCCAACACCGAGGCCTTCTCATTGGGCGCCGACATGGCTAGTGCCAGCCACCGCTTGTTTGCGGGACTGCGGCACTATGATTTGGAATCACCCGTGACCGGCATCTTGGCCCAAGGCTTCGCGGCTGAAGGGCTAGGTGCGGCCTACATGAACCGGTTGAACAAGTCAGCTGGACAACAACACTTTGAAAAATAAATTTTGATTAATGACTTGGCTCGAGACGCGATGAACGTTTCGAGCCTTTTTTGTGCCATTTTTTAGTTAGTTGGGCGGCTAGCAAAACCAGGAGCGCGCAGTTGTTTCCTGAGTGGGAAGAGCTTACGCTGATGATTGGGGCGTTGCGGATGAACGAAGTCGTTAGTCGGGTCACGTACGTCAGCCGGCGAAACGCCGCGTTATAAAATAATAAATAGTGCGAAGTAGTCCCGCTGGCGGTCAAAGTTTGGTAGAATAAAAACAATTACAGTTCAGGAGGGAACGCCATTGAATTTTAAAGAAAAAGATCCAGAATTATGGGGCGCCATTGCGAAGGAAGAGAAACGTCAAGAAGATACCATTGAGTTGATTGCTTCCGAAAACATCGTGAGTGAAGCCGTCCGGACGGCGCAAGGCTCCGTGTTGACCAACAAGTATGCCGAAGGGTATCCGGGCAAGCGCTACTACGGTGGCACGCAGTACATCGATGTGGTCGAGCAATTAGCCATTGACCGCGCGAAGAAGTTGTTTAATGCCGAATACGCGAACGTGCAACCCCATTCTGGTTCCCAGGCCAACCAAGCCGTCTATGCGGCCTTCTTAAAGCCTGGCGACACCATTCTGGGGATGGGCCTGGATGCCGGGGGCCACTTGACTCACGGCGCCAAGGTCAACTTCTCTGGAAAGATTTACAATGCCTACAGTTATGCCCTCAATCCAGAGACCGAACTCCTGGACTATGATATGATTCGCGACCTGGCTAAAAAGGTTAAGCCACAGATGATCGTGGCCGGGGCCTCAGCCTACTCCCGGATCATTGACTGGAACGCCTTCCGTGAAATTGCGGATGAAGTCGGCGCTTACTTGATGGTCGACATGGCCCACATTGCCGGGTTAGTCGCCGCTGGCCTGCACCCAAGTCCCGTGGGTATTGCCGATGTGGTCACGACCACGACGCACAAGACCTTACGAGGCCCTCGTGGGGGACTGATCTTGTCCCAAGCCGAAAACGCTAAACGCATCAATTCCGCCGTCTTCCCTGGAACTCAGGGTGGCCCGCTGGAACACGTGATTGCTGGGAAGGCTGCGGCGTTCTTTGAAGACCTCCAACCAGACTTTACCGATTATGGCAAGCAGATTATCGAAAATGCCCATGCCATGGCCGATGAGTTCAGCAAGGCCCCAACCGTCCGCGTCGTTTCTGGGGGCACGGACAATCATTTGATGACCCTGGACCTCTCAGCAACCACGCTGAACGGGAAGCAAGCCCAAGAATTGTTGGATAGCGTCATGATCACCACCAACAAGGAAGCCATTCCTAACGAAAAACTCAGTCCATTCAAGACTTCTGGCATTCGGTTAGGGACACCGGCCGTGACGACCCGTGGGTTTAACGCCGACGAATGCCGTGAGGTGGCCCGTTTAATCGTGCAAACAGTCCTACACCCAAACGATGAAGCCGGCCTGCAGGATGTGCGCGAAAAGGTTCATGCTTTGACCAGTGCCCACCCGTTATCAGTTTTAGACTAAAAAAATTGCAATAAAAACGTTTTCATTGCAAATTAGGCGTTTTGGTAGCGGAAATCCATGGTACAATTGTAAGAAATCATAAAGGAGCGCTCATTCATGGGGAAGTTTCAAGTACTTGACCACCCGTTGATTCAACACAAACTGACGATTATCCGGAACAAAGACTGCGGTACCCGCAGCTTTCGGGAGGTTGTCAACGAAATCTCGACCTTAATGGCGTACGAAGTGTCACGCGACATGCCATTGAAGGATAAAGAAATCGAGACACCAATGGGCAAGATGACTGCCAAGGAACTTTCAGGAAAGAAAGTTGCCATTGTTCCAATCTTACGTGCCGGTATCGGTATGGTTGATGGGATTTTGGAATTGATTCCAGCTGCTAAGGTTGGTCACATCGGGATGTACCGTGACGAAGAGACTCTGCAGCCTCATGAATATTTCTTCAAGATGCCATCCGACATTAATCAACGGCAAATCTTTATCGTTGATCCAATGTTGGCAACTGGTGGCTCAGCTATGATGGCAATTGAAGCTTTGGAAAAGCGTGGCGCCGATCCTAAGAACATGAAGTTTGTGTGCTTAGTTTCCGCACCAGAAGGGGTCAAAGTCTTACGTGAAGCTCACCCAGACGTTGATATTTATGCTGCAGCGTTGGATGATCACCTGAACGAAGATGGCTATATTGTCCCAGGTCTCGGCGATGCCGGTGACCGCCTGTTTGGAACGAAGTAAACGTCAAAGAGATTCGGCCTTTTGGTCGAGTCTCTTATTTATTTGAAAGAGTGCAGAACGAGCCGCTTAGACGCTGAGCATTAACGTAGCTAAGGGAATAACCCCGGGCTTGGGTTATTTTCTTAGCTGGGTTAAGCGCAGGCGTCTGGCTCGTGGCGCACGTTTCAAAGGCCGCCAGGGTCGAAAGAGCTGATTCGAGAGACTGAGTCAGAGCACCAAGAGAATAATAATTAAAGGTCCCGGGTCGTTGTCGTTAGGGTGTTAAGCGGAACCAGTTGCCCTGTGGCGCGCGTTTCAGAGACCGCCAGAGCCGAGGATAGTAGACGCGGAGAATCAGTCTAATGTTCTAAAGATGTTGTAAGTGAAGTATCCGGGGTTATTTTCTTAGCTGGGTTAAGCGCAGGCGTCTGGCTCGTGGCAACACGCCGTTGTTCACTGAGAAATTAGCAATATCCTGAGATCACCCCAAATAGGTTAAACCCTTCCCACCCAAAATGGCCCTTAGAACGCCACTAAGCGACTTTACCCGTAACGCCTACCATTATGGAAGAAACTGGTTAAAAGCGTCAGTTAAGCCCCACAACTGCTCTGGACACAATGTCCATCAGCTTGTGAAGGCTCAGCGGCAAGCTGAGCCTTCATATATGGTAGAACGGTGATAAAATTGTTTGTTTGGTGCGTCATTTAACGACTAGGTCCAGTCGGGTCGTCGAGGCGACCGATTGGTAAATAGTTGTGGGAGAAAAATGGTCTAACCGTAAATTTTTTTATCTTGGCGAGTGCGCACGCAACTACACGGTGAAACCGATATCAATCCCTTTATAGTCTGAACTCTAGCTTATTTCACATGAATGTTCAGAGTATGAAAAATTGTTTTGTCTTTTATCTGAATTGGTGGTATCATTTCCAGTGTATTTGAATGGAGCGCTCGCTTCGTTCACTATTCCGCGTTTCTTGCGAGATACCCGGCTTTGTCGAGGGATTTAGCTGAGGAAATGCGTTCATATAGTGTGGAAAAGAGGTGATATTCGGTGAATGGTGATCCAGTTTCGACCTTCCAATTTTTGGGGCTGACATTTAGCACTGCCAACGTTGTATCCGGCCTTATTGTTTTTGCGCTGATCGTTGCAGTTGTCTTTTTCTGTTCTAGAAAATTGGCTATGAAGCCATCCAAAGGGCAAAACTTCTTGGAATGGTTGATTGATTTTACCAATGGAATTTTGAAGGGGTCCATTCCAGCCGACGATGTCGGTAAGTTTGGCTTGTGGGGATTCACGTTATTCTTCTTCCTCTTCCTGTCTAACGAATTGGGATTATTCATCCAAGTGGCAACGCGTGGGGGTGCGACAATCGTTCGTAGTCCAACGTCTGACCCAATTGCGACATTGACGTTCTCGTTGATGACCATGATGGTTGCCCAATTCGCAGGTGTTTGGAAATTAGGATACAAGCGACACTTCACAAACTACCTGAAACCTTTCGTGTTCTGGCTTCCTATCAGTATTTTTGAGGAATTCACGAACTTCCTGACGTTGGGTCTCCGTATTTTCGGGGTTATCTTCTCTGGTGAAATGCTATTAGGGGTAATCTGGGATCTGGCAGCTTCACACGGTATTGCAACGATGGTGGTTGCGGTACCAATTGAAATGGCTTGGCAAGGGTTCTCTGCTTTCTTAGGGGCTATCCAAGCGTTCGTCTTCGTTACGTTGTCATCAGTTTATATTTCTCAAAAGCTTGAAGTCGAGGAATAAGTTTTATCTAATTTAAGGAGGAAACACAGATTATGGGAGCTATTGCAGCTGGTATTGCTATGTTTGGTGCCGCCGTTGGTGGTGGTATCGGTGACGGTATCGTTATTTCAAAGATGCTTGAAGGTATGGTTCGTCAACCAGAATTATCAGGTCAATTACGGACGAACATGTTTATTGGTGTTGGTCTGGTTGAAGCCATGCCTATCATTTCCTTCGTTGTTGCTTTGATGGTTATGAACAAGTAGTCACAATCACAACGAACAACCGGTAAAAATTGTAATTATCTGATAGCAAAAGGAGGTGTCAATAGATGCTCTCACATTTAGTGATTGGTCAGGCGCTTTATTTTGGAGATTCACTTTTCTACATTGTTACGTTCTTACTTTTGATGTGGATCATTAAGATTTTTGCTTGGGGTCCAGTGACGAAGATGATGCAGGATCGGGCTGACAAAATCAGTAATGATATTGACTCAGCTGAACAATCCCGTAACGATGCTGCTGACTTGGTACAACAACGCCAAGCAGCCTTAGCAAATTCTCGTTCAGAGGCGCAAACGATTGTGAACGATGCGAAGACTAATGGTCAACAACAACGCGAACAAATTGTCACGGCTGCGCAAGCGGATGTTCAAACAATGAAGCAAAATGCCCAAAAGGATATCGAACAAGAGCGTCAAGACGCTTTGTCCAATGCCCGGAACGATGTGGCGGATTTATCTATTGAGATTGCTTCCAAGATCATTCAACGAGAATTAAAAGGTGACGACCAAAAGGCATTAATTGATTCTTATATCGAAGGGTTGGGGAAGCAACATGAGTCTTAATAGGGCAACGGTAGCAAAGCGCTACTCCAAAGCATTATTTGAATTGTTGTCCGAAAAAGACCAACTGGAGTCAGGCTACACAGAGCTCGAAGAACTTCGGCGTATCTTCCAGGACAACCCACAGTTGAGCACGATGCTCTCAGACGCTAGCCTGCAGGTTGCTGAACGTCAAGCCTTGATCCAACCATTGTTGGACCAGGCTTCACCGTACATCAAGAACCTGATTCAGATGGCTTACGACTACGGTCGGATGGAAAACTTAGTCGATATCATCGACGCTTTCCAAAAGCTGTATGATGAGGCCCACAACACGGTCTATGCTGAAGTGACGACGGCAGTCGAATTGACGGCTGATCAGAAGTCACAGATTCAATCCGTCTACGCCAAGCGCGTAGGGGCTGACAAGGTGATCTTGAGCAGTAAGATTGATCCCGCCGTTATTGGTGGTGTCGTGATTAAATCTGCTGATACGGTTCTTGACGGTAGCTTACGAACTAAAATTAATCGTTTACGGCAGCAACTGCTAGCATAACGAATTCGGTGATAAAGAGGTGAAACTTTCATGAGCATTAAAGCTGAGGAAATCAGTGCTCTAATTAAACAACAATTAGAAAGCTATAAGGATGAAATCTCAGTTGAAGAAACTGGTACGGTTACTTACGTTGGTGATGGTGTCGCTCGGGCCCACGGTCTGAACAACGCTTTGCAAGGTGAGTTACTGTTGTTTGACAACGGGGTTTATGGAATGGTCCAAAACCTCGAAGCCAGTGACGTTGGTATTGTTATCTTGGGTGATTTCACTGGAATCACTGAAGGCGATACGGTTAAGCGGACTGGCCGAATCATGGAAGTTCCCGTTGGCGATCAACTGATTGGCCGGGTTGTTAACCCATTAGGTCAACCAATTGACGGTAAAGGGGACATTTCCACGGATAAGACCCGACCAATTGAACATAAAGCACCAGGGGTTATGGACCGGCAAGGGGTTAGCGAACCTCTGCAAACCGGGATCAAGGCCATTGATGCCTTAGTTCCAATTGGACGTGGCCAACGGGAATTGATCATTGGTGACCGGAAGACTGGGAAGTCCTCCATCGCCATCGATACGATCATTAACCAAAAGGGCCAAGACATGATTTGTATCTATGTCGCTATTGGTCAGAAGGCTTCTACGGTTCGTGCACAAGTGGCTACGCTGGAGAAATTTGGCGCCATGGACTACACCATCGTCGTAACCGCTGCACCATCTGAACCAGCACCAATGCTGTACGTGGCACCATATGCCGGTGCAGCTATGGGTGAAGAGTTCATGAACAACGGCAAGCATGTGTTGATTGTCTATGATGATTTAACCAAGCAAGCCGATGCTTACCGTGAACTTTCTCTGATTCTGCGGCGTGCGCCAGGTCGTGAAGCTTACCCTGGTGATATTTTCTACACCCACTCTCGTTTGTTGGAACGGGCAGCTAAGTTAAACGATAAACTTGGTGGCGGTTCAATGACGGCTTTGCCTGTTATTGAAACCAAGGCCGGTGACGTTTCTGCTTATATTCCAACCAACGTTATTTCCATCACCGATGGTCAAATCTTCCTGAACAGTGATTCCTTCTATTCAGGTGTTCGACCAGCCATGGATGCCGGGACTTCTGTTTCTCGGGTTGGTGGGGACGCTCAAATCAAAGCCATGAAGAAGGTTGCTGGGACGTTGCGGTTGGACTTATCTGCCTACCGTGAACTTGAATCCTTCGCCCAATTCGGTTCTGATTTGGATGCCGCTACTAAGGCACGACTAGACCGTGGGGCCCGGACTGTTGAAGTCTTAAAGCAAGGCTTACACGAATCCGTTCCCGTTGCTAAGGAAGTTATTATCTTGTTTGCTTTGACACATGGTCATTTGGACAAGCTCGAAGTTGCTGACGTTTTACGTTATCAAGACGAATTGTTTGATTACATGGATGCTAGCCACCAAGATCTCGAAGACACAATTACCACGACTGGGAACTTGCCAGAAGGCGACTCCCTGGAAAAGGCCATTGCTGAATTCGATACGACTTTCCAACCAACTGCCAAGGCCGACGACTCGGCTAACGCGGCTGATTAAGATACTTGAAGGAAGGATGGTGAGAAATAATGGCTGAATCAATTCATGACGTTCAACGTCGAATTAATTCCACGAAAGCAACCCGCCAAATTACGGCGGCGATGCACATGGTTTCGACGGCGAAGTTAAATAAGATTCAGAAACAAGCAGTCGGCTACCAAGACTATGTTTCTAAGGTTAAGGCTGTCGTCATGCATCTTTCGCAGTCTCATCTGTTGGATAATTCCTCAAGTAGCCTACAGTCGAACCGTCCAGTAAAGAAAACCGCATATTTAGTGATCACCTCCGATCGTGGTATGGTGGGAAGCTACAATAGCAGCGTCTTACGGGATGCCAATGCGTTCATTAAAGAACGGACGCCCAACCAAGACGACTACATGATTTTAGCCGTTGGTGGTACGGGTGCTGATTTCTATCGGCACCGGGGTGTTAACGTGGCCTATGAATATCGTGGGGTCAGCGATGTGCCTGAATTCAATGAAGTTCGGGAAATTGTGAAGACCGTAACCACGATGTTTAACAACGAAGTCTTCGATGAACTCTTCGTGTGCTACAACCATTTTGTTAACCGAATCTCATCTCGTTTCCGGGCTGAGAAGATGTTGCCAGTCGACAAGGAAACAATGACGACTGATGCGGCAAACGATACGCAAGCATCGCCCTTAACGGCTGAATACGACACGGAGCCTTCTGATGAAGCTGTGCTCCAGGTTGTGTTACCGCAATACGCGGAAAGCTTGGTTTACGGTGCGATTTTGGACGCAAAGACGGCCGAACATGCATCAAGTACCAATGCGATGCAGTCTGCTACTGATAATGCCGATGATTTAATTGCGACCCTGCAGCTGCACTATAACCGTGCGCGTCAAGCAGCGATCACGACTGAAATCACCGAAATTACCGGTGGGCAGGAAGCCTTAAAAAACTAATGACGGGAGGAATTAACGAATAATGAGTGCTGGTAAAATTGTTCAAGTTATCGGACCTGTTGTTGACGTTGAATTCCCGTTGAATGATGAATTACCTGATATCAACACTGCCCTTAACATCAAAAAAGATGATGGTAGTGTCCTTGTAACCGAAGTTGCCTTGGAATTAGGTGACGGGGTTATGCGGACCATTGCCATGGACGGTACCGATGGTCTTCGCCGGGGATTGGAAGTAGAAAACACTGGTGCTTCTATTTCTGTTCCTGTCGGTGACGACACACTTGGTCGGGTATTTAACGTTCTCGGGAATCCTATTGACGGCGGTGCCGAATTTGGACCAGACGCAGAACGGATGCCAATTCACCGTGACGCACCTAAGTATGACGAATTAAACCCTTCAACTGAAATCCTGGAAACTGGGATCAAGGTTATTGACTTGCTCGAACCTTACGTTCGTGGTGGGAAGATTGGGTTGTTCGGTGGTGCCGGTGTTGGTAAGACCGTTTTAATTCAAGAATTAATTCATAACATTGCTCAAGGCCATAACGGGATTTCCGTCTTCACCGGTGTTGGTGAACGGACTCGTGAAGGTAACGATATGTACTGGGAAATGAAGGGGTCCGGGGTTCTGAAGCAAACGGCCATGGTCTATGGTCAAATGAACGAACCTCCTGGTGCCCGGATGCGGGTTGCCTTGACCGGTTTGACGATTGCGGAATACTTCCGTGATGTTAAGGGCCAAGACGTTCTGTTATTCATCGATAACATTTTCCGGTTCACGCAAGCCGGTTCTGAAGTTTCTGCTCTGTTAGGGCGGATTCCTTCAGCCGTTGGTTACCAACCAACGTTGGCTACTGAAATGGGTCAGTTACAGGAACGGATCACGTCGACGAAGAAGGGGTCTATCACCTCTATCCAAGCCGTTTACGTGCCTGCCGATGACTATACCGACCCTGCTCCTGCCACGACTTTCGCCCATTTGGACGCCACGACCAACTTGGAACGGTCTTTGACCCAACAAGGGATCTACCCAGCCGTGGACCCATTGGCTTCAACGTCAACTGCTTTGGCCCCTGAAATCATCGGTCAAGCGCACTACGACGTGGCGACGGAAGTTCAACACGTCTTGCAACGGTACCATGAATTGCAAGATATCATCTCTATCTTAGGGATGGATGAATTATCCGATGAAGAACAAACGATTGTTAACCGTGCTCGGCGGATTCAATTCTTCCTGTCACAACCATTCTCCGTGGCTTCACAGTTTACGGGTATGGAAGGGAAGTACGTCAAGCTCGATGACACGATCCGGAGTTTCAAGGATATCCTCGATGGTAAGTACGACGACCTTCCAGAAGATGCTTTCCGGAACTGTGGTCCTATCGAAGATGCTGTGGCCAAGGCTAAGCAAATGAATGACGCCGTTGCCAACAATTAGGGAGGGATTCTAATTGGCTGATAATCAATCAGTGTTATCTGTTAGTATCGTTACCCCTGATGGCCAAGTTTACGAAGGTAAGAGCGACTTATTAGTTGTGAAGACCACGATTGGTGAACTTGGGATTATGTATAACCACGTGCCGCTCATCGCTTCTTTGGAAGTTGATGAGACGCGGATCAAGTTAGGTGAAAACGAAGATAAAATTGCCGTTAACGGTGGTTTCTTGGAATTCTCTGACAACGTGGCGACCATTGTTGCAGACAGTGCGGAACGTCAAGACGATATTGACGTCAATCGGGCTGAAAGTGCTCGTAAACGTGCTCAAGCAACGATTGAAAAGGCTCACGCTGCGCATGATGCTGACTCCCTTGCACGGGCTGAAGTAGCATTGCGTCGCGCTGTTAACCGGATCAACGTCGCTAAGCACTAAACTCTTAAACAAGTTCTTGTTTGAACGGTCCATCGCTCTCGGCGATGGCCGTTTTTTTTCGCCTTGATTTGCGCTCCCGGCGGCAGCTTCAAGGTGCTCTGCTGTGGGGCACGGTTCCAGCCTGAGGGGCGGTCTTCCACCTCGACTGGGAACCTCGCAAAGGGCGCAAGTTTCCCAGGTCGTCCCATGCCCTAAGCTGAGTGAGAAACCTCAGCTAAGGCCATCGACACAGCTGAGCACCTTGAGCCGCCTCTGGTCGCTTACATGGCGTAGAAAAAACGGCCACGTGGTTATTCTGGGCTTCAGTGGTTGTTATGGGAGAGAGTTACGATCGTTGTTTAGTGTTCCTAATGCTGGTTTGATTGTGCATAGCACGTCAAAGAAAGTGGTCGTTGGATTTGTCTTTTGTGTGCTGGGTTTACTAACACCGAGTGAGTGACTTCAGTTTTATTGGCGTCGGATGGTCGTCAATTTTTCGTTCACAATGGGTTTAAATTTTGTTTGTGTGGGGAAATAAAAGGGAATAATAAATCTTTGATTGCCTGCTGAGTAGTAGGGGTGAACCACCATAGCCGAGAAAGACGGGGACTTTCTGACGGGATTCTGTGTTTACCTGAAAATGAGTTTTCAGTCGTGAAGTAAAATTGGTAGCCCTAGAAAAAATATAGGTGAGGTATGTGCTAGTTGGTCTTTATTTGGGCGTGAGCGTCAATTTTCAACGACTAGCCAATGAAAATTGACGACATCTTTTTTAACGACGTTTTATCGGTTTTAGCTGTGGGGCTTCACCAAGTTATTTCGGGATTGATTTTGTTGTGAAAGGTTGTGCAAATTGCAGGTGGTTTAAGGTATGTACGGCGTGGCTAGACGTGCTTTCAGCTAGCGAAGCAAATTAGCGGTTTAACGGTTTATCCGGTGATTTAACAAATGGTTTGTTCAGTTTAAGTGATGAAATAAAAGAATTGTAATATTACAAACGCCGATTTTATAGGAATCTCGGGGACAAGCACGAAAATTTATGCTATAGTTAGTGAGAATGTTTAGAAGGGATTGAGGGAATGTCACTCATTGGGTTACAGGGAATCTTAACGATCATTAGTCATTTGTTTTTTATTGGGATTGCATTTTGGGCAATCTCTGCGTTACACATTGAACGATTAATGACGTTCTATCCCCGGCAGTCACGGGTCTTAATCGTGATGCTGTCCGTGGCCATTGGCTTCGGGTGTAGCTCATTCTTTTTGGACTTCATCGATAACGTTCGTAACCTGGGCTATCTGTTACGGTAGACCCATAAAAATCTCTGGAGGTATCCCATGGAAAAAATTATCGTTCATGGTGGGAACCGCTTAACTGGTGTGGTCCACATTGAAGGGGCCAAGAATGCTGTATTGCCAATCCTGGCAGCATCTATTCTGGCCGAAGATGGCCGCACTCATTTAGCAAATGTTCCGGTTTTGTCTGATGTCTATACGATGAATAAAGTCTTACGCTTCTTGAATTTAGGCGTCGATTTTGATGAAGCCAAACGAGAAGTCACGATTGATGCAACGAAGCAAGTTTCTAGCGAGGCGCCGTTTGAATACGTCTCCAAGATGCGGGCGTCAATCGTTGTAATGGGGCCACTGTTGGCCCGTTTGGGTCATGCTAAAGTGGCGCTGCCTGGTGGCTGTGCCATTGGGACCCGACCAATCGATCTGCATTTGAAAGGCATGGAGGCCCTGGGTGCCCGCATCGAGCAACACGATGGGTACGTTGAAGCCTTTGCCGACCACCTCAAGGGAACGCATATTTACTTAGACTTCCCAAGTGTGGGTGCCACGCAGAACATTCTGATGGCGGCCTGCTTGGCTGAAGGCACGACTGTGATCGATAACGTTGCCCGTGAACCGGAAATCGTGGACCTTGCTAACATCCTGAACAAGATGGGTGCGCACGTCCGTGGTGCCGGGACCGAAACGTTACGGATCGACGGCGTTAAGAAGATGCATGGGACTGAACACAGTGTGGTTCAGGACCGCATCGAAGCCGGCACGTTCATGGTGGGTGCTGCGTTAACCCACGGGAACGTCTTGATTCAAGACGGTATCGTGGAACATAACAAGCCTTTGATTTCTAAATTACAAGAAATGGGTGTGCAAGTGACTGAAGAACCCGCTGGTATTCGGGTCATCGGCCCAGATAAGTTACAACCAACGGACGTCAAGACCTTGCCTTACCCAGGCTTCCCAACGGATATGCAACCGCAAATGACCATTTTGCAGTTGGCCGCTGAAGGCACGAGTACGATGACTGAAACGGTCTTTGAAAACCGTTTCATGCACCTGGAAGAATTACGGCGGATGAACGCTAATTACCAAGTGAATGGGCGGACCGTCGTGATGCACGGGCCAACTGATTTCAACGGCGCCGAAGTGGCTGCCACTGATTTACGGGCGGCCGCAGCCTTAGTCCTGGCCGGCTTAGTTGCCGACGGCTACACGCAGGTCACGAACCTGAAGTACCTGGACCGGGGTTACTACGACTTCCACAAGAAGTTGACGGCATTGGGTGCTGAGGTCAAGCGGGTCACTGTCGATGACACTGACGCGGTGGTCTTAAAGAATTCGCACGTGAATAACTAGCAATTATCGGGGGTGGCAGCGATGTCACCCTTTTGTTATCCTTGAAGCTAGGTCGTCAGTTTTTTAACGGCCGGGGGACGGGGAACAACCGTGATATTTTGAGAAACCGTTTAGAGTTCACGCGGTTTATGGTATAATGAAATGTTGAAAATTGGCATTAAAATTCAGGAGGACGCATAAGTATGGCGAAAGACATTGGCATTGACCTAGGTACGGCGAACGTTTTAATCTACGTGGTCGGCAAAGGAATCGTATTAAATGAACCATCAGTCGTAGCAATCGACACGAAGACTGACAAGGTATTAGCAGTGGGCTCCGAAGCCTACCGGATGGTGGGTCGGACACCTGGTAATATCCGGGCGATTCGTCCGTTGAAGGATGGGGTCATTTCTGATTTCGACATTACCGAAGCCATGCTCTCCTATTTCATCAATAAATTAAGTGTTAAGGGCTTCTTATCCAAGCCTAACATCATGATCTGTGCCCCAACTAACATTACCGAGATTGAACGGAAGGCCATCATTCAGGCTGCCGAAAAATCCGGTGGTGCTAAGGTTTACTTGGAAGAAGAACCTAAAGTGGCGGCCTTGGGTGCCGGCATGGATATCTTCAAGCCTAGCGGTAACATGGTGATCGACATGGGTGGTGGGACCAGTGACATTGCCATCCTTTCCCTGGGTGACATCGTGGCTAGCCGCTCCATTCGGGTCGCTGGTGACCGGATGAACACGGAAATCGTGAACTACCTGAAGCATAACCACAACCTGATCATTGGGGAACGGACCGCTGAAACCATCAAAATCAAGATTGGGACAGCTTATCCAGAACCTGGTAACGAAGAAAAGACCCTGGAAGTTCGTGGCCGAGACTCCGTGAGTGGGATGCCAACCACGACGACCATTAACGCCGCCGAAGTGGAAATCGCGATTCATGATTCGATCGAACAAATCGTGTCCGCTGCCATGGCCGTGTTGGAAACGACACCGCCAGAATTAGCCGCTGACATCATCGACCGCGGCATCATGTTGACTGGTGGGGGTGCCTTGTTAGACGGCATCGATAAGCTCTTCTCCGAACGGTTGACGGTTCCCGTCATCATTTCCGAAGACCCACTGGATAACGTGGCCAAGGGTGCGGGTGTGCTCCTGGAACACATGGACACCAAGACGGCTAAAGAAAATAACTAATCACGCTTAAAGCAAAGGGGGCCTGGCGTTGCGCCACATTCTAACTTGGCTCGTGCGCGGCTACCAACGGTGGATCTCACCGCTGTTTCCGCCGAGCTGCCGGTATTACCCGACGTGTTCGAATTATATGTTGCAGGCCTTGGCCAAACACGGCGCGCTTAAGGGCGGTCTGATGGGCATTGCCCGGATTTTACGTTGTCATCCGTTCGTTCGGGGAGGCGTCGATCCGGTGCCGGACCATTTCACGCTGAAACGCAACGTGGCGGCTGAACAAGCCTACCGCCAGGCCATGAAGTTAGACGAGGAACACCCAGAATCCCTCAGCAAATAAAGGAGAGTTGGCATGAGCAAACGAGAAAAATCTGTACAGGTAACCATTGATGAGCAAAAGCTCCCAGACGGTGGCACCATGTCCGTGCTAAAGATTGGCGACGAGACCATCGGCACGGTCACCCCAGTTGAAGACCGGCTAGAAGCCCAACTGAACGACGGGGATGTGTACCGCGTTAAATCCGTCGATGAGGGTGTCGAGTTGCTATTAAAGGACTACCACCTGCACCGCGGTTAATAAATTTTGGTAAAGTTGGCCGGAGTGAAACGTCGAATTTCACTTCGGCCTTTATAATTGAAATCAAAACCTAGTTTGAATTAAGGAGCAATCATTGTGGCAAAGAATGCGACAGAAAAACGGGGCGAGACGGAATCACGCATTGACTGGGGCATTATCTTCTGTGTCCTCATGTTGGCGTTGATCGGTATCGCTTCGATCTACGTAGCGGCGACCCACGATAGTAGCGCCACCAGTATTACCTCTGCGGTGGTGTCCCAACTAGCTTGGTACGTGATTGGGTCGGTCGCCATCATTATTATCATGCAATTTGATTCGGAGCAGCTGTGGAAAGTAGCGCCACTCTTATACGGCTTGGGAATTTTCCTGCTGATGGCGGTGCTGGTCTTCTACAGTCGGGCTTACTACCTCAACACGGGGGCCCGGAGCTGGTTTGCGATTGGTTCACTGACCTTCCAACCATCCGAAGTCATGAAGCCAGCGTTCATCTTGATGCTGGCGCGGGTCGTGACGGAACACAACAACGCCAACCCGATTCACACGGTGCGTACCGACTGGGTCCTGATTGGCAAGTTGATTCTCTGGACGTTGCCAGTGGCCTTACTGTTGAAATTGCAAAATGACTTTGGGACCATGCTGGTGTTCTTCGCCATTGTGGGTGGGGTCATCCTGGTTTCCGGGATCACTTGGAAAATTATTGCCCCAGCCTTTAGCGTGATTGCCGTTGTCGGGGGAACCGCGTTAGCGTTGGTCACAACCGATGGTGGGCGGAAGATTTTGGAAAAGGTCGGCTTCCAGGCCTACCAATTCTCCCGGGTCGACACCTGGTTGCATCCCTCACAAGATACTTCCAATAACGGGTATCAGTTGTGGCAAAGTATGAAGGCCATCGGTTCCGGCGGCCTTACTGGAACGGGCTTCAACGTGTCCCACGTGTACGTGCCCGTGCGTGAATCCGATATGATTTTCTCAGTCATTGGGGAAAACTTCGGGTTCATCGGGGGTTGTATCTTAATTTTCCTCTACTTCTTATTGATCTACCAAATGATTCGGGTCACGTTCGATACCAAGAACGTGTTCTACGCTTACATCTCAACCGGGGTCATCATGATGATCCTATTCCACGTGTTTGAAAACATCGGGATGAGCATTGGGCTGTTACCGCTAACTGGTATTCCCTTGCCATTCGTCAGCCAAGGGGGGTCCGCGTTGATTGGGAACCTCATAGGTATTGGCTTAATCATGTCAATGCGTTATCATTATAAGAGTTACATGTTTAGTCGTAATGAATCGTTTAAGTAGAAGGAGATTATTCTCATGAGTGAAATGGTAAAGTACTTCTGGACGAAAGCAGTTAACGACGGCACTCGGATCGGCTTAACCACCGAGGGTCAAGATGAATTAGGGACCATCAAGTTTGCCAAGTTACCAGCCGTTGGCGACGACGTTAAGAAGGGTGAAAACCTGTTGAGCGTTGAAGCTGACAAGGCGGTTTCTGACATTCCTAGTCCCGTTTCTGGTAAGGTGACGGCCGTTAACGATGCTTTGGCCAACGATTTCGATGCTTTAAACGGTAGCGATACTGATGCAGCTTGGTTTGTCGACGTTCAAGAAGACTAATCCTCGCTGAAATACCAGCCGGTCCAACTCCCCACGGAGCTGAGCCGGCTTTTTTTATGGGCTGGCGTTAGGGCGTTGGCATCGCCTCCGGGATGGTGAAAATGGGCCGTGACGCTGTGGGCGCACGTCTGGAGCCGAAGGGCGGTCTCCAGACTTACTTTGAGCCGAAAGTCACGTCTCAAAGATAGCAGTTGCCTAAGCGGGGAACCCGCTAAGGCAACTCCCACGGCTGAGCCCATTTTCACCATCCCTGCGGCTGACATTGGTTTGGCCCGCTAAAAAAGCGGGTTCACTCGGTGGGGTGTTGGGCTGGTAAGACAGGAGGTTAGTTTTAGTGTGTCCTGCTCTGGGGTCGGTTTTCCACCTCGACTTTGAGCCATAAGGCGGTCTCAAAGATCGTCCCATGCTCTAAGCTGAGAAAAGGCGCTCAGCTAAGACCATCGACACAGCTGTCCGGCTTGATCCGCCTCTGGTCACTAACACTGGTTCAGTGAGCCCATTTTCACCATCCCTGCGGCTGACATTGGTTTGGCCCGTAAAAAAGCGGGTTCACTTGATAGTGGAGGTGGGCTGTGTCATATATTTGGGAGATACAATTGATTTGGTTTGCGGCAAATGAAGAATAGTTGTATATAGCAAGATTGCGTAAAATAAGCAAACATGTATCTGGCCTTAGCTTGAGACAATTACGCGGATAGCTATCAGAAACCGCCCGACTAGTGGTTTTCTAGGCTCCCAGGCGAGGTGGAAGACTGCTCCCCAGGCTGGAACCGTTCCCCACAGCCGGACTGCTTGACCCCGCCGTCGGGAACGTACTTAAAACTAAAAGTTAGCGGTTTCTTAGGGGTTTAAGAGCTAGTCGGGTATAATAGAACTATTAAGGGGATTGGAGTGAGCTTCATGGAAGAAAAGAACGTTTTTCACATTAATGGCTACTTGGGTCTGATTTTGGTGCTGGTTGTCTTGGCTGGTGGCGTTTACCTCAGCGTGGCCGGGGTGCCCGTTTTAGGGGGATTGCTGGTCATCATTGCCGTTTTAGGGGCTAGCAGTTTAACCATCATCAGTCCCAATCAATCCAAGGTCCTGACCTTCTTTGGCCGCTACATCGGAACGATTCGCGAGGCCGGGTTGTACCTGACCGTGCCGCTGACCAACAAGTCGACGGTGTCCTTACGGGTCCGCAACTTTAACAGTGAAATTTTGAAGGTCAACGACTTACAAGGGAACCCCGTGGAGATTGCGGCGGTCATCGTGTTTAAGGTGGTCGACACCAGCAAAGCCCTGTTTTCGGTGGAAGACTATGAACAATTCGTAGAAATTCAAAGTGAATCAGCTATCCGCCACGTGGCCTCTGAATACGCCTATGATAATTTTGGCGATGGTAAGGAACTGACGCTGCGGAGCAATCCGACCGAAGTTTCCAACCATTTAACGGAAGAGCTTCAGGAGCGGTTGAATGTGGCTGGAGTTGAAATCATCGAGACGCGGTTGACGCACCTGGCCTACGCCACGGAAATTGCGTCCGCCATGCTGCAACGGCAACAGTCCCAAGCCATCTTATCGGCACGGAAAATTATTGTCGAAGGGGCGGTCTCCATTACGGAAGGCGCCATCGAACGGTTGGCGGCCGAAACCAATTTGGAATTAACCGATAGCCAAAAGATTCAACTGATCAATAACATGATGGTCACAATTATTAACGAACGGGGTTCTCAGCCCGTCATCAATACTGGGAAAATGGTTGAGTAACAGCAGTCACCCAGTGCGTGGGAGTGTTCGCGTCCGTGACTGGCGGCAAAAAGATTGAACGATGGAGGTTTCTTGATGGATGAACAGGTAGCACAGGTGTTGCAGGAACTCAGCGATTTGAATACGCAGGTGCGTAATGGTGAGGTATACCAATCGTTGGGGACGCGGCTGGGCAAGATTATGGACGGCATTCACCGGCGTCGGCGGACGGCTGTGCAGTTGCCAGATGATGGGGATGATATCCAGGACATTTTAGAAGAGCTGCGGTCGCAACTCAACGAGAATGTGCCGGTCACCTTGTCGCGCGCGCAAATGGCCAACCTGATCGATCACCTGTCATCCCTCGACCCCGGTCTGCGGTATCAGGGCATCAATTTCTCACTGTACGATGCCTTGCAGCAAAATGCCTTGGACAGCCGTCAATTGACCTATCTGTTCCAGAAACTGCGGGACCCGGCAGCCTTGTTTGACCACATCCTAGAGCCGGCCAACGCTGCCGTGTTTGGCCGGGCCGGGCGGGTGGCGATGTTAGCGGTGCTGTTGCACTTCATCTCGCCAGAGAAGGTGCCGGTCGATCCGGACCTGCAACCGACCGTGGTCTTAGCGGCCGCTTATCTCTGCTTGGAAACGGACACGCGGGGCTTCGTGAATCACTACGGGTGGGCGCATGCCTTTACCGCCGCCACGGACCTCTTGAGCGTACTGGCTGGCAATCAGAATCTGACGCGGGCCGATAAGTTATTTTTGATGATGACCCTGATCGAACGGATCAAGCGCCTGAACACGCCGCTGATCTACGGGGAAAATGATCGCATCGCCACGTTCTTAACGGAGCTGGCGAATCGGCACGACCTCTATGAGGAAACACTGTTACTGGCGCTCAAGAGTTGGCGGCAACAGGTGGCCTTGCATCGGCGGCCGGATACGATTGCGGGCTGGAATCGGTTCTTTAACCGCAAGCGTTTATTGGATTCCTTGCGGCTGCAAGAGAGCCTGCCAGAGTCCCTTAAAAAATATTTAAACTCGACCATCGATTTTTTAGGCTGAATCGATTCTCAATTATTTCGAGAAATGGTATACTGAAGGCTAACCGAAATATATACGAATAGGATGAGTGACAACATGGAAACGAAAAGCAAGTTACACGTAGGTCTATTATTCGGTGGTAATTCCTCGGAGCATGACGTCTCTAAGCGTTCAGCACACAATATTTATGACGCAATGGACAAGGACCGTTACGACGTTAGTTTATTCTTACTGACCCGGGACGGCTTTGTTTTGAGCGATGCCGCATCTCGTCGCGTCTTTGATGGCGAAGACGAATTAACGGTGGCAACCGAGGAACAAGCCAAGGTAGACGCATCCAACCCATTGGCACCCATTTGGAATTTATCTCAAGCAAAGGACATCGATGTTTTCTTCCCAATTATTCATGGTAACTTGGGTGAAGACGGTACGATCCAGGGGCTTTTCCGGTTACTGAAAAAGCCTTACGTGGGGAGTGGCGTCTTAGCATCGGCTGTGGCCTTTGATAAGGATTTGACGAAGCAGGTCTTGACGGCGCACGGTATCCGCAATACCAAGTACTTGGTCTTAACGCCGGAAAACCGCGACGACTTTGATTACGCGACCGTTCAAGCAAAATTGGGCGACAACGTCTTCATCAAGCCAGCCAACCAGGGCTCATCAGTGGGGATTCACAAGGCCGGTAACGAAAAGGAGTTTGACGAGGGCATCGCTGACGCCTTTCGGTACGATTACAAGGTCTTAGTGGAACAAACCATCGACGGTCCTGAGGAAGTCGAAATTTCCATTTTGGGTAACGAAAAGCCACAAGCTTCCAAGCTCGGGGCCATTCGGGTGCCAGATTCAGACGTCTTCTACGACTACAACAACAAGTTCGTGGACGCTAGTGGCGTGACCTTTGAAGTCCCCGTTAAATTATCCGCTGACCTGACCGCTGAAATCACGCAGATGGGCTTAGACACTTACGCTGCGCTGGGGTTGAAGGGGATGGCTCGGATCGATTACCTGGTTTCCAAGGATGGTGTCCCTTACGTCGGTGAGGTCAACACCTTGCCTGGGTTCACCAACATTAGCCTGTACCCACAATTGTGGCAGGCAACGGGTATCAGTTATGCCGACCTGATCGACCGTCTGATTCAATTAGGCTTAGATGAGTTCAAGTATCAAGACGAATTGGCCTACGACTTTATTCCGTTGGATGATAATTCAGCGGCATCAACTTACAAGCCAAAGAAGTAACAGATTTTACGAGAAAGTCGGCGGAGCGGAAACGTTCTGACCGGCTTTTTTTGATGGAAAGGGGTGGACCGGTGTGCGGTCTTGGCGAAATGAACTGAAGCGGGCGTGGACGGCGGGCATTCAGGGTCCGAACCTCGCGTGGGGATGGGGACTCGCTGTCTTACTGTTCACGGGGTTGCGCCTGTTGGGGCAAGTGCCCGGGTGGCGCGTTGCTGGCGGCGTTCTGATTTTAATGACGCTGATAGTGGGTGCCTGGCAATTAACCCAATTGGCCCTGACACTGATTAATCGTCGACCGGCCGCCTGGCAGAGCTGGCAACTGGTTTGGCGCAACAAGGGGACCTGGTTGTTAGTGGCGCTGGGCCTGATTATTCTGATGTTGCCGCTTGGTCTCTGGGGCCTGAGCAGCCGTCTGCTGGTCCGGTTGCCGGTACCCGCCATGTGGGTCAACGCCGTCGGGTTACATCGGCGGCCGGTGGGTATCGTGGTCGTCATTGTCTACGTGCTGGTGGCGAGCTATTGTCTCCTGTGGGGACCGCGCCACTTCCGGCGGTTGACGCCGCAGATTGCCCAGCCCGGAACTTGGCGGCAGATGGTGAGCGCGTTACTGGTTACCGCTGGGCTGACACTGACCTGGCTGATTTGGGCAGAGTTGTTCGTTGGTTTAAATTGGTGGTGGGGGCCGCGGTTAGGTGCCGGGAGTGCGCGGTTCTTAGCCTGGGCCTCGCTGGGCGTGATTTTGCTAGGGCTGTTCCTGGCCAGCTGGTTGAGTATCATCACACTGGTATGGAGCTGGTGCGGGCAGCCGTCCGTCACCAGTCCTCATCGTCCCCGGCGACAGATTGGCGTGTTAGTGGGGGTGGCGGTGTTTGCTGCGGCCTGCATCAGTACCCAAGCCATTTACCAAACACCCCAGTTCTCCCAGATGGCCCTGATCAGTCACCGGGGCGTGGATCACGGTCACGGGGTCCAAAACACGTTGGGTGCGTTGCGTTATGTCAGCCGCCAGCACCCAACCTACGTGGAAATGGATCTGCACGAGACCCGGGATCATCAGTGGGTGGTGCTTCACGATGAAAATTTAGCCACCTTAGCAGGTCGCAACGTGACACCGCACTCGTTGACCCTGGCCCAATTACAACGGCTGACAGTCCACGAGAATGGCTATCACGACCATTTAGTGAGTTGGTCGACCTACCTCAGGACGGCAGAACGTCTTCATCAACCCTTGTTGGTAGAAATTAAAACAACGCCGACGGATTCTAAGGGGATGGCGGCGCGGTTTGCCCGGGCGTATGGCTCGCGGCTGGTCACAGATCATTCAGCGGTCCATTCACTGGATTACCGGGTGGTGACCCAGGTGAAACGCGCGGTGCCGCAGTTACGGGTAGGCTACATTACCCCGTTTAACTGGGTCTCCCCGGCGTCGATTCCGGCCGATTTTTATTCCTTCCAACGGATCTCCGTTAGCCAGCAATTTATTCTGGCGGCACATCAATTGGGGGCGAAGGCCTATCTGTGGACGCCGGATTCCCGAAGCGTCATGACCCGGATGTGGGCGTTAGGCGCCGACGGGCAAATCACCAATGAACTGTCCCGGCTGCGGGGCGTGGTTCAGCAACGGCCAGCGGCCAATTGGTGGGCGGTCCTGCAGAACTTTGTGTTTAGCTATCTGTAAGGGAGATTTTGATAGTGCACACCGGGATTAAGATGAGCGTGTTGGTGATGAGCGGACCTGAGCATTAAGCTGATTAATGGCTAGTAGTCAAAAACAGTTATTAACGAATAAGCGAATAAAATTAACTAATTAGAGAATTATATCCGGTGAAAATGGCCGTTTATAATTCTTTTTATATTAGAATGATAAAATGGCCTAGACAGATTAGAGTTCCTTAATAAACTGGCATATTTCTTGTATTCCCTGATAAATCCCTTATTATTAGTATTAATGATAAAGGAACCGGACTAGGCCATTATTTTTTCAGGGGAAGAGTTCTAGTGGAAAAGGGCGTCGACAGCTAGAGCTCTCAGTCAACGCGATTTAGACGTAATGTTCGGCTTTATCAGAATTGGCAACTGACCAGCGTTACAGTACGTGAGGGAGAGAGCAGATGCGGTTATTAGGGAATAAAGTTAAGCAATATCGAAAACAAAAAAATATGTCACAGCAAGAACTGGCTGACGGAATCTGCACGCAGGCAACCGTAAGCTTGATGGAAAAGAAGAACAAGATTCCAAGCATTAAGATCATGTTGCAGGTTTGCCGGCGACTCAATGTTTCCTTAACGGACGTATTAGCCGGGGTAGGCAGTAGCATGGATGAACAGTTTGACGAAATCTCATTGGCGATTCGACGGAGCGACTATACGGCTGCGGCGGATTCCCTGGAAGAGATCGATATGAATGAGGTCGCGACGGCCTTTGACCGCGAACGGTACCATTACTACCGCGGCTTCATTGAACTCGGCGCCCACGGTCGGCCAGACGAGGCGATTTTTCACTTCAACCTGTTACTGCACCGGTCTTACCAGATGCCTTGGGACCTGTACGCCATCGTGGGCAACGTGGGGATGGCCGCTGCGTACTTGAAGCGCGAGGAGCTGGACAAGGCCCGTTACTACTTGGGCGAGGCCGTTAGTTACCTTGACGATTTCGAGTGGCACGATGAGATCGATTTCAAACGCTTGGTTTGGGCGCGTTATCAAATTGCCCAGATGTACTTGACGCTGCAACAACCACAATTAGTGATTGAGAGCGTCGAGTCCGCCTTAGAGGCCGTGAAACGCCAAGCCTCGCTTTACCTGATTGATGTCTTGTACGAGGTTAAGGGACAGGCGGAACAAGCCCTGATGGCTAAGACGGCCGCCAAGCGCAGTCTGATGATTGCCAAGACGTTGGCGCTGGTGACCCACAACATTCCGTTACAGGAACGGTTGGCACCGGCCGCAGGATCATCCGTATTTGCGGATTAAGTTTACATTTAGCAGACCAGCAACCGAAGCAATTCGGCGGCCGGTCTTTTTTTGCGCAAAAAAACACGCCGCTGATCAACAGCGACGTGAGGAATCATCAAAAATTAAATTAAGCTTCGGGGTGGGTAACCTTAGCCGGTTGGTTATTCAGGTCAGTCCGAACGACGATAACGTCGCAAACGGCGGTCCGAGTAACGTATTCGGTAACGGAACCAATCAAGAGACGTTCAACGGCGTTTAAACCAGTTGCCCCAATCATGATCAAATCAGTGTCATTATCCCGAGGAACATCCCGTGCGATAATGGTCTTAGGTGCCCCATACTCAATGGCGTAGTCGATGCTTTGCAGGCCATCAGCCTTCGCATCAGCCACGTACTTGTCCAGCGTCTTCTTTGCCGTTTCCGTAACTTGTTCAACCATGCTGGTATCGAAGCTGGAAATGTTCTGGAAAGCCCGCGTATCAACAACGTGAACGAGATGTAAATCAGCATCGTTACGCTTAGCCACAGCGACCGCTTTCTTGAAAGCTAATTCGGCTTCGTAGGAACCATCAACTGGGACTAAAATGTGCTTGTATTGTTGTAACATATTGTTCACCTCTCATTACTTTATACTCTTATCATACGTTATTTGCCGACAAATAAAAAGCGAAATGGTGAAAAATCGTAGAAAAGTGTAACCGGTTACCCCTTGGGCAGCCAGTGGGCGAGGATGAGTTGTAGCGTGATGACAACGATGACTCCCACCAGTAAGACGCCGGAAATAAAAATGGTATTATTCATAATTGTGGCAACGGCGGAGACAATCCCAATCAACATCATCAAGATACCGCCGACGTTGAGAACCCGGCTGAGTGCTGGGGATGATTCGGGATGAAAAACGAGGAAAGCGCGGCTCCGGTGACTGTAAAAGTACCAGCCAATGCCGAGAGCGAGCAAGGTGTAACAAATCATTAAAATCGTAATGGCCAAGAGATGGGTCCTCCTTAAAAATTCGGTTCTGTGTGACTAAGTATACCCGATTCAGCCTTTAAAATCATCACGGGTTTGTGGAGGGCAGATAGTTTTTAGCCGCGCCTTACCGGGCAGAAAAAATGGACCGGAACGCGAGGGGCGGACGTCCGGAGCCAAAGGGCGGTCTCCGGACTTGCTTTGAGCCTCATAGGGCGAGTCTCAAAGACACCAATTTAATCAGTGGCGGGGCCACGGATTAAATTCCCCTGGCTGAGTCTATTTTTTCTGCCCTCACGGCTGATATAGTAGGGCACTGCAACCGTGAGGATTTTCTTCTGCGTAAGCTGACTTCTAAACGTGTCCTATCAGTCGGCGAAAATGTGCCGGAACGCTGGGGAAGGACGCTCCAAGCCAAAGAGCGGTCTTGAAGCTCGCTTTGAACCACGAAAAACACGTGTTTCAAAGACGCCATTCTTCGAGAAATCCACTCGAAGAATCCCACGGCTGAGCAGATTTTCGCCGACCTCACGGCTGACACAGTGAGTGCCGCAACTGTGATGATTTTCTTCTGCGTGGGGTAGTTGCTCAACGGATTACGAAGTCATATTGCTAATTACATAATGGCGACAACGCATTTTTTGAATACAAATCTGGTATCCTTGGCTATTGTTGGTTACGACACTCGTCTGGTCAGGTGCTGGGGTCCGTGTAACCGGAGGAGGTCAGTTACGGAGCTACCTGTGTCGGTGGTGTTAGCCGGCGTTTTTGAGCCGGCTTACAGCACGGGATGACCTTTGAGACACATGAACCTGGTGGCTCAAAGGCAAGCCGGAGGACCGCTTCTCAGGCCGCAGGCGGTCCCCACAGGTGCGGAGTGGCTGACAGCCGCAGGTGGAACGGCCCCAGCACCTGACCCGGAACTGAACCAGTATAACGAGTCAAGGTCAAGGGGCAACGAAGGCAAAAGAAAAAGGCCATTCAAAGGAATGGCCTTCAAAGCAGAGCTTTGGATGATCTAAGTGGTGCCGTTAATTGTCTAGTCATGTTGACCCGCGATGACAATGCAGGGGGGAAAGCTAGCTAGAACGTCTGACTTCCAAGTGAAAAGGCATGTCATTTTTTCCAGCATTTTGCGATCCCGTTTATAGATTACTTGATCGGCAACTTGTAGTGAGACAACGCGTACACCTTAGAACCATCTGTATAGTAGCATATAAATATTAAAATTTCAATTACTCACTGTCGGTTTGCCTGCAGAAGTCGCCGATATTGTTCGGCCAACTGACTTTCAAAACGGCCATTAGTCTTGGGATGATAGTATTCAGCGTGCTTAAGGTCGTCCGGTAAATATTGTTGCTTGACCCAGTCGCCCGGGAAATCATGGGGGAACTGGTAAGCATTGCCGTGACCCAATTTTTTGGCGCCACTGTAATGGGCATCCTTCAATCGGTCGGGAACCGCGCCGTTGTGGCCGTTCATCACGTCGGCTAGAGCGGCATCCACGGCCGCAATCCCAGAATTGGATTTTGGCGACAGACAGAGTTCAATCACCGCGTCGGCTAGGGGAATGCGCCCCTCTGGCAAACCCAATTGCTGGGCGGCCTGAACGGCTTGAACCGTACGGGCGGCTGCCGGTAAATTGGCCATGCCAATGTCTTCGTAGGCGATGACCATCAGACGTCGACAGATAGACGGCAGGTCACCGGCCGCTACCAGTTGGGCCAAGTAGTGAAGCGCAGCGTCGGTATCGCTACCCCGAATGGACTTTTGAAAGGCGGAAATCACATCGTAGTGGGCATCCCCATTTTTATCGCCGACCAGGGCCTTACGTTGGAAACAAGCCTCGGCGACTTCAAGCGTCACGTGAATCTCGCCATCGGCGGCTGGGGGCGTCGATTGGGCGGCCAGTTCAAGGCCGTTCAACGCACTGCGCAGGTCACCATTGGTGGCGCCGGCCATGAAGTTCAGAGCCTCGTCGTCAACGTTTAAGTTGAGCTTGCCGAGTCCGCGAATCTCGTCGGCCATGGCCCGGTGAAGCGCGGTCTTGATGTCGTCTAGCGATAGCGGGTGAACCTCGAAAATCTGTGTCCGGCTACGAATGGCCGGGTTGATGTTGATATAGGGATTCTCAGTGGTCGCCCCGATTAGAATAATGCGGCCGCTCTCCAGATGGGGCAGTAGGAAATCTTGCTTGGTCTTATCCAGTCGGTGGATTTCGTCCAGGAGTAAGATGACGGTGCCGCTCATCTTGGCTTCCTCGGCCACGATTTGGAGGTCCTTTTTGGAGTCGGTGGCCGCGTTTAATTTGCGAAAGGCATACTTCGTCGACCCGGCAATCGCACTGGCGATGCTGGTCTTCCCGGTGCCCGGCGGCCCGTATAAAATCATAGAGGATAGTAGTTTAGCCGCGACCATGCGGGCAATAATTTTGCCGGGACCAACTAAGTCCTGTTGGCCCACGACGTCTTCGAGGCGCTGTGGCCGCATGCGGTAGGCTAAGGGTTGTTGTGCCAAAAACGAGACTCCTTTCTTAATGACCGAGTAGTTTATCGAACCAATTTTTCTTGGGTGCAGAAGTTGAATCGGTTGTTGGTTTGGCCGGATACTTTTTGGTGAGACTGATGGGACTTTGGTTGATGGCTTCGTCGCTGGCCACCACTAGGCCAAGGTCCGTATCGTTGACGCCATAGATGGTATCTTGTTTGATCGTAAATTTAAGGTTGTGTTGGCTCGCCAGCTTGAGGTAGGGCGCGAGGTCGGTCTGGTTAATGTGCCCGTTAAAAATAACCTGGTAGTCCGGGTGCGCAGAAATTTCCGTGATGAACGCATCCAGGCTTTGCCGGTCGGTGACTTCGGCAATCGTCATGGCCAGGGAGATCCGCTCGCGGAAGGTACCCAGGTAATGGCGTTGCTCGTCAGGATTGATTTTCGGTGTCCCGTAGACAGAATTTTGTAAATGTTGTTCCATTTGACTCTTCTCAGCCATTAGTTTCCCTCTTTTCAAGTTAGTCCCATAAGTATACCATGGAATAGAAAAGACGTTTAGGAAGGGGGCTTCAGCATGTATCAGGACCAAGATTTTCACGTGTGGGATGACCAAACGCTACCCGGAAGATTGGGCAAGATTCGCGCACAGATTGACCCGAAGTTTACGGCAACGGTGGCGGACCTCGCACCCGTTTTCGCCGAGCTGGCCGTGCCAATCTACGACCATATCTCGTTGCATCGGCGGCGGTCTAAGAATCCACCGCCAGATACCTGGGTGGCATTTAGCACGTCCAAACGGGGGTACAAAATGTTGCCGCACATTGAGGTGGGGTTCTGGGATGACCGGTTCTTCATCTGGCTGACCGTGCTGCAGGAGGCTAAGAATCGCCAGGCCTTACTGAGTAGTCTCAAGGAGGACACGGTGATGCAGTTGCCCGCTGGTTTTGAATGTGGTGGGGACCACACGGATAAGAATTGTGGGCAGCCGTTGACGCGGGAAACTTATCAGGAATTGATGCGGATACAGCCGCAGAAGCACGCGGAGTGGCAGGTCGGTCGCAACTTTTTGCGTGGCAGTGATTTCTTTACGGGGACGCCCGCGCAACAGGTTCAGACGATTCAGGACACGGTGCGCGCACTGTTGCCGCTGTATGACCAATTGATTCGGATTTAGTTTAGCGGTAAGCTCAGAATAATCGGAGCTTACCAGGGGATGCGCCAGTTGGTGGCATGGCCCAAGCTTGAAGGGGGAGTTTTTGTGGTAGCGTTTCTAAAACGGGTGTGGCAGAACCCGCTGACGATGATGTACATCGCGTTAATCTTGCTGATATTTATTGCGTGGCAGGCGCACGCCTTTTTGTCACTGGCCTTGTTTACGGTGATTTTTATTTATTTGGGAAATGCCGCAATCGGGAGCATCGAGCGGCATCTACACCTGCATCACCTGTGGGCAACACTGTTGGTGTACGTGCTGTTTCTGGGAATCTTAGTGGCAGCTTTTTCGCAGATCATTCCGCCGCTGGTATCGGAGGCCTCGAACCTGCCGAACACGATTGATAAATTAATTGATACATATCCTCAGCTACAGAGCGAGTTGACCAGGTTGATCAAGAACCTGTCGCAAAATGCGTCGGTCATCAGCAATGGGAAAAACTTACTGACCAGTGGGATGGGGCAGTTGTCGCGCTTCAGTTCAGGCGTTGAGACGATTCTGTTGGCGTTCTTCTTCGGATTTATCTTTAATCTAACAAAATTTCAGCTGCAGACCTTCGTCCACGCCTTTACCAAGAGTCGTTTCGCCAGTCTGTTTGTGCCGATGGGCCAGTTGATTTTAAAATTCGTGAACATTTTCGGCACGGTATTGGAAACACAGTTGGTGATTTGTACCATCAATACGATTCTGATGGTCTTGGGTCTCTGGATCATTGGCATGCCTAGCTTACTGATTTTAGGCATCATGGTCTTCTTCCTGGGACTGATTCCGGTTGCCGGGGTGCTGATTTCCCTGATTCCACTGACCATCGTGGCCTTCCTGACCGGTGGGCTGATTCGGGTCGTGGAAGTTTTAGTACTAGTCGTCTTGATCCACATGTTCGAGTCCTACTTCCTGCATCCCCGGTTAATGGCTAACGCCACGAACCTGCCAATCTTCGTGACATTCATCGCCTTGATTGTCAGCGAACAGCTCTTTGGCGCCTGGGGCCTGATTGTTGGGGTGCCCCTGGTGGCCTTCTTCCTGGACGTGTTCGACGTGCAGTTGAAGCCGAAACGGGTGACGTCGAAATCGGAACCAGATAAAACAGCATAATCAAAAATGAGGTCCTACTGGTTAGGGCCTCATTTTTTGCGGATTGGTTCAGCTAACTGCCGTGAATTTTTAACGAAATCAAGTCAGTCATATCTAAATTGATTGAATACGACAACCGTTAGTATTCAAAAAAACTCAAAATAAAAAGGCCCCGCCAAAGGCGAGACCTTTTTTAAACCAGTCAGAATTAATCTTAACGGTTGTAGTATTCAACGATAAGAGATTCGTCAAGTTCTGCATCTAATTCTTCACGTTGAGGGAAGCGGGTAAGGGAACCTTCCAGCTTGTCAGCGTCGAATTCGACGTATTGTGGACGGCCAACAACGGCTTCAACAGCGCCCTTGATGACAGTCATGTCCTTAGACTTGTCACGAACGGAGATGATTTGGCCAACTTCGACTTCGTATGAAGGGATGTCAACGCGCTTACCATCAACGGTGATGTGACCATGGTTAACCAATTGACGAGCTTGACGACGAGTCGTAGCCAAACCTAAACGGTAAACCATGTTGTCCAGACGACGTTCGAGCAAGATTAAGAAGTTCGTACCATGGGTACCTTCAGAGATCTTGCCGGCACGCTTGAACAAGTTGTAGAATTGACGTTCAGTCATGCCGTAAGTGAACCGGAGCTTTTGCTTTTCACGCAATTGCGTACCGTATTCAGAAAGCTTCTTTTGACGTCCTTGACCATGATCACCAGGTGCGTAAGGACGACGGTTTAATTCTTTACCAGTGCCGGAAAGGGATACCCCTAAACGACGAGAAAGGCGCCAGCTTGGGCCAGTGTAACGAGACATAGATAGTTCCTCCAATAAAATATTATTTGGAGTAAAATAAGCTGTATATAAGTTTAGTATTCGTGCAGATTGCTTTGCAGGTTTCACCGTATGCAGCCGCAGGTTACTTCCTGAACCAATGTAACGGCAACAATCTGTTGACGAGCTTACCACTTATCGCTGCATTATTTTACACAACGAGCAGTATAACCTGAAGGACTATGCTTTGTCAACGTGTTTCAACAGAACCCGAGCAAATTCTTCCAAAACGGCCTGATCTGCCGCGCTGAATCGGTCGATGCTGGGGGAGTCAATGTCCATGACGCCCAGCTTCGTGCCATCGGCCAGGGTTAAGGGAACGACGACCTCGGCATTGCTGGCGGAGTCACAGGCAATGTGACCAGCAAATTTGTGGACATCCGCGACCCGTTGGACCTCCTGGGTTGCCAGTGCGGTGCCACACACGCCGTGGTTATTTTCAATGTGAACGCAGGCGACGTTGCCCTGGAAGGGGCCAAGAATCAAATCATCCGTGGCCGCCTGATATAGGTAAAAGCCGGCCCAGTTCACGTCCGTCAAGGTTTGCTTGAGGAGTGCAGCGGCATTGGATAGGTTGGCGACTAGGTTCGTTTCCTCATATAACAAAGCGTCAAGTTGTTCGGTAATTAATGGATTAATTGCATCACTCATAGAAAGGCCTCCAAAGTTTAATGATTAAAATGTTCGAATATAGGGAAAACGTTAAGGGAATCGTGAAAACGTAGTGAAGCCTAGGCGTGACTTATGCTATAATCGAAATTAGATTAAATTGTAAAATGAACCGAGTTATTTTGCAACTCGTTAAATGATGAAATGCTGATGAAGGATGGGGTCAATTATGGTAGGTGTGTTGATTGGAATCGTGATACTTGCGATTGTCGTCTACGTGGGTGTGCTGGTTTACCAGCAGCGTATTCGCAAACAAGTTGTTACGTTAACCACAAAAAAGGCGTCGATGGTGGCAATTCCCTTGGCGGATGAACTGAAGCTGGTTGGGCAGTTAAGCCTGACGGGCCAGTCTTTGGAGCAGTTCCAGCAACTACAAGCGGATTATCAGGACATCACTGAGAACCGTTTCAAGCGCATTGACCAGGAATTGACCCAATTACTGAAGGACTCACGCGGTGTGAACCTGGTACAACTGCGTCAGCGGCTGACCAAGATCACGTTGCTGGTTAACCAGACCGATGAGTTGGTGCAAGACGTTCAGGCCAAGCTGGCCAGTTTGCAGGAAGTGGATAAGCAACACCGTGAAGCCGTTCGGGACCTGGAGAAAAAATATCAGGACCTGCGGAAAACGTTGTTGGCTAAAAACTTTGCCTTTGGTCCCAGCATTGATGGCTTAGAGGAACGCTTAGGCCAACTTGAGGGCAACTTTGATACGTTTACCCGGTTGACCCAAGAAGGGGACCACGAGCGGGCTGCGGATGTTTTAACGCAACTCCAAGAGGATACGACGAACCTGGAAGATTTGATTGCGGCCATTCCACCGGTCTACAAGGACCTGACCGTGGTTTATCCCGATCAAGTGAAAGAATTAAAGGGTGGCTACCAACAACTGAGTAACGAACAATATCGCTTCGGAGATCAAGACGTTCCCGGATTGATTCACGATGCTGAGGAACACATCAAAGATAATTTAAATACATTAAACGATTTGCGGCCCGAGGATGCCAAGGTGGTTAACGACCGTATCGCTAAGCAAATCGATCAAATTTACGACCTGATGCAGACGGAAATGGACGCTAAGGACCCGGTTGAAAAGAATCTGGACCGCGTCGCCAAGTTCATTGCCCACGCGCAAAATCAGAGCCACTCCCTGTTAAATGAGTTGGATCGGTTGAGCCAGAATTATACGTTGGACCACCAGGAGCTGGAAACGGCCCGCGAGTTGAACGAACAGTTACGCGGCATCGATGGCATTTACCAGCAAGACGTTCAGGCGTTGACTGGTAAGACGGCCACGTTCTCCCAGGTACTGGACCACCAGAACCAACAGGAGAAGGAACTCAAGCAGATCGAAGAACAACAGGCAGACATTTTGAAGAGTGTGGCCGGGCTGGCCGACGAAGAGCGCCAGGCCCGCGACACCTTACAACAGTTTGACTTCAACCTCCATAGTTTGCGGCGGCAGGTCGAGAACCTAAATCTGCCCGGCATTCCACAAGCGTACTTGGATTATTTCTTTGTGGTGCGGGATGAAGTGGCCCAACTGGCGACCGATATGGATCAGCCCCAGATTGACATGGAACGGATCACCAAGCAGTTATTGATCATCCAAACGGATCTGGACACGCTCCAGGAAAAGACGGATGACTTAATCGATAGCTCGCAACTGGCCGAACAGCTGTTACAGTATGCCAACCGTTACCAGACCAGTCATGACAACGTGGCTGAGGCGAGCCAAAAGGCCGAGAACTTATTTGAAAAGAAGTTCGAATACGCCCAGGCACTGGAAACGATTGCCACGGTCTTGAACGAAGTTGAACCCGGGTCTTACAAGCGTTTAGAAGACGCCTACTATGACCGTAAGGGAACGGCCAAGCCCAAGCGGCGGCTCGAAGAAAACAATTAAATTCAGGGAAGCCTCACTCGGACCCCATCCGGTGAGGCTTCTTTTTTTGCCAAAGTGAAACCCCTTTCAACGAAATGCCCAGGGGGCAAAGGCTTGTGGTTCGCTGGATTTGTGTTTATAATGAGAAAGAATTTCTATCGGAGTCGAACCAATAGAAGAAGATAAGAGGGTTCAGCATGATTTATTTTGATAACAGTGCAACCACCAAGGCAGCGCCCGAAGTGGTTGATACTTACGCGAAGGTCAGCCAGAATTACTGGGGGAATCCATCAAGTTTGCACAAATTTGGTGAACAGGCATTTAACCTGTTAGAACAATCCCGCCAGCAAATCGCTGACCTGGTTGGTACCAAGCTGAGTGAAATTCTCTTCACCAGTGGCGGTACCGAAGGCGACAACTGGGCCATCAAGGGTACCGCAATGGCTAAGAAGGAATTTGGGAACCACTTGATCACCACCGAAGTGGAACATCCAGCCGTGCACAATTCCATGGAACAATTGAAGCAGGAAGGGTTTGAAGTCACTTACCTGCCCGTTGATGAAAATGGCCGGGTGTCCGCTGCGGACTTACGGGCCGCTATCAAGCCCACCACGATTTTGGTGTCCACGATGGCCGTCAACAATGAAATTGGGGCCATCCAACCACTCGACGAAATTGCCGATGTGTTACGGGACTTCCCACGGATTCACTGGCACATCGATGCGGTTCAGGGAATTGGTAAGGGCTTAGCCGACAAGATCTTTAACGACCGGGTCGACTTTGTGACGTTCTCTGGGCACAAGTTCCACGCACCACGTGGTATCGGTTTCATGTACAAACGCCAAGGCCGGACCATCACGCCTTTGATGGCCGGTGGGGGTCAGGAACGGAATCTGCGTTCCGGAACCGAAAATCTGCCAGCCATTGCCGCCATGGCCAAGGCCTTACGGCTGTTACTGGCTGACGAATCCGCTAAGGTCAAGCGCCAACGGGAGATTCGGTTAGCTATCTTACACCACGTCGAGAGTTTCCCGAACGTGACGATTTTCTCTAAGGATTTGCCCGTCTTCGCACCCCACATTCTGTGCTTTGCGATTGCCGGTGTCCGGGGCGAAACCATCGTGCACGCCTTTGAGGAACACGACATTTACATTTCCACGACCAGTGCTTGTTCCTCTAAGAAGCACGTCGAATCCAGCACGCTGCAGGCCATGAAGGTCGACGATGGCATTGCCACCAGCGCCGTGCGGATTTCATTGGACGAACACAACACCATGGCGGAAGCCGAAAAATTTAACCAAGTCTTCGATGAACTGTACACGCAGTTTGCCAAGTTAAGCTAAATCACGAAAGGGGTCGCGCAATGGAATACAGCGAAATTATGGTCCGTTACGGCGAGCTGTCAACGAAAGGGAAGAACAAGAAAGACTTTATCAAGCAGCTGGGACAAAACGTCCGCAAGGCGCTCAGCACGTTTGACAGTCTGGAGATTCGGGCCCAACACGACCGCTTGCACGTTACCTTAAACGGGGCGGATTCAGAAGCCGTTATGAACCGGCTGAAGGGTGTTTTCGGGATTGAAAACTTCTCGCCTTCGGTCAAGGTTGATAAGGACATTGAAGAAATTAAAGCCACGGCCGTTAAAATGGTCAAGGAAGTCTTTAAGCCAGGCATGACCTTTAAGATCAACACCCGGCGGCAAGACAAAGAATTTGCATACGATACCTACCAAATGAACGGAATTCTGGGGGATGCCGTGCTTGAAGGCGTTCCTGGACTGACCGTTCAAATGAAGCATCCCGACCTGGAGTTACGGGTCGAAGTCCGGATGAACGGGGTCTTCCTGTCCGGCGAAACGATTCATGGTGCCGGCGGGCTGCCCGTTGGGACTGGTGGTAAGGCCGTGATGATGCTTTCTGGTGGGATCGACTCACCCGTTGCGTCTTACTACGCGCTCCGTCGTGGGGTCAAGATTGATATGGTGCACTTCTTCAGTCCGCCATACACCTCTGAACAAGCTTTGGCCAAGGCCAAGGAACTGACGGCACGGTTGGCCGGTTACTCTGGGGGCATTCAATTCATCCAGGTACCGTTTACCAAGATCCAAGAGACCATCAAGGAAAAGGTGCCCGAGGGTTACCTGATGACGGTCCAACGTCGGCTGATGTTACGGCTGACGGCAGCGATTGCGGAGAAGCGACACGCCAAGGGAATCTTTAACGGGGAATCTCTGGGCCAAGTGGCTTCACAGACGTTGGAAAGTATGGCGGCCATCAATGATGTGACGTCCATGCCAATCCTACGGCCACTGCTGTCCATGGACAAGACGGAAATCATCAAGGTCGCCGAGGATATCGACACCTATGACCTGTCTATCCTGCCATACGAAGATTGCTGTACCATCTTCACGCCACCAGCACCCAAGACGCATCCCGACTTGGAAAAGTCCCGGAAGTACGAAGGGTACATCGACGTGGAAGGCTTGATGCAGGAAGCACTTGACGGGATTACCGTCACGGAGATCCGGCCAGGGGACAACTACCTGAACCAAAACGAAGACGTCTTCGCAGAATTACTTTAATTTGCATTTGAGAAGGGCTGTGCCGGTTGGCATGGCTCTTTTTTTTCGACGAGCAGAATAGTTGATCGACTATCCAGCACTTTGATCATTGACTTAGAGCGGTTTAGATTGAAATTCAGCAGACGGCAACGGCACACCTTAATATAATTAACTTGATATTATATTTATAGGAGAGATTACTTTGAAATGGGTCGTTAGCATGGTAAGCTAAGTGCACAGTCTAAAGGGAATTGAGGGAAGTCGGGGATGAACCATCAACAGACGAAATGGCTCATTAATCTAACGTTATCTTTGATTTTACTGGTCGCAATTTTTACGGTAGGGGCAAGCTGGTTTTTCGGGGCAATCGTCTTACTGGTCTACGTGGTTCAGTGGGGCCTGTTCAAATGGCTTAGCAAGCGTTAGCCAACGAACAAACCACCGGTCAATCGGGAATTTTCGTGCCTTGTCATAGCAACGATATCCCCGGTTGGGTCCAGGCTAGAATCCAATTTTATCTTTTTCGTGATTTTAACTCAAATCGCTTGTCAGGACCCCCTATGTTGCGTGATAATTGAAGCAATCAATCGGCATTAGGCCGATAAACAACTTGAAGGGGTTGATCTGCGTGGAAGTCACACGACTCGGCGATACATTCTCACTGTCCGGCACCTTGCCAGCAGTCGGGGATCAGTTACCAAAGTTTAAGGTATTCGATCAAGACAATAACAAAGTTAAGACGGCTAATTTAGTTGGGAAAGTCACTTTGATCAGCGTTGTGCCTGACCTGGATACACCAGTTTGCACGATTCAGACGCGGAAGTTTACCCAGCAAGCGGATCACTATCCAGATGCCCGGTTCGCCACGATTTCTAATAACTCAATCGCAGAACAGACCGGCTGGTGTGCCGCTCAGGGCGTTGAGAACGTTGATTTGTTGTCTGACGAAGAATTGTCGTTTGGCTACGAAATGGGTCTGTACGTCCCTAACTTGGGGAACCTGGCACGGTCCATCTGGATCATTGACGATTCCGGCAAGATTGTCTACCGGCAAATCGTTAAGGAACAAACGGACGAACCAGATTACCTGGCCGCTATCGATGCGCTGGAAAAATTAGTCGCACGAGTTGACCTTTAGGCTAAAATTGCGTAAACTATGTGAAAGTAGCGTTGAACAAGTCAGTAGCGTTAAGACATCCTCGCAGAGAGCCGGAATTGCTGGAAACCGGTGGATGGCTATACGTGAACGTAGCTTGCGAGCTGCCGGGCTGAACCAACAGTAAGCCCGGACCGGAGCACTCTCCGTTAACAAAGAAGTTAAGTGGGGCATAAACGCCCAATTTAGGTGGTACCGCGAAGAATCTTCGTCCTAATTTTTTAGGACGGAGATTTTTTTGTCCCGTCAAACGTTAACTTCGCCAGAAAGAAAGGAATTGATTTAAATGGCTGACAAGCAAATTGATATGCCAACCAAGTATGACCCAACCGCCGTTGAAGCGGGTCGGTACCAAACTTGGCTTGATGAAGATGTTTTCAAACCCAGTGGTGACAAGAAAGCCACGCCTTATTCCATTGTTTTACCGCCACCAAATGTTACCGGGAAGCTGCATTTAGGTCACGCCTGGGACACGACTTTACAAGACATGATCATTCGGCAAAAGCGGATGCAGGGCTTCGATACACTCTGGATTCCGGGGATGGACCATGCCGGTATTGCCACGCAAGCCAAGGTGGAAGCCCGCTTACGTGAACAAGGCATTACCCGTTACGACTTAGGTCGGGAAAAGTTTGTCGACAAGGTTTGGGAATGGAAGGACGAATACGCCGCAACCATCCACAAGCAATGGGCCAAGATGGGGCTGTCCATGGACTACTCCCGTGAACGGTTTACCTTGGATGATGGCTTATCTGACGCCGTTAAGAAGGTCTTCGTTACTCTCTACAAGAAGGGCCTGATCTACCGGGGCGAATACATCATCAACTGGGACCCACAAGCCCGGACCGCGTTATCTGATATCGAAGTTATCCACCAAGATGACAAGGGTGCGTTCTACCATGTGAAATACCCATTTGCCGACCCAGACTACACGTTCAACGGCAAGCATTACATTGAAATTGCCACGACCCGTCCCGAAACCATGATGGGGGATACCGCCGTTGCCGTTAACCCCGACGACGACCGGTACAAGGAATTAGTTGGCAAGAAGGTTATCTTGCCATTAGCTAACCGTGAAATTCCCATCATCGCTGACCAATACGTTGATATCAACTTTGGGACCGGGATGGTTAAGATTACCCCAGCTCATGATCCAAATGACTTCTTAGTGGGTAACCGTCACAACCTCGAACGGATCAACACCATGAACGAAGATGCTTCGATGAACGACCGCGCCGGCAAGTACGCTGGGATGGACCGTTTCGACGCGCGTAAGGCCATGGTTGCGGACTTGGATGACCAAGGTTTAATGATTAAAATTGACCCAATCGTCCACTCCGTTGGGCACTCTGAACGGACTGGGGTTCAAGTCGAAGCTCGGCTGTCCACGCAATGGTTCGTGAAGATGAAGCCACTTGCCGAAGCCGCCATCAAGAACCAAGAAGGCGACAACGCGGTTGACTTCGTGCCAGAACGGTTCGAACACACCTTCACCCAATGGATGGAAAACGTCCACGACTGGGTTATCTCCCGTCAACTCTGGTGGGGTCACCGGATTCCAGCCTGGTACAACAAGAAGACTGGTGAAGTCTACGTTGATGAAAAAGCGCCTAAGGATATTGAAAACTGGGAACAAGACCCCGACGTCTTAGATACCTGGTTCTCCAGTGCCCTGTGGCCATTCTCCACGATGGGTTGGCCAAACGAAGATAGCGCCGATTACAAGCGTTACTTCCCAACCGACACGCTGGTGACCGGTTATGACATCATCTTCTTCTGGGTTTCCCGGATGATCTTCCAAAGCCTTGAATTTACCGGTAAGAAGCCGTTCAAACACGTGCTCTTACACGGGTTGATTCGGGATGAAGAGGGTCGCAAGATGAGTAAGTCCCTGGGTAACGGAATCGATCCAATGGACGTCATCGACAAGTACGGTGCCGATGCACTGCGGTGGTTCTTATCTACCGGTTCAACGGCCGGCCAAGACGTCCGATTCAGTTACGACAAGATGGATGCGGCTTGGAACTTTATCAACAAGATTTGGAACGCCAGCCGATTTGTCATCATGAACTTGGGCGAGAACACCAAGCCCGTTGTGCCAGCCGCTGACAAGTGGGACCTGACCGACAAGTGGATCTTAAGCCGCTTGAACGACACGGTTAAGCACGTTACGGAAATGTTCGACAAGTTTGAATTCGGTGAAGCTGGGCGTTCGCTCTACAACTTCATTTGGAACGACTTCTGTGACTGGTATATTGAAATGAGTAAGGAAGTCCTGACCGGCGACGATGACGCTGCCAAGGCCAACAAGCAAGACATGCTGGCCTACGTCTTAGACCAAACCTTACGTCTGCTGCAACCAATCATGCCATTCGTGACGGAAGCCATTTGGCAAGCCATGCCACATGACGGTCAATCCCTGGTCACGGCGGCTTACCCAGTCGACCACCCAGAATTTGACAATGCCACGGCGGAAAACGACATGACGAGCCTGATCGATTTGATCAAGGCTGTCCGAAATATCCGGGCCGAAGCCAATGCGCCAATGTCCACGCCAATCGACTTGCAGATCAAGACCAGCGATACCAAATTACAAAGTGTCTTTGAAAACAACCGCGACTACATCGACCGGTTCGTTCACCCCAAGGACTTTGAAATGGGTGCTGACGTGACCGCACCGAAGTTGGCCATGACCTCCGTGATCTCTGGTGCCGAAGTTTCCGTTCCGTTGGCTGAATTGGTCGACCTGAATGACGAAGCTAAGCGCTTGGACAAGGAAGTTGCCAAGTACACGGCCGAAGTTGACCGGGCAACCAAGAAGTTAGGCAACGAACGTTTCGTGGCTAACGCGCCAGAAGACGTGGTTAACGCCGAACGGGAAAAGCAAGCGGATAACGAGAAGAAGTTAGCCGCCACCAAGCAACGCCTCGCCGACATCAAGGCCCAAATCTAGATTGGTCTTTGCTGGTCGCCTTACCGGTCCGCAGAAATGGGCCGGAACGCTGGGGGCAGGACGTCTTAAGCCGAAGAGCGGTCTTAAGACTCGCTTTGAGCCACCAAAAACGTGTCTCAAAGTCGCCATTTTCTAAGGAAACCACTTAGAAAATCCCCCGGCTGAGCCCATTTCTGCGGACCTCACGGCTGACACTGGCATAGCCCAGCTAGGTTGTACCTGGTATCGACTGAGTGTTCTGGGTCTCTTGTCTTCAGAGCAGTCATTAAATCAATAAAATTTCCGGCACCAACGACTCGTGAAGAGCTGTTGGTGCCGGTTTTTGTTTTCTGTCTAAAGGTTGAAAGTACTCAAATAGGCTTCAGCCCTTGGGATACTTGAACTGGAGCAACTTAAATTAGATTTTATGC
>NZ_RHNW01000017.1 GCF_003946045.1 Levilactobacillus mulengensis | reverse complement strand
GTCAATTAACCACCAGTCTGCAAATGGTCGTTTTAGCGTTTTTAGCACTATTACTTAAGAGATTTTAGACAGCTTCTTAAAATACTCGACTGGCAAACACCGTATCAGGTTATGCTGACAAATTTGTCCAAAAATTCGGATTAAATTTGCAATCTACCAATTCAATAAATAATTTGGTTTTCATGACGTTACTAGGAGGCGTAACTATGAATTTCTGTCCCAATTGCGGGAACAAATTAGTTCCCGATGCAAACTTCTGTCCTAATTGTGGGGCTAACTTACAAAAATATCGAACGACTGAGCCTGCGGCTGTTCCGGAAGCAGCCTCTCAGCCGGAGATACCTGGTAATGAGCACTCAACCAATGAGCTATCGGCAGAGACAAGCCAATCGTCGGTAGGCTCAGAGACGCACCAACCTTCACAGACCAGTGTTTCACCCGTTGAAGATGACGGTATCGAAAGTCAGCAAGCTGAGTCAAACGCAGGGGTGGGGTCGGAAACGATAGATGTGGTCACAACAGAAGAGGCCGCTGAGACCTCTGAGGCGACTGAAGATGCGGGTGCTGAAGCGTCCAAATCAGTTTTGAGTGAGATGACGAGCTTGGCAGCTCGCCCGAAACATCAACCGGCCACTGAAATGAAGGTGCAACCGGCTTCTTCGGTAGCCAGACCGGAAATTCATACACGCTTGGTCGTTAAACCCCAGCCAACGGTTCCTAACGGCCAATTGACGCGTCAATTACGGGCTAGTCTGAATGCGCTTTATATCCAATTAACGTTGACGTTTGACATTCCTCAAGGGAATGGGACGTTAACCACCAAGTTTTCGCGGATAAAGTTACGGATTGCTAAAAAAATAGAAGGGTACGACCTTGACGAGTTAGCGTATAAAGTTGAACCGCTCTGTCAAGACGACCACGTGGCCACTCAAGAAGAAGTTGAGTTCGTGCAAGCCCTGATAAATAAATACCGAAATTACGGGCGAACGAGTGAATTAGAAAAGAAATTGAACCTTCTATCTGGTCAATCGAGTAATGCTATTGTGGATGCGGACCACTTGAATCAGCTACAAGAATATATGCACGTTGACCGCGGGAATCTTGAGACGGACCTATTAACGATGATTGAAGGGCTGTCCACTCAACACGGAAAATTGATTTTCTTAGTCGGTAACGTTGGGGATGGGAAATCCCATTTGATTGGCTATTTGAAGCAAAAACATCGTGACTTATTTAGGGAAAAACAGGTCAAAATTCACTACGATGCGACTGAAAGTTTTGATCCCCATAAAACGGCGATGGAAACGTTACTGGAGATCCTTCAGCCGTTCTCAGATGGCAAACTGGCCACGACGCAAATGAATCTGGTCGTGGCAATCAACATGGGAATCCTGATGAACTTCATTCGCCAGGCGAAACAGGCCGGGGATTTTGAGCAAGTCTTAGCCTTTTTGGCGGCATCGGGGATCACCACCAGTCTGACAAACCAGGATAAGTTAGCGAATGCTCAGTTTGGTCTCTTATCATTTCGGGATTATCCGCTCTTTAAGGTTGATGCCACGGGGACTAACAGCCAATTTTATGATGCGTTATTTGATAAAGTGGCGATGCAGAGCACGACGAATCCATTCTATCAAGCTTACCAAATGGATCAACAACACTATGTGACGCGACTGACCCATCATAATTATGAGTTGTTTATGAACCCTAAAGTTCGCGAAACGTTGAAATTCTTACTCATTAAGATTCAAGTGGAATCAAAGGTCATTATTTCAACGCGGGCGTTGCTTGAATTGATTCACGATATCTTAGTGCCCAATCAATTAGAGGAAAATGATGTCATTAACTACCAAGAATCGCTTCCCTACTTATTATTTGGTGGTTCAGGGGATTCGGCTGTCATCAAAAAGATCAATGAGTTCGACCCCCAAAAATTCCAGAATCAACGGGCCGAAGAGCTGATGACTAAGATTTACAATTCGCGAAAAGACTTGCAGAAACTGGCGGAAGACTTTTTAGGAGCCGAAGACGCCCACCAGATTGAATGGCTCTGGGACTATGTCAACGTTGATAAAGCCTCCTTTGAGGAAAAATTGGGCTTGCTGCTACGGATAAAGTATTTATTAGAACGGGAAGATGCCATCTTTGATGACGGCCCATACCATGAATACTTGCAATTGCTGATGGCTGCGGCCACCAAAGATGGTCGTCACCCAGTTAATCGCGAGTTCTATAAGCAGACAAAACAATTTATCTACGACTGGAATGGTAGCCCCCAACGCAATTATATTTTTACGTTCATTAACGAACGTAAAAAATTTGGGGTGGCGGTGCCGTTTAACCTTGAGTTCAAGGAGATTACCGAACATGACTTTAATGTCGTGTTTCAGTTAAAAAATGCGGATGCGACCCAAGGCCATGCGCTCGTTATCGATTTCGACCTGTTCGTCCTGATTAAGCGAGTGGGACAAGGCTATTTGCTAAAAACGGCTGACCGGCATCAATTTGTCAACGTGGCAACGTTTATTGAAAATATTACCAAGAGTCGCCAGACGGACAAAGAAACGTTGATTGGGAATATTGAGACTAACCACTACTACCGGTTAACCTATGATGGCATGGATGTTGAAATGGGGGAGATGTAGTCAATGAACGAACAAGTTAAGGCCTTATGCACAACGTTACATTTTGAGACCAAGTTTAAAGCCACCCATGATTTTGCCGGATATATCTTACCCTTCTTTACGCGTAAGCCGGAACGGGTCAAGTTTACAAATGGGTTCACCCCCATGGTCGGCGTCATTGCGCGGGCAGTTAATGGGAAGAACGTTGACCTGAACCAATCAGCTTTAACGGCGAAGAGTACGTTGATTGACACCGATGTTGATCAGCAGGTCGTTGACCAACTTTTCTCGCCAGACATTTATCGCGAGATGCCCAGTTCGAAGTTGTTACAATATCTGCCACTATCAGAAAGCAAAGAACGCACGGGTGAAATTCGGTTAGGGGAATTCTTGATTGAGCTCCTGCGGCTGAAAGAAAATCAAACGTTTGTGGCGAGCTTTAGCGGGACCCAGCCGGCGAACTTGTATGAACGTGTCGTTTTCGAAGGACTCAAGGCCACGGAGAGTGCGAAGCAGCAAGCCCCTCGCCATTTTGAATTCTATAATCAGGGTTACTATGAAGACCTATTTCGCCAGGATGTTCAACGGTTGATTCAAGATAAAGGTTATTTTTATGACCATATCGCCGAGTTGTTGAAATTTTATTACTTCACCTATGTGACCCAAACCATTGCGCGAGTTAGCAATTCTAAGGCCAGACAGACCATTACGCCGCTTTATTTTGCGCTTGAAAACGAATCGATTTCCCGTTCACGACAGGCGGTTAAAACGGGGTATTCAATGGTCTACCAACACGGGCAGGATTTGTTGACCGATGTTGATGTTTTGAACTACTTAAATGCTTTGATTCCGGATACGAAGCATTTCTATTGGAAAAATCAGATTCTATCGCCTGATTTTGCGTATATCCATGCGTTATATGCCAATTTAGCTGAGTTCTTACCGATTTTCAGCCAGCAGTTAGACGCCGCAGTGACCGCCGGTATCGATTTTGAGTTCCCTGATTTATCGGCGGCAGTGAAATGTTTGTGGACGTTACTGGCTAAAAGAAGTGATGGTAGTCGAGGAACCAGTTCACGGTATGCGAAGTCGTTTGAAGAAATTGCCCAACAAGGGTTTGTTCGGCAACACGGACGGTTGGGCCGCACCTTCTCCCTGAACAAGCACACTGTGCTGATGTTGACGACCGCGATTGTTGGTCAAGATAAAATGCCGTTGAATGCCGTTTTCAAGGCGCTACAGGAACGTGGTGTTTATTTCGATCGAATGACGCGTGACCAGGTGATTGCCTTATATGAACAAGCCAATATTTTAGAAAAATTAAGTGATAGCGGGGATGCACAATATGTTAGAGGAATACTATGAGTTCTTATGTAAACGGCTGATTTCATGGGCGAATACGGTCGATATCACGCCGGGGGACCGCTACGTCTTAAGCTTTGAAGAGTCTCAGCAAGTTCAAAGCTTCATGGGGAACCTGAGCCGTCTGGACACTGTCAATGAATTCCACGTGAGTCAGGGAGACAGTGACTTTAAAGGGTTAGCCGTTGAGTTAGGCCAACAACCACAAGCTATGAAGTTGGTGGTTGTGTCCACGAATAATGTGACGCCAGACTATTTAGTTAATCTGCGAAATCAGATTGGGCGACAACAAGGGATTTGGGAAAATACTGCATTACTGTTTGTTTCCAACCGTATTTTGGATAGTATCAATAGCGGTGCGAAGGACATCAGTCGCCAGGGTGGACCGTTCAACCTTGATGAGTTACGTAAAAATCTGGAAAATGAAGTTGATCAAAGTGACAGTCTTAGCATCAAGGAGCAACAGATTCTAAAGGTCATGGTGCGGGCCTTCTTCAAGGGGGAGCAAACCTTTACCCTGATGGATTTTGCGGATGCCTATGCCATTATCGAAAAGGGGAAAATCGAATCCCATGATTATACGCAGATGGGGTATTTCCAGGATAAGAGTTTGGAGACCTTCGAAGAGGATGATATCGAGAAACGCTTGGGTGAAAATCATGCGGATTTTGCTGAAATTGGCATGATTCGAGGCTTTGGGGATACAAAAGAAAAGTTAGAAAAGATCGTCACTGGTGACCGACTCACAACCGCATTAGCGGGCAATGATTGGCAGTCAGTGGATTACAAACGGGTGCTAGAGGGAAAGGCTGAGCTTGCTGAGACGAATCAGGTAAAAATCTCCTATTTAGCTGACCAATTAGTAACGGACAATCCGGACATCCAACTCTGGGATCGGCCGCAGAAATCAACTAAGGCGGGCCAACGGAATCGGCAACTCATCATTTTTAATCCGTCTGCGCAGCCGGAGCTAACGTTATCAATTCCGTTTGATCAAGTCATTAAAAAGGATGGCTTGGCTAAAAAGATGACGGATAGCACTAACCCTAAAATTGAGACGGGGGGGCATCATTTAAAAATCGCCTTTACCCATTTAACAGACCAGAAGGCCATGGCGACGAAGGTCGTTTATAAACATCAAAACAAGGGCTCACTGCGTTTTACCTTCAACATCTTGATTTTACCCATTGTCCCGATGTTGATTAGCGCGTTGCGGCCGGTTTATCGATTGGCGATTCGTGGTGGTCAGAAATATGCGATTGAGTTACCTAGTGATATCGATGATTTTGAATTGGGAACGGGGCCGGTCAAAGAAATCACGGCACGGTCGATTGATGATTTAGATGGCCTGCAAGTGACGAAATGGAATCGGTTAGCGATTAAAACGACCCAGTTGATTTTAGACGACGAGGCTGCTGATGAGTTTACATTGTCGATCAATAACATCGATGTGCCATTTTCTTTGGTTGATGAGGATGAACAGGTCGTTCCACGGAACGCCGTCTATCTTGAAAATTTCCGGCGGCAACATAGATTTGATGGGTATTACCGCAACAAACAAATCTTTTTCGGGGAGACCGCTTTTAGTGTCTACGAATCGCAGAAGAGATTTCTGGACTTAGAGTTTGATGCGATTAACCATGACAAGTATTTCCCGGGTCATGATGATTTCACCCTGGAAGCGCCATTACTGACGGCCTATGGTAATCTGTTCTTCGAATTACGTCATCGGCAAACCGCGATGAGCCTAGTTAACTGGGACGACAAGATTCAGGGCCTTGTCCAGATTATTTTGGATGAAGTTAAGTCGGAAATTAGTCAGCAAGACAATCGTATCGAATTACCGAACGACATTCGAAATATCGTGCATATCGGGGAATTCGAACGAGATGGTGAGCTGGCTTATGCACCGTTCAATCCGATGCTCTTGGCCTACCAACTGCAGGTTGAAAAGGAAATCGGCCACGAACAACTGTCTGATACGATTCAGCGTAAGTTGAACCCAGCGCACCTTGTGCCGTACCTTAAGCGAAACGGCACCGAATATAAGGCGGATTATGTCTCTAACGCCCCAAGATGGCTGATCTATTCCCAGACAAAACTGTCCAAGTTTAGTGAGGTTTCTCAAAAGATCATCACGGAGCGCCTCAAGGACTTTAAAAAGCACTTTGACTACTTATTTACGCTGAATGCACAAATCACTTACAACGTCCGTGCGGTCAATGTTAAGGATGAGCGGCCCCTAATTAAGAGTGTGACGGACTATTTGATTTATGAAATTGGACAGAATAAGGATGACCTTTCGCAAATCAATCCGGTGGCTTTGCACATTGTTAACCATGAAGCAAAACATCTCAGTTCCACCATTACACGCTTTTACAAGATTCATAGCAAGGCGGATTATGAGGACTTTTTCCACCAACCGTTGAAGACGGTGAAAGATGTTAATTCTGATCAAATTATTGAAACGATTCAAAATAAGTTGGACATCTTTTATGGTGAGAATCCGGAAATCGATTACCATATTACCTTCTATCAGTTTACGAATCAGTTAACGCTGAGTCAGTACAGCACGGAACAGTTAACGATGAATTACTCGATTGATGGGTTGATTGGTGGCGATGAATACACCAACGTTCAAAATAGTATTAAAAATGGTTTCGGGACTAAGGGCCTCTCGGCAGACGAACTGTCTGGTCCACTAAAAATGGCAAAGGTCTGGAACGAACTTTTGGTGGCAACGGTTCAACGGCACGCCGTGATGAGTCATGGTCAAGCCCTGACGAACAGTGTCGAAGAAGTGGATAACCAGGAGTTCCAGCACCAGTTCGATGGCAGTAAGTGGGTCACCTTATTGAATCCGGAAGTGAAGTTAGATTACTTTACGCAGATGAACCAGAATATCTACGTCATTCACTACACGGATTACACGAATTCGGCCAATTATGAATCGATTACGTTGACCAAAAAGGTGCACCAATATGAAATCATTCTGTCGGAAAACCTTCCTGAATCCGTTGACCATCGGGATAATCAGGCATTTTTGACCACCATTATCAAGTCGTTCAACGTCCTGAATGGTGAGTGGTTATTACGGTTGGTCAGTCACCGCAACCAAAAGAACACGGTCAAAGAAAAGCTGAGTATTCTAGCGGTCTACAAGGAAATGCTGGGCATCTTGCACCGCCCTGATATTGTGTGGGTGCCACTTTCACTGGAAGAAATTTTACGTGTGTCGGGATCGTTTGTCGGGGAGTCCCGGAACGATGCCATCTTCAGTGCCAAAAGTCTGGGGGCCCAGGGCGCAATATCGGATGATTTGCTGTTCATTGGTCTTTGGGAATATGAAGGCCAGCTAAAGGTGACCTTTTTACCAACTGAGGTTAAAGTCGGTAAGAACGCCAATCAAGCCATCAATAAAGCAGATAGTCAGGTCGACAAGACGTATAACGTGTTAAAGAAAGTCATCTTTGATGCCATCGACTTTAAGTCGGACTTTTATTTGGATTTCTTTATGAAGTTGTACTTTGCCAATGCCGCCAAACTATTTAGCAATGGTAACATGACGGCGGACACTTACCAGAAGTTGCAGCGCTATCGCCAGGCGGTCAGCCAGGGAGACTTACGTGTGGATAATACGTTGACGGATGTTTATCGGAACAAATTTATCTTCTCGTTAAAACGGGAAGAAACCAACCGTTCCTTACGGATCAACGACCACTATACGCTGGTTGAAGTTCCTGAAAATGATGCCTTCCGTTTTTCCGGTGTTGAGACCCAACGCGTGATTGATTTGGTGCAGCATGATCAGTTAGGCTTCGATACGTCGCGGTTATTGAACGATGTTTCGCAGAACGATGGTTCAACGTATCGGCATCTGGTAGCAGAAGCCCAAGAGGAAGCAACTTCAATGGCAACCCAGGTCACCGATACGGCCACCGTGGATGTATCGGTGACGGCTGAGCGTTCTGAACTGTCCTCGTCGTTTGAAACAGGTGACCAGTCAGCTGATGAGACGCGTGATGACGATTTAGCTAGTCTGTCGACGGTAGAATCACGGCCAACATCGGTAAACGTGCAAGAAGCTCGTCCGGCCAGCCAGGAAGCTGAGCAGCCGCTCTTAGTTCGTTCAGAGCACACTACGCCGGAAGAGACGACTGAGGTTCCCGATAATCGGCGTATTCTGCTAGGAACCATCGATGGCTCGAATCAAAAGGCATTCTGGGAGTATGACAATCATCAATTAGCAAATCGCCATATGCTGATTACTGGGAAGTCAGGACAAGGTAAAACGTACTTTATCCAGACCTTGTTATACGAATTTGCGCAAAATAAAACGGACACGTTGATTATTGATTATACGGATAGTTACTTGCCAGATCAGTTGGATGATATTTTGAAACAACAGGTTCCTGAGATTCATCAACACATTATTATGCAGGAGCGTTTGGCGATTAATCCGTTTAAGTTTAACGAGTACAGTATTGGTGATTTTCACTACCAGGAAAAGGCTGAAAACGTTGTGTCGCGAGTTGCGGAAGTTTTAGACTTTGTCTTTGGCTTGGGGATTCAGCAAAAGAGTCGGTTGATTACCATTATGAATGAAGGAATGGCGACTAGTAAGCACTATACCTTTAGCAAGCTAAAAGAACAGTTGACCGAAAATAAAGATGATTTAACGCTCTATGGGCGATTGCAGACATTGTTGGATAATGATCCCTTTACCTATGGTGAGACGAATTTTGATTGGTCGGATTACTTTGGTTCAACTGGGCAAATCAACATTATCCAATTAAGTCGCTATCCGGCCTCCGTGCAAAAAGCGATGATTGAATTTGTCTTATGGGACCTATTTAACTATTCGCAGATGCATACGGACCGACATCTGGTCTATCCCGTCTTTCTGGATGAAGTTCAAAACTTGAATTTTGCACGGGAAGCACCAACGTTTAAGATTTTGACCGAAGGCCGTAAGTTTGGGTGGTCGGGTGTCTTTGCTACCCAATCGCTTAGCAGTATTAAGGGTGAGGTCGATTCAATTTATAATACGGCTGAGCAGGTCCACTTCCTGCCACCGGAAAGTCAGACGCGGGCGATTGCGAAAACGTTAAGTTCTGATCGTAACCGACAAAAAGGATATGAGCAGGAATTGTCGGAATTGCAAAAGGGCCAGTGTATTGTCAATGGACCGATTTTGAATGAAGAGGGCCGCTTGATTAAATCGGCGGATGTCGTCAACATTGATAGTTTAAAGAGTCGTCTCAATCGTGATTGAGCTTCCGACAGAAAAGGCGTGACCCGCGGGTCACGCCTTTCGTGTCTTCTATTCTTCTGGTTGATAGAATGGCTTAAAAGAGCTTATAATTGATTACAGAAAGAAATGATAACATGTGGTTAAAAATTTTTGGCATTATTCCAATGATAATGTTTATAGTTGCGTTGTTCTTAATTGGGATTGTTGGGTTAGCAATCATGATTTGGCTTATTGTTGAGTAAGACGTACCAGCTTAATGATATGAACCGAGTGACAAAACTAGATTAAAATTTAAGGCATTTCATTTACACAAGATTCTTGACGCTACCCAAAATGGTAGCGTCAAGAATCTTGTGTAAATGAAATGCCTTCGTACATATAATATGTAACTAACTTAAAGAAATGATGCTTCCAAGGTGTCCTGGAGTCCTTTGAACCCTCGGTGGATCCGCTTCAGAGACTTCTCGTTATAAACATTAAACTGAGAAACCAGGAAGCGATCCAGTGAATCTTCCGTTGGAAATTGTTCTTTGTGGTGGGTGGTGCGCTTGAGATGCTTATTAAAGTTCTCAATCAGGTTAGTGGAGTATAGTGATTGCCGGATAGCTGATGGAAAGTCCATGAAAGTGAGTAAATTCGGCATTTTAAACAGATCTTTGATTAATTTGGGATAGGTCTGATGCCAGTTGTTGGCGAACTCATTCAGTTTCAGTTCGGCTGCTTCACGGTTGGCGGCCCGATGAACTTGTTTAAAGTCACTGATCACGGCCTTGCGGTCTTTTACGCGAACTTTGTTCATCAGATTCCGCCCAACATGAACCAGGCAACGTTGTCGTTTGGCTTTAGGAAAATGCCGATTCAAGCCTTCATCCAAACCAACTAACCCATCGGCCACAAACAACAGCACATCTTTAACGCCCTGCTTGATCAAGGTTCCCAGCAGTTCAGTCCAGATTCCAGTCGATTCTGTTGGCGCAACTTGGTAGTTCAGCACTTCTTTCGTACCATCTGGACGAATGCCAATCGCAATATGAACGGCTTCTTTTTGAACGGTATCCCGCTTTAACGGCAAGTAAGTGGCATCTAAGAAGATGGCCGCATATTGTGAAGCCAGTCGCCGTTGCTGGAAAGCTTGAACCTGTTCATTGACGGCTTTAGTCATGTTGGAAACCGTGGCTTTGGAGTAGTGAGCACCGTACATTTTCTCAATGAGTTCGGCAATTTCAGCAGTGGTAATTCCCTTGGTATACAACTGAATGACCGTTGTTTCTAAATTATCACTGTGCCGACCGTAGGCTGGCAAGGTATGATTTTCAAACCGGCCATTGCAATCTCGGGGAATGGTTAAGTTAAGTTGGCCATACTTCGTATCAAATGAGCGTTCATAACTGCCGTTGCGGTTATTACCAGTGTTAATCCCAGCGTATGAGTAGCGTTCGTAACCCAAAAACTCTGCCAATTCGGTTTGAAGCAGCTGGTTAATCGCAATTTTGAGGTGGTGACGAAAAACTTCGTCCAAATCTTGCTTTTGGGCTAGTGCAGCGATAATTTCTGTGGTAAGTTCATTCATGGGGAATGCCTCCTGTGATGTTTTCTGTGGTTACTAAATATCATAAGGGAAGGCATTCCCTATTTCTATACAATTCAGAAATCTTTTATGCATTTACACAAGATATTTTACGCTCTCGATGAAATGCTAGCTAACGCTAGTCCTAGTGACAAATTGTCTAAACGCTTGCAAGCAATCTTTGCCCAAGCATCTATTTCTCGGCGTGATATGTTGGGTGCAATGATTGGCGCCGGTATGAATATTGCTACAGCAAAAAGTGAATCATTTGCAGTGAATGAACTCAAACAGCAGTATATCGATGGCTATAATAATTCAAGCCCTAATAAACTATCAACAGTTCCAGATAAAGTAGCCAACCAAGCTGAGTATTCTCAACGAATTTGGGTGCATGGCGACGTCATGACGACACGAATGAAAGAAACCCTGAACAAGGGTTTGAGTCGCCGCATGAAAAAATCAGACATCAATAAAATGACCCGCAGTATTCCTCAAAGCGGTGATCGAATTGATGACAATTTAGCAACGCCTATGAACCAAATGCTATCCAGAATTCATACGTTAACAACTAATGAAGCTATACGCAATAGCAACGGCGGTAAGAATAGAGCGTATGATGAACAGAATGTTCAGTATGTGATGTGGTTAACCGAGGAAGATGATCGTGTTTGTGATATTTGTGAACCCACTTGATAGACAAACATTTGCCTATGGACAAGCACCGATTCCAGTCACGAATACTCATCCAAGGTGTCGTTGCCAGCTGGTAGCCTGTGATGAAGATGGGAATCTGCTGTCTGGTGAACTTGATAGGGTATTTAAGGAACAAAAAAAGCCCACTTAGTTTAAAATCAAGTGGGTCAGGAATATTATTAATTGGCTTCGCTCACAACAAAGTCGAGGGGTGCTAACTAAGTTAGCATCTATAATTTAGTATAAGAACCTTAAATGAAGCTTAAAAACTAATTCTTTGATTTACCGACAAAGAAAGAAACTACAGCAACAACAATTACTGCTCCAATAATTGAAGGAATGATTGCCATTCCGGCTAATTGAGGGCCCCAAGATCCGAGTATAGCTTCTCCAATAGAGGAACCAACTAATCCGGCAACAACATTAGCAATCCACCCCATTGATTTTCCTTTGCTAGTAATTGCTCCAGCAATAGCACCAATGATGGCACCAATAATTAAAACCCATAACCAATGCATAAAACATCATCCTCTCTTATTTTTCGAAGGATGTTTTTTAGATTTGTTATAGTTTTGAATTTCTTTAAAAATGGCTAATAAAAGTTGAAATATAGAAATGATAATTGATATTTTTGACCAACGTCCAAATCTTTTCATATGAAATCCTCCATTATCTAAATTGCATCCTTCTTAATCTAATTATAGGCAATTGAATATTTGCATACAAGTTATTCGATTGTGCCGTTCTTTTTAAAATAGGAATTTTTGATTTGCCTTTTCTCAATTACAGGCGTTAAAGAATAATCGATTTAGTTATTGCATAATCTAATTTTAATTTTGGCAATCCCTAACCAAAAAATAAAGAAATACATATGAAACTGTTCATTCCCATTGAACTTGATTGGTCAAAAGGGGATGCTAGTTATTGGCAGTTCGGGGAGCAACATGCTGCCAGTCGGAATCAGAGGAGGAGCATATGAAAAACTTGATCACGACCCACCTAGGCGGCTTGGCCGCCACGTTACTGGCGGTCGAATTATTGGGATGGGCTGGTTGGACGACCTACCGCTACGGTGGGGAGACGGCCTACCTACGAATCACGAAACGCGGTGGGACGCGGCCCTTAGCGCTACCGGTCAATTATGCGATTACCGGTTACGTGTACCACGGGACCGCGGTGACCGCGAACGGGCAGGCCCAGCGCGTGACCTTAAAGACCAATGCGGACGATCCGGGTCCCTTTAAGCCGGGGCAGTTGGTGCGGGTGACGGTCAATCGCCATTACGGCGTGACCCATTACCAGGCGGTGGCCCCGGATCAGGTGCCACTGACTGCCCGGAACCACCGTTAAGAACCAGACACACCAGCCGACCAGCGATTCTCGTCCGGAGAATGACTGGTCGGCTTTTTGCGTGGCTTCTTCTATGATTAGAAGGAAAGGCAGAGTTCCCAAAAAACTATTTAAAGGTAGCTCGGGTGTAGTCGTTTTCCCCCACGGCATGGTAGACCACGCCGGTTAACTTCTGGTTGACCAAGTGGCTTTCCGTCATGTTGTAGAGGGGCAGGACGGCGGCGGTCTGATTCAGGCGTTGCGCCGCGGTCCGCATGTTTTGCCAGTAGGCCTTCTGGTTGGTGGCGTTGACCCCGTGAGCGTCGCTGACCTGGGTGTTGAAGGTTGCGTCGGCGTACTTGCCGTAGTTCTGCGGATTGGTCTTGGTCAGGATGTCGAAGAAGGAGACCGGATCGGCGTAGTCGGCTAGCCAGAGGGTCGAATCCATATCGAAGTTGCCGGATTGCACGGCGCTGTCGGTACTCTTAGCGGGTAAGGCCATCACGGAAACGCGGGCGTTGTCGAGGTTTTGCTTGACCGCAGCCTGCACGAACTGGTCGACGTTCTTCGAAACGGTGGTGTCGTCACTGACCAGTTTGAGGGTCACGGACGACTGGCCGAGTTCCTTGAGGCCCTTGGCCCAGAGTTGCTTAGCCTTGGCCACGTCGTAGGTTTCGGAGTTCTGGGTTTCCGTCCCGAAGTCCTTACCGGTGGTCGGGTCGGTGACCAGGGAAGGCGTCACGTAATTGTACGCCGCGGTGGAACCATCACTGAGGACCTTCTTGGTCAACTGTTCCTTGTTGAGCACCAGATTGAGGGCCCGGCGCAAGTTCTGGTTGCGCAATGCGTGGTTGTCCGCGAGGTTGAACCGCAGATAGTAGGTACCGGCCTTATTGACGTGTTTTAAGTGTTTGTCGTGCTGGACACCTTGGGCGGTGACCCCGGAGACCGTGGCGTCGTCTAAGTCACCCTGTTCAAAGAGGTTGTGGGCGGTGGTCGGGTCCTTGACCACTTGCATGGTCATCTTGCTGAGCTTGATGGCGCCCTTATCATAGTAGCGGCTGTTCTTGACCAGGTTCCAGGTATCGTTGGTGCCGGTCCAGTGTTGGACGGTGAAGGGACCGTTGTAGGCCATCTTGGTACTAGTGGCGCCGTAGGTCTTCCCGTACTTGGTAACCACGCGGTGATCCTGGGGGAAGAAGGCCGGCATGGTCAGCATCTTATCGAGGTACGGCATGGCGTGGGCCAGGGTGACCTTTAAGGTACGGTCGTTCACGGCCTGGACGCCCAGGGAGCTCACGGGCTGTTTCCCAGCGGAGACCTGCGTGGCGTTTTGGATGCCCTCGTAGATGTAACTGTAGCCAGAGGTGGCGCTGGGGCTGACTGAGCGGCGCCAGGCCGTCACGAAGTCCTGCGCCGTGACCGCGTCGCCGTTGCTCCATTTGGCGGACTTCCGCAGGTGGAAGGTGTAGGTCTTGCCGTGGTTGGTGGGTTGGACCACCTTTTCGGCCATCGCCCCGACCACTTGGTTCTTGGCGTTCATGCGGTACAGGCCCTCCATGGACTGCTGTAAGACGTTCCATTGAGTCAAAGTGGCGGTGTTCGACGTGTCCAGGGAGGTCAGGTCCGAGGTCTGCATCAGGTGCAGCGTTTTTTGCCCTTGGTGCGCGGTGGCTTGACCACACGCGGCCAGGGTGCCGGCGAGTAGGCAGAGACTACCGAAGACGGTTAATTTTTTTAAATGCATTGGCGATTCCTCCTGTTAGTAAGTGGTGAACTGATTCTGTTCGACATCTTGTAGGTACTGACCCAGGTTCTGGAAAAAGGCGGGCGGGTTGTCGATGCTGTGGCAGTGGCCGCCGTCCGGGGTCAGGACCAGCCGGGCGTGGGGCAGGGCTTGTTGCATCCGCCGGGCGGTCGCGAGTGGCATGGTGTCGTATTCTCCAAACGTCAGGAGGGTCGGGAGGGTGATGGTATGTAAGTCGGCGCGCCGGTCCCAGCCGTTTAGGGTGCCCACCATGACGAATTCGTTATTGCCCTGGAAGTGGTTGTAGACTTGCGTAGCGGTGGTGGCGACCAGTTGGCGGGGGCCCTTTTCGGGATGCCGGCAGACGAACTGGCGGTTCAAAACGTCGACCAGCGCCTGGTATTCGGGATCGTCAAAGGCTTCGGCGTGCTCGATGCCTTGCATGTAGGCGACCTGGCTAGCGGTCAGGGTGGCCGCCCGTAAGGCGTTGATGTGAACGGTGTACTCGGCGATGTTGTCGATCATGCTCATGACCACCAGCCCCTTGAGGTGTTGCCCGTATTTCAATGCGTATTCCTGGGCGAGTAGGCCACCCCAGGAGTGGCCGAGCAGGTAGAACTGGTCTAAGCCCAATTGCTGGCGGACCTCCTCAAGTTCGCTGAGGTAGTAGTCTAAGGTCAAAAAGTGCTGGTTCTCCGGGCGACTGAAGTCGGGTTGGTCGGAGAAGAAGGACCCGAGTTGGTCGTACATGGTGACCTGGACCCGATCCTCCCCGAGTTCCGCGGCGAAGTTTTCAAATTCGGTGTGGTTGCTGCCGGGGCCGCCGTGAAGACACAGCAGCTTGATGGGGCCGTGACCCACCGTGCGGGTGAATAAATGAAACCCATTCTTTAATTGCAATAAACGCGTACCTGTTGACATCGAATCCCTCCAAAAATTTGAGAAAACAAAAACGCCCTACCTGGATCAAAAACTGATCCAAATAGGGCGTCGCCACGGTACCACCTATGCTTTGCCATTGTATAAAAAAATGGCCTTAATTCACGTACGGTGGGTCGCCCCACGATACGCTAGCAAGATAATGGATGCCGCCATTAAGGACTCTCCCAAAGGTTCGTCCTTACCACGATCAGGGGATTTTCACTAGCCAGTTCGTTCAACCCCTCGCACCAAACGGGGCCTCTCTGCGGAACCTGCTGACGGTTACTTGCCTAATCATTGCGTTTAATTATTTTCTCATTGATATTTAATGATTCTTAATCTAGCACCGAATTTTTGTCCTGTCAACAGGTTGTCTGAATAAAACAGTGAATGTGAAGGAAGAAATGTGGGGACAATAATCGTTGGCGTATAAGGAATATAAAAACAATTTGGCAACCAGTGAATTTGTTGAAATAAAAAATAAATTTTTTTGAAAAATGAGAAAGCTTTGATAAGCGGCCATTCAGCTAGTGCATCGTGGAATCAAGGAATTAGATATTTAGCGCAAGGTTTGGATGCCATTACCGCTGGCGATGCTTTGATCCAGAATCATCTAACCCGGTGATATCGAAAGGTGACATGGCATTGCCAGTGGTTAGCGTTGTGCTTTAGAGCTGTTGGCACTAGGTAGATTGTAAAATTAATCCGAACGCTGTTCGGACAAAAAAGATCAGCTTCCTTTAAAATGGTTTTTACCACAAACCCATCTTTTAGGAGCTGATCTTTTGTCTAGTATAACCTATTCCGAACGAATTAAAATCGAAACCTTTTGTGAACTAGGGCTGTCCAATATCCAAATGGGCGTTCGGCTGAACCGATCACCGTCAACAATTTCTTATGAATTATCTCGATGTCAACCTTATCAGGCTGAATTAGCACAAACAGATGCCGAATACAAGCGATCACGATGTGGTCGCAAAACTAAGCTGAGCGATGAGTTAAAGCAAAAAATTCTCAACCATTTACGTCTAAGCTGGTCACCAGGAATGATTGCTCACGAAGTTAAACTAGCTACTAAATCTATTTATAATTGGCTAAATCAGGGGAGAATTGGTTTCTCCTTGAATGATCTACCTGAACATGGCGTACGCCAACGGCGTAACGTTGACCAACGACCCAAATATAATCAATCTTTGGGGCGATCAATTGAACAGCGTTCCATGATGATTAATCAACGTAATCGCATCGGCGATTTTGAACTAGATACAGTCGTTGGTCCTCGTGGGCATAGTAAGGCAGTTTTATTAACTTTAATCGATCGAAAATCACGGTTCCTTTGGGCATACCGGTTAAAAGATCGGACGACAGCGACTGTTAATGAAGCACTAACTAAGTTCCTAACCACTTTTAATGGTCCGGTGCACAGCTTTACTGTGGACCGTGGCACTGAGTTTAGTGGGCTAGTATCACTTGAATCACAATATGGTATTAAGACCTATTACTGCCATGCTTATACGCCAGCTGAACGTGGTAGTAATGAACGTTTTAATCGGAATTGACGTTATTTTTATCCTAAAGGGACTCGTTTTGAGCACATTAGTGCTCAAGATTTAACGACGACGTTACTCCAAATTAACCAGCGACCGCTTAAAATACTCGACTGGCAAACACCGTATCAGGTTATGCTGACAAATTTGTCCAAAAATTCGGATTAAATTTGCAATCTACCACTTCCTTTCAATTATCTGGTCTAAGCCGGGATTACTACCCGTTCTCTACCTTTAGCGGTACCAACCTTGATACCTTGCTTACCAGCTTCACTAGCGGTTATGGCTATGCTATAATATCAATTGTAAGCGCTATTATTTGAAACTGGGAGGAACGTCACATGTTTGAATTCTCGAGTAAGACGCGTCACGTCCTGGCCGCTTTAGTTTGTTTAGGGGCCATTACGGGCGGCGTAGTTGGTGGTACGGTCATGACCGCGCCGCAACAAGTGCAGGCGGCTAAGAAGGCCAAAAAGTCCAAAGCAAAAAAGACCGCGAAGAAAACCACTAAGAAAAAGAACCAGAACATCGATGTTCAATTCTTAGGGGTCAACGACATTCACGGGGGCCTGCAGACCACCGGGAAGCTGGTCATGGACCAGAAGACCATCGAAGGTGCCGGCACGGTCGCACGGCTGGGCGGGTACCTCGACCAGGCACAGACCACCTTTAAACAGGCCCACAAAAACGGGGTCACGGTCCGGGTCCAAGCCGGTGATATGGTCGGTGCCAGTCCGGCGAACTCCGCCTTACTCGATGATGGTCCAACCTTAGCGGCCCTCCAGGCCATGAAGATCAAGGTCGGGGTCATTGGAAATCATGAATTTGACCACGGCCTGACCCAATACGGCGACCTGGTCAACGGTCAACGTCCTAGCACCACGGGCATCAAGAATCCCCAACAGGTGCAAGCCATCAACCAGTACCCGTTCGTGAAGACCGGGATGCAAATCGTGATCGCTAACGTGACCGACAAGAAGACCGGCGAGATTCCAGCCGGGTGGAAGCCGTACACCATCAAAAAGGTCACGGATCCCAAGACCAAGGCCAGCGTGAAGGTCGGCTACATCGGCATTTTGAATACCAATTTGCCGGGCATCGCTAAGAACTATAACCTGTTAAATGAAGCGCAGACCATTGCCAAGTACGACAAGATTCTGCGGGCCAAGGGCGTGAAGGCCATCGTGGTCTTAGGCCATACCGGTGCCGTGACCCAAAATGGCAAGACTACCGGGGACGCGGTCAACGATTTGACCGAACTCAACAAGATCGACCCGAAGAACAGCGTGGATCTGTTCTTCGCCGGCCACAGTCACCAATACGCGAACGGCCGGGTCAACGGGGTTCCCGTGGTCCAGGCCGGGTTCCAGGGCCGGGGTTACGACAACATCACGGCTAAGCTGAGCACCAAGACGGGTGACTTCGTTAAGAAGAGCATCGACGCCAAGGTCGCACCGGTCTTCTCCTTAAAGGACGATCCGGCAGCCACCTTTACGAACGACAAGGCCTTTAACAAGATCACGTCGATCGTCGCCGATGCCAACAAGGACGTGGCCCCGATCATCAACACCGAAGTCGGGTCGACGGCCGGTGGCAAGGCCATCAGTAACGACCTGTCCGACAACAAGGAATCCGCTGCGGCCTACGCCGTGGTTGACGCCCAACGGACGGTGGCTAATGAAGAAGGCCACGCCACGGATATCGCCATTACCAGCAACGACTCCATTCGTAGCGGCATGAACGTTAACGAAAACGGCAAGGTCACGCTGGGAACCCTGTACGACATGCAACCATACGGGAACAGCCAACCCATCGTTGAACTGACGGGGAAGGACATCGTCGACCTGTTGAACGAACAGTACACCAAGTCGCAACTGTACTTCTTGGAAGTTTCCGGACTGACCTACAAGTACGCGCCCGCAACTTCCGGGGACCAGCTCTACACAGTCTCCGACGTGAAGACGGACAAGGGGGAAGCTCTCGTGCCGACCCAGAAGTACAAGGTGCTGACCAACGACTACTTATCAACTGGTGGGGACGCCTACACCGCCTTTACCCACGGGACCATCGTGGATAATGCCGGCCAAGACATCGACCTGTTGACGAGCTACCTGCAAAATCACAGTCCGATTCCCGTACCAGAATTGAACCGGAAAGTGCCAGTTAAATAAAGACTGATTAGACGCATCTGCCGAATTGAATTCGGCGGATGCGTTTTTAGGTTGAGCAGATAACTTAGCCCCGGTGGAAGGGTAATTGCGGCCACTAAAAAAGTCGGCACGCTGGCCGACTTTTAAGATAGTCCGATTTTCCCTTAAGTTATTTGCTGATGGTGTCCGTGATCGTGTAGGTCTTGTATCCCTTTTGGGCAACGGAATACTTAAAGGATGAACATTGGCTGAGCTTCTTAGCTTGGGCCTTAGTCAACTTAACGTTGAAGTTCCCCTTCGTCTTCACGTCAAACTTCTTGACGCACTGCTTCTTGCCCTTGGAGATGGTTAACTTGGCGTTTTTGCGACCGTTCTTGAACTCGAGCTTTTGAGCGTTCTTTTTGTAGGGCGTCCGTAACTTAATCTGTTTGGATGAAGTCACGGTCTTCATCGATGAAGACTTATCCCCTTGGGCACTCGCACTCGATGACGCACAACCACCTAAAGCTAACAAAGCAGCGGCACCAGCAACATAACCTAAAATTTTTTTCATAAAGAACTCCCCCTAAGAAAATAAATAGGTAGTCACCTTTTGGCTATCTGAGGCCTAGTCTATAGGGCCAACCATTCTGAGTCAATATTGACGTTCGGCAAATCTTTTTGGCCAATTATTTAGAAACGCTAATCATGGTTAAACGCTGATATGGTGGGACTCCAGCCGCGTTGGTCGTTAGGAAAAGCGGGTTAGCCATACTCACCAATTTATCTCGGGGATTTCCATGAAGTGGGGTGCTGATGGGATTATGGCCAAGCTAACCGAAGGTACGGGTTATCTCAGTCCCAAGGCTGGCAACCAGATTGCCAATGGATTCAAAGTATTCAATACCGTAGGGGTTTACCACTTCTTTCATGGTCGGGGAACGGCTGAAGCTCAATACTTTCTGGCTTGGGTGAAGAAGATGGGATTAGATAAGTCCACGGTACTTGCAATCGATGTTGAAGCACCCGACTTACCCTATTCCACAACCAGCCAGGTTAACGTATTCCTTCGGTATCTGATTAGTCACGGGTACAAGAATGTGATTACGTACGGATCGGGTAGCTGGTTCAATGCTGGCCGAATTAATCGTTCCCAACTGGTAGATAAAGCAATCTGGGTGGCGGCTTATGGTGTCAGTCAACCGGGAGTAGCTAATGCCAACGCTTGGCAATATACCGACAACTGGTACGGAGTAGATTGCAGTTATGATTTCGACGGTAAGCTTTCAGGTAAGGCTACCAAGGTAACCCATAAGAAAGCCTCATACTGGGCTGATAACGGCCTGTACGAAGTGATTACCAGTGAGGTTAATGTGTATGGTAAGCCAGCCTTAGACAAGGCTAATAAGCGCCGTATTCACTTCTCCAAGGGCAGTACCATTTACGGTAAGGTGTACCGGATTAAGACTGACGTTGGTTACATCTCAGCTAATAAGGACTATGTGAAGCTGGTTAGAAAGTCGGGTGGTAAGTAATGACCTTTGATCGTTGGATTGAATTAATCACCTTGGCTTTTGCTGTAGTTGCAGGTATCTATGCGGCTTTGATGGTTGTCATGAAGCCCTTCACGGATCGGCTGCAAGACATTGCTCAAAGTATGAAGGATAGCAGCCAGCGAATTGAACGGCTGTTTGATTCGCAAAATACGCTGCGTGAAGATTTCATCACTAGCAGAAGCGAGCACAAAGTTATCAACGAACGCTTAGACAACGTTGAAGGCGATGTACGTGAATTAAAAAATAAATAGTGCTAGGATTAAGTTAATCCTTCAAAGTTGACACAACCAAAAAGCCACTCATCTCATCACGAGGTGGGTGGCTTTTTTTGTGCAAATGGCGTGACATTTTAAGGCGTGACATTTTAAGTTGAACGCTATATACTCTTAATTAGGCACAAACATTCCCCTAAATAATGTTTGTATAGATTGGCTTCAAAAAAGCCCCCTACTTCGCATAGTAGAGGGCTTTTTTGCGTGCATTCTGCTTCATTTAAACGGACAAGTATACGTCTAAAAGTTGAACGTGTTGTCTGAGGACGCGTGATTATTTACTTTTTACTTTGTTAGCATCGCCGGTTTCCAAAGTTTGTATTTGAGTCGTAAGCGTATTTTGTTCAGACTCCGTTAACGATTCAAAAAAGTTTTTTTGCAATTGGGCTAAGCCATTTTGTTGAGTTGAGCTATATCCCAAAATTACCATAGCTTTCATAAAGTTTTTCAAGTGGTTGTCAATTCTTAGCGTAGTATCAAAGGTAACTGAACTGACGGATTTGTTGACGCTGATAGTTTGATCTGAGACATCTTCATCAAATATAATAGTTGCTCGTTTTTTATTCCCAAAGCACCTTGAATTTTTGTAATTTAAAATAAATAATTTATTTTTTATTTTAAATTATTTATTATCTTCGTCAAACTCGCCTGAATTGATAGCGTATTTAAGCATAGAGTCAATGACATCAACTATCTTAGCTTCCTTATGATAGGCTATATCTTTAATCATTTTATACGTACCTTCACGTACTTGTACGGGCCTAGTGACTTCTTTTTTTTGTTTAAATGGGCTTTCATTGTCGCCTAGTTGTTGGTTAGCTTGTTTTGCTAATTTTCCTAAAAAATCATTAGCCATTTTCCATTTCTCCAATCCGTTTTAGTTGTTCTTTTAGCACCATATCGTACATTCCAATTGCTCGTTTATCCCAGTGGTCTTCATTTTTGATGCCTTCGTTTGAAAACAGCTTAACTCGTTCCTGCTGCCAAATTCTGTTGGAAAATACAGCGTCTCCAAATGAATCTATGGCAGCTTGTGTTATTTCTTTATCAACTTTGGCGTCTTTTTTAACGAGGTAAAGAATTACACCAGCAACGTTAAAAGATGCTTGATAATCACTTTTTAATTGAAACATATACTGTGCAGTTTTAAGAACAGACGTGTAAGCTTGCTTTTGAGTTTGCAATACTAACGATATATAGTCACTGGCTAAAATTGCATTATTGGTAAAAATGGAGAGTGTTGGCGGAACATCAATAATAATGTAGTCAAATTGTTCTTTAAAGCTCTTGATCAGCTCACTTAATATAAGCATGCGGTCATGAGACTTAATTTTTTCAGCTTTACCAGGCCATAAACTTAGTTCCCAATCAGCTGGAATTATTGAGATATTATCGGTTAGAGTAACTACTGATTTACTTAGATCAAAATTTAGTAGTCCGTTGTAAAGAGACACAGCCGGTTCAATTTCTTTGTTAAATGTGGCTTTCATAATTTCGGTAGCATTTGCCTGTGGGTCGAGGTCAATCAGCAAAACTTTGTTTTTGTTGGCACCTAATAAATATGTGTTCATGACGCTTAGTGTAGTCTTGCCTACGCCACCTTTAAAGTTAAAATGTAGCAATGTTTTAGCTCTCATAGTATATCCTCCAATGACGCAATGATAACACAATAAGAAGATAATTTAAAATAAATAATATATAATTTAAAATAAATAATTTATTATTTATAATTTATTAGAAGTTTGACAAACTATCGATTCAGGGTTACCATTACTTCGTGGACATTAATAAATAATAAGTCTACTAAATTATATACAAAAAAACACCCACCAATTGCAGTTGGTGAGCGCCACATAAAAGTCATCTAGTTTAATGACTATTATATCATGGCCGGTGCGATTTTTAAAGCCCTAGGGGACAAGCTGGGGTCTAAATCCAAGGGGACACGTTTGCCAGTGCGACTTCAATAAGTCTGGCTATACCACAACAAGGTCATCTGTACGGCTGGGTGGTGAATGGTGAGCGCGACCATTAACGGCGCGGGTGGTAAAACGAAGCTTCGGCTTGGTGCCATTGATTAGTTGGTGATCGAACAAAAATAAATACGTATCATCAACGCCTGCTAGGGCGTTTTTTAGTAGGCTAAACCGAAAACGTAGGTTTATAATGAGTGGTGGTAGCAATACCGCAATTGTACAGACAAGCGACGGGCGTTAACGACCGACGAACTAAGGGGAAACTTTTAGTAGTAGAATTGTACTCTGGTTCAGTTATTCCCAATAGCTGATTCCAGGGAACAATTCTGCGCTCAAAACGTCACTCCCTCTAAACTGAATGGAAAACCATAACCCGTCAAGTCAAATTCCAAAGAAAAAAAGAAAGTTGGTGGAATTGTTGGAATGTAAGGATTACATTGTTCCATTGAATCCAGATGTGATCGTTAAGAAGACAATCTATCGGAGTTCTGCAAGAATTACAAATCAGCAGAGAGATCAAGTAAAAAGAGTTTTGCATAAGCAAGGGTATCGGGGGAGAATTAGTAGTATTCGATATACTCGTGTAAATTATAAGTATTCCTTTAAAGTATCCGTTAAATATCAGGGAAATGTCGGTAAGTTTTTGGTTAATACAAAGAATGAGACAGTTGAATTCAAGGGAATGGCCTAGACATGATTTCAGTGAATTTCACAAAGTATATTTACCGATAAACCAGGGATTGAATAGCTAGACCAATTGTTTCCCAGAAAATTTCACAAAGGCCAAATAACGGATCGTTGTTTTATCAGGGCGAATGGTGGTTACTTGGGATAAGGCTGAATATGTAAAGTAAAAATTGGTATATAGAAAAAAGACCATCCAATGAAGAGCTGAGGGTACCTTCTTAGACGGTCTTTTTAACACTGTATCAGAATTACAGAAACTTCTCAATGATATAGATAAGAAGGGTAATCTAAGAACGCCACCGGAACACTTAATTGTCACTAATGAAATTAGTCACTTTTAGTGATTACAATAGGGTAGGCCTAAGTTAAACAAAATGAGCTGGAAGGGAAAATATATGTTTTTGGTAGATTGCAAATTTAATCCGAATTTTTGGACAAATTTGTCAGCATAACCTGATACGGTGTTTGCCAGTCGAGTATTTTAAGCGGTCGCTGGTTAATTTGGAGTAACGTCGTCGTTAAATCTTGAGCACTAATGTGCTCAAAACGAGTCCCTTTAGGATAAAAATAACGTAAATTCCGATTAAAGCGTTCATTACTACCACGTTCAGCTGGCGTATAAGCATGGCAGTAATAGGTCTTAATACCATATTGTGATTCAAGTGATACTAGCCCACTAAACTCAGTGCCACGGTCCACAGTAAAGCTGTGCACCGGACCATTAAAAGTGGTTAGGAACTTAGTTAGTGCTTCATTAACAGTCGCTGTCGTCCGATCTTTTAACCGGTATGCCCAAAGGAACCGTGATTTGCGATCGATTAAAGTTAATAAAACTGCCTTACTATGCCCACGAGGACCAACGACTGTATCTAGTTCAAAATCGCCGATGCGATTACGTTGATTAATCATCATGGGACGCTGTTCAATTGATCGCCCCAAAGATTGATTATATTTGGATCGCTGGTCAACGTTACGCCGTTGGCGTACGCCATGTTCAGGTAGATCATTCAAGGAGAAATCAATTCTCCCCTGATTTAGCCAATTATAAATAGATTTAGTAGCTAGTTTAAATTCGTGAGCAATCATTCCTGGTGACCAGCTTAGACGTAAATGGTTGAGAATTTTTTGCTTTAACTCATCGCTCAGCTTAGTTTTCCGACCACATCGTGATCGCTTGTATTCGGCATCTGTTTGTGCTAATTCAGCCTGATAAGGTTGACATCGAGATAATTCATAAGAAATTGTTGACGGTGATCGGTTCAGCCGAACGCCCATTTGGATATTGGACAGCCCTAGTTCACAAAAGGTTTCGATTTTAATTCGTTCGGAATAGGTTATACTAGACAAAAGATCAGCTCCTAAAAGATGGGTTTGTGGTAAACACCATTTTAAAGGAAGCTGATTTTTTTTGTCCGAACAGCGTTCGGATTAATTTTACAATCTACCTTTTTTCAATATTTTTAGGATTAGTTTTGTTATCAGTTGGGATAATCTTAATTGCATTTCTATCCTCATTGATTTCATGTTAATTTAAAGCTATGAGATACGTTCTAAGACGTTTTAGAACAACTTGAATATAAATATACGTGAGTAAGATAGAATGGCTTAAAAGAGCTTATAATTGATTACAGAAAGAAATGATAACATGTGGTTAAAAATTTTTGGCATTATTCCAATGATAATGTTTATAGTTGCGTTGTTCTTAATTGGGATCGTTGGGTTAGCAATCATGATTTGGCTTATCGTTGAGTAAGACGTACCAGCTTAATGATATGAACCGAGTGACAAAACTAGATTAAAATTTAAGGCATTTCATTTACACAAGATTCTTGACGCTACCCTTTAGTTAAGTACGCAGCTTTGCTACACCATAAGAATAAGACATATTTTCAAGTAATATGATGGCTACTGTCACTTGTTTTTAACAACGCTATTAGCAAGTATCGGATGTTAGCTAAGCAGAACTTATTTCCCAATGTCGATTGGAACTAATATCAAAGTTAAGCAAGTCCAAGTCGTATCGTTCGGAACAGCGGAAACTTTCGGTACCAAAATTATTCACTGCTGTAGAGTAGAGGAGGAATGCAATATGGATATACCGACACTAGCAAAATATTTAGCTAAACGCAAACTGACATTGACCAGCGCCGAGAGCTTAACTAGCGGGACCTTTCAAAGCCAATTAGCCGCCACACCACAGGCTAGTCAAATTTATCCAGGCGGTTTCATCACCTACGCCACCACGGCTAAAACCAAGCTACTCGGCGTGCCGGCCGCTTTGATCGCAAAATATGGCGTCGTCAGTCCTGAAGTTGCTAAAAGCATGGCCCAACAAGCGCGCAAAATTGCCGGTACTGATTTTGCGTTAGCATTTACCGGCGTGGCTGGTCCTGATAAATTGGAGGGCGTAATGGTGGGGACTGTTTGTATCGGCTTAGCTAATCCGGAAACGACGTTAGCCAAAACGTATTATTTTCCTGGTGAACCTGAGTCAGTAATGACGCAGAGCTGCCAAGCAGGGATTGATTTATTGGTGCAATACTTGCAGAAATATTAAAACGATATTGCCAGCGAAATTCATCACGAGTACCGAACACCTGAATGTTTGTGTCTGTAATTCCCAGTAATTTAAGTGTATTATCTAGTTGAGACATCTATTCCTACCCCGCTTATTTTGAGTTTCGTCGCTTAAAGCATAGCACTAGGGAGGCTTAGATGCCCTTTTTTGTTATCAAAAAGGGCCTAGTACTTTTGGAATGGAAATACTTTCCAACACCAAAAATTCTAGACCCAAAACAATCCTGAAAATAAAAACGATTGGCCTAGTTATTAGGTTGATCGTTTTTTAATTTATCCGGTTTATGGGCGTTGACATAGTCAGCAAATGTTTTTAAAAGTTCTTCGGTTTGTTCGACCGAGAGGTTATTAGCTTGAAAGTACTTTTCTAATAAAGCCCCTTTTTGAATTAATCGGCGAGAACGGGCTTTGCGTGCTTGTCGATTTTCATAATACTTAGATTGGCGTAACTTAAAATCTTCCCGCTCAATTTTTTGTTTTAAACGCGCTTGTTGTTCAATTAGTTTTTCATATTGATTAGGCATGGAACTCCCCATCTCCTATGACTAATGATCTACGAACTTTTCCTTTAAAAACTCGGATACTTTTTTGGATAAGGACTTGATATTGTCATTAGATAAATTAGCATAATCTAAATTGGCTTGACTGATGATTTGTTTACCTAGCCGTTGTTCAATCGTTGTTCAATCTTATTTTTTTCGGCCTTAATTTTTTGATTAAGGGATTTTAATTTAGCTTCTTGTTTCTCTAAGTTACTTTGCTGCATAACTATCCCTCCAATCATCTTAAAATAATCACCGACACTATATCATAAGGGAAACGTTAAGTCAAAGGATAAAAGTTGAAATAGCGAAGCGGAAGGCATACACTAAATTAAAGTTAAGAGAATCAGCAGACCGAGTGAAATGAGGTTAATGCGCACTTACACATAGAATAAATTCTATGTTGTGTTAACCCCATTAAAACCTGTATTAGAAGTCGCCGTTGGCGACAACAAAGTCAAACTCATAGAATCAAAGGAAGACGGTGACCAACATGGCAATATTTCATATTAGTTTTAGTAATATTAGTGCTGGAAAAGGACGAAGTGCGATTGCCAGTGCGGCTTATCGAAGTGGTGAAAAATTATTTGATGATCAAGAAGGTCGCCGATATTTCTATGCCCGATCGGTAATTCCAGAAAGCTTTATTTTAACCCCCAAAAATGCACCAGAATGGGCCAGTAATCGAGAACAATTATGGAATGAAGTTGAAAAGAACGATCGTAAATCAAACTCACGGTATGCAAAAGAATTTAACGTGGCTTTACCGGTAGAATTAAGTGAATCCGAACAGAAAGAATTACTGACAAAATATGTGCAAGAAAATTTTGTCGATCAAGGTATGGTAGCTGACGTAGCAATTCATCGCGATCACCCAGACAATCCGCATGCACATGTGATGTTAACCAATCGCCCATTTAACCCCGATGGTAGTTGGGGATTAAAAGCAAAGACGCAGTACATTAAAGATGAAAATGGCAAGCAACTTCTAACTAAAAGTGGGTTCCCAAAACAAAGAAAAATTTGGTTAGTCGATTGGGATAAAAAAGAAAAAATTAATGAGTGGCGAAAAAATTGGGCAACAAGTGTTAATCAGTCTTTAGCACAAAAAAACATTCCCGATCGGATCAGTGAAAAATCATTTATCGATCAAGGAATTCAAGAGACACCTACCCAACACGAAGGGATTAACAGTCAACGACAAAACCGAAAAGCATTTAATCAACAAGTTAGAGCACAAAGAAGCACTCAAGCTAAGTATTATAATCTTGACGAAAAGATTCGAAATCATGAACATTTTGATGCATTAACTGACGAGTTATCATTTTCCGAAAAGCACACGATTAGCCACCTAAGTCAACAACTGAAAACCTATGTCGATTTAGAGCATTTAGGCGATAAACAGCGCATGCTGTTTAATTGGAAAAACAGCTTATTAATTAAGCATGCGGTTGGTGAAGATGTAACTAAACAACTGTTGACCATTGGCCAGCAAACGACATCACTAGCACAAGCTAATCAGTTGTTAAATAAAGTGGTGGAACGAGCAACAAAAAAGCTTTATCCAGAGCTTGATTTTGAACAGACAACTGCAGCTGAACGACGGGAACTAATTAAAGAGACTAATAGCGAACAAACGATTTTTAAAGGTAGCGAATTGGCAGAACGGTTAGCGGATATTCGAAACGACTTATTAACCCAGCAATTATTGACGTTTACCAAGCGGCCATATACCAGCTGGCAGTTAGTTAATCAGCAAGCCCAGACGATTGAGAAGCAATTAACCACGGTACTAGCCAAACATGGTCACCAGTTAGACGATTTGAAGCCTACTGATCGGGGCATACTAGCCGCTTATGAACCTAACGAACTCGAATTCATTTCGAAAGCGGTGAAAGATTTACGTGTCATGCGGGAAGTTAAAGCCGTAGTGCAAACCCAATACGACAGCATTCTAACGACTGCTTTTCCGGACAGTGACCTCGATAAGCTAGAGACAATTGACAAGGAGCAAATCTATACCGCTGTGGTTTACTATGACCCAGAATTAAAGCCATTAAGCGCCGATGATCTTAGTCAATTACAACAGCAGCCACCGGTAGTCTTTACTAGTCAGCAACACCAAGCCGGTTTAAATTACCTGTTAGGTAAAATGGAATTAAAAGATATTCAGGATCATCGACTGCAACGGGTCTTAAAACATGATGGCACCCGGCAACTGTTTATCGGCGAATGTGGCCAAGATCCTAAGTTGGATCACCAACAAATTGAAATGGTGCAAGCCCGTTTGAAACAACAGACAATGCGCTTTGATCAATATAAGCGAGCTCAAGTTAAGGGCTATCAGGCCATTAATTACCATCCAACTAGCCCGAAAAATTACCTGATGAATATTTTGGACGAAGCCTTAATGACCATTTTATATGCGAAAAATACGGACTATCTAAGAAAACAGCGACTACGTGGACTAAAGGAGACCGAGTGGGAAATGACGAAAAAGCAACGGCAACACCAAACTCGAAACCGGCATGAAGATGGGGGCATGCACTTGTAATCTAAATGTAAAATTAAAGGAGCCTATAAGTATTTAAAAGAAATTACTGAAAATGGGGCTTATTATCAAGTAGCTTGGCAAAAATTAGCCGATGGCTACGTTGCCCTTTATGGCACGACCCCGATTCAAATAAGATCATTGCCAACATTGAATGATATTTTTGAAGATGAGGAGGGGTATCTTATGCCAAATAAAGCAGATGTTAAGGCTTGGAAAGCACAATTAGTCGCCCAGGCTGAACAGCAAATCCTAAAATTAACTGATAGTGACCAATTTAAAAAGTATCTCAATACCCTGGCTAAATTTCATCGTTATAGCGCCAGAAACATTGATTTAATTTATGCGCAAAATCTTCAAGCCACTCAAGTCGCCGGTTTTAAGCAATGGCAGAAGGCTTTTAACCGCACCGTCAACCGGGGCGCAAAAGCGATTCGGATTGCGGCTCCGATCATTAAGAAGCTAACACCAGCCGAGCAGAAGCGTCTTGATACCACCGATGAGCGCGCCATTGTCGGTTATCGCTATCTACCCGTCTTTGATGTGGCACAAACTAGCGGTGAACCAATATCTGATTATGATCAATAGGGATCATACCAACGTAGAAGTTGTTTAAATCAATAACGGTCAAAGAATTAGGAACACGCAGTTTAAGCACTTCTTGGGCTAAAGCTTTCATATTATAGGCATTATTATCAGATATTAAAGTAATATCACTGCCTTCACAAAGGTAGAAATCTGCTGAAGCAACATTACCAAGTAGCTGAAAAGTTGACTGATTCATGATATCTCCCTGACTATTTACAAAAAAGTGCTTTATTTTGCAGAATTAGGCGTGTCATTCTGTTCTACAAGGGTATAATTAAAATTAGGTTGGCTCAATATAATTGAGCGGGAAGGAATTTATTGGGAGAAAAGAAATTACATTATAAAATGGCAGATTGCAAGAAATAACTTGAACGAATTTAATGACGTAAATTAAGCAAGAAGTGGATCGAGTCGTCAAGTTATTGACTGATGACTATCAAACGAATTTCCGGGCGATTGAGCAGATGCTAAAAGAGTCGGTTCAAGAATTCGGCGAAGGCTGGGGCAGTATTTCACTATTGACTCAAATCTCAAAGGGACAGCGACTAACGATGTCGGATTTAGCTGAGCGGAATCACATTACTAAAGGGGCGATTTCAACTCAAGTTACCGGCATGTTAACTAAAGGTTTAGTCGAAGTGGTTGCGGACTGCAATGATCGACGTCGGTATTATATTCATTTGACAAGCAAGGGCGAACGCTTAATGAAGCGTGTTAACGATCACACTCAATTTGTTGCCCATGATGTCATTAAAACGATGGGGATGGTTGGCGTCAAACTGCTACATAACGACTTTACGACGTTTACGAGTACGATTATTAACTCAACCCATTATTACAGTAATGATGAGTCTGAATAAACGACAAGGCAGAAACGTTGTTGCACATGCTCTAGCGACTCAATTTTTAAAAAATGAGGGGGTATTATTTTGGAAACTAAAACACACTTCAAAATGTACAAAGATGGAAAACAATGGCTTGTCAGTGGTATTACGGCAATGGCCTTGGGATTGGGACTGACTGGGTATTTGACAACAGTTAATGTTCACGCTGACAGCAATACTGATTTAGCGACAAACGACAGCGTCAGTGGCGCGAATTTCACGTCAGTAACGACGGGATCGGCAGTTGCGCTCTCAACCGCAACTAGTGCAGCTTCAAAGTCAGCAGTTAGTGTTGCTTCGCAAACGTCAGCAAATACTGCGGTCGCTACTTCAACAGCAAGTTCTGAATCACAAACGTCTGCAGTGAAAACGAACGCATCAACGCCAACTAGCACTGAAGTTTCTAGTTCGTCTGCAAGCTCTGGTCAACAAAAAATAGATAATAGTGCTGCTGCATCATCTCACTCCGATTCTGTGAGTGTTGCTTCGACAGCGAGTTCCAATGCTGAGGCAGACAATCATTCAGACACTACGAGTGAGGTACAAGCGGTAACTTCATCAACGCCAACTAGCACTGAAGTTTCTAGTTCGTCTGCAAGCTCTGGTCAACAAAAAATAGATAATAGTGCTGCTGCATCATCTCACTCCGATTCTGTGAGTGTTGCTTCGACAGCGAGTTCCAATGCTGAGGCAGACAATCATTCAGACACTACGAGTGAGGTACAAGCGGTAACTTCATCAACATCTACTGAGCAAACTGAGTTGATGGCTGCAGCAAAAAATTTGAGCGTAGGTAGAGCCACTAGCCTAGATCTGTTATCCGATACTGATACCACGCCTGCCACTGACATTACAGCCTCTGCCACTTTGCAATCGGATCACGACCTCTACACCGAACCGACTAGTGATCCCACTCAGACCAACCCATGGACAGGGCAGCCAACTTTTATGTATTTGAATGATCCTAACGATGCAACGGCAATCCTGCCTTACACTGATGAACATTACATTCATTACCCAACAGCTACTGGCTGGACAGGATACGTTTATTACGTTACTGATGATGCGGCCCGTGGGTCTGAATTTGGAACAAAAGGTTTTCATCAGCTACATCTCTGGTATGCTGGCGACCCTTCTAAGGGATATGCAATTGCACCGTTTGAAACACCCGGTAACCCTGCTGTTGATACTTATTACCACCTTTATCCTGATCCACAGCAGGCCACAATCGTCTATCTTGATGACACCACTCATAAAATGCTTCACTATACAAATCTCAAAGGTGGGCGGACCTCTTCGATTTCAAACTATGATCAAACCAACATTTTGAACGCATATGCAAATCTTGGTTATGAAGTGGTTAGCAATGATTTTACAAAAGGATTTAAATATGGAGACGGCACTACAAAGCAGCAATTTCTTGTTCATTTAAAGCACAAAATTGCTACGGCAACGGTTACGACGCCAGGTAAAACGGGGCAGCCGTTTGATCCTACAGTGCCAAATGGTCCAAAGTGGCCGAACGGTTTTGAAAAAGATTCTTTAAACAAGGTTGTTACGCAAACCGTTCACTATGTTTATACCGACGGCACAAAGGCGGCGGATGACAAAACCGATCAAGTGACGTTTACGCGGACAGGGACCATTGATGAGGTTACAGGCGACAGTTTGTATCAAGCATGGACTGCAACCAACGGGGATACGACGTTCAATAAAAAAATTTCGCCTGTAATCACCGGTTATACGCCCGATCATCAGTCAGTCGACGAAGTCACAGGTCTGACGGAAACTAGTGCTAATGTAGTGACAACTGTAACGTATGCGATAAATAAAGAGACAGCTAAGGTCACATACATTGACGATGCAAATGGTCAAACGCTAGAAACCAAAGATCTGAGCGGTAATTTCAATACGACGGACTCATATCGAACAAAGCCAACGATTGATGGCTATTTAGGCAATGGCTACACATTTGTCAGTGATAACTACCCAACTGATGGGGTTGTCTATAGCCAGGATGGCACTGTGCAACAATTCTACGTTCACTTAATTAAGAAGACTGCGCCAACGGAACCAAATAAGCCATCGACGCCAGAGAAACCGAATGTACCGAACAAGCCATCGACGCCGGAGAAACCAGACGTACCAAATAAGCCGTCAACTCCGAAAAAGCCAAACGTACCAAACAAGCCTGCTACTCCGGAAAAGCAGAACATTCCAAACGTGCCAACAACTCCTGAAAAGGTTGATGTCCCTTCGACACCGGACCAGCCTAGTGTTTCTGTTACGTCGATTCACTTAACGCCATCTGTACCGGTCGCAACGCCAGTACAAGGACAACCAGGAAATCCTTCCCAGCCAAGTAACGCTACTAACAATGGAGTAATCAATACGTCGACTAATACAGGATCTAAAGTTAACAACGGTGCTGTTAATTCACCAGAATTACCTCAAACTGGTGAAAACAATAGTCAAAGTCAAACAATTTCATTTATTGGTATTTTGTTGGCAATGTTTGGAAGTTTACACGGTTTTCTTGGTATCAAGAAACGTCGTAATGATTAACCATTAAATAAATATATCTGTAGCGAATATAGATTATTTAAAGAGGACCCTGAAGAATATTATTATTCTTCAGGGTCTTTATTTGGCTCTACGTCGGCAAGAATGTCAATAGGCCGGACAAAAGAAGTTACGGTCTGACGAAGGCACTTGGTTATTTCTTAAATTCACGCATCATCAGGTCTTTTACCAGTGTTTTATTTTGTTTTGATGTGACCGAGGAACGACAAACAAAGTTGCGAGATAAACCCAGTTTTGATTGATCAGGTGAATATAGGTGATGTCAATGGTAACGACCCCAGATAAATCAGCTAGATGTCTCATTAAATTAGGCTTCTGCGACGTGTCAGTATTGGTTGTAGGCTTTTTAGGACGTTTTCGATACATAGTCGATTGAATGCCTAATTCATGCATGACCTGCCAAATCGTTCGGCAAGAATGTCAATGGTCCGGACAAGAATTGTACGGTTGGACGTGCGGACGTTTTTTTGGGCTCAAATCGTCAGTGTGGTTTGTGGGATCAATCTTCATTTGCACACCGAAACCGGAGGTGCCCGCTTCTTCTGCATCAGCATAATCAATCCCAACGCTAACCACTTCACCTTGTGCTTGATGGTGACGAAGTCTGCCAGCAACCTGATCGGCAATCTCGCTAAGCACGACTTTAATCTCCTTTGCCTGCGTGTAATCACACATGAGCACCTGACTATTGCCATAGTCTTTTTTCACATTTACTGGGTGGTAACTTTAATTATGCAATCTAGGGATGCCAATGATTTAGAGGCTAATATCAAGCGAGCTTTTTCCGCTCATGCCGATGCGGTTGTGCTGTTGGTGGATCACACTAAAATCGGTAAGCATCAACTATACATGAGTGCACCAATGAGCGCGATTAACTACATTGTTACCGATAAATCGCTACCCGAAACGATCTTCAATACAGCTCGGAATAATCATGTTCAAGTTTTTGAGGGTCTAGAATTTTTGGTGTTGGAAAGTATTTCCATTCCAAAAGTACTAGGCCCTAATTTAAAAAGCCATTGATAATGGATCAAAAACGGCCATTAGGGTATGCCCTATTGGTCTTTTTTATTTCTGTGCTATACTAGGAATTACAAGTGTTCATTAGAACTGTCCAAAAGGAGAATTGGAAATGGCTAAAATCGGTTATGCGCGTGTGAGTTCCAAGGAGCAACATTTAGATCGACAATTAGCGGCTTTAAAAGGCGTTGATAAATTATTTACGGATAAATTAAGTGGGGCTAACACTAATCGGCCAGAACTGCAAAAAATGCTGGCCTATATTCGTGAGGGTGATATTGTCCTGGTCACTGAATTAGATCGCTTAGGCAGAAACAACCAGGATTTGACTAAGATCATGAACTCCATTCAAAATAAGGGGGCCACCCTAGATGTGTTGAATTTACCGTCCATGACCGGGATTGCGGATCCCAACTTACGGCAACTGATGACCAATTTGATTATTGAACTCTACAAGTACCAAGCTGAAAGTGAACGTAAGCGGATCATTGAGCGACAGCAACAAGGCATTGCGCTTGCCAAACAGCAAGGTAAATATCATGGCCGCAAACCCCAATATGCCAAAGATGATCCCCGTTTGCAACACGCTTTTAAGCTTTATCAAACGGGTATGAGTGATGTAGATGTTGCCCGTAATACAGGGATTAAACGGACGACCTTTATCAGATATCGAAAGAAATTCAATATACAAAGATGATGTTTACATGAGAGAATCATAGCAGAGCGGACCACTTGAAACTTCTAACTCCACTAAAATCCGAGAAATGACCAAGAAAAATGACAACTCTTCGAATATTGTTACTTCAAATTAAAATCAAAAATGATTACCTTAAAAATTGAGGTTTTTTAATTAAAATGGCAAATTCTATAATTAATCCGAACAGAAATTAAAAAGCCCAAAGCAATCACTTACAATGGTAGTAACTAATTCCAACCAATATAGGGAGTGATTACTTTGGGTACATCTACTTTATCACGTTTTCAACGTGGCGCACTAGCACAACTGGTCAATGAGGGGAATAAATCTTACCAAGTAATGGCTGACGCCTTAGGCGTCGCCAAAGCTACGATTAGCTATGAGTTGGACCGGGTTAAACCTTATGATCCAGAATTAGCTCAGCAAGATGCAGATCGCAAAAGGCGGAATTGCGGTCGTCGTTCGATGCTGACGGCAGCATTAGCGACTTTAATTACCAACCACCTACGTTTAACTTGGTCACCAGAAGCGATTGCGACAGCTTTTAACCTGAGCACTGCGTCAATTTATAATTGGCTTAATCGTGGCTGGCTCCCCTTCAAATTGACTGATCTACCCAATCGGAATGTCCGCCAGCACCGAGTGAGCGAAAATCGTGGGAAATTTACAAGTGGGACTTCCATCGAACAACGGCCAATAACTGTTAATCAACGGTTAGCATTTGGTCATTGGGAAGTAGATACGGTGCTTTCTAGTCGAAGTGAGTCACGATCATGTCTGGTTACATTCGTAGAACGTAAGACCCGACTTCTATGGGCCATCAAAGCCCCTAATAGAACGGCTAAGGCTCTAAACACCGCCTTTGGCAAGTTTATGGGGGCCTTCGGTCCCCAAGTAAAATCCATTACTGTTGATCATGGTAAAGAGTTTGCCAATTATCAGGCCTTAGAACAGGATTATCAGATCAAAGTTTATTTTTGCCATCCATATTCACCATGGGAGCGAGGTTCCAATGAATATTTTAATAGACGGTTACGCTGGTTCTTCCCGAAAAAGACCAATTTTAGCCAAGTAACGACTGATGAGATCCTAGCAGCACTTGAACTAATTAATCAACGACCATTAAAAATACATCATCAACAGACTGCCATTGAAAGTTTCCGGGCTTGTTCGGATTAAACTTGTAATTTGCCAAATAATATTATTTTATGCTGTGTTATCCGCAATTCTAAATCTGGATCATAGTGATATTTGATAGCTTTGTAGCAGTATGTAAATAAAATTATTATTCTGATAAAAGCAAGCAACGATTGACAATTCTGATCGTTATTTTTCGAATCATGGCGTTTTTATATTACAATGATCCTAGAAAAAGTAAAGTTATGGAGGCGATTAGATGAGTGATTTGGATCAGACAAACAGCTATCGATACGTCATTGTTGGTGGCGGAGTGGTTGCTGGCTATGCCATCAAGGGAATTCGACAGGAAGATTCAGAGGGTGAGATCTTAATTATTTCGCAAGAGGCGGATGTCCCATATGAACGACCGGCACTGAGTAAAAAACTATGGCTAGATGATGAATTTACTGAAGAGAACATTCAGATTGGTGCTGAAAATTATCCCAATGTGACTTTTAAGTTCAAGACAACGGTTACGGCTATTAATCGGCAAGATAAGGTCATTACATTGGCCGATAGTGAGCAAATCAAGTATGAACAGCTATTGCTAGCAACTGGCGGAGAACCTAGACAAATCCAGGGACCTTCTGATCCACATGTGCTAGTCTTTAGACAGTGGTCAGATTATCGCAAGTTACGTAAATTTAGTGGTCCGAACAAGCGAGTTGTGATCATTGGTGGTGGATATGTTGGTACAGAGCTCGCATCGTCACTGACCCAAAATGAGACTGAAGTTACGATGATTTTTCCAGAAAAAGCGCTGGGTGAGGGTAAATTTCCTGAGTCTATTCGGACTGAGTATGAAGCCACGTTCAAACGCAATGGTGTCACACTGATGAGTGGTCAGTTTGTCCAATCATATCAACGCCAAGGTGACCACTTGACTCTATTGACAAAGGATGGTACGGTGATCGCAGCCGATACGATCATTGTTGGGTTAGGCGTTACGCCGCGGATTAGTTTAGCTGAAGACAGTTGTTTGGATTTAGCTGATGGTGGTGTGAAAGTTAATGAGTATCTCAATACTAGTGACTCAGCCATCTGGTCTGCTGGAGATATTGCCTCTTATCCAGATCACATCTTGGGTCGGCAACGGATTGAGCACGTGGACCATGCCCGACTTTCTGGTGAATTAGTTGGCCGTAATATGGCAGGTGCTCACATGAGCTATCAGCATACCCCATACTTCTATTCCATGATTTTTGATATTTCCTGGCAAGCAATCGGTAATATTGATCCTAAATTGCAATTGATTTTTGATCGGCGAACGCATGGATCGCTTGTCTATTTCATAGATACCGATAAGTTAGTTGGTGTTTTAGTTTGGAATGTTAAGGTGAATCTTGATGATGTTCGCGCATTGCTTGCGAACGCTCCAGATACAGATGATCTGGTGGGCTCCATTCGAGAGAAGAAGGCTTAGTATCTGGATGAGATATCGGTGAATCATTGCGTCATCACGAATGTACTTTAGAACAAAATGGCCATCATTAACGATGGCTCAGTAGCAAATAAAAACTAGCCTTGAGTCATTTTAAAGTGCATGAAGTGCAACACAAAAGTTAGACAAAAGTAAATATTATTATGCCGCTAAGGTATGTTCTCGATACTCACACGGGGACATACCCTTTATTTTTGATGAGATTCGTCGGTAATTGAACCAATTAACATATTCTAAAGAAACTGCTTTTAATTCGGCTAAGCCTTTACACGGTGAGAATCCAGCCAAACATTCGGTCTTATAAAGGTGAAAAAAGCTTTCAATCGGGGCATTATCATGACAATTTCCCTTGCGGGACATACTTTGGATAAATTCATGTTCAGATAATTTTTTTGTATAGGAATCTAGTTGGTAATGCCATCCTTGATCGGAATGAGTGATGGGTTGAACATTACTTGGTAACTTATTGATTAATTCATCAACGGTCTTGGTTATTAGAATGCAATTGGGACTATTACTGATTTGAAATGCTAAAATTTCCTTGCTGGCCTCGTCGGTAATAGCTGAGATATAAGCTCATCGTGGTTCGCTAAGCGAATTTGCGTAATATCTGTATGGAGTACTATATAAGGCTTAGCCTGTTTAAAGTCTTGTTCCAAGAGATTTTCGGCGATCTTACCGACGGTACCCTTATAAGAGGAATATTTACTACTGTTCTTGTTCCGGTTATAAAGACTCACTTGTACGCCCAATTCATCCATTAGTCGACAACCGCATCTGCGATATGAACATCAAGCTTAATTAGTTCATCTTGAACCCACCGGTAACCGTAGGTTAACCGACCACGATACTTACCATTTTCAGCATATTTATCATTATGATTTTTGATCCCTTTACGTTCATCATTATGCGTGGCCTTCTTAAGCCCAATGGCACTAAGTATATCGCCAATTCTATAACGTTGTTTCTTGGGTAACTTGACTTGATCCGCCCTGATCTGATCAACTATTTCTTTTTTTTGATGCCCTTTGAAGGTCCGAACAGGGTCATTGATTTTTTAGGATGTCATTCTCCAACTTTGTGTCATAGAATTCCTGATTCTTTTGAGCGATCTCGCTTCGTAAACGCTCGATTTCACTCTGTTTTTCTAATTGACGAATCTGTTTTTTAGAACGTTTCGTTTTGGTTGACCTACCTTTGGGATGAGGCTCTAAGCTAGAATAGCCGTCTCGAATAAGCGTTTTTCGCCAAACACTAATCTGACAGGCTAAAACGTTGTATTTTCCGGCAACCTCGGCTAAAGACTCATCATGAGTTTGGTAGTAGTTTATCACATACCATTTAAATTCTGCCGAGAACTTACGCCGAGTTTTGCACCGCTTAAGTGTTTCAATGCCGTTCAGATGATATTGTTGAAGCCATCGATTAACTTGTCGCTTGGGTAATTGATGATTTCTTGCTAGTTCCGCTCCGGAAGTACCGTCGCTGAGATGTTCATTTATAATTTGAGCTTTTAAAACAGAACTATTATTTAACCATGAAAAAAGTACCTCACAATCGTTAGACTTCTTTGTCTAACAATTATGAAGCACTTCACTAAAGGGCATTTTTAACTCTGCACAAATTGATGAAGGTAGTATCTGAGGTGATTGGTACAAGCAATATAATAACACGGATTAAGGCATAAGAAAAGCCCCTACAAGACCAAGAGTAAGGGCCAACTAATCATACATGAAAGGGCATTTTCATGCACTTAAATATTAACACTTTTTTACGTAATAAAAAAGCACTCTAGAAAGGAACTAGCGAGCTTTTTTAAGGCAAAGATTTTCTGGAATAAAATCTAAGCAAGAGGTAGATTAACTCTGGGACACTCAGAGTATAACACTTCTTCAGAACAAGAAAAGCCCCCTACCAGACTGATAGCAAGTACTCACAAAACGTAAATGAAAGAGCATCCTCATGCAAACAATATGATATCACAGATGAAAGTAATAAAAAAGCCCTTACCCATGGGGGATAGGGACTCCTTCAATCAATCAACACACATGCACGTACACAGAGATACCTCTCCATGCACTTATATACTACCACCAACTAGTACAGGGTTGCAACAATCCATAACCCAATCCAGTCAATGGCACATACAGCACCAATGAATCCCCAGTTGAGAAAAGTGGATACCAGAAATATCCAAAAGCAGGATTTCCGTAGCGTTTTCAAGTCGGCATAACTAAGTTGTGACTTACATTCCTCTTTTCTACGTTTGGATCTCTGTACCCGATTTTCATGATGATACCATCTGGACATTGACGCAATCTTAAAAATATCTCGAAATATTTCTATTACTTTCTTCTTATGGTTCTGGTGCAAAATTATAAATGGGCTCACATGAATTGATCGTTCTGGGCTATAGGCAGTTTACGCTGCCAGCATTTGTTTTAATTCATTGATCACTGAAAAACCAAGGAGACTTCCGTTTCTTCGGTTTTCTTTCCTCATTGCGTGAATAACTTCAACTCCAGCCAGGGTACTTGCTGCCGTGCGTATGTTTTGAAATCCTGCTGACTGACGATGTCTTTTGATAAATCGATGATCTTGTTCAATTAAATTGTTGCGCTATTTGGAACATTGATGGGCCTTTAGGTCCATCAAACCGTCTTTAGCCACAGGTTTAATTGCTCTGAGCGTTGCGCCATAGTGGTGAACTAAGCGCATGATCGTTGTATGGTTTACCGAAACACCCCGATCAGCCATAATTTCAACGATATCACGATAGCTTAAATTAAATCTAAAATAATAGCCAACGGCTAATGTGATGATATCTCGATTAAAATGACGACCTTTAAACCCAATTCATGTCATCAACTCTCAAGAAATTTCTTTCATTCTACCAAATTATGGGTGCTACTAAAGCTTTGCACCAGAACCGTTTCTTGTTGGTGGACGATCTAGATTGTTAAAATAGTAAATTTATTTCTCAACAAATTTCATTAGTTCCTAAAAGGAGTATTTTTAGTTGAATTTGATTGACTTATTTTTAGAATGATTCTAAACTATATTTGGACCTTTTTTGTAAGTAGATTCATCTTATTATTTGTCACCCATCTATTAGGAGGCTATATTTTTATGTCGAAGACAAAAGTTATTGTTGTTGGTGCCTCGCACGGCGGCCATCAGTCGGTTTTGGAACTTACTCACAAATACTCAAACCTAGATATTAAACTCTTCGAAGCGGGAGATTTTATTTCTTTTATGTCCTGTGGTATGGAATTATATTTAGAAAACAGTGTAACGAGTATTAATGATGTCCGTAATTTTAAACCTGCAGATCTCGAAAAATTTGGGACAGAAGTATATGCCAATCATGAAGTGACCAAAATAAATCCAGAAAATAAGCAAGTTACCGTGAAAGATTTAAGATCCGGTAAGATACAGAGCTATGATTACGATAAATTAATCTTAAGCTCAGGCGTAACTCCAAACGATTTACCCGTTCCTGGTCATGAGCTAAAAAACGTTTATTCAATGCGCGGCAAGGATTGGGCAGAAAAGATCAAAGCAAAATTATCTGACCCAGATGTTAAAAATATTACTGTTATTGGTGCTGGTTACATTGGTGTTGAAGCTGCTGAAGCCAGCATCAAAGCTGGAAAGAATGTTACATTAATCGACATGATTAATCGGCCTCTGGGCAACTACCTAGATACCGAATTAACAGATATTTTATCAAAAGAATTGACTAGCAAAGGCGTTCAAGTTGTCACTGGCGCTAAGATTGAATGCTATGAAGGGACTGAATCGGTTTCTGCTGTTAAGACCAACGATGCAGAATATCCTAGTGACTTGATCATTCAAGCTGTTGGAGTTAAACCTAATACTGATTGGTTAAAGGGAACGGTTGAACTAGATAAGCGCGGGTGGATTAAAACTGACAAATATTTGAGAACTAATCTGCCTGATGTCTATGCCATAGGTGATGCGGTGTTGGCCTATTCAATTCCTGCTCAGAGGAACATGCCGATAGCTTTAGCCACGGTTGCCCGACGTGAAGCCCGTTATGTAGTGGAACACATCTTTGAGAACACACCGTCTATGCCATTTTCAGGAGTAGTCGGCTCATCAGCATTAAGTGTTTTCGACTATCACTTTGCCACATCAGGTCTGAATATGACCACAGCCCAAAAGGCCGATATTAAGATTAACACATCTTTTTACAAAGACACTTTACGTCCAGCTTATGTCCCTATGGAGAAGGGAAATACAGAGGTCTACGTAGAGCTGGATTACAATCCAAACACTCATCAACTATTAGGTGGTGCTGTATTGTCAACTTATGATATCACTGCCCAAGGTAATGTTATTTCATTAGCCATCCAACAAGGATTAAAACTGGAAGATTTAGCCGAAGCTGACTTTTTCTTCCAGCCAGGCTTTGACCGACAGTGGAGCCTATTGAACTTAGCAGCCCAACGTGCTCTTGGTGAACTTGAGTTTACAAAATAGAAATTGTAACGACCACTTATAACTTGCTGTTTAGGATCACGAATAAATCAAAAAGAGGCTGTGACATAAGTCTCCACAAATAAGACGGTCTAGTGAGAATCTTCGGATTCTCACTAGACCGCCTTTTGATATAATGGAAAATAAAAAAGGCATCGGTCACACCCGATACCCACAGATTATCCCCGAAAGGACATCTAAATATGCAAGACTATTATGGTAGATTGTAAAATTAAGTGGGGCTAACACTAATCGGCCAGAACTGCAAAAAATGCTGGCCTATATTCGTGAGGGTGATATTGTAATGGTCACTGAATTAGATCGCTTAGGCAGAAACAACCATGATTTGACTAAGATCATGAACTCCATATCCGAATTTTGACTGGTCAGGGCGCGGTGGCTGCCATTACCGCCGCCGGAATCGTTGCGCCAATGATCGCCGCATTCAACGTCAATCCTGTACTGATGGTACTTACATGTGCCGTGGGTAGTAACACCATGACGTTAATGTACGATGGTGGCTTCCTGCTGTTCCAGCAATCATTCGGCATTTCAATTAAGGATACCTTCAAGACATGGGGTGCCCTTGAATTTGTCAACTCATTCGTTGGCCTTATTGTGATCCTGGGATTAGACTTAGTTATGTAATGGCCGCAAATGATTAATTATACTCAAAAGCAGATTTCAACTTTTCATGCCATTCCTGGTTACTCACTGAAATCTGCTTTTTGGTTATCATTTTAAAATTAATCAACTAACCTGGCATTTTCAGGCTTTGCTAGTCATTAAGACTCACCAACGACACACCACCGTCTCCCGTCTCAAAAACCGAATAACAGCCCGCTTTAAAATCCACCGACCAAAAGTCGCCGCCGGTCCAATAACGGTACAGTGTTCGCAACACCCCCTGATGCGCAACCACTAACAATGTACTGTTTGACGGCAGCGTTTCCCGATAATGGTCGAGGGCGGTCGTCACCCGTTTTTCAAATACTCGGTATGGTTCGGCGCCAGCGGGGGTGACATCAAACGGCGCCTGCAGCCAAGCTGCCCAGGTTGTTGGATCCCGAGCTTCTACCTGGTCAGCGTTCAAACCTTCCCAGATTCCAAAAGGCATTTCGTCAATGTCCTTTTCGATAATCTGTTTGGTTTGCGGATGATATTGCATGATTGCGTCCATGGTTTGCTGAGTCCGTTTTAAATCACTGCGGATTGCGTAATCGATCGTTGTGGCCTTCAGCTTATCGGCAAGCTCTCTCGCCTGCCTGAGTCCCAAGCCATCCAATTCAATATCCGTACGTCCATAATATTTCTTTTCTTTGTTATATTGCGTCTCACCGTGGCGAGTCATTAATAATTTCATCCAAAAGCCCTCACTAACGCTGTTACTACCAATAAAAACGCGACTTGAGCCAGCTCACCATACGCACCAATTGTGTCACCGGTAAAACCGCCCAGTTTATGCGTGATGTAGTGCCGGTACCAAAGAGCTCCCAGGACCACTGCGAGATAACCGCAGAGGCCGAAAGTCCCTAACAGACCACCAAGTACCAAAATCGAAAAAAGCTGAGCGATCATGATTTGCCAGGTGGCAACACCAGTCCAGAGATTACCAAGCCCCTTCGTTTTGCCAGCATAAACCATTTTGTAAAATAACAGCGCCATGCCGGTCTTGGCCACCATGGTCGTACAGGCCACCAATGAAACGAATTGCCAGGCCGCCAAATACTGACTGCAGACAACCCCGGCACCCATGACAATTGCATAGAAATAGATCAGGGCCAGACTTCCCATGGTACCAATCCGGCTGTCCTTCATAATTTCTTTGATCCGGTCCACCGTCCGCGATGAATAAAGACCGTCGGCAGTGTCGGCCAAGGAATCCAAGTGAAAGCCGCCGGTTAGAACCCCATCGGCCACCCAGAATAAGATCCAAGCAAACCAGCTGGGAAATACCAAGGTCATCAGCCAGAAAAAGAGGGCCTCGATGCAGCCAATCAAAAATCCAAACAGGGTAAAATACTGGATGCTCTTCTTGAACTTTACCGCTGCATCCGGAATTTCATACGGAATGGGAATCCTGGTGAAAAATTGGGTTAACAATATCAATGAACCAAACATAGAATCAATGCCGTCCTTAATCTGAGTTTTGGTGAAGCTGAGCAATTTCGGTCAGCTCGGGAAATTGCCTTTCAAATAATTGACGTTTATCGGCCACCACGGCAACTAGTAACACGGTCGCCGGTCCGGCAGATTGCGTAAATTCAGCATCCGCCAGGTCAACCACGGCGGAAATTTTTGCGGTATGGGTGGCGGCCATCTGGGCCAGCTCGTTGGCAATTCCCTTTGAGCCCACCGGCAGCATATCCACCACTGCTGGGGTGGCGCGAATGGTTCGAACCTGATCGTAAGAAAAAATCGTTGCCAAATGGGCTTTGACCGCCTCCCCAACGTAGGGTGTTCCAAGCTGATAAACGATCAGAGAGTCATCGATCGATGTCGTGGGAATATCTTTCCGATTAATTTGGCCAATCACGGTCACCCCAATCGCCGTTGTCCGGGTCGGCATATTATCTTCGGTACTACCATTCAATGGAATATCGTAAAATCCAGCCTTGGTTAATTCACGCTTAAGTCCCTGAATTACCCGACGGCCAGTTGGGACCATTTCGTTGCCAACCGTGTCAACGACGGCAATTGGCCGGGCCCCAAAGCACAGCAGCTCCAATAGCGGTACCCGCAGTGAATACGCCGCGGTAATCGCCGAATCAATTTGAACGGCGTCCAAGGGCTTCTCACCAATCCCCGCACTGCTGTCACAGGCAATCACCAGCGCTGTTGTGGGACTCGTTGGCACCACCGATAAATCACGAAATCGTGGGTTCATTTGGTTCATTTAATCGGTTCCCCCTATTTCTGCGGCGTCAGAAACGGCGCATCCTTCACTCGATGGGGCAGTGCCGCATAAATCACTTCACAAACAATTAAGTTTAGAATCGTTGCGATGGTCAGTGGAACAAAGAACGCCCAAACCGCCTGCTTCATAAGCGGATAAAGAAGCACCAACTCGATTGGCACATTGATCGCGTAGCCCAGCACGTCAGAAGTCAGCACGCCCTTCAGCGTATCCTTGCCCAACCATTTACGAACCAGGCCAAATATCAGCATGCAAATCCCCATGGCAACGCCAATAATTAAATGAATCGGCAATGTCAGAGGAAACCCCGCCAACGCGGCGGACACCAGGTGCTCGAATAATCCCAACGTTGCGCCAAACCACGGGCCTAGCAACACCGCTCCTAAGAATGCCGGGGCTGAATCAAAGGCCACTGAGCCCATGATTTTGACGTTTGCGCCAATCACGCAGAGCGCCAAGAGCATGGCGGCTAGGGTGAGGCGCTTCAGTCGATCTGATTGTGTAATAATTGCAAAATCCTCCTCATAATAATCAATTTTAGTTCCTTTTCGATTGTATCAGAGATGGGTGGGGATATTTAGCTTTATTTCAAAATATCCTTCCCCCTAAAGTTCCAGCATAGTGTAAGCACCACACAAACACAAAAACTGAACCAGAAAGGGATCTAGACAAGCGCTTACACAATTATTAGCGTATTTAGTTAAAATAATCAAGCTTCAACAACAATTTATTTTGATTCTAATGACCCAACTGGCAAATATTTATCTTCATTCCAAAACGCCACGGCTAGAAAGCCCGACCTATCGACGTTTCAACCAATTCAAAGCTGATGATAAGCTGCCGCTTCTCCAGGCAAATATCCACAAAAACCAACTGAATTACCAGGAATTATTAGTAGCTTATCAAGCAAAGCACGGCAAGCCGTTAAAACCGGTTAACCATCGGCAGGCGTTTGCCTTCCCGCGACAAACCTGTCCCGGGTGTGGCGCACCAAGTCAATACTTGTATGCCAATGGCGGTGGTGATAAGAGCTCATTACTTCTCTGTCCCGACTGCCAAAACAAACTGGAACTTGCGAAGCAGCGGGCCAACTTCAAGGCCTGGCGGTGCAATAATCGTCACTGCCCTAATCGCAAACGTGAGCTGGCCAAACTAAATTCCAGTCAATACCAGGAATACTTAAAGCGGCCATCACAATTCAAGTTACGGTACATCTATCGGGAATACGCTTTTAAAATTCGCCAGATAGCCCCGCAATCATCCGCGCAATCTCGGGTTGACCTCAGTCGCATTCAGGCCTCACCACAAGTGCTGGGATTAATCCTCAGCTACTGTGTGAACTATGGCATCTCCGCTGCCAAGACTGCCGCGTTAATGTACGACATCCATGGCATCAAGATTTCCAAGCAAACCATTCTCAATTACGCACAAGCCGTGGCGGCCAATATTCGACCCTTCCTGGATAATTATCCGTATCAGCTTTCCAGCCAATTGGTGGGTGACGAAACTTATCTGCGCGTGAAAGGAAAATGGCACTATCTGTTCTACTTCTATGACGTGAACAAAAAAATTATCCTGGCAGATTACGTGACCCCCAAGCGAACCACTGAATCAGCGTGCATCGCGATCTATCAAGTCCTCAAAAAGTATCAAGTGATTCCTGAGAACCTGCGGTTCACGGTTGACGATAATCCCATCTATCGAGTGGCCAGACTATATTATGCACATCAGGAAGGCATCAACTTCGACCTTAATATCGTTAAAGGCTTAACCAACGAAACCGAGGTGGCAAAGGAATATCGCCCCGCCAAGCAAACCATTGAACGCTTAAATCGCTCACTGAAAGCTAATTATCGCCCAATGGGGGGCTTTAAGTCAGCCAGCGGCTCTATCACTTACGTGACGCTGTATTCACTCTGCCATAATTTTTTACGGCCCCATCAAAGTCTGGGATACCATCCACCAGTTGAAGTTCCTGAATTAACGGGACTTACCCGCATGCCAGACAAGTGGTTGAGACTCATCAAACTCGCTCAAGAACAGCTACCAACCGCTTGATTTTGGTAATTGGAGCCCGGTGGTTCGTTATCGTCAAATGGCGGTAGCGAACACTTGACAAGCCGAAAAGCCAATGGGTTAAACTTAAATGACCCGAGGCTTATTTAAGTGGCCTTGATTTCGTCTAACCATCGCCTCGGCACCGCTGAGCCAACCCATTGGCCGGCTTGTCAGGTGCATTTGACGATTACGACCACGTAGTAGACTGCAAACCTGAATGAAAACCATATTAGAATCTACTTTTTCATGGAACTTTGGACATTACCGATTTCCTAACGTTTATAGTTTAGCACTGGAAAACCCAAAAGGTGTCGGACAGCACTTGGTATTAGCCACCATACAAAAAATCCCCATTCAGTCCGAAAACTGATGAGGATCGTCACGCAAAACTTATTAATTTAACCATGATTACTTCTGTTGGCCTTTCAATACCGAATTCCAGAAAAGACGTGAATTCAAATCATCTTTCAAGGTTCCTGAACGGCGATTCTTTCTTTCAGTGGTTCTTGCAAATAAATTCTTCAAAGTCTTTGGCATAAAACATTCCTCCTTGGTCAATTCTATGAAGCTTATCAATCTTCTCTCTACTAAGTAGTAGAGCGCTACTGTCGACCAGGGAGATAGTAATATGCTTATAAAATTTACCAAAGCAAAGCCCCGACACGGATGACTTTTTCCGCCTCGGGATGTTGCTTGAAGGATGTTGCAGCTTTTGCTTTCAATGATTTTCAGAAAGTTATTTACGTGTTAACCACCTCGCTTGTTCGGATGAACCCGTATAAATGACAGCTTAGCAGGTCACGGTAAATTTAGTGTAAAAATGGTGTAAAAAGGCTGTACATAATATCCAAAAGGTGATAAATCAGTTCGCAAATTTCACCATTTAAAAACGCCTCAAAATAATACTAGCCACCACACAAGATATGCCGTTTACCACCCTTGGCAACGATGATATACTGTTGGAAGGGCTTACTAACCCTTAGAAAGTCGGGATTTTCCATGACACACACCCCAATCAAGATGACGTTTTTTTCGCAGCTTCATCCAGTAGCGCTCACGCTGTACTTTACTGAGCTGATCGTCTGCCTCCTGCTGTTTAATCACGTGGCGGTCGCGGTGGCTGAGTTCATCGCGCTCACGATCACAGCCACCTACTACCTTGGCGGCCGAAAGACGGCGCGCCAACTGAAATACGCCGTTTCATTTCTATTAATGATTCTATTTTTCAATACGCTCCTCAATCAAAAGTTTCCGCCGATTCTTTGGCATTTCAAATGGGGCATTCTGACGTTCAAATTTTCGTATCCGGCATTTCTGTACGGCATTGCGATGGCAATTGTCCTGATCGCAATGCTGTTTGTTTTTTCAGTCCTAAACGCGGTTCTGACCCCCAGCAAGCTGATCTACGTGTTCTCGCCGATTGCGCCCCGGCTGGCAGTACTGGTCACCATTTCGTTTACGCTGGTCACCAGCTTCACCGATAGGCTCAAACGGATTTTGCGCCTGCAAAAAACCCGCAACGTCGACGTGGTTAATGGATCATTGAAGACCCGCACCCAAAAGACGCTCCACATCTTCGAAATTCTTCTGCAGGACGCCCTGTCTTCTGCGATGGAAACCGCCAATTTAATGGACGCCCGCGGATTTGGCGCCGCCAAGCGGACCCACTACCGCTCGTATCACTGGCAGTTTAGTGACCTGCTGTTCATCACGATTGCCACCGTCATGCTAGTTGCAACTATCGGCGTCCGGATTCTTTCAATGGGCACCAGTCGTTCAGTCGCCAATTTCACCACCATTTTTACGCCGGGCGATACTTGGCCCATCGTCGTCACGGCACTCCTATTCTTACTACCATTAATCTCAGAGGGGGTCTATCGTTCATGCAAAAATTAGCTACCGTGACCCATCTCACGTTCACCTATCCCGATCAATCAACCTCCGTTCTGGACGACGTCAACTTCACCATTGACCCCGGCGATTTTATTGTGATTGCCGGTAATACCGGCAGTGGCAAGACGACCCTGCTTAACCATTTGAAAAAGGAGCTCATGCCCAAAGGAGCCCGAACTGGTGACGTTCAAATTGCCGAAACACCGGTTGCTGACATGCCGAAGTTGGTGAGTGCCCAAACCGTCGGCTATGTGGCCCAAGATCCACAAACCCAGCCGGTGATGGCAACGGTGATCGAAGAACTGGCCTTCCCATTAGAAAATATTGGCTGTCCCAGCAATGAAATCGAACGCCGGATTACCGAACTGGCAAATTTCTTAGGTTTGGATCAAAACCTCGATCGCCAAATACATCAATTATCCGGCGGCCAGCTTCAGTTGGTAAACCTGGCTTCGGTTCTCATCTTGCGCCCAAAATTAATTTTACTGGACGAACCCACGTCCCAGTTGGATCCGCTGACCGCTCAGCATTTTCTCACCGTTTTAGGGCGGATTAATCAAGAATTAGGGATTACAATTATGTTGACTGAACACCGGCTGAGCACGGTAGCAGCCATGGCCAACCGGATGATTCTCCTGCAGGATCACCACCTGACCTTTGACGGTGATCCCCACAGCGGCTTGGCAAAAATGACCACTGATGCCCACTTGACCTATTTCGTACCGTCAATTCCCAAGCTCTTCTTAGATCAACAGATTCGAACCTCCCAATTGCCGATTTCAGTAGCCGATGCCCAGTCGGCGATTCGGACTCACCATCTTCAATTTCAATCAGGGACGACCGGCGGCAAGGTTGCGCAATTACCCCCAGCCGAAAAACCAATTCTAACCGTCAATAACATTTCCTTTAGCTTCGACGGCCAACATAACGTCCTCCATCACCTGAACCTGGCGATTAATCCCGGTACGTGGTTGGCAATTATCGGCAAAAACGGCTCCGGCAAATCAACCCTGTTAACGCTGATTTGTGGACTAATGACGCCGCAGCACGGCAAAATTCGTTTCGTCCACCAGTTAGTTTGGAAAATGGCCATTAACCAGCGAATGGCCAAACTGGCATTTCTGTCGCAAACTCCCCGTCTCCAATTTACAGCCGATACCGTTCGTGAGGAGCTGGAAGTTCAGGCGGCTGAATTACGGTTGCCAGACGCTAAGGCCCAAGTTGACCATATGATTAATCAATTTCATTTGAACCGTATTGAGAAACAAAATCCATTTGACATTAGTGGCGGCCAACAACAGCTGGTTGGATTAGCAATCGCACTGATGGCGACCCCTGATCTGTTGGTTCTGGACGAGCCAACCAAGGGACTGGATCCCTACACCAAGATTCAGGTGGGCAACCTGCTGAAACAGTACCAACAAGCCGGTATGACCATTGTGATTGCCAGCCACGACATGGAATTCTGTGCTAAATTTGCCGACAAATGCACGTTTATGTTTGATGGCCATCTCAACACGCTGCTTGCCACGCAATCATTTTTTGCCGATAACTTTTTCTTCACCACGCCAATTAACCGGATTGCCCGTGATCAGGTTAAGGACGCCCTACTGCCAGTCGATCTGAAGCTGGCGAACCATCCAGAAAGGGGGTGAGTGTTACTTGAAACAATCTTCGTTACTCAACCGGTATCGGTTATTAATTGCGTTACTGTTAATGTTTATTTTTCTGCTATTCATTGTCTTATTGAAGGGAAAGCACTACCTATTATTTAGCTTTATGTGCCTAATCTGTAGCCTTTTACCCGCGTACTGGCGCTTCGAACACGATCCAATCAGCACCCAAACGTTGATGTTTGTCGCCGTTTTGATCGCGTTGGCGGTTGCCACCCGGGTCCCACTGGGCGCCATTCCTGGTGTGCAGGGAGCCAGCTTCGTCGTAATTCTAAGCGGTGTCAGTCTCGGCCCGGAACTGGGCTTTATCACAGGATCTACCACGGCACTGGTTTCCAACATGTTTATGGGTCAAGGACCATGGACGCCTTGGCAGATGGTCGCCTGGGGCTTAATGGGGTTAACCGCTGGCCTCTTCATGAAGGCCCGATTGTCCCATAGTCTGATTTTTATGATCGTGTTTGCCTGCGTCTGGGGCTATTTGTTTGGCTGGATCATGGACCTCTGGTACGCCCTGGCCTACGTATCACCGCTGACCATCAAGAGTTTTATCTTGGCTTTTGCGGCCAGTTTCTTTCCATTTGACACGTTCCACGCAGCATCCAATGCCTTTCTCATCGCGCTATTTTACAAGCCATGGGAGAAGCTGTTTCACCGCTTAGTCACCAAATACAATATTTTACCGGATAAAAACCAATAGAAAAAGGATGGATTAATCAATGAAATTAACATCAAAGCTACTCATGATCTCTGCTTCAACCCTATTAGGATTTGGCAGTATCGCACCAGCCTTCACCGCCAATGCAGCCAGCGTTAAGACCGCCAGTCGTGCTTATCAAAATAGCAAGATCAAAGCCAACTACCGTTACGCGAAGAATCTGATGATTAAAAATAAGACCGGACTTTCCGGTCAAAGCAGTTCTATTTTTAGTAAGAAACTCAATCCTGATACTGGTGCGACTGCGGGGTACTCTGACCTTCTGTTAGGGCTCAAGGGAAACGGTTATAAATTTAATACCAAGGAAAAAACGTTGCTGCGAAAAAACTTGGTAATCAAAAAGACAACCCCTGCTGCAACAATGGCCAATGCCGTGATGGCTGTTCAGGCGATGGGACTCAACGCTAGAGATTATAAGCCATATGGCCACAAAAAGGGAATCAATCTGGTAACCAAGTTGTACCGGACAAGTGTTTCCAAACAAACGACAAGTGCCCAGGCACAAGTGCTGATTGCCATTTCGATGAGCTCAAAGTTCAAGCAGCCAAAGGGAGCGAAGTTTAGCAAAGCAAGCTTGAGTGCTCGGCTAGTGAAAGCTCAATTAAATAATCACGGTTGGACGTATAATAACCAACAAGGAGTTAGGGATACCGACACGACCAGCATGGTTCTAACCGGTCTGGCTCGAGGAAAGGTTAATACAACTAACGTCAAGGACAGCTTGCTGAAGGGGCAAAAATTTCTTACTGGTATTGTGCAGCCCAGTGGTGCATTTGGCTACACGTTTAATGGCAAAACAACGCCAAATGCCAATTCAACCGCTGAAGCAATTATTGCCCTATCAAATGATTTTGGCATGAAGAAATATGTGAATAACACGGCGATGAAAACAAGTCAAACTAGGACGCCGCTTTATGCAATGCTGACCTATGTCAATAAATCCGGTTCAATTAAAAACGCAGCTACTCAGCTCTATGGTGTCGGTCAGGTAAATTTAGCGGTTGCCGCTTATAAAGCTGCTTTAAAGAATCGTTCAGTTTACACAATTAATTAATCGCCAAATTTTGAGTGAGAGGTGACAAAACAATATGAAAAAAGCAATTGGCTTCATTCTTGCGTTCATTCTCACAATTGGAATCGCTTTTGGTGCCCAACAGGTGATTTCATCGAGAGACGCAGCCCCTAAGCCGACAACTTCTAAACAAGTGACTTCTTCAAGTTCAAGTCATCTTAAACAGCCAAGTCACCAGCAAAAAGCAAAAGGTGCAAGCAAAGCAAAACCAAAAGCAGATAGGCGGGCTCAAAAAACAGCCAACAAGACCCAAACTGCTAGTTCTCAATCAAGCACAAGCCCTAATCGGACAACCGGATCCAGTGCAAAGGCAAGTCCTAACAAGGTCGCTAAAACTAAGCGGTCAAATGCCCCTAAATCTGATAAGCTGGGTAAAATTAACCACAAAGCAGAAACCAAGGTGGTTCAGGATACGCATCATGCGGCTAAAAAGTCGTCTAATGCTAAGAATACAATTCAAATCCATTTAACGGTTGATGGATACAAAAAAGTTTTCTATTCGAAGCGGATGCGCGTTAAAAAGGGCGCCAACGCGTTTTCGATTTTAAAGCAAACGAACCTGAAGATTAGTTATATTCCGGGCCCCTCCGTTTACGTGAACGGCATTAACGGCCTCAAGGAAAATGACGTTAAGGCCGGTTCCGGTTGGATGTTCAGTGTTAACAAGAAATTTATTGACCATGCTGCAAACTTAACGAAGCTTAAGAGTGGGGACAACGTTCGTTGGTACTTTACAACGGAGGGGTATTAACTGATTAGATCCCGCTAATATTGATTCAAACAAAGCGACTGCTGCCAAAGGGAGGGATATATTCCTTTGGCGGTGGCCGCTTTTAATGATTATTCTCTTTTAGAGCTTTCTCCAAAAAATGCCGAAAAATTTTGGACAATTCTCCAAACATAAATGGCGAAAAAGAGGTTATATTCCTTTGATAAGGGATCACTCGATAATCCGGGGGAATTTTTGAGTGGTAACCAAGCTATTTTTCTAGAGGGAGTTGTTTTTTATGAATAAATTGAATCAATTACTAATAATTGCAGCGGCTTCAGTGGGGGCTTCATTTTTATTATTGACAGGGGTTCTAATGCCAGCTTTTGCTGCCACCAGCCCCACTTCCACGACCCAAACATCACCGATCACAACTATTGCCACTCAAGACCAAGCAGAGGACAATAACAGCGGCACCCTTGACGGAGGTGTCACTTGGCAAATTGCGAACGATACCTTGACGATTAGTGGTGGAACCATTGGGTCTAGAATTTTTGGTGTTGGAAAGTATTTCCATTCGGCAAATTCTATAATTAATCCGAACAGGAATTAAAAAGCCCAAAGCAATCACTTACAATGGTAGTAGCTAATTCCAACCAATATAGGGAGTGATTACTTTGGGTACATCTACTTTATCACGTTTTCAACGTGGCGCACTAGCACAACTGGTCAATGAGGGGAATAAATCTTACCAAGTAATGGCTGACGCCTTAGGCGTCGCCAAAGCTACGATTAGCTATGAGTTGGACCGGGTTAAACCTTATGATCCAGAATTAGCTCAGCAAGATGCAGATCGCAAAAGGCGGAATTGCGGTCGTCGTTCGATGCTGACGGCAGCATTAGCGACTTTAATTACCAATCACTTACGATTAACCTGGTCACCAGAAACCATTGCGGCCGCTTATAACTTGAGCACTGCGTCAATTTATAATTGGCTTAATCGTGGCTGGCTCCCCTTCAAATTGACTGATCTACCCAATCGGAATGTCCGCCAGCACCGAGTGAGCGAAAATCGTGGGAAATTTACAAGTGGGACTTCCATCGAACAACGGCCAACAACTGTTAATCAACGGTTAGAAGCTGTCCAAGATCTATGATTTTTGATATACTTCTATGTAAAAAGCGAGTTTAAGCTATGAAAAATTATCCCAG
>NZ_RHNW01000016.1 GCF_003946045.1 Levilactobacillus mulengensis | reverse complement strand
CTAGTATACTAGAATTTTTTCGCTGATTCGAGCGTTATGGTTTAGTGCGCTCAAATATTCTTTTATTTCATATAAAAGCCGCTCTTCACGGGAGCGGCTTTCGGAAGTATTAAAGTTTGGAACCCTTATTTAGTAAAATCAACGACCATCCGGCCAACGATTTGGTTGTTCTTCATTTCGTCGATGATATCGTTAACTTCGTCCAGACGACGGGTCTTCACGATTGGGTGAACCTTGCCTTCTGCACCGAATTGGAACGTTTCGGCTAAGTCTTGACGAGTCCCAACTAGGGAACCACGAACAGAGATACCGTCTAACACCGTCTTGGCGATGTTTAATTCCATGTCACCTTGTGGTAAGGCAACGGCAACCAACTTGCCATCTGGCTTCAAAGCGTTAACGGACTGGGTGAAGGCGTCCTTGTTAACGGCCGTAACTTGGGCGTTATCCACACCGCCGACCTTAGCTTGGATTTGTTCAGCAACATCACCGTCATGCCGGTTGATCAGCACTTCGGCACCGTTAGCCTTAGCAGCAGCCAACTTGTCAGGGTTACCATCAACGGCGACCACGTGGGCACCGAAGACGTTGTGGGCGTATTGGATAGCCAGGTTACCTAAACCACCGGCACCAACAACTTCAACCCATTGGCCAGGTTTCGTTTCGCCGACCTTCAAAGCCTTGTACATGGTGACACCGGCACAAGTCAATGAGGTTGCTTCAACGGGGTCCAAGCCATCTGGAACCTTAACGGCGTAGTTGGCATCAACGATACATTCTTCAGCCATGGCACCATCAACGGTGAACCCGGAGTTCTTAACATTACGGCAAAGTGTTTCGCGACCAGTCAAGCAATATTCACAGTGGCCACAACCCTTGAAGAACCAGGCAACGGAAACACGGTCGCCAATCTTCAAGTTTTCAACGTCGTCAGCAACTTGGATAACTTTCCCAACACCTTCGTGCCCAATGATCCGGCCAGGTTGCTTGCCGAAGTCACCGGCAGCCACGTGTAAGTCGGTGTGGCAAAGACCACAATATTCCATCTTAACTAAGGCTTCCCCATGGGTGATGGGACGAAGCGTAACATCTTTGATATCAACGTAACCGTCTACTGAATCGCGAATAACTGCTGCTTTCATGAAAACAACTCCTCTTTCTTTTTATCTACAAGAGCTAGTATACTGCAAAAGTGGTGAGTTGCAAGTGAAAATTTGCACAAAAATTATTAAGATTTAACCAAGTTACTAATTAATTAGCGTTAAATCAAGCCTACAATAGAAGAATACAGTAATCAACAATGTGAAGCAAACTACTTAACCGTTTTCAAAAGCAAACTTAACTATCGAATGCAACCGGTTGTTGTTTGCAAGTGAAGGACTTTTTCCCGGTTTAGAAAGTAAAGAAATAACTAAATGTGAGAAGCCGCGTGCTTTTGCATACAATTATGAGAAAATATGATAAAATTAAATGTTGAAATGATTATCGGACGGCCGCTGGTAGTATGGGTTTGATTACAGCGGCTGCCGTGAAATAGCCAGAGGAGTTAGAGCGCAATGAGTCGAATTTTAATTATTGAAGATGAAAAAAATCTTGCCCGCTTTGTTGAATTGGAATTAAAGCATGAAGGTTACGAAACCAACGTGCAATTCAATGGTCGGACCGGATTAGAAGCCGCACTGTCACAGGACTTCGATGTCATTTTGCTGGACCTCATGCTGCCTGAATTGAACGGGATCGAAGTTGCCCGCCGGGTACGCGAAGTGAAGAGCACGCCAATCATCATGATGACGGCGCGTGATTCCGTGATCGACCGGGTTTCCGGGTTAGACCATGGGGCCGACGACTACATCGTGAAGCCATTTGCCATTGAAGAATTACTCGCACGGGTGCGGGCGCTGTTACGGCGGATTCACCTGGAAGGCGAGCAGAAGAACACCAAGCAAACGACCGTTAAGTTCAAGGACCTGACGATTGAAAAGGAAAACCGTATCGTGCGTCGTGGCGATGAGGTGATCAACCTGACCAAGCGGGAATACGAATTGCTGTTAGCCTTAATGGAAAATATCAACGTCGTTTTGGCCCGGGATGTCCTGTTAACCAAGGTTTGGGGTTACGAGTCCGAAGTTGAAACCAACGTGGTGGACGTTTACGTGCGTTACCTGCGGAATAAAATTGATGTCGCCGGCCAGAAGAGCTACATCCAGACGGTCCGGGGGACAGGGTACGTGATGCGTTCGTGAAATCGCCAGAACTAACGGAGACGACTACCGATCAAGCCGATGCCCAACCGAAGAAGCCGGGTTTTCGTTTCTCCCTGAAGTGGGAGTGGGCGTTAACCACGGCTTTTGGGGTACTGGTCATCTTTGCGGTGATTGTTCTCCTGATCTTTAATAGTTTTATGACGGTTCTGATGCGCCAGGAAAAGACCCACGTGTCAGATACGTTGAACGTTGTGGTTGAGAAGTTGAATAACCAGAAGCAGCCGTTGACGGGTAACCAGGTCAACCAGTTGTTGCGGCCACGGACCGTGATGTCTGAGGCCAAGAAGCCGGCTGGTGCCTATAACAATGCGGTGATCACGAGTCTTGCCCGCGATAGCCAAACGGTGACGGTCTATGATTATCAGGGCCAGCCACTGTTTGCCACGCGGAACAGTCCAATCAAATTTGCGAAGAGCAATAAGGAACGGATTGCGACGCGAGTCATCAGCGGTCATAAGAATTTGGTTGGCTCGGCACCAATCCGCGCAAAGCAGGGCAACAAGATTCTGGGGTACGTGCAGGTCACCGATAATCTACGGGACTATCGCGCCACCCAGGTCAAGCTGTTGCAGGTCGAAGTGGTGCTGGGGATGATGGCGGTCTTAGCCGCTGCCGTTCTGAGCTACAGCCTAGCGACCTTCCTGTTGCGGCCGGTCGAGGAAATCCGGGAGACCATTCATGCCATGCGTGAGGATCCCCAGACCGATCGGCGGGTCCCAGAGCTACACCACCAAGATGAACTGAGTGACTTGGGCAATTTGTTTAACGACATGCTCGACACCACCCAGCGCTACATGGATCAGCAACAGCAATTCGTGGAAGATGTTTCCCATGAATTGCGGACGCCCGTGGCCATTATTCAGGGGCACATGGAGATGCTGGACCGGTGGGGCAAGGATGATCCGGAGGTCTTGAACGAGTCCATCAAGGCGTCCCTGCAGGAAACAAAACGGATGAAGAGTCTGGTCCAAGAAATGTTGGACCTGCAACGAGCCGAACAGATTGAGGTCAATTACCCCAATGAGGTTTCGGACGTCAGTGAAGTTGTGGAACAAGTCTTCGACAACTTTAAAATGATTCATCCGGATTACGTGTTTATTTTGGATAACGATGTGCATCGGCCAGTGCAAGCGCAAATCTATCGGAATCATTTGGAACAGATCCTGATCATTCTGATGGACAATGCCGTGAAGTACTCGCAGAAGCGCAAGGAAGTTCATATGAGCTACGAGAGTGACACTAGGAACCTCGAGGTAGCCGTTCAAGACTTTGGTGAGGGAATCTCCCAGGAGAACCGTGACCGGGTCTTTAACCGCTTCTACCGTGTCGACAAGGCCCGTTCGCGGACCAAGGGGGGCAATGGGCTCGGCTTAGCCATTGCCAAGCGCCTGATTGAGGCGTACCACGGGAAGATTACCATCGAGAGTGCGCTGGGTCAGGGCTCGGTCTTCCGGGTCTCCCTGCCAATCTTATCGGATGAGGATGCGCAAATCCTGACCGACAAGAAGGAACGGGTTCAGGCAGCCAACGATGAGATTCCGGGGATCAAGTCAGCGCTATTGGTTGACGATAGTCAGGCCGATAAGCCAGACACACCGGATTCATCAGATGAAAAATAAGTTTTTAAAGGGACACCTTCAGTTGAAATGCTGAAGATGCCCCTTTTTGCTGTATACAATCAGTTGAAAATTTCAAATTGTGATTGACAGGATTTGCTGGTTCGGGTATGCTATGGTAACTAGTTAGTTACTTGAGTAATTAACCGATATAGGGGGATTTTAAAATGAAATTTATCAGTAAGTTTTTTGTGTTCGTTGCCAGTATTGTCGTGATCTTAGGTGTAGGGGCCTTCCTGTTGCCCAACTTGACCAAGAATAAGCATTCCGAACTGGCCATGGCGGCGGATAATGTGAATCCGTTAGTCAAGATTGAAGACGTGTACGCCTCAACCAATGCCAAGCCTATTCGACACTTTATCGGTGGGGGTGGTGAGGACGAATACACTTACCATCTGTTGACCTACAATGCCCAGGGCGAGTCACGGACGGTGGCTTTTGATTCGCAATGGAAGTTGAAGCCTAATAAATTTTTAAAAATCAGTACCAAGGGGCAAAACGTGGAATCCTGGAGCAAGGTTGACCGGGCGACGGTGCCTAGTGGCATTCGTCAGAAATTGATGATGAGCTAAATGGGGATGCTTAAATAACGCTTTTTGTTACTAGCAAATGGGGTTGAAATCACTTCTTGTCCCATTTCTTGGTTCAGAAGTCTGGTCGACGGAAAAGTTAGAAATGAGGCCCAAAAGTGGATGCAAAAGGGATAGCTAAGCTTTTTGCCACTAACAACTAAATAAGGATACAGAAAAAGGCGCCGGCTGAGAAAATCAGTCGACGCCTTTACACATTAGCCGTTATTTTTGATGATGTTGTTGCTTACCAGCGTTACGATTCCGATTCTTTTGGCTGGCCTTTTTAGCCGTTGCTTGTTTAGCAGCCGGGGTCACAGGCTTGGCGACGACCGGTTCAACAACGGGTGCTGGCCGATCCTTCATTTTCGCTTGGATCTCTTTACGAATCCGTGGGCGATAGAAGTTGATGATCAGCGTTTGCAGGCAGGCGAACAACCCACCGACGAAGAAGTACAGGCCTAATCCGGCTGGGGAACTCATCGTGAAGAATAAAATCATGACGGGTGACAGCAGCAGGGTGAAGCGCATCTGCTTCTTCTGTTCTTCCGGCATCCCCAGCAAGGACAGGTACCCTTGCAGCAGGTAGGAGAGGAAGGACAGTAAGGCTAAGATCCAGCTAGCCTTCCCCAAGGGAATGTTCAAGAAGACAGCACTCTGTAATTCTGGTGAATACCGAATGGCCGCGTACAGGGCAGCGAAGACGGGCATTTGAATCAACAGTGGCAAACACCCGATTCCACCGGTCATACTGATCCCGTTGTTCCGGTAGAGGGCCATCATGGCTTGACTGGCAGCCTGTTGTTCTTCTGGCGTTTTGGCAGCCTTTTGTTGCTTTTGCAAGGCGGTCATTTGTGGCCGAATCATCGAGATCTTTTCCTGTTGAACCGTGGCGCCGCGCATTTGCTTCACCATGACTGGTAACAGAACCATTCGCACAATCACGGTCAGAATAATAATCGCCCAACCGTAGCTACCGCCGAAGAAGTTGGCTAACCAATTCATGACGTGTTGCCCAGGAATGGCTAGGTAATCGTAAACGAGGCCGTATGGCTTCCCGTTTTTCGTCTGCACACACCCACTAAGCACTAGTGCCATCGCAACTAGAGCGGTGGTGACAGAGACTTTCTTGGAGATTTTCATTTTATGTTTTGAACCCCTTTTAAATAAACATGTAGAGCGCGGACGCCCCCAGCGGCAAAATGCCGTTAACATCAAACATCTTACTTGATTTAGCGGGCATTTTCAAATAATAATCCGAAACGCCGTAAAATGTTGGGGCGCACGGTCGGTAATCTTGAGCTGACTGACCTGAATCCAGGGGGAGAGATTGGTGCGCAATTGCTGAGCGAAGTTCGCTAACACGTCGGCCTCCGCACTCGCCATGATGGCCACTTGGCCGTTGGGGAGGTTCTGCACGGTCCCAGTTACGCCGAGTTGTTGGGCAAGCTGGCTGGCCGAGTAGCGAAAGCCCACGCCCTGGACGCGACCGCTAACTAAGAGTTCTTGGGTAATCATCGAAAGCCTCCTTTATTTTTTAGGTTAATCATACCGCGCGTGGTCGGACCTGCCCAGTGGTATGGTAAAATTAGGAAAAAGAACGCATACCGGACGTGGGTCCGCTGGCTCATCACAAATGGTGAGTGGCCAGGTGGATTAGCGATAAACGTGTGATCAAAGAATGGGAGTAATCAAGTTGACTGAAAAAATTACGTCGGGACAGAACAAAAAGGTCAAGCAGTGGCGGGCCTTAAACACCAAAAAAGGTCGTAAAGCCACGCAATCTTACCTATTAGAAAGTTGGCATTTGGTTCAGGAGGCCATCAAGGCTAAACACGAACTGACCGCCATCATGGGGACGGCCGACCAATTGGCCGAGCACGCGGCAGAATTGCCAGCCGACGTGGCCACCTACGAACTGACCGACAGTATCGCCCAAACGATTGGGGACACGGGCACGCCGCAAGGCATCTTCGCGACGGTGCCCCTTCCTAAAGACACGGTGGGCGATCCCAGCACGGCTGAGGGCGTTTGGCTATTTCTGGATTACGTTCAGGATCCCGGTAACATTGGCACGATGGTCCGCACTGCGGATGCCGCGGGCCTGACCGGTGTGGTCTTTGGGAAAGGGACCGCCAGTCGGTTCTTACCTAAGGTACTCCGGTCCATGCAGGGGAGCCAATTCCACATTCAATTGGTCGAAGCTGACCTGCACGACTGGATCAGCACCTTTACCGGGCGTCACCTGCCCGTTTACGGAACGAACCTGGACCGGGATGCCAAGAGCTACCGGGACGTGCCACAGCTGACTGCCGGGGCCATTGTCATGGGTAATGAAGGGAACGGCATGGCGCCCGACCTTCAGCAGATGACGACGCGGAACCTGTACATTCCAATTAAGGGGCAGGCAGAATCGTTGAACGTGGCGGTGGCGGCCGGCGTCGTCATGTTCCGCCTGGTCCAATAAGGGGTTGAACTGTTTTTCAGTGCCTTCGGGCTGGTGAAAACTGGGCCTGGTACGCGTTATGGTTCGTTTCCGACGGCGGATTCAAAGTGCCCGGCTATGGGGTCGGTTCCAGCCTGGGAGGCGGGCTTCCACCTCAACTTTGAGCCTGAGGAGCGGTCTCAAAGGTTGTCCCGTGGGCTAGGCTGAGAAAGGACCCCAGCCAAGGCCACCGACACAGCCGGTCACTTTGATCCGCCTCTGGTCACTGACACTGATCTTGCTGGTCCAGTTTTCACCAGCCCTGCGGCTGACACGCGTTCAATCCCTGATTGTTGGCGGGCATGGTGGCGGGCCTCTCTATATACATTATCAGGTGTCTGTTCGCCTTGCTGTGAGTGGGGTTCCACCTCAACTTTGAACCACAAGGCGGTCGCAAAGGTTGCCTCATAGAACTAGGCTGGAACAGAACTCCAGCCAAGGTTACCGACGCAGCTGGTCACCTTGGCTTGCTTCTGGTCACTTCTACAACCGGCCTTGTACAACGGATTGACGTGCCAGATCACGTTTCCGAATCTTGACGTTTTTACGACTGGTCCAGTTTCCTCGGCCATGTTGTGGCTGTTTTTTCTGTACACTATTCTTGCATCTGATTAATGTGTATTGAATGGTATGGCAAAGCATTGTTTTGAGGCGGTTAAGTATTGCGGGAAAACGCGGCTAAATTAATTGGCAAAAACCAACACCATCGTCAGAACTGTAAAAATGGTGTGGTCAGTGTGAGTGACCAGAGGTGGGCCAAGGTAGGCAGCTGTGTCGGTGGTCTTAACTGAGTGCATCTCTCAGTTTAGAGCACGGGACGCCCTTTGAGACCGTACCTCAGGCTCAAAGGCGAGGCGGAAACCCGCTCTTCGGCTGGAACCGTTCCCCACAGCTGGGCGTCTTGAATCTGCCGCCGGGAACGCCCATGCGACACCCAATTTTACAGGCCTGACACAAAGGGATAAAGGTAAAGAAAGGCTTAACCCGGGCGAAATCCAAGCAAGATGGTTGCAATTTGGTGAAAAGTAAGTAAGATATAGGGTTAAGAAGACTGAAAATCATAATTTTAAATGAAAAGGAAGCATTCTATGACCAAACTGACTTGGCGTGATGACCCCGAGTACCTGGCTTTAGTTTCTGATCTGTTGGCAAAGGAGCCGGTTCAACGCCTGGCGAATTACACGCAACACCATCACTCTGACCGCTTGTCCCACTGTATTTCAGTGTCGTATAACAGTTACCTGATTGCAAAGAAACTTGGCTTAAACACCCGGGCCACCGCACGGGGTGGTTTGTTGCATGATTTATTTTATTATGATTGGCGCACGACGAAGTTCAATTTAGGGTCGCACGCGTTTATCCATCCACGAGTTGCTTTGCGGAACGCTGAAAAATTAACGGACCTGAGCCCCATGGAAAAGGATATTATCTTGAAGCATATGTGGGGCGCAACGCTCGCTATGCCAAAATACCGGGAAAGTGCGATTGTTTCCCTAGTAGATGATTACGAAGCGGTTTACGAATTCTGTGGACCAGCCCGTAAGCGAGTGGAAGCCTTAATGAACAAAGTAACGCCTAACGCCTAGCTTCAGGAAACATGGATGGGAGGCAGGATAAGGATGCAAATGATGTCATCAAAGGCCCAAGACGAACCAACGGTAGACTTTGAGCTTTGCCCGCGATTTGAACAGACCTTTTCTTTTTTAGGCAAGAAGTGGAACGGATTAATTATTGATGTCCTCCTGCAAGAGGGACCGCAACGCTTCCGTGACTTAGCCCGCAATATTCCCCGTTGTAGTGATCGGGTTCTGGTTGAACGTTTGAAGGAATTGGAATATAACGGCGTCATTGTTCGTCGCACATTCCCCGACAACGCGTTGATCGAATATGAATTGACGGACAAGGGCGAAGAGTTCAAAGACATTATGGCCGCGGTCCACGCGTGGTCTGACAAGTGGTATTGTCCAACGGAAGCCGACCAGAAATAGTTGACAGTTGCGACAAAATCCGCTAGGCTAAGATAGCGTAATAATTAAAAACGATGATAGAAAAGCAGTAGCCGGTGCAATTTGTCAGGAAGAGTTTGCCTAGATTGGAAGCAAACTTCAAATTACTGGGTGAATTCAGTTCTTGAGTTGTAATCGGGATTCGTGGTAGCACGATGAATGATTTTCCGGCGAATGACCGTTATCACTTCTGAGTGTGGCTAAGAGTCTAAACTTTTAGCTGAATCAGGGTGGTACCGCGAAGCTTCGTCCCTAGTTATGGGGGCGGGGCTTTTTTGTTTGCCCAAGAATTGTGGCGCTTTGACCAAAGAAAATGGAGGATGACGTATGTCGTTAAAGGATAAATTAAACGAACTGCACGAACGCGGTCTCACGGAAATTAAAAAGTCTGGCGATCTGAAAGACGTGAACCAGGTCCGGGTATCGTTACTGGGTAAAAAGGGCCCCATCACCGAGGTTTTACGGGGAATGCGCGACTTAGATGCCGAAGAACGGCCTAAGGTTGGGGCATTTGCCAATGAAATCCGCGATGACTTGACGGCGGCTTTAGCCAAGCGGCGTGAAGAACTGGAAAACGCGGTTTTGAATTCCAAATTGGCGAACGAAGCCATCGACGTGACCTTACCAGGGACGCCGGTTGCCAAGGGTGAACCCCACGTGATCCAACAAATTATCGACCAAATCGAAGACCTCTTCTTGGGCATGGGTTACCAAGTCCTGAGCGGTCCCGAAGTCGAAGAAGACAAGTACAACTTTGAAATGATGAACTTGCCAAAGAATCACCCAGCCCGTGACATGCAAGATACTTTCTACATCACGAAGGAAATCTTGATGCGGACGCAGACCTCCCCAATGCAAGCCCGGACGCTGGAAACGCATGACTTCAGCAAGGGGCCATTGAAGATGATCTCCCCCGGGGTCGTTTACCGGCGCGATACCGATGACCCCACCCACTCCCACCAATTCCATCAGGTGGAAGGATTGGTGATCGACAAACACATTACCATGGCTGACTTAAAGGGGACGTTACAAGTTCTGGCCCACGAATTATTTGGTGACAAATTTGATGTGCGGTTACGGCCAAGCTACTTCCCATTCACGGAACCTTCCGTTGAAGCCGACATTACTTGCTTTAACTGTGGCGGTAAGGGTTGCAAGGTCTGCAAGAATACGGGCTGGATCGAAGTCTTGGGTGCCGGTATGGTGCATCCGAACGTCTTGAAGATGGCTGGCGTTGACGCCGATGTTTACGGCGGCTTTGCCTTTGGGGTCGGCCCTGACCGGTTCGCCATGTTGAAGTACGGGGTGGATGACATCCGGAACTTCTACCTAAATGATGTTCGCTTCCTCAACCAATTCACGAAGAAAGGATAACCGCCAACCATGAAGATTTCATACAACTGGATTAAAGAATACCTGGATTTAAACGTTAAGCCCGCTGATTTGGCGGAAAAAATTGAACGGACGTCCGTTGAAGTGGACGACGTTGTTAAGCCTAGCGATGGTTTAAAGAAAATCGTTGTTGGCCACGTCCTGAGCATTGAAGCGCACCCGGACTCCGATCACTTACACATTTGCCAAGTGGATGTCGGTGAAGACGCCCCCTTACAAATCGTGTGTGGCGCACCCAACATTGCCGAAGGGCAGATGGTCATCGTGGCCTTGCCTGGTTCACGGATTGCCAACAACGTCAAAATTAAGAAGTCTAAGATGCGCGGCGTTTCTTCTGCCGGGATGATCTGCTCCTTACAAGAAATTGGGTTCCCCGAAGCTGTTGTGCCTAAGGAATACGCGGATGGCATTTACGTGCTGCCGGCCGATGCCAAGCCTGGCGACGACGTTTACGATTACCTGGGGATGAACGACAGTCTGATCGACTTGGACGTGACGCCTAACCGGGGGGACATGTTGAGTCTGTACGGGACGTTACATGACCTGTCAGCCATCTACGACCTGCCCGTGAAGTTCGATCAACCAGCCGTTAAAGAAGCTGGTGAACCAATTGCGGACCAATTAAGCATTCACGTGGACGAGTCCTTGGCTCCCCAATACAAGATGCGCTTGGTCAAACAGGTTAAATTAGCCCCAAGTCCCATGTGGCTGCAGATTCGCCTCTGGAACGCCGGCTACCGGCCAATCAACAACGTGGTGGATATCACCAACTACATCATGTTGAAATATGGTCAACCCTTACATGCCTTCGACTACGATAAATTTGCGGGTGAAGACGTTTACGTCCGGAACGCTAAGGCTGGCGAAAAGCTGACGACCTTGGACGAAGGCGAACACGACTTAGACGTCAACGATATTGTGATTGCTGACGACAAAGCCCCAATCGCCTTAGCCGGTGTCATGGGTGGCCTGGACACGGCCATCGCTGACGGCACCACCACGGTTGCCATCGAAGCCGCTGTGTTTGAGCACGACCACATCCGGAAGGCGGCACAACGTCATAACTTACACACGGATGCTTCCCAACGGTTCGAACGTGGTGTGAACCGGACTGGTTTGCAGGATGCCTTAGACGCCGCTGCCCAGATGATGGACGAATTGGCCGGTGGGACTGTCCAAACGGGGACGGTCGTTGCCGCTGACAACGTGCCCGCACCAGCCGTGATCGACATTACTATGAGTCGGGTGAACGCTGTGTTGGGGACCGACCTGGACCAAGCCAAGGTCACCCATATTTTGGAAACGTTGGGTTGTGACGTGACTGCCGACGGTGAAAAGCTGACGGTTACGGTACCCGTTCGGCGCAACGATATTCATATTCCAGCCGACTTGTTGGAAGAAATCGCGCGGATCTACGGCTACGATGAATTGCCAGCCACGTTGCCAACGGGTCGCATGACCATGGGCGAGCTGACCACGTCGCAGAAATTGATGCGGGCAACCCGGCACTCCTTAGAGGGCTTAGGGTTAAACCAAGCCATTTCCTACGCGTTGACGACGGAAGACAAGGCCAAGATGTTCCTGATGCAACCAAGTGAAGTCACCAAGTTGGCGTGGCCAATGAGCGTGGACCACGCCGTGTTGCGGATGAACGTTATCACGGGGCTGTTGGACGACATCGCCTATAACAGTGCCCGGAAGGTGAAGGACGTGGCCTTGTACGAACAAGGACGGGTCTTCTACCGTGAGGACGGGACGGATCGTCCTAGTGAACAGGAACACATCGCCGGTGCCATCACCGGGACGCTGTTGCCAACCGCTTGGGATGCACCGGCCCAACCCGTTGATTTCTACCAAGTTAAGGGAATCGTCGCTGCCTACCTCAAGGATATGGCTGTGAACGGCGACGTAACTTACGTGGCCAACCCGGACATGCCAGAAATGCACCCAGGCCGGACGGCGGACATTTTAGTTCACGGTCATCGGATTGGGTTCATGGGGCAGATTCACCCAACGATTGCCAAGAAATTCAAGATTGGGGCCACTTACGTCTTCGAATTGAACCTGCAGGCCATCATTGACATGCCTAAGCAGGAAAACCAATACGACGTGATTTCACGTTACCCAGCCATCACGCGTGACGTGGCTATGCTGGTCGACAACGACGTGACTAACGACCAAATCGTTGAATTGATCGAAAAGCGGGGCGGGGCGTTCTTACAGTCCGTCAAGCTGTTTGACGTTTACGATGGGGTCAAGGTGCCAAAGGGCAAGAAGTCTTTGGCCTACACGTTGACGTTCCAAGACAAGCACGAAACCTTAGTCGATGATGTTGTGACTCAGGCCTTTGAAAAGGTTGAGAAGCGGCTGCAAGACGACTTGGGCGCTGAAATTCGTTAATGATTTAATGAAACGCGCTAGCTTTCCTCCGGGACAGCGAGCGCGTTTTTTTGCGCGGTCAAACGTGTGTCTCCGCCTCCGGGCTGGTGAAAACTGGGCCTGGTCGCGTCCGTTCCCGGCGGCGCGCTCAAGGCGCCTCTGGTCACTTCCACGACCGCCCAGTTTTCCCAGCCCTGCGGCTGACACTAGTTTGGGCCGTCAGCAAAAAAAAACTTGCAAAACCGAACTCGGCTTCACAAGGCTATTCCTAATTTAGATATACTGAACGACAGAACAATTAAACTAAGCAGGATCATAGGCTAATTCAGCCTTATAGAATATTTTCCCACTCTTCTTCTCTTGTACGCCGACAACGTAAGTGTCGAAGCCACCCATGTCTGAGCTAACTTGTACAAGAACTGAATAATAGGCTGCTATATGCTTGCCTGAATATCCTGTACTGTCCTTTTTTGCCATTTTGCTTGGAAAGGCAAGTACAGCCGCAAACGGGTGCAAATTTTCCAGTATGCTCAACCGTACAGCATTCTTAGGCGTAAATGGCACGAAAAGAAGAAGCGAAAGTGCTAAAACCGTGGATAAAACTATTAGAAATCGTTTCATTTTTTTACGCATCAATGTATGTTTCACCGCCCGGCACGTTTTATTAAACAATCAATTGTACACCTAATTAAAGGCCTTCAGCAACATTGATAATTTTATTAAGCTAAGCGGACACCTGGACTTAATTTGGCTAGGAAAATATTCCTAGTCTGGGGTGAGGTATTGCTATTGGTTTAGACGGACTTAGGTCGTTTGACAGGTACTTCGCTTTTAGATTCGGAAACTTGCGGTTTCTGAAACGTACTCCGCGAGGCAACTGGTTCCGTTTAACACCGTAGCGAAAATGTCCCAGGCCCGGGGTAGGTCTTAAATCTTATCTTGTTTTAGGTCGTTTGATTGGCTCCTCGCGGAACTATCCCGATACTGGCGGCCTCTGAAACGTGCTACGCGAGCCAGACCCCTGCGCTTAACCCGGCTAAGCAAGTAGGGCAACGTCATTGATTTAGACTGACTTAGGGCGTTTGGTTGGCTCTTCGCGGAACTATCCCGGTACTTGCGGCCTCTGAAACGTGCTACGCGAGCCAGGTCCCTGCGCTTAACCCCGACTAAGCAATGACCCAAGCCCAGGGTCATTACTTAGTCGACGTTAATGCTCAGGACCTAAACGGCTCGCTCCGCACTCTTTGTTACATTTCTTCAAAATCTGCTTTTCAGGTTTCCGCTGGGCTGGAATTTCTGTATAATAGAGAAGACTATGGCATAGAACGGAGGAAATAAGTTGGATAATGGCACAAATCCTACCCCGTCGCGACAAGAATCGGGGAAGAAACGGTCGTTTGGCCGGCGCATCATGATCGGCGTGGCAAGTCTGCTAGTGCTTTTGGCAGTCGTCATTGGATTCTTTGGATATCATTACTTCCAGACGGCGTTGAAACCCATGGACACTAGCAATAACAATGTGGTTCAGGTTCACGTGCCGATGGGGGCAACGTCCAATAAGATTGGGCAGATCCTGCAGGACAAAAAAGTGGTTAAGAGCGGCATGGTCTTTAACTACTACGTGAAATCGAATAAGTTTACGAATTTCCAGGCTGGGTATTACCAGTTGAAACCGTCCATGACCCTGAAGCAAATTGCGACGCAGTTACAGAAGGGTGGTTCGGCGGAACCCATTCAGAGTACCGCTGGTAAGGTGCTGGTTCGTGAAGGCGAAACGGTCGACCAGATTGCGGCCGAGATTCCGATCCAAACGGATTTCACCAAGAAAGAATTCATGAGTCTGATGCAGAGCCCAGCGTTCTTCAACGAATTAGCGGCGAAGTATCCGCAACTTCTGAGCTCCGCCAAGTCTGCCAAGAAGGTACGGTATCGGTTAGAGGGGTATTTAGCTCCCGCAACCTATCAAGCCGGCAAGAAGATGACCTTGAAACATTTAGTAACCGAAATGGTTGCGAAGACGGATCAGAACCTGCAAGGCAGTTACGCCACCATCAAGAAGGAAAAACGCACGGTGCAAGAAACCCTGACGTTAGCCTCCTTGGTCGAACGTGAAGGCGTCACGCAGTCCGACCGGGATAAGATTGCCGGGGTCTTCCTCAACCGCATCAAGGCGGGGATGGCCTTACAATCTGACATTTCCGTGCAATATGCCTTGAAGACCACGAAGTCGACACTGACTTACAAAGACCTCAAGGTGAAGTCACCGTATAACCTGTACATCCACACGGGTTACGGGCCAGGGCCATTTGCAAACCCTAGCACGTCATCGATCAAAGCAGTCTTACACCCGAAGGACCAGAAGAAGGGGTACTACTACTTTATCGCGAATACCAAGACGGGAAAGGTTTACTTCTCCCAGACTTATGCACAGCATCAAGAAAAGACGAGTTCACTAGCAAGCGATAATAAATAAAAGGATGGCGACAGTGTTGGCAAACAAGAAACGACCGATTATCATTGGGGTTACCGGGGGTTCCGGTAGTGGCAAAACGACCGTAAGTCGGGCAATTTTCAATCAATTGATTGGGCATTCAATCATGATTTTGCAACAGGATTCGTACTACAACAATCAAGATGACATGACGATGGAAGAACGGGCTGCCGTGAACTACGACCACCCATTGGCCTTCGACACCGACCTTTTGATTTCCCAATTGAAGCAATTGTTGAACTACGAACCCATTGAAAAGCCTGTTTACGACTACACGTTGTCCACGCGGAGCAAGGAAACGATTCACCAGGAACCACGGGACGTGATCATCTTGGAAGGGATTTTAATTCTGGATGACGAACGGCTGCGGGACTTGATGGACATCAAGGTCTTCGTTGACACGGACGATGACATTCGGATCATTCGCCGGATTCAACGGGATATGAACGAACGGGGCCGGTCACTGGAATCCGTTATCCAACAATACTTGGCAACGGTTAAGCCAACTTACCATCAATTCGTTGAACCAACCAAGCGTTACGCCGACCTGATTGTGCCTGAAGGTGGCGAAAACCAAGTCGCTATCGACCTGTTAGTCACGAAGATTCGGGCAATCCTCGAAGCTAGTGGCAATGACCAAGTTTTTGACAATCCAGATACAACCATATAGAATAGGACAGGTTAGCTGATAAAAACGGCTAACCTTTTCTATCAATCAAAATAAACTTCAACTTGTGGGTGAACCGCAAGACTAAAATTTGCTAAAAGGGGTGGCCAGTGTGGCACAAGATAAAATGTATCCAATGACTGAGGAAGGTAAGGAAAAGCTCCAAGCCGAACTCGAAGACTTAAAGATGGTTCAACGACCAAAGGTGATTGACCGGATTAAAATTGCACGTTCTTACGGGGACCTTTCAGAAAATTCTGAATACGAGTCAGCCAAGGACGAACAAAGTATGTTAGAAACGCGGATCAGCACCGTTGAACGCATGCTGCAATACGCCCAAATCATCGACAACGATGGTAGTGACAAGGATGAAATCACCGTGGGTAAGAAGGTTACCTTCAAGGAATTGCCCGATGAAGAACCCGAAGAATACACCATCGTGGGTGCCGCTGAAGCCGACCCAATGTCTGGGAAAATCTCCAACGACTCACCAATCGCTAAGGGCCTGTTAGGTCACCGGAACGGGGAAAAAGTGACTTTCGATACCCCGGGTGGCGACATGACTGTGCAGATTTTAGCAGTCGAATAAGAAAAAAGTTTTCGTGACTTTTTCAAATCGTTCTGAAATTTAAAGGGTGCCTCGACCACGGTCGGGACGCCTTTTTGCTTACTTTTAAGCAGTTAGATTGAAGACCACAATTTAATTGTGTATAATGCAGTTAGTGAAACGATACTTGCCAAGGACCCGCTTGGCGTGGTATAAATGGTATGAAAACGGATTCACAGTCTGTCAAAGAGGAGTCTATCAAAATGAAAATTAATGTGACTGATGCAGCAAGCAAATGGTTCCGTGAAGACATGGGAATGACTGGTCGTGGCGTTCGTTTCTTTGGTAAAGTTTACGGCAAGACGCCGGTTCACGATGGCTTTTCACTCGGCATGACCCCGGACGATCATCCCCGCCACCCAATTGTTGCAGAAAAGAAGGACGATGTGACCTATTACATCACCGAGGGGGACCAATGGTTCTTCGTCGGTTATGATTTGACCATCGATTACGATGCCAAGACAGATGGCCCCGTATATATCTACGACGACAATGGTGAACTTGATAAGTAAGTCGCTAACAAATTCGTTTGACCAGGTTAAGGTCAGGCGGATTTTTTCGTTTGGCTGGAAAAGTTGTAAGAGCCGTGTAGGTGAACAGAAAAATACCCCCGATTAAGTCGCTAGGACTTGGTCGGGGGTATTTGGCGTAGGCAGTAGTCATCAGGCAACTCGTTGGGGCTAAGCCATTATGAGCCGTAAGGGTAGTGAAGATGATAAAAGTCAACTGTAATTAAGCCAGTTAGAAAACGTCCATGACCCAGTCATTAGGACTTAGCCATGGACGTTTAAGTGAGGTGTTTGCGTGGGTAGTTAGTCCCTATAAAACCAATTAATTGAGCGGTCCATTGGGGCTAAGCTAGTGTGCGCCGCAGGGCTGGTGAAAATGGGTTCAGCCGTGGGAGTTGTCTTAGCGGTTTACCGCTTAGACAACTGCTATCTTTGAGACGTGGTCTTCGGCTCAAAGTAAGTCCGAAGACCGCCTCCCAGGCTTCGGACGTGCGCCCACAGCGTCACGGCCCATTTTCACCAGCCCGGAGGCAGCCGTGGCTTAACCGCGACGGCGGTGGGAGAGCCACCAGCCGCCGGTCAGCCCCAGCAACGTCACCAGGCTAACCAGGATCCCGGCATTCAACAACGGTGGCCAGTAGGACAGCGTCACGGTACTCTGGCCCTTAGGCAGCTTGACCGCAGTGAACATGCCGACCGTCTTATACGTCTTAACGCGCTTGCCATTGACGGTGGCGTGCCAACCCGTGGAGTACGGTACGGACGTGTTTAGAACCTGACCGGCCGTCTTGGTCGTGATGGTTCCACGGAAGTAGCGACTGCTGTGTCTCGTCAGGTGCCAGGGTTGCGTCTTTAACTGCGCCACAGCCCGTTGGAACTTTGCCGTATTCAATTGATACAGCGTGAAGTTGTCCAGCCACAACGAGCCCTTTTTCAGTTGAATCGTTAACGTCTGTTTCTTACCCTTGGCGTGGTCGGCGGCACTGACCATGATGGTGTTTCGGTAGGTCTTGTACTGATCCAGTGTCTTGCCATTCAGAATGAACGTCGCGTTATCCGAATTGACCGTGGAGCCAAAGGTCAGGTAGTACGCGTCATTGGTGGTTGGGGTAAACGTCAGCGTAATCTTAGCGGGCTTCAACAGGTTTTTGCGTTGTAACACGGCGCCGGTAATTTTCGACTGCTGGGCGATGTTTTGGAACGTCACTTGGTCAAAATTCTCGGCCGTGTACAGGTGCTGGTCCGTGGCCTTGCCGGTCAACGCGGCCAGCCAATTGGCCTGATACTGTGCCGGGTCGGCCGTCTTGTTCTTCAACGTTAAAATCTGTTGACTAGCGGCATAGCCCAACGGTAGGGCGTACTGGTTGCGGTAGGTCGTAGCCCATTGGTCCTGACCCACGGCTTGGTAATCGGCCAAATCGGCCTTGTTGGTGGACGCCGGTAACATGCTGGTCCCACTCAACGCACCGGACAATTGCTTTTGCTGGAAGTAGTATTTCATGTTCAAAAGGGAATCGGTGACCAGCGTCCCGTTACTGTATTCAACGAAACCGTCGCCATCCGGACTCCCAATGTTGCCGTAGAAGGTCGGCGTGGCTTTGGGCAGGACGGACGAGAAGACGCCCCCGCCGGCGTAGCCCGTTTGAAAGGCATCGCCCTTGGTTCGCAGGAAGGTCTTGCCGATACGGTAGACGCCCTGATCCTTCTTCTGCACGCGGTTGACCAATCGTTGGAGCTCGTTGGTGTAGTTGCCGTATTCGCCTTGAGAGACGTAGCTAATGTTGTTTAACGACATGAAGGCGTTGGCCGAGACCTCGGTCACCCCGATGACGAAAAAGGCCAGTGGGTAGATCCAGTGGTGCTTGACGGGCAGCGTCGTCAGGCTTAGGGCCAAGACGGCAAAGAACAGGCCGAGGAGCACTTGATTCATTTGTAAGAACTTAAAGGACTTGAGGTTCAAGGCCACGTAGGCAGTGCCGGCCACGATGATCAGCGTGGCGACGGCAATGGCTAACCAGCCGGGTTCGAAGTCATCCGTCAGCGTTTGTGCAGCTAACCAGATCAGCCAGAAGCTTACGACAAACGAGAACCGGTACGGGTACCAAACGGGAAACTGGCCCGCGTGCCACAACAGGTCGAGGGGCTGAACGCAAAGGGACAGGGCCAAGAAGAGGGTGATGATGCCGGCGGTGATGCGGCTGCGTAGCTTGATGCGTTTGTCCGCAAAGAAGAAAAGACTCCCCAGTAGCGCCAGCGCACCGATGAAGAGGTTGGCGGTGCCGTCCGGCATTTGGTCAAAGTTGAAGGCGCCCATAAAGAATTTGGCAATCATCTTCGGTGGGAAAAATTCAAACTTCCACTTAAAGGTCGTGACCGTGTACTGGGCCTTGCTTTGCGACAGGGACCACCAGGTTGGCAGTAACACGAATGCGGCCAACAGGCCACTCACGGCGGAGGTCAACGCAAACTTAACGGTTTGGCCCCAGAAGTGCCGCCAGTTGGTAAATTGGTCGACGGCAAACCAAACAAATGCCAAAATCAAGAAGAGACAGATCATGTAGGCCATGTAGTAGTTCACGACCAGCATAATTGTTAACCAGACAACGTAGGTGCGCCACTTGCCGGTGTGCATCAACAGATACAGACCGTAGAAAATCAGCGGTAACAGGTACGCCGCGTCTAACCACATGATGTTGAGTTGGTTGGCAATCGACCAGCCCATCAAAGCGTAGGCGGTGGCCAACGTCACCAGCTTAAAACCGGATTGATTGGTCGTCTTGAGCAGTAACCAGCCGAAGGTCAGGCCGGCCAGCCCATATTTGATCACGGTCAGGAGGAAGACGCCGGTCGTGAGCGTGGCGCCGGGACAGAGCAGTAACAACCAGTTCAGCGGACTGAGCAGGTAGTACGACCAGGTCCCCAGCATTTCGCCACCTAAGCCATTGGCAAAGGAGTAGAAAATACTGCTGGGATCGTGCAGTAGGGCTCGCCGGAGATAGGCAAAGAAGTCAATGTACTGCTGACCCAGGTCGACCGTTAACAGGCTACTCGAGCCGAATGGGGCCATCTGACGGTAGATAAAATAGGCCGTCATTAATAAAAAGGGCGTTAAGAACGCACCCAAAAGCGTGGATTGACGTTGTGTAAGCGACCAACGTCGTTTTTTTTCTTGCAAGGAAGCCACCTCAATCTTTCAATAATTTAAAAGCAAGTTGTGAGTGTTGCGGCGTGAATCAGCGGATTCAGCCTAAGGGCGAAGCCGGCGTGGTGGTCAGTCTGACTGGGTTGGTTACCAGACGCGACCACGTGTGGTCAAAGATTGACCAGTTCTTATCATACTATACTGGGCCAGCTGTGCGGCCGGATTGTCATATTTTTAAAGATATTTCAGAACTCAACTAAAATACTGGCTATGGGTTAAACTCGTGGAGCATTGCCTCCGGGATGGTGAAAATGGGATTGGAACGCGGTGGGTTTCGTTCCCGGCGGTGGGCTCAAGCCGCCCTGCTGTGGGGCCGGTTCCAGCCAAAAAGCGGGCTTCCACCTCAACTTTGAGCCTGAGAACCGGTCTCAAAGGTTGTCCCATGCTCTAAGTTGCGAACAAATCACGCAACTAAGACCATCGACACAGCCGGGCAGCTTGGCCCACCTCTGGTCACTAACACGCGCGTGTTCCATTTTCACCAGCGTGGTGGCTGCCACGTGTTTAGTCCACAGACGTTGAATACTAAATCTTATGTATTAGCGGACCTAGCGGACCATCGAGAAATTAAAAAGGATTGAGATGGAGTTAGCCATTCAAATAAACTTTGATCCTATCGAAATAGTGAGCCTTGAAGAATTAAGTGGCAGGTGTCGTAGATGCGGCTAAGGACACGGGTGTGATAGATTAAGCGCGTGTTGGCCATAGTAAGAAGGAAAATGAGACTACCTGTAGGAGCTGCTACAAATTCTATTTAAGCTAATTCGATTACGTAATAGATTTATAGAGAGACTGCACACACCCAGAGACACAGGCAGACATAAATAAGATATGGCCAGTCCCCAACGAATAGAATATTCAAGGAAAATGTGAGTGACCAGAGGCGGGCCAAAATGCTCAGCTGTGTCGATGGACTTGGCTGGGGTACTTTCCCAGCCTAGACCATGAGACGATCTTGGAGACTGGTGGTTTTCCAGGCTTCAAGGCGAGGTGGAAGACCGCTTCTCAGTCTGGAGCCGTTCTCCACAGCAGAGCGTTTTGAGCCCGCCGCCGGGAACGGACAATTAGCCACAAAATATTTTGAAAGGAGAAAAACCGCCATAATTTATTTATTTTTGGTAAAATGGGGAGCAGGTCACTTTTGGGTGAATCACAGTATGCTAGAATACCAATTGGGCGTCAGCCATCCCGGCCTCTAGAATAGCATAGTTTGTTTAAATTTCTGAAGTGGGATAGTGACTGGCCACGAAGTTTGGTAGAATAGTAGCTGTACAATAAGGAGCAGAGCTGTTGTGAAGAATTTTTATAATCGCGTTAGCAACCGAAATCAGCGATCGAGTGACGGTCCCGTGAAGTCCGAAATCCCGTTTCGGTTGAACTTTCTTTTCATCATTGTTGCCCTGTTATTTGCGGCGCTGATTGGTCAGTTGGCGTATTTGCAAGTAATGTATGGGTCGCAATTTAAGGCGGAGGTCAATTCGACCGATACCACGATTGAAACCACCAACGTGCAACGGGGGATGGTTTACGATTCCAACGGTAAGGTATTAGTGGGGAACAAAGCCCACCAAGCCATTTCCTACACCAAAGGGGTCAACGTTCTGTCCACCAGTATGTACGACATTGCCAATAAGTTAGGCCGGTACTTAACGGTCTCCACCAGTTCTTTGACGCCACGGCAGTCGATTGACTACTACTTGACCGATACCAATCGGTTAAAGGCGGTTGAGAAGAAGTTGTCCGGCACCAAAGGCATGTCCACGACGCAAATGTACAACAAGGCCCTGAGTTATTTGGAAAATGATTCTTCGTTCAAATTGACCCAAACGCAGAAAAATGCGGCGGCCATTTTTGCGAAGATGAGTGGGGCCTACGCGTTGTCGACCACCTATATCAAGGATTCCGGCGTTTCCAGCAAGGAAATTGCGGAAATCGGTGAACATTTATCCGAAATGCCTGGGGTACAGGTCGGGACAAGTTGGTCACGGAACTATCCAAACGGGTCGTCGATCAAGTCGATCATTGGAACGGTTTCATCCGAAAAGACCGGATTGCCTAGCGACAAGGTCAACGAACTGTTAGCCCAAGGCTACTCACGGAATGACAGTGTGGGGCAATCCTACCTAGAACAGGAGTATGAATCCGTTCTGCGGGGGACCAAGGCTGAAAAGCAGGTTGAAGTCGCTGGTAATAATACCGTGACCAAGGAAGTTAAGAAGTATGGTGGCTCCAAGGGGGATAACCTCCAATTGACCATCAACTCCAGTTTCCAGAAGCAACTGCAGACGCTGGTCCACTCAGCTGAATCTGGTGCCGGAGGTGTCTCGACCGGGACCTACGCCATCGTGATGAACCCGAATACCGGGGGCATCATTGGGATGGCCGGGGTTGACCGGAACCCATCCACGGGTAAGATTACGACGAACGCCTTAGGTGCCATGAACAGTGACATCGTTATGGGGTCTGTCGTCAAGGGTGCCATGGTTTCTGGGGCGTTAATGGATGGCGTGATCACGCCGTACAATAACACCTTGACCGATAAGCCAATCACCGTTGGTGGGGTCAAGAAGGCTTCCTGGTTTAACGCCAATGGGGGTGCCGACATGGCTGTCAATGCCTCCACGGCGCTGGAAGTTTCTTCCAACTCCTATATGATGCAACTGGCCATGAAGGAAGCTAAGTTTAATTATGTTTCCGGCGCGGCTTTGACCATGGGTACCAGCATTTTCGCCAAGGAACGGGGCTACTTCAACCAATTTGGGTTGGGTGTCTCGACCGGGATCGACCTCCCAGGCGAAAGTACCGGGTTACGGGGTTCCAGCAGTAAGGCCCACATTGGGAACGCGTTGGACTTGTCCTTCGGGAACTACGATGCCTACACGGTCTTACAGGTTGCCCAATACATGTCCACGATTGCCAACGGGGGAACCCGGATTGCGCCACACGTGGTGGGATCCATTCGGGGAACCAAGTCCGACGGGTCACTGGGAGCTGTGAAGAACTCTGTGACGCCAAAGGTCCTGAACCGGATCGACATGACGGCAGCGGAGAAGAAATTAGTTAAGGAAGGTCTGTACGACGTGGTTCACGGGAGCAACACGTACAAGACTGGGGACGAGTTATCATCGATCTCACCAGAAATCTCCGCTAAGACCGGGACGGCCCAAACGTATTACAAGGGTAGCGAAACGGTTACGTTGAGTCTGGCTTCTTATGCGCCATCGACGAATCCACAGGTAGTCGTTGCCTTGGCAATGCCTAACCTGGGGGTCAATGCCGAAGATAACAATATGAAGTTAGCTAAGCAAATCTATTCAGCTTACTGGAAGACGGTCCAATCGACCTCAACCCTTAAGTAGTGAGTGGTAAGTAACAAAAAATGAAAAAATCGTGTTCCGGGCGAAATCCCGCGGTGTCGGCGATTTTACAGCTGTTAAGTATTTTTGCTTAACATATTTAGGATTATCACTGGTAATTGCTGCCGATTAATGGTAATATATTACGAGTTAAGGGCTCTAGCCTGTAATTCTAAACAAGTTGGGAGGTTACCCACAATGCGTGTACACATCACTTTAGAATGTACGGAATGCCACGAACGCAATTACTTATCCAGCAAGAACCGGCGTAATAACCCGGACCGGGTTGAATTTAAGAAATACTGCCCACGTGACCGGAAAGTAACTTTGCATCGTGAAACTAAGTAAGGTACGGGCGAGAGTCCGCACCTTTTTTTATTGAAAAAATCTCTCAAGGGGGTAAATCAATGCAATCCAAAGCCTTGTTACGGCAACAGACGATTCAAGACCTCATTGCCATGCCCGCTGATCAACGTCAGGCGGCGTCGGCGGACTTGTACCGGCAACTGTTTGCGTTACCAGCTTGGCAGGCCGCTAAGCGTATTGCAACGACCATCAGTGGGGACTTCGAGTTGGCAACCCAGCCGATTATCGACCGTGCCCGAGCCACGGGGAAAACCATCGCGGTGCCGGTCACCTTACCGCACCGGCAAATGGCCTTTCACGTGGTGGATGATCAGACGACGTTTGCGACCAGTTCGTTTGGCTTGCAGGAACCGGTCAACGGTGCCATTATCGAGCCAGAAGAATTTGATCTGATCATCGTGCCGGGTCTGCGGTTTGCCGCGACCGGTGAACGGCTGGGCTTTGGTGGCGGTTATTACGACCGTTATTTACCCCGAACAAACGGGTTCAAGGTGGCGCTAGCTTTGCCGGCACAACAGGCGCAGCAGCCGACTTGGCCAGTTGAGGACTTCGATGTCTTATTGGACGCTGTTTTGGCAGCGCCCGTCCAATAGAAAGGAAGCCTTGCGGTGACGAATTTTAAATACCGGCTACGGCGCTTAGACCAGACGCCTTACATGACGATTGGCTTGATTGTGATCAATGCGCTGGTCTTCTTGGCGATGACGTTGGCCGGTGGCAGTACCAGTGTGAACGTCCTGATTACCTTCGGGGCGAAGCTCAATGCCTTGATTCAACAGGGGGAGTGGTGGCGATTATTTACCCCCATGTTCCTGCACATTGGGTTTACCCATATCCTGATGAACATGATTACCCTGTACTTTGTGGGGATGCAGATTGAAGCCGCCTTTGGGCACACGCGTTTCCTCGTGATGTACCTGATTGCCGGCATCGGTGGGAACGTGGCATCTTTCTGCTTCTCTAACAGCCTGTCAGCGGGAGCCAGCACGGCTATCTTTGGGCTGTTTGGGGCCTTCCTGATGCTGGGAGAATCCTTCTGGCAGAATCCGGGTATCCGGCAGTTAGCGCGGACATTTTTAGCGTTCGTGGTCATGAACATTGCCTTTGATCTGTTTACGCCAGGCATTGATTTAGCGGGTCACTTAGGCGGCCTAGCCAGTGGCTTCTTGATAGCGTATACCGTTGGCGTGCCACGAATTGGTAAGGTTAGTCCGATTAAAAGAATCGTGGCCACCATCGTGCTAATTGGTGGCTTGGTCTGGCTTTATTTACACGGCATGGCCCAGTAATTGTCGAAAAGTCTCGTGCAATTTCATGGAGGTTGTGGCACAATGAAAACGTTATATGATGTTCAGCAGCTACTTAAAAAATTTGGTATTTATGTGTACGTCGGTAAGCGACTTTGGGATATCGAAGTGATGGCATTGGAATTGGACCACCTCCGAAGAGCACGGGTGGTGGATGATCCAACCTTTGTCCAAGCGAAGATCGTTCTCACGCATGAACACCGTTTAGAGGAACAACGAGCAAGAGATAAGCACCAATCCATTGGAGGGATTTAGCGTTATGGCACGAAATTTAATTGGAATCGATTTAGGTGGGACCACCACGAAAATGGCTTTTCTCTCACTTGCAGGAGAAATTCTGACGAAGTGGAGCATTCCAACCGACATCTCTGATGAAGGTAGCCACATCGTTCCAAACATCATTGATTCAATCAGTCAACATATCATCAACTCAGAATTCAGTAAGAGCGACTTCTTAGGTATCGGGATGGGGACGCCAGGTTCTGTTGATATTGAAAATGGAACCGTTATCGGAGCTTTCAACCTGAACTGGAAGAAGCGCCAACAAGTCCGTGACCAGATTCAAGAAGGCTTAGGCCTGCAATTCATTCTGGACAACGACGCCAACGTCGCTTCACTGGGTGAATACTGGAAGGGTGCCGGCGAAAAGGACAGCGATGTCGTCTTCGTTACCTTAGGCACTGGTGTCGGCGGTGGGGTCATCGCTGGCGGTCACTTACTCCACGGCATCAACGGTGGGGCCGGCGAACTCGGTCACGTCACGGTTCAACCAAACGGCTACCTGTGTACCTGTGGCAAGCGCGGTTGCTTGGAACAATACGCTTCCGCAACCGGGGTCGTTCACGTGGCTGCTGACATGGCCAAGGACTTCATGGGCACGTCTCGTTTGAAGGAAATGGAAGACAACCAGGAAAGCGTTACCTCTAAGATGGTCTTCTACTTAGCCGACAACGGTGACATCTTGGCCAACCAAGTCGTTGACCGGGTAACGTTCTACCTGGGCTTAGCCTTGGCTAACGTAGCCAACATCTTGAACCCAGCCAACATCATCATTGGTGGTGGGGTCTCCAACGCCGGAAACACTTTATTACAACCAACGACGCGGTATTTCCAAGAAAATGCCTTCCCAGCTGTTCGTGACTCAACGAAGTTACGCTTAGCACAATTGGGGAACGACGCCGGGGTTATCGGTGCCGCTTCATTAGCTTTGCGGTTCCAAAAGAGCAACTAGAACAAGTGGTTTAGGAAGGACGATTTAGTTTGGTAATTGCAGCAATTTCAGGAATGATGGTCTACACCATCATTTTGCTAGTCTTGATCATCGCTTGGGCGGCTTGGCAAATGATTACGATCGTTCGCCGGAACCAAGTGGCCACCGTCATTGACGAGGACACGTTCCAAGCGGGCATGCGTAAGGCTCAGGTCATCGACTTGCGCGAAAAGAAAGACTTTGATGCTGGCCACATTTTAGGGGCCCGCAATATTCCTTATTCCACGTTTAAGGCTTACCATACGGGTATCCGGGCTGACTTGCCCGTTTACCTGTACGACCAGGGGAAAGCATTGAGTACCCGGGCAGCCTTAATGTTGGGCAAGGAAGGCTACAAAGACATTTCGATTCTGAAAACGGGTTATGCCCGTTGGCAGGGTAAGACCAAGAAAACCAATTAGGCAAAATAAAAGTGTGTCACGCGGAATTTTTCCGGTGACACACTTTTTTAATTACCCTGATAAGTTGACCAAGTGACTGGTCTTAGTAAAACTTAGTTGTGATGAGCGGCGTGACTCTTGCGGTTAGCCAACTTCCGGTTTTCTTCGAACCGAGCTTCTTGATCTTCGATTGGTTGAACGACCTTCTTCTTGAAAGAAAAGACTGCGCCGGCAACGGCACTAGCGGTCGCAACAACGCCAAATAAGAACCCTTTTGTGAAGTGCTTCATAGCATTCGACTCCCATCGTTTAAGATTTTAAGTTATCCGCTTCCATTATGCTATTTTTCCCTTCAAATTGCTAGTGATTTACATGGTGTTCTGATTGGCATGGAGCTTCGGGGTAGTTCTTAGCCGCGCGTTACCGTTCTATCGGCTGAAATTGTGTTGGCACGTGTACCTGTCTCTTTACTAGGATACATTAAAGATGTGGATGACGAGAAAGGTATGGGCGATTTAGGCGTTAATTATTGGAAATGAGACCGACAGTGTAGTAAGTGACCAGAGGCGGATCAAAGTGCCCAGCTGTGTCGGTGTTCTTGGTTGGGAGGGCTGACCCAACCTAGAACACGGGACGACCTTTGAGACCGTTTCTCAGGCTCAAAGGCGAGGTGGAAGCCCGCCCCACAGGCTGGAACCGTTCCCCACAGCAGGGCACCTTGGATCCGCCGGCGGGAACGGCAACCACATCAGTCTCATTTCCAATGGTCAAAACGTAACAATTTAGGACGAAACGCTGGGGTTCTGTGGTACCCTTACTAATAGAATTAACGTGAAGGGAATGGGAATGCGTGTTTAAGAGACAACCCACACAAATCATTGCACACCGGGGCAGCAAGGGGACCCGACCGGAGAACACACTGCTGGCATTTCAGGCGGCGCTGGATGCTGGGGCGGATGGCATTGAGACCGACGTGCAATTTTCTAGCGACCACCAATTAATTATTATGCATGACGAAAAGGTTGACCGGACCACCAATGGCACCGGTTTGGTGCAGGACCACAGTCTGGCAGAAATCAAGCAACTGGACGCTGGTAGCCACTTTGGCAGTGAATTTGCCGGGGCTAAGGTGCCGACGCTGGATGAGGTTATTCAGCTGTTACTCAAGGACCACTTTACCGGGGTGTTTAACCTCGAGCTGAAGACGAATAAAATTCATTATGACGGCATTGAACAGGCGCTGGCGGATTACTTTACCCGGCAACCCGTGCCGTTTCGACTGGTTTTCTCAAGCTTTCGCGCGCAATCAATCGTAACGTTGCGGAGTCTGTATCCACAGGCGGAGTACGCGAAATTGTTTAAGACGGCTGGACGTCAGGCAAAACGCATGCAGCGACAGCACCTGGTTGGGGGCTTACATCCAGACATTCGCTGGGTCAAGGCCCACCGCTTCTGGTTGCCCCACGTGCAGTTGCGGCCGTGGACCGTGAACAGCCCCGCTGACATGGCTTACTGCTTGCGGCACCATTTTGCTGGTCTAATCACGGATTACCCGGCGCGAGCGGTGGCGTTGCGAGAAAAGATGCAGGGAGGCAAACGAGATGACTAAGGTTTTAGCAGTTGTGGGCCCGACCGCGGTGGGGAAGACCTCACTGGCGATTCGACTAGCGCAACAATTGAACGGTGAAATTATTTCTGGCGATTCGATGCAGGTGTATCGCCACCTGGACATTGGGACAGCCAAGGCGACTCCGGCAGAACAGGCCGCGGCGACGCATCATTTGATTGACGTTCGTGACGTGGACCAACAATTTACGGTCGCCCAGTTTGTGGATGCGGCCCAGCGGCTGATTCAGGAGATCACCGACCGTGGCCACCTGCCCATCATTGCGGGCGGGACCGGATTTTATTTGCAGGCCCTGTTTGACGGACTGAAATTGGGCGCCGATGCCCCGGGTGACCCAAAAATTCGCGAAAGTCTGCGGGCAGAGGCCCAGGCCAATGGTCCTCAGGCACTCTGGCAGCGGCTTAACGGCCTGGATCCAGTTGCGGCCGGGAAGATTCCCCCAACCAACGTCCGGCGCACGGTACGGGCACTGGAGGTCATTCAGGTCACGGGACAGCTCTTCTCCCACCAAGATAATGGGGGACCCCAGTATGATGAACTGTATTTGGCGTTAAATACCGACCGAAACCTGTTGTATGACCGTATTAATCAGCGGGTCGACCTGATGATGACCGCTGGCTTGTTGGATGAGGTTCGTTGGCTGGCGGCGCAGGGTGGCACAGCTTTACCGGCCGCGACGGGCATTGGCTACCGCGAATTGTTGCCGGCTTTAGATCAGCCCAAGCGCTTGCCGGCAGCCGTGAACCTGATCAAACAAGATTCCCGCCACTATGCCAAGCGCCAACTGACCTGGTTTCGGAACCAAACCACGGCAACCTGGTACGACCTGGTCCAACATCCAGAAGCTTATGAACAAATTATGGTCCAAGTAACTGACTGGCTGAAGGCTTAGTTCTTACGATTAATTAAAGAATTAATGATTTTTAGCCTTCATGTCATGTTTTCTAACATGAATCCTTGACTAGCGCTTTCAGCGTGGTATGATGGCATCATAGTTAAAGGGGGCCAGTAGTGATGAAGGAAAAAGAGTTGCGTCGATCGTTGGCAGTCCTGCCAATTGGGACGGTGATGAAGTTAACGAGCTTGACGGCCCGCCAGATTCGCTACTATGAGGCCCAAGAGTTGGTCTTTCCCGAACGCAATGAGGGTAATCGGCGGATGTATTCGTTAAATGACGTCGACCGATTGCTGGAAATCAAAGACTACCTGGCTGAAGGGGTCAACGTGGCGGGCATCAAAGCCATTTATGATCAACAACAGCAGGCGGCCCAAGCGAAGGAAGCGGCCCAACGGCAACCTCTAACGGATGAAGACGTGCGGCGCATTTTGCAGGACGAATTCATTCGCCAGGGTGGCCTGGGTCATCCAACACCGGGGATGCCGCAACAGCGACCCCTTTAGACCACGGTAGGAAATTTCAAAAAACAGCAAGGAGCGATTTTTAATGGCAAAGCCGGAATTCACCAAAGATGATATTCGTCAGATGGCCAAGGACGAAAATGTTAAGTTCTTACGGTTAATGTTCACCGATTTATTTGGGACAATCAAGAACGTTGAGGTGCCCATCAGCCAACTCGATAAGTTGCTCGATAACAAATTAATGTTTGATGGTTCTTCAATCGATGGGTTCGTCCGGATCGAAGAAAGTGACATGTACCTGTACCCCGACCTTTCCACGTGGATGATCTTCCCATGGAGTACGGAACGGGGCAAGATTGCCCGGGTCATCTGTGAAGTCTACACGACCGATGGCAAGCCATTTGAAGGCGACCCACGGAACAACTTGATTCGTGTGCTCGATGACATGCGCAAGGCCGGCTTCACCGACTTTAACATTGGACCAGAACCCGAATTCTTCCTGTTCAAGATGGATGAAAATGGTAAGCCAACGACCGAGTTGAACGACAAGGGGAGCTACTTTGACATGGCCCCAATGGACTTGGGTGAAAACTGTCGGCGTGAAATCGTTTTGACCCTGGAAGAAATGGGCTTTGACGTTGAAGCGGCGCACCACGAAGTCGCTCCTGGCCAACACGAAATTGACTTTAAGTACGCCGATGCCTTAACAGCGGCTGACAATATTCAAACGTTTAAGCTGGTGGTTAAGACCATCGCTCGGAAGTATGGGCTGTACGCCACGTTCATGCCAAAGCCGCTGGCTGGCATCAACGGGTCCGGGATGCATTTGAACATGTCCCTGTTCCATGACAAAGGGAACGCCTTCTACGACAAGGACGGCAAGATGGAATTGTCCGAAGACGCCTTCCACTTCTTGGGCGGTCTGTTGAAGCATGCCCGGAGCTTTACCGCCATCTGCAACCCGATCGTTAACAGTTACAAGCGGTTAGTCCCTGGCTACGAAGCGCCAGTTTACGTGGCTTGGTCCGGTTCAAACCGGTCACCACTGATTCGGGTACCAAACTCCCGTGGCTTGTCCACCCGTTTGGAATTACGGAGTGTTGACCCCGCAGCTAACCCATACTTGGCCATCGCTGCCGTCTTGGAAGCCGGCCTGGATGGGCTGCGTAACCAATTGGCACCACGTGAGGCCATCGACCGGAACATTTACCGGATGGATGCCGAAGAACGGCAAGAAAACCACATCACCAACCTGCCGGACACGCTGCACAACGCGTTGAAGGACTTGGCTGCCGATGATGTCATGCGCAATGCAATGGGCCATCACCTGTACCAAAGCTTTATCGAAGCCAAGAACCTGGAGTACAACTCTTACCGGACGCAAGTTTCCGAATGGGAACGCGATCAGTACCTGGAACTGTACTAAACGGGCTAAGTTCCCGCCTCCGGGCTGGTGAAAACCGGGCCTGGTCACTGCCACGGCCGGCCCAGTTTCCCCAGCCCTGCGGCTGACACGGGGTTAGTCCAATGGTGACAGTCACTAGCCACTGCTGTGTCAGATGACTGTACGAGAGAAATCGGTTAACTTGCTCCTGTTGGACGCACTGTCTTTTAAAGCTGGTGTGGTCGTCAGCGAGACCTCATTTTAAAACTTAAATCACCTAAAGATTCGGGACGACTGTCTCGAATCTTTTTTCGTGGTGACAGGGTAAATTTTTAACGGTCGAGAAAAAATTAATGCTTTTCCCATAAAACTTCAGGCAAACTGCTTTTTTCTCGGCCAATTTTTGGTAACATGAACGTATAACCAAATGTTCACGGCAAGCGCTAGGGAACATCAGAATAATGAGGGATAATCCATGGAAAATCAAGAACAACAAGCTAGTGCCGCCGATGCCTTAACACAGGCAATCGCCAACAAGCTCGAATACTTAAGCACCTTGCAAGCCGCAGTTCAACACGGCGATGATCGTCAGGTTTACGAATTGCTGGACCAAGTGCGTTACTATCAAGAAGTGAAGAAGACCCGCTCGACCCGGGCAGTGAACCACCTGGCAGAATTGGTCGATAATATTCATCCCCAGATCAGCCACTACTTAAGTGACAACCTGATCGATTACTTGGGGCACATCTACCCATTCTTTTACTACGAAGAATACACGACCGGCCTGTTCCACATTTACTTTGGGAACTGGTGGGACCGGCGTCTCTTTGGCGACTTAGACGTCATTAACGTGAAGTTTGAGTTCGACGAAAAGGAATATCAAAAGCTCAAGGATTCATTCGCCTTGGAAGCCCACGGTCAACGGCTCAACACCGCTCAGATCGAATCCATTTCTGGTCAAAGTGAACAACTTCAGAAATTGGTGGACGCCCAAACCACACGGGACAACCAAAAGGCTGACCTGCGTGAACAGCTGAAGGAAAACAGTGGCAAGAGCAGCATGCCTTGGGATTCCGGTAAGCTCAAAGACGAACGTCAGGGGATCATTGACCAATTGACCAAGCTGGCGGACGAGGACGAAAAAGCCCTGAACGCTCACAAGACGATCAAGGAAAACGATGATAAGATTCTGGTTTTGTCTAAGGAAGATACGATTTTAAATTACGAAAAGCAGAGTATTCGCGACGCCTTTGATGACTTTGAACATTTTGAAGCCCACAATGCGAGTCTATACGCGGACTACTTGAACAGCCTGTTAGGCAAGAGCGAGGGCGAGGTGACAGTTGATGATTAATGAAAATGACCCATCGACATTGACCACCAGTGGCCGGTTACTCAACTATAACGAGGCAATTAAAGATGGCTTGGAAACGGGACTGCGGTTCACCAAATTGATGGACCAACTGATCAAGACGACGGATCCCGATGAATTGGTTTCTGCCGCCACGGAGCTGGCCGACTTTACGTTGGATTCCGACTACGTGACCTTCCCACACCAGTACAGCAACGCCGACTATTACCTGTTATTCATGTCCCGGATGCTGGAACTGCACGATCAGGGGAAGAACGTCATTTTACAATCTCGCGACCACCGCGAAGAGTTGACCCAACAGTTAACGCCACTGGGTGACCGTGGAACGTTTAATTTCCGCGTGGAAACGTCTGAAAACGGTGGGGTTTACTACCGCGAACGGGCAACCGGCCAATCCTTGTTCTACTTGAATTTGGAACGGAAAATGTTCCGCTTCAACAGTCATGCGCTGACGCAGCTCTTTATCATCGATCTGCACGAGACGGTGCCTGCCGAAACGGTGAAGACATCCGTTCAGATTCTCGTGGACTTTGCGCGTTATCTGAAGGAAGACTACGGCTATTCCGTGGACTTCAACATTTTAGATGCCGCCAACCGCCAAAACTATGCGGTGCGGTCAACGGACTTGCCAGCTGGCGTGGTGGACCGTCTGTTTGTGATGGCCGCCAAGGAAGACTACATGTTAACCAACGGCGTCAACGGCAACGGGGCTGAAATCGCGCTGGAACACGGCGTGGTGGTCGATATCTTCAACAACCAATTGGAAGGCCAACCAGAGTGGGTCTTGACGGTCCACGATGACGACCAGAAGATTTCCTGGTTCGACGTTCTCCTGAAGTACCCATTCATGCGTGATTGGTACCTGGAAAACCTGACGGACCTGGAAATCTCGTCCGACCCCTTGATCTTTGGTTAGGAGGATTCCCAACGTGTTAGAGTTAGCAAAATTAGTGCAACAATCCATCGCCCTGGATGAGCAGATCACCCGGGACAGAGATATTGAAATGACCCGGAAGTCACAGATTGAAAACGCCTACGTGGCCCTCGACGTGGAACTGGCCGAAGTAGCCAACACGTCGGAATGGTTTAAGGTCTGGAAGACCCACCGTGGCAAGGCCGATGCTGGTCAAACGCCGGAAGAAACCCTATTGACGGAGTACACGGACGCCATGGACTTTTTCTTCCTGGTTGCGGCCAAGAAGACCTGGACCCACCTGATCATGTTGACGGAAGAAGATCTGACGACCCTCGAAAACAGTCGGCCGGCTAAGGACTTGGACCAACAATACTTGATCCTGAAACGGATGGTGTTCAACAGCCACTTTTCCCACCGGCAAGAGGACTTCCGCCATGCTTGGCGGTTGTTCCTGAAGTGGGGGTTCGTGGACTTCGGGTTTAGTCAGGACCAGATTCAGACCGCGTACGAGGCCAAGCGCCAAGTCAATCTCGACCGCCAAGCCAACAATTACTAACGGTTTGGGCTTGGTTCGAAACGGTCGTTGTCCTGCGCTTCCGGGCTGGTGAAAATGGGCCGTGACGCTGTGGGCGCGCACCTGGAGCCAAAGGACGGTCTCCAGGCTTACTTTGAGACTCTGAGAAGCGAGTCTCAAAGATAGCAGTTACCTAAACGGGGGACCCGCTAAGGCAACTCCCACGGCTGAGCCCATTTTCACCAGCCCTGCGGCTGACACTGGTTTGACCCGCACCCATAACGGTTAGTTGTTGGCGTGGGGATGGCGACGTGTACTGGTCAGCGGACGCCAGCCTGTTTATGTATGGTTGGTGTCCGATACGCTTAACGTGAAAATTACAATAATTAGTGAATCGGTTAGGCAAATGTCAGTGACCAGAGGCGGGCCAAAGTGACCAGCTGTGTCGATGGTCTTAGTAGAGCGATTTTCTCTACTTAGAGCATGGGGCAACCTTTGAGACCGTTGTTTGGCTCAAAGTTGAGGTGGAAGCCCGCTTCTCAGGCTGGAACCGCCCCCACAGCAGGACACTTTGAGCTCGCCGCCGGGAACGAACCAATTAGCCTAACCCAATGAATGATGTTTACGAATAGAATGGTAAATGAAAAGCTAGTTCGTAGTCGGACTAGCTTTTTCTAGAAGTGAAGGGAGCGAGACATTATCAGTCAGACAGACCCACGCGTTGTCCGGACGAATGACCGGCTGCGCCAAGCATTGAGTACGCTACTCCAACAAAACTCGTTGAAGCAGATTTCCGTACAGAAGTTGACTCAGACGGCCCAGATCACCCGCGGGACCTTTTACCTGCATTATAAGGACAAGGTGGACTTTCTCGAACAGACTGAGCAGCAGGTCATTGATGAATGGTTTGCGGCCGCTAAGACGACCCTGACGCCTGAGGGTGAACCGACCCCGGGTTTTGCGTTGGGACCGGCGTTACGGTACGTTGACCAACATCATCAAATCTTACTGGTCTTGTTGCACCCCCAATTCACGCAGTTTCAACCCCGACTACTTCAGCGCTTTGAGCGGGAAATGACCGCTTACGCCCAACACCTACCAGCACCCGATGGGGAACAGCCCCCACTGGATGTGCAGACGGCTTTTTTAGCGACCGCTTTTACCGGGTTGGTGCACCACTGGCTAAATGACAATCGCCGTTACCGGTCAGAATTTTTGGCACAATCTTTTTGCCAATTATTAAAGCCGGAAGTCACGCCAGTCGCGGCTTGGTTCGCGCCGGTCGGAATCGACTTGCCAATTGGTGCAGAAAAAGCTTGACGTAAGAAATCCTATCAAGTATAATTTTCATGTTGTATTTGTGGACTTCCACAGCTGCAACCGCTCGGGACAAGTTAGTAAGTTTTCCGCCTTGCGGAGCACTTGTTTTCGGCGAGTCTAAGTCTAAATATATAAGGAGGTGCACACACATGTACGCAATTATCGTAACTGGCGGCAAGCAGTACAAGGTCGAAGCAGGCCAAGCTGTTTACGTCGAAAAGTTGAACGTTGAAGCTGGTGAAAAGGTTACTTTTGACCAAGTTGTCTTTGTCGGTGGTGACAAGCCTAAGATTGGGACGCCAACTGTTGCAGGTGCAACCGTTACTGGAACTGTTGAAAAGCAGGGTCTGGAAAAGAAGGTTGTTACTTTCAAGTACAAGGCCAAGAAGGGCCAACATACGAAGAAGGGTCACCGTCAACCATATACCAAGGTTGTCGTTGATGCTATCAACGCTTAAGCCTAAAGATTAAAGAGAGGCGATCTCGATGATTCACGCGACGTTCCATCATGGAACTAACCGAATCGATTCATTCCAAATCACTGGCCACGCTGACTCAGGTGAGTATGGTCAAGACATTGTTTGCGCTGCGGTCTCGGTGCTTGCGATTACGACGGTCAATGCGCTACAACGAATCGCTGAGATTCCAATAGAGGTTGAGAATCGTGATCAGGAGGGTGGTTATCTGGAAGTCCACCTTCCACCAAAGCTGGAAGCAACGGCCGAATTAAAGGGACAAACACTCCTCCAGAGTTTTGCGGATGGGTTAAGAGATGTCGCCACAAATTACGCGGATTACATTCAATTCGCTGAAACCAAAGACTAAATTGCGGAGGTGAAACTTATGCTGATGAACATGAACTTACAATTCTTCTCTCACCATAAAGGTGGTGGGTCTACTGCTAACGGTCGTGACTCTGCTGGTCGTCGTCTTGGGACGAAGGCTGCTGACGGTTCTACTGTTACCGGTGGTTCTATCCTTTACCGCCAACGTGGGACGCACATCTACCCAGGCTTGAACGTAGGCCGCGGTGGTGACGATACTTTGTTTGCCAAGGTTGCTGGCGTCGTTAAATTCGAACGTCTTGGCCGCGACAAGCGTCAAGTATCCGTATACCCAGTTGCAGAAGAAGCAGCTAAATAACACGAGGTTTTCCTCGTAACGACTGAAGAGCTTGAGGCGAGACCAATTCGCTTTGAGTTCTTCTTTTTTCTGCCAAACATCAAGGAGGCTAGGGTTATGACAACTAGAATCGAACGGTTACAGGCCAAATTTGCCACGTTAAGTATCGATAGCTTTTTGGTCTCATCACCCAGTAATCAACGCTACTTAGTTGGGACCAGTGTGGAACCCGGTGACGGGTACCTGCTGGTCACGGAACACGACGCCGTGTTTATCACGGATGCGCGTTACCAGTCTGAATTAGCAGCGACTATGCCCAACGTGCCGAAAACCATCACTCGCGACTACTTGCAAGCCGTTGATGACGCGTTAGAGGCCGCTGGTGCGACGGTACTAGGAATTGAGGATAGTTTAACCTTAGCCGAGTTTGAATGGTTAGATGAGCATTTAATGACCGACATCGTGCCCCTCAGTGGGGTCATCGATGTGCTCCGCCAAATCAAGGAGCCAGCCGAATTGGCAGCCTTGAAACGGGCAACAGCACTGACTAGCGAGGGCGTCCTCGCTTTGCTGGAGGTGTTGAAGCCCGGCATGACGGAACGGCAAGCGGCCCAGTGGCTCGAACGGTGGATGCAAGACCACGGCGCAACCGGTCCCAGCTTTGGGACCATCGTTGCCAGTGGGGCGCGTTCGGCTTGGCCACATGGTCAGGCGAGCGACAAGCAACTGGCCAGTGGTGAACTGGTCACGATTGATTGTGGCTTTTACGTGGATGGCTACACCTCTGATGTGACCCGGACGGTGGCCCTGGGAGATCCCGGGACTGATTTGACAGCAGCTTATCACGCTGTGCAGACCGCTCAGGAAAAGATTATGGCAGCGGTTAAACCCGGCGTCACGGGGGATGAGTTGGACATCATTGGTCGGCAGTATTTGACCGATCAGGGTCACGGCGCAGCCTTCATTCACGGCACGGGCCATGGCATTGGCTTGGATATCCATGAGGGCCCGAACATTGGTCGGGGCTGGCCCGACGTGATGGCCCCAAACGAGGTCATCACCGTGGAACCCGGCGTTTACTTTGCCGGTCAGGGTGGCATTCGCATTGAAGACGATTTATTGGTGACGGCAACGGGTCACGAGACCCTGACAACCGTCCCGAGAAATTTAATTATTCTGTAAGTGACTCACCTATCTTGCTTTTTATGGGTAAGAATTGATATTATAAAGAGGACATATTTTAGGAGGCTGACACATTATGGCAATTTCTACTGCTGATTTTAAAAACGGTTTAACGATCGAAGTCGATCACGCAATCTGGCGCATCATTGAGTTCCAACACGTTAAGCCTGGTAAAGGTGGCGCTTTCGTTCGTTCAAAGCTTAAGAATTTACGGACGGGTGCCGTTCAAGAAAAGACTTTCCGTGCCGGTGCTAAGATGGAACGCGCTGATATCCAAACGCGTTCGATGCAATACCTGTACGAAGATGGTAGTAACCGGGTCTTCATGGACACTGACAACTTCGAACAAATCGAAGTGCCAGATGAACAGATCAAGGCACAACTCCCATACTTACAAGAAAACATGAACGTTGACTTGGTTCAATACGGTTCCGAAGTTCTCGGTATCGAAGTACCAAACACGGTTGTCTTGGAAGTTGTTGCTACGGAACCAGGTATCAAGGGGAACACCGCTTCTGGTGGTTCCAAGCCTGCTACCATGAACACTGGCTTAGTCGTTCAAGTGCCATTCTTCGTTAACGAAGGCGACAAGCTCTCCATCAACTCAACTGACGGTACGTACATTTCCCGTGCCTAAGTTTTCACACACGTTTAATCAGTAAGGGAGGGTCAACGAATGGCGGAAGATACTAATATCATTTTAGAATCAAAGGAACCCGCTTTGGGTAAGATCGAAGTGGCACCGCAAGTCCTCGAAATTATCGTCGGCATTGCGGCTAGTCAAACCGAAGGCGTCGCACGGATGCGGGGTTCTTTAGCAAATAGCGTCACCGAACTGTTGGGTCGTAAAGAACAACATGGTAAGGGCGTTAAGCTGGTCTTTGATGGCGACGAATTAGCGGTTGACGTTTACGTTTACTTGGATTACGGGGTAGCGGTGCCTAAGGTTGCCTTGGCCATTCAAGATAACGTGAAGCAACAATTGTTGTTCATGACGGACCTCGACTTGCGTGAAGTTAACGTTCACGTGGAAGGCGTCATTCCCGAAAAGACGGCGCAACAGGTCGACCCTGATAACCTGTTTAACCAGAGCGATGAAGGAGATAGTGACCAATAGTGACACTTACACGACATCAAATTCGGGAACGCGCGTTTCAAATGCTTTTTGCCTTGAACGCCAATCCCGATGCCGATCATGATGCGTTGTACCAACGTGTCTTGACGGATGACCCGGACCAAACCGTTCCCGTGCCTGACTACTTCCAGAAGCTCGTGACTGGCGTCTTAGCAAACCAAGCTGACTTGGATGCGAAGATCGACCAGTACCTGAGCACTGGCTGGCAGCTCAAGCGGATTGCCAAAACTGATTTGGTAATCATGCGGATCGCCTTTTATGAAATTGACTACGTGGAAGAAGTGCCTAACCGAGTGGCTGTCAACGAAGCCTTGGAATTAGCCAAGAACTTCAGTGACGACCGTTCTCGGCGGTTCATCAACGGTGTGCTTGCACATACCTTAGATGATGACCCGTTGGATTCACAATCTTAGTCACAAATCGACTGACTGCTAACTTTTAGCGGTCGGTCTTTTTTGTTGCGCCGATTTGGTTGACGGATTGGGTTGAAGCGCAAGTGAGCGCCGTGAAGCAACAACGTCCGGGCACACACAGGGTGGTCGTCGAATCACGGGGATGCCGTGTGAAAATTTGGTAGGGGGCGGACTAATTAAGTCTTCAGCAATCAATCTGTTTAACAGCTCGTCGCCGGGTCATTTTGCGCCGCGATGCAGTCCCGTTTTCAGGCCAACTATGCTAAAATGGTAGGTAACTTGAAATTTACGGGAGGAATAACTTCATGACGACCATTATCGACGGCAAACAACTGGCGAAAGACCTCAATACACAAACCAAGGACCGGGTGGCAACGCTCGCGCAACGCGGTGTCGTTCCAGGCCTTGCAGTGATTATTGTGGGTGACGACCCCGCCAGCGCCATTTACGTGCGCAACAAGCACAAGAAGGCCGGCCAACTTGGCATCAATTCCGTGGTTCGGCAGCTTCCCGCAACCATTTCACAAGCAGAACTTTTACAAGTGGTTAATGACTATAATGCGGACCCCCAAATTCATGGCATCTTGGTGCAATCGCCGTTACCTGAGGGCTTGGACGAACAAGCCGTGGTCGCTCAGATTGATCCGGCGAAGGACGTGGACGGGTTCCATCCCTTAAACGTTGGCCGCTTATTTGCCAACCTGCCAGGACACCATCCCGTTTCCTGCACGCCGCGGGGGATCATGACCATGTTGGCTTCACTCCCGGTTCATTTACGGGGGAAGCACGCGGTCGTCGTGGGCCGCAGTATGATTGTGGGTCGGCCCATGGCTTCCATGCTGTTGAACGCCGATATGACGGTCAGCATCGCGCATATCTACACCAAGAATCTCAGCGAATTGACCCGAACGGCTGACGTGCTGGTTGTCGCGACCGGGGTGACCCATTTGATCAAGGAAACCGACGTGAAGCCGGGTGCCATCGTTATTGACGTGGGGATGGATCGCGATGAAAACGGTAAATTGACCGGAGACGTGGACTTTGACGGTGTCGTTAAGCGGGCCGGTGCCATTACGCCCGTTCCGGGGGGCGTGGGTCCCATGACGATTGCCACACTAATGCAACAGACAGTTGACCTTTGCGAGTGGAGTGAGGAACTTGGCACAAACTGATTATTTAACGGTCACGGCGCTGACCCAGTATTTAAAACGAAAATTTGACGTTGATCCATACTTAGGCAAGGTGTATCTGACGGGTGAAATTTCTAACTTTCGGCTACGGCCGCACGCCCACCAGTACTTTAGCTTAAAGGATGATCACGCTAAAATTAGCGCCATTATGTTCAAATCGGCCTTTGAGAAGCTGAAATTCACCCCGGAAACTGGGATGAAGGTCCTGGTGACGGGCCGCATTTCTCTGTACGAACCCACGGGAAACTATCAAATCTACGTGGAACGGATGGAGCCAGACGGGGTTGGTCAGCTGTATCAGGCCTATGAACAGTTGAAGCAAAAATTGGCCGATGAGGGCTTATTTACCGCGCCCAAGCGACCGTTGCCGCGCTTCCCTAAGCGAATCGCGGTCGTGACCAGTCCCAGTGGGGCCGTGATTCGGGATATTATTACCACGACTCGGCGGCGTTTTCCTATTGCGCAGATTGTGCTTTTCCCGGCCGTTGTGCAGGGGGATGCAGCCGCGGCCGACATCGTCCGTCAGATTCAACGGGCCAACGCCAATGGCTCATTTGATACCCTGATTATTGGTCGGGGTGGTGGATCGATTGAAGACCTGTGGCCATTTAACGAGGAAAGTGTCGCGCGGGCCATTGCGGCCAGTGAATTGCCGATTATTTCTTCGGTTGGGCATGAAACGGATACCACGATTGCCGATTTGGTGGCCGACGTACGGGCAGCCACGCCCACAGCGGCAGCCGAATTGGCCGTCCCAGTGCTGAGTGACGAATTACTCAAGCTGAGCCAGCAACGGACCCGCTTATTGAATGCCATGAGTAACCGGATCAACTTCCAACAGGAACGCTTGAATAAGTTGATGACGGCCTACGTGTTCCGGCAGCCCCAGCGGCTGTACGAGACCTATGTAGAGCGCCTAGACCGCGCACAGCAGGCCTTGATGCGTAACATGCAAACGCAGGTCCGCCAACGGCAACAGCGCTTTGCGTTGGCTCAGCAAGGTCTGCTCGGACAGTCACCGCTAGAACGGGTGCATCGTGACCAGCTTCTGGTGAGCCAGACGTCAGCGCGACTGAACACGGAAGCCAAGCGTTATTTAACCAACCAACAGAAACAAGTGGCCCAATTGATCAATGGACTGGATTATTTAAGCCCACTTAAGATTATGGGGCGGGGCTATAGCTACGTGACCCAAAATGATCACGTGGTTCGTAGCGTGACTGACTTAAAGGTCGCCCCAGCGACGATTCATCTGAGTGATGGCACGGCTGAAGCCGATATTAAGACGATTACACCAACATCGGAGGACAAACATGAGTGATGAAAAGCAACCAACATTTGAAGAGAATTTAACGACGTTAGAAACCATTGTTTCCCAACTGGAACAGGGAGACATTCCGTTGGAACAAGCCCTGGACCAATTTCAAAAGGGTGTGGCGCTGAGCAAGAGTCTGCAATCGACCCTCCAGGACGCTGAAAAGACGTTGACGACCATGATGAATGATTCTGATCAGGAAGTCGCCTTTGAAACGCCACAAGGGGGCACCGGTGATGCCGATTGATGACCAGCTCCAGCAATTTGAAACGACCTGGGTGCCGCGCTTAAATGCGCCGTTAAAGGCGGCAATCGCCGCGGATAGTGGGGATGCTCGCTTGGCTGAAGCCATGAGTTACTCCGTTTTAGCCGGGGGCAAGCGCTTGCGGCCACTATTGACGGTGGCGACCCTCCAGACGTTGGGGCGGTCCTTTGACGACCAGCGTGACTGGCGACCCGTCATGGCGTTGGAACTACTCCACACCTATTCGTTGATTCATGATGATTTGCCAGCGATGGATAACGATGCCTTGCGGCGGGGCGAACCCACCAATCATATGAAATTTGGTGCCGGCATGGCAACGTTAGCCGGGGATGGCTTACTCACGTTGGCCTTTCAGTGGCTGACGGCTACGGACTTACCCGCAGCGACCCAGGTGGCGCTGACTCAGGCCCTCGCCGTTGCGGCGGGACCACACGGGATGGTCGCCGGACAGGCCAAGGACGTGCAGAATGAGCACGTGGACCTACCGATGGCTAAGTTGCGCGTCTTACACCGGGAAAAGACCGGGGCACTCCTCCACTATGCCGTTCAGGCCGGACTGATTCTGAGTGAGACGCCAGCAGCGCAGTGGGCACCGTACCTGGAATTTGCTGACGCCTTTGGGCTGGCCTTTCAAATCTACGATGATATCTTAGACGTGGTCAGCACGCCCGCAGAATTGGGCAAGGCTACGCAAAAGGACGCCGGGGAGGCCAAAAATACCTATCCAGGTAAACTGGGCCTAGCGGGGGCTAATCAGGCACTGATTGCGACGATTCAAAGCGGTCAGGCGGCCTTGGCCAAGGTGCCAGTTGGCGTTGATACAACGCTACTGGCGGCCTTCTTTAGTTACTTCGATACGAAACGGGTGAACGCATGAAAAAGAAACGAGTTGCCGACTTATTAGTTGAACAGGGGTTGTATACCTCCTTAGATGACGCCAAGCGAGCCGTCATGGCCGGTGAAATTCTAGGAAAAAATGAGGAACGGTTGGATAAGCCGGGGTCAATGATTCCAGCGGATACCGAGCTCCATTTGAAGGGGCACCCCTTGCCATACGTGTCGCGAGGTGGCTTCAAATTGGCTAAGGCCTTAACTAGCTTTGACATCGATGTGACCGACCGTATCGTCTTGGATATTGGGTCCTCGACGGGTGGGTTTACGGATGTCATGCTCCAAAACGGTGCGCAGTTAAGTTATGCATTGGATGTGGGGAGTAATCAGTTAGTTTGGAAGCTCCGGCAAGATCCACGGGTCATTGTGATGGAGCACACCAACTTCCGCTACAGTAAGTTAAGTGACTTCACCAAAGGTCAGCCCACCTTTGCCTCCATTGACGTCTCCTTCATCTCCTTGAAGATGATTTTGCCGCCATTGAAGGGCATCCTGGCGACGGATGGTGACGTGGTTGCACTAATTAAGCCACAATTTGAAGCGGACCGCGATGATGTCGGCAGTCATGGGATTGTCCGTGACCGGGCCGTGCATACGCGCGTGGTGCAAATGATCATTGATTTTGCGGTTGCCACGGGTTACAGCGTCCTGGGCTTAGATTTTTCACCGATTCGGGGTGGCGAAGGGAATATTGAATTCCTGGTTCACTTACAGTCAGTTGATAAAAATGCAGTCTGTGCAAGTAATGTATCGGTTGAACAAACGATTGATGCTGCTTATAAGAGCCTACAATAATAGATTATGAGAAATTTATGAGAATTTACTTTCCAAATACTTAGGTCTGGTATATGATAAGATTATGCATTTTTATCACATAAGGGGGGCTAGGTATGAAGAAGCAGGAACGCCAGCAATTACTCAAACGATTACTGACATCACGAGAAATTGAACGGCAGGAGGATTTCGTCCGGCTATTAGATGAGGACGGCATTCACGTGACGCAAGCGACCATTTCACGGGATATCAAGGAGATGCAGCTGGTTAAGCTGCCAGCTGAGTCTGGCGGTTACCGCTACAGTCTACCCGTCCAAAAGAAAATTGATACGCAGAAAAAGTTACAGCGGACGTTACAAAACGCCTACATATCTTTTGCGGTTCAGGACCAATTCACCATTTTGAAGGTTCTACCAGGCAACGGTCCAGTAGTTGCATCATTACTGGATCAAATGCGTTATGACTTTATTTTTGGGACGGTGGGCGATGATAGTTCCGTCTTGACCGTTTGTGTTTCCCATCAGGGTGCCTTACAATTAGAAAAGACGATTGACCGCATGATTGCGGATTAGAAACGACCGGACCACGACTGACGACCAGCAAGAGCTGATGTACAGCGGTGGTCTTTTATTTAGGAGGTCACAACGTGTTACAAGAGCTGTCAATTAAAAACTTTGCCATTATCGATCGATTGGACGTCGCCTTTAAAAATGGAATGACCGTGCTGACCGGGGAAACCGGGGCCGGGAAATCAATTATTATTGATGCGGTCGGTCTATTGGCTGGGGGTCGTGGATCGGCCAATTTTGTGCGTACCGGCACGGACAAAGCCATTATTCAAGGGAGCTTTATTTTTCCGACCGGCGGCACGACTTATCAAGTTTTAGACGAGTTGGGTATCGACCATGATGATGGAAGCGTGATTCTCCAGCGTGAAATTCATCAAAATGGCCGCAACACCTGTCGGGTCAATGGCATGCTGGTGAATACCAACACGTTGAAGCGCATTGGCGAAACGGCCGTTGATATTCACGGACAAAACGAACACCAGGAACTCATGCAACCAGAGAAACATCTGGGGATGCTCGATGAGTTTGCTGGCAGCCCGGTTGCAAAATTGCGGCAGCGCTACCAGGCCGTATATCAACAATATACGCAGTTACAGGCAACCTTGGAAAATAAACGGGCCAACGAAAAAGAGTGGGCCCAGCACCTAGACATGCTGAAGTTTCAGGTCAATGAAATTGAGTCGGCCCAGCTTCAACCCGGTGAAGAAGAAAGTCTGATTGCTGAACGGGAACGACTGGATAATTTCCAGAAAATCAACGACGCCTTACAGCTGGTGCAGATTACCTTGACGGGTGAAGATACCGCTCCCGGGGCCAATGATCAAATCAGTGGCGCCATGCAAGCCATGCAGGGCATCGCTGATTTTGATTCGGCCTTTAAGCAGATTGCTAGTAGTCTGGAGACGGCCTACTACGCCTTAAGCGACGCGGTCGGAGATGTCTCTTCTCAGCTGGATCTGCTGGAGTGGGATGAGGGTCGACTCGATGAGATTGAACGGCGGTTAGACGTCATCAATCAGTTGAAGCGGAAGTACGGCGATTCCGAAGCCCAAGTCTTGAAATACTTTGATAAGATTGCGGCAGAACTCAAGCAAATGCAGGCCACCGACGAGACGGCTGACGACCTCGAATCACAGGTTGCGACCCAACGGACGACGCTGCTGAAGCTGGGAGAACAACTTAGTAAGGCCCGTAAGCAGTCTGCCGATAAGCTGGAAAAAGCCATTCATGGTGAACTGGCCGATTTGTATATGGACAAGACGGTCTTTGCCGTGCATTTTACGCGCTCCAAAACCCAGCCGATTCTCAGCAGTGGACTGGATCACGTGGAGTTTTATTTGCGGACCAATCCCGGCGAAGCCATGCGGCCATTAGCAAAAATTGCTTCCGGTGGGGAACTCTCACGAATCATGCTGGCCTTGAAGACAATCTTCTCTGAGTCACAGGGAATTACCTCGATTATTTTCGATGAAGTGGATACCGGGGTCAGTGGCCGGGTAGCCCAAGCCATTGCCGAGAAAATTAGTGGCATTGCCCGGGCCTCTCAGGTCTTATGTATTACGCATCTCCCGCAAGTGGCAGCTATGGCGGATCACCATTACTTTATTGCTAAGGAAATCAAAGGCAACCGGACCGAAACCCAATTGACGCGGTTGAGTGAACACGACCGAATCAGCGAAATTGCGCGGATGTCTGCCGGGACTCAGGTCACGAAGCTGGCGATGGAGCATGCCAACGAGTTACTAGGCTTGGCTGATGAGGTGAAGGCGAAACGGTCAAAGAAGTCGTAGGTTTTGAGTTGCGCCTGGTGTTGGTAATACTGAGATAATCGAGTAAAAATAAATGAGCGTCAGTTCACTAGTTTGATTAGTGAACTGGCGCTTTTTTGGTCATTAGTTTCAGGTGTATATGACTCTGCTCTTAATCTATTGCCGACTTTGCGGTATACTGAAGTCAATGAAGTAACAAATTGAATGAGGTGTGAAATGTGGGCAAGCGTATTGGATTGATTGGGTTAAGCTTGATGGTGACGCTACTGATTTTACTAGGATTTCAGAGTAGCGCTCAGGCCAGCAGCATTGATAACAATGTTCAGGGACTGAGTGCGCCCAGCAAGGTGGAAGAAGAGACCGGGGATAACACGTATACCCCGGTGACTGATCCGACCGCGCCGCTCAAATCGGGACAAAATTACCGGCTGTCGTATACGTGGAAGGTTGCCGACAACACGGCGATTAGTGATGGCGATACGGCGACGGTCAAATTGCCGGATTCCGCCAGTCATGGTTACGTTAAATTTGACGTGACGACCGGGGATCAAACGGCGACCAAAGTCGGGGACTTTTTACTTCCCGCTGACAAGGGACATACGGCAACGATTACGTTTAACAACGCTTTGGCCAATGCCAACACCTATCACCAAGGAACGCTGACCTTTAATGTCACCGGGACTAGCGGTGCTGCAATTGGTGGTGGCGATGATTATGTCGTGGCGAAGAACGGTTGGGTTCAAGATAGTGATTACAATGATGCCGGTATTCCCAAACAAGCCGTTTGGCAAATCGTGTTTAATCCGACGGCCAAAAACATGGGGACCGTCACGCTGACGGATACATTGGGGGCCTACCAAACTTACGTGGCTGGTTCCGTGTCGGCGACGGACGAAACGACCGGTGACAAGGTCACCCCGACCGTCGTGAGTGACGGCTCGAAGCTGACCATGACCTTTGCGAACGTGACCGGAAAAATCTCGCTGTCCTACTATGCCAAGGTGGACACGACGGCCTTTACCGGGCAAACGAGTGGCTACCTCAGCAACAACGTTGACTTGTCTGCGGCCGATGGTGAATCGGGCAGTGCCGGTACCGGCTCGGGCGCTGGGTCGAATCCAGGCAATCCGGAGTTGACGGCCGATTCCCACAAGAACGTGCAATGGGGCGGGAGTGCCACGATTGGCGGCGACTATATTGGCAGTGTCACACTGACTAAAACGGCCGCTGATCAGACCACGGTCCTGGGTGGCGCCGAATATACCCTGCAAAAGTTGAATCCAACGACGGGGATGTACGAAGACTTGCAAACGAAAATGACCACCGATTCCCATGGGGTGATCAACGACTACGGGTTAGCCGCCGGTACGTATCAATTTGTGGAAACACAGGCGCCAAGTGGTTACCAGTTAAACACCACACCGGTCCCATTTGTGATCAGCGCGACCAATAAGGATGCCCATCAGACGGTGACCCAGGTGGACAGTCAGGGTGCGGTCAAATTAACCAAATTCGATAAAAGCTCGCAGGACAAGTTAGCCGGTGCGATTTATGCATTGGCCTACGGTAGTGGTTGGCAGGATCACGAGGCTGGCGCACCAGTCTCCACTGGCGAATACACCACTGGCGATGACGGAACGTTGACGGTGACGGGGCTGGCCCCAGGAAACTACGAATTTATCGAAGAACAGGCACCGACCGGTTATCTGACAGATGCCACGCCAATGTTATTTACCATTAGTGGGACTGAGCAGAAAGATAACGTGGTCAATGTTAAGCAGGACGATGTCTTTGCCACGGAGTCTAGCAGTAGTCCAAGTTCAAGTACTAGTGTTAGTTCGAACACCTCTAGCGTCAGTTCAAGTACCTCCAGTCAGAATTCGTCAGTGACGAGTGAGACGGAGAGCACCAGTAGCGCAAGTTCTTCCGTGTCGGGCGGTTCTAGCCAGAGCAGTGAGACGACTGTTTCCAGTGCGACGGACTCCAGCCAAGGATCGGCCACATCGGCTACGTCTAATACAAGTAGTTCCGGATTAAGTGATTCAAGTACGGGGAGCTCGAGTTCCAGCAGTGTCTCGTCGAATACTTACACGGTGCCAAGTTCGAGTTCGTCTCAGTCACAACCGGGTTCGGAGCCATCTAGTGACACGAGTACCAGTTCGGAATCGACGTCTGTTTCCAGTTCTTCCGATAGTATGAGTAGTGGTGGGAGTGCCGACCGGGTAACCTCGTCCAGCATCTCCAGCTCCAGCTCATCGATTAGTCGGGGAACAACCGTCGTGACAACATCGAGCCATTCCTCTTCAACCCCAACGACCAGTTCCAGCTCGCCAGCAACGGTGGCACCCCAAAATCATATTTTGCCACAGACCAATGAAGGTAAAGGGGTCTTGGCCTTGATGGTTGGGCTAGTCCTGTTAGGCGTTGGCACGAGTGTTTGGCGGTGGCGGCGAACGCATTAAACGAAAAATAGCGTAAATTTTAGAATCCAGCGGTCGTAGCAGTAACCGCTGGATTTTTTGTGCGCAAAGGTAACTAACTGTGTGAGTGTCATTTGTTACGGCAACTTATTTACACGCTTCATATATTTAATACGAGTTTATTCGTTAAATTGCGTTATACTTGATTTAAAACAAGTAATCGAAGGTATGGGGTGTGTTTCTAATGTGGAAAAAGATTGGACTCTGGGGTTTAGGGTTGTTAGTCGTTTGCTTAACGTTATTTGGCTGGAATGGAACGAAAGTGGCGAAGGCTGATGATCTTACAAATCATTTTCATAACCTGACAAGTCCATCAGCAATTTATCTGGATCTTAATGACGGAACTTTGGGACAGAAAATTACAACTGATGATCCAATGAATTATGAGTTTAAATCAGGGGATAATTATAATATTGTTTATGATTATACTGTCGACGATGGAACAACTATTCATGATGGGGACACGGTCAGCGTCCCACTACCCAAAAATATTCCAGCTGCAATAGATAGTTTCCCCATGTTTAAAGATCCAACCGCTGCTGTTTTGGATAAAATTGGTACCTTTAGTCGTGAAGCGGGAGAAGAGAATGGAACAATGTTTTTTTCAAACGCACTTGAAGGTGTAAATACTTTTACAGCTGGAAAATTAGTCATCGGTGTAACAGGTACTTCCGTTTCAAGTGGATCAGGAGATGGTGGTGGAACATCTGTAATTGCTAAAGGTGGTGGGGTTGGCGAAACAGTTGAGCATGATGACGTTGCCTATCCTACAACTGCAAATTGGAATGGCTATTTTAATTCCAAGAATAAAAATATGGGTAAAGTAACACTAACTGATCATCTTGGTAAGTATTTAATGTTTGATCCTACAACATTTTCGGCAAGCATAGCTGCAACCGATACAGAGCCTGAGGTCAAGTTACAAGAAGGTCAAGACTATACGATTTCGTATAAAGGATCAGAAATTGAAATCGTTTTTCAGAATATAACTAAAAAAGTCAATTACTCTTATGTTACGGATGTTGATACATCGCAAATACTTGCGGATGGATTATCCGGTGGTTATTTGAGTAACTATATCGAGTTGGCTGCCAAAGACGGCGAATCGGGTGAAGCAAGCACGGTTCCTGGAGCGGGTAGTAATCCTGATGTAGGTTCTGTATTGGGTAATGATCATAAGGATGCCCATTGGGGAGCTGCTGGAATCGGATACTTGAATGGCAGTGCATTCTTAGGCCAGGTGCTCTTTACTAAAACGGATGAAACAAATAAGTCAAATGTTTTAGCCGGAGCGGTTTATACGTTACAACGGCAAAATGCGGATGGTTTAACGTGGACGGATGAGGTAACACATTATACGACCAATGATAATGGTCAAATTTCCATTCCAAGTATTCAAGTAGGAAATTATCGATTTAAAGAAACAAAAGCACCGGATGGCTATCAGTTGAATACAGGGGATACGGCATACTCGTACTTTACGATTAAGATTGATGATGGCACCACATTTGTGCATGATGTCTCGCAGTCAGATGTTCCATACACAGTGACACTGACGAAGACCGCGAAGTCAACAAAAAAGCCGTTAGCCGGGGCTGTTTATAAGCTCTATAAAGCAGATGACCTAGCCAATCCAGTCAATAAACTCACCTACACAACGGATACCAATGGTCAACTGACCATCAGTCCCATCGCCAAGGGCAGCTACGATTTCATTGAGCAAACACCACCCGCTGGTTATAAGCTGGATCAAACACCGATTCCGTTCACGATTAGTGATGATAAACAATCGACACCGTCTAATGATGGGCCGAATGCAGTGGTTTCACAGGCAGATGAGAGTAGCATCCCTACACCAGGCACAGACACCGGGAGTAGTGGCTCGAGTTCCAGTAACTCCTCGAACTCCAGCGATTCATCAAGCTCCAGCTCTACCAGTTCATCATCGTCCAGCTCCAGCACTTCAACGAGCTCATCGACCCGGACGTCAACATCGACTTCAACGTCCAGCTCTAATTCTGTAGACTCAAGCAGTCGGCACGGCGACAGAGTGGGGTCTACGCCCGTTCCACGTGTCTCGTCATCGACGCATGGCGGTGGCGCCGGGACCATCACGGGCAACCAGGCTTCGTCTGCTAAACACCATAGTCAGGCTAATGGCCTCTTACCTAAGACCAACGAAGCCAAGTCAATCTTCGCAGCCCTAGGTGGTTTACTATTAATTGGCGGTAGCCTTAGCGTTTGGCAGTATCGCCGGACGCGGAAAAACTAAAAAATTGTAAAAAAAACGGCCATGATAGGCGAGTGACTATCATGACCGTTTGGCTTACTTGACGCGTTGGACCGAACGTAAAAGTTCCGGAGTCACAATGGTGGTAAGCTGTTTGTTCTGTTTTAAAATGAGGTGACCAGCCAAGTCCTGTTTTAACTGACCGATCACAGTGGCGGGTGCCGTTTCGGGCGCTGCCTTAAATTGGAGGCGGACTAAGTAATGGCGGTCCAATGCCTGTTGCAGGAATAAGGTTAATTGAAAGGCAGGCATTTGGGCGTAAACGGCTTGACCATTAATGACGGGTAAAGGACTGAACAGGGTTTGTGATAGGGTGGTTACCCGATCAGACAGGGTAACGCGTTTTGCGATTGAATTTTGCATGCTGATCACCTCGAACGTTTGTTTGTATTTTTATTATACGAACACTTGTTTGGAATTGCAAGTCTTTTTGTTCGTAACTTTTTTCGTCAAGGTGGTTAACCAGGTTGAAGTGCCGAGTTGTCTTGGTTTAACGGTAAGATTTTTATTTGCTCCTCGATGACGGATTTTCTAGTATAGCACACGCTGTTGGTTTTCAGTTAAATGCGGCTCACCGCCACTGGATCCAGTTTTTTTTCAGAAATAGCCCGGATATGCAGTATTTGTTGCTGAATAGTGGTAATATAGTATCCTATAGATTGTATAGTTCAAGCCAATCAATTCTGGCGATAAGCGGTTGGTTTCCCACTGAGTCATTGACTAGGGGAACCAACCCATAATTAAATTTTTTATGATGAAGGGATTTTTAAACGATGGCTAAACGTGGAATGCTCATTGTGCTCTCGGGTCCTTCCGGAGTTGGTAAGGGAACGGTTCGTAAGGCGCTATTTGAAACGGGAGCGACCGATTTTTCGTACTCCATTTCAATGACCACCCGGAAACCGCGGGAAGGCGAAGTGAACGGGGTTGACTATTACTTCGTCTCAAAGGAAGAATTTGAGGAAAACATCCGTAACGGTGAGATGCTGGAGTACGCCAAGTATGTTGACAACTACTACGGTACCCCGTTAAAATATGTTAATGAGACCCTTGATGAGGGTAAGGACGTCTTCTTGGAAATCGAAGTCAACGGGGCCATGCAGGTTCGCGCCAATTGTCCCGACGCTGTCTTCGTCTTCCTAACGCCACCTGATTTGATGGAATTAAAGCACCGCCTGATTGGTCGGGGCACTGACGCTATGGACGTCATTAACAAACGAATCAAGAAGGCCGTGGGTGAAATTCGGATGATGCGCAACTATGATTACGCCGTGGTAAACGACGAAGTCAGCCAAGCCGTCGACCGGATTCAAATGATCATCCGCAGTGAACGTTTACGGGTAACCCGGGTTATGCCGGATTACGAACAAATGATTGGAGACGAATAAAAATGTTACTCTATCCCTCAGTTGATGATTTATTAGCACAAGTTGATTCACGTTACTCTTTGATTATGCTGGCTAGCAAGCGGGCCCACGAGTTGGACGCCGGCGCTAAGCCACTCTTGACCGATTACAAGTCGCCCAAGACGATTGGTCGCGCACTGGAAGAAATCGCTGCCGGTGCCTTAATGATTGATCCGGACGAAAAGGATCTGGACGCCTAACTTTGGCGGTTCAGGAAAGACCAGGTTGCCGTTGGGTAATCTGGCCTTTTTTATCAGCCAAGAGAAATTTTGCGCAGACGTGCTCGGTTAGCCGAGATTAATGGTTTACTTTAGTGAAACCTAACGCGCCATCAGGTCCGATTGCCGGGTGTCATAACGAAACCGAATGATCAAGGGTTAAATCCAGTGTCAAACACAGCGGTCTGGTAAAATGGATAGTTGATGTCAGTGACCAGAGGTGGGCCAAGGTGACCAGCTGTGTCGGTGGCCTTAACTGAGTGATTTTCTCAGTTTAGACCACGGGACGTCCTTTGAGACCGGGTTTTGGCTCAAAGACGAGGTGGAAGACCGGTTCTCAATCTGGAACCGGCCCCACAGCAGGGCACCTTGAGCCCACCGCCGGGAACGATAGCCAGCGACTAGTCTCAATTTTGCCATCCCTGTGGCACTGACGATGGTTTAATCCAGATGATATAATTGGAGGGAAAGCAATGCTAGAAGACAAACACATTACGTTAACGGTCGGTGGCAGTGTCGCCGCCTACAAGGCCGCACTCTTAGCCCGTGACCTACAGCGGGCCGGCGCCGTGGTTCGCGTTGTTCTGACAGCGGGGGCCGCCAAGTTTGTCACGGCGGCGACCTTTGCGGCCCTGACCAAGGAGCCCGTGCTTACGGACGAGACCTGGTGGCAGGCCAACGGGCAGATTGCCCACGTTGAGCTAGCCGACTGGACCGACCTGGCGATTGCTGCGCCCGCATCCGCGAACCTCATGGCCCAATTTGCCAACGGCCAGGCTGACGACGTTGCCAGCGCAACCTGGCTGGCAACCGCCGCGCCCAAGGTCGTTGTGCCGGCGATGAACACCCACATGTGGCAGGCCCCCGCGACGCAGCGGAATCGCCAACAACTGATTGCCGATGGGGTCCACGTTCTGGCGCCGGCCACTGGCAAACTAGCGGAGGGCTATTCCGGCCAGGGCCGCTTCCCCGAGCCTGCCGACATCGTTGCCCAGGTGGAACAGCTGGGTGTGTTTACGCCCCAGACGCTGGCCGGTCGGCGTGTCCTCGTAACCGCTGGTGGGACCCGCGAACGGTTAGACCCCGTCCGTTTCCTGACCAACGACTCATCTGGCAAAATGGGCTATGCGGTCGCTACCGCCGCTCGCGAAGCCGGGGCCGAGGTCACGTTGATCACCGCGCCCACGAAACTGGCGGCCCCAGCCGGGGTGACAGTCGTGCCCATCCAAAGTACGACCGATTTGTCACAGGCCGTGTTGGCCCATTTTCCCCAGGCCGATGCCTTAGTGATGGCCGCCGCAGTTGCCGATTTTCAACCGGAAGTGACGGCTGATCAGAAAATCAAAAAAACGGCCGATAATGATGAATTTATTTTAAAACTTAAAAAGACACCCGATATTTTGAAACAAGTTGCGGCCATTAAGCAGCCGCACCAGGTCACGGTCGGTTTTGCTGCGGAGACGCAGAATTTACTGGCTAACGGCCAAAAGAAACTGGCCAGCAAGTCCTTAGACCTGTTGGCCGCTAACGACGTCTCCCGGAGCGACATTGGGTTCAATGGGGATGACAATCAGGTCACTTTCATTCTGCCAGATGGCGTGACGGATCAGACGCCCAAGACCAGTAAAACGGTGATTGCCCGGGCTTTAGTCGACCGGGTCGCCCAATTATTAGCAAACAAGTAAGTAAGCGAGGTGACAGACCATGGCCCAGATTGGCCAAATTATTGTTGACGTGCCAACGATGCAGACGAACGAACCTTATTCCTACGCAATTCCCGCCGACCTGGAAAATCAGGTTCAGGTCGGGATGCGGGTCACAGTCCCCTTTGGTCGCGGTCACCGAGTCGTTTCCGGCGTGGTGGTCGGCCTTAGTGATGCAACGAACTTTGACGGGCAACTGAAGCCGATTCAGTCCGTTCTGGATCTCGCGCCCATTTTAACCACTGAGCTGCAACAGCTGGCCGCATGGCTAGCCGACACGACCTATGCCTTTCGCATCACGTGTATCCAGACCATGTTGCCCAGCCTGTTAAAGGCCCAGACTGAGCGGCAGATTCAACCGACCATGCCACTGACGGATCAAGAAATGGCCGAATACTTTCCGGACGGGGCACCACGAGCCTTTGATACCAGCAAATTAGCCGATACCACGCTGGCCGGGCTCCTGCGGCTACAACGTGCGGGGAAGGTCGAGGTGACGTATCAGGTCACCAGTAAGGCCGCGGCCAAGACCACGACCGGTGTTAAGCCGGCGCTTCCCGTTGCCAAGCTCCAGGAGATTCAAGCGGAGGTGGCCAAACGGGCGCCGAAGCAGGCAGAACTGTTAGCCTATTTACAAACCATGGACCCGGATAAATTAGTGGCCCAAAGCCAAGTCAGTCACGCCGCGGGGGTCAGCACTGCCGTCATGGCGACCGCCGCCGACAAGGGCTGGCTGACGAAACAACCGCTGGAAGTCTATCGTGATCCGTTTCACCAACCGGTAACCCCCACGAAGCCGCTAAAGTTAAACGCTGAGCAGCAGGTGGCCGTGACCGCGATTACCAAGGCCGTTGATGAGCAGCGTACCGAAAACTTCTTGGTCGAAGGCGTGACCGGGAGTGGCAAGACCGAAGTCTATTTACAAAGTATTGCCGTTGCCCTCCAGCAACACCGCACGGCCCTGATGATGGTCCCCGAAATTGCGCTGACGCCCCAGATGGTCAACCGGGTGAAGGCCCGGTTTGGCCAACGCGTGGCGGTCTTGCACAGTGGCTTGTCCAAGGGTGAGCAGTACGATGAATGGCGGCGTATCGACCAGGGTGAGGCCACCGTGGTTGTGGGTGCGCGTTCCGCCATCTTTGCCCCGGTGAGAAACCTCGGCATTATTATCATGGACGAGGAACATGAAAGTAGTTATAAACAGGATGAAAATCCCCGGTACCACGCCCGTGACGTGGCGTTGTGGCGGGGGAAGTACAATCATTGCCCCGTGGTCCTGGGGAGCGCCACGCCGTCCTTAGAGACCCGTGCCCGCGCTGCCAAGGGGCTGTACACCCGGCTGCTTCTGGCGAAACGGGTCAACGACCATCCGCTGCCAACGGTCCACATCGTTGACATGCGTGAAGAAGTGAAGCAGCGCGCGGACGGGGACTTCTCCCAGCCACTGTTAACGGCGATTCAGGAACGCCTCGACCGCCACGAACAGATGGTCTTGATGCTGAATCGGCGGGGGTACTCGTCATTTGTGATGTGCCGGGACTGCGGGTTCGTGCTGAAATGTCCCAACTGTGATATTTCACTCACACTCCACATGGATACCCACACCATGAAATGCCACTACTGTGGGCACGAGGAAGCCATTCCCCACATCTGCCCCAACTGCCATAGCCGCAAGATTCGCTACTATGGGACCGGGACACAGAAGGTGGAAACGGCCTTGCAAAAGGAATTTCCAACGGCGCGTATCTTACGGATGGACGTGGACTCCACGCGGCGTAAGGGCGCTCACGAAAAAATTCTGCGGCAGTTTGGCGATCACCAGGCAGATATCTTGCTGGGGACCCAAATGATTGCCAAAGGACTCGACTTCCCCAACGTCACGTTGGTTGGGGTCTTGAACGCGGACACCGCGCTGGGTCTACCGGATTTCCGGGCCAGCGAGCGGACCTTCCAACTGCTGACCCAGGTCAGTGGTCGGGCCGGCCGGGCGGAAAAACCTGGCGAGGTCTTCATTCAGACATTTAACCCGGACCATTACGCCATTGAATTGGCGCAACAACAGGATTATGAACGCTTCTTCGTCACGGAAATGCATATGCGGCACCAGGGAAATTACCCACCGTATTACTTTGCCGTGCAGCTGACCGCCAGTCACGAGGACGAGGCCACGGCCGCCAAAGCCATGTACCAAATCGTCGGCACCCTGCAAAAGGGCTTGAGCAAGGACGCCATTGTTCTGGGTCCCACGCCCAAGGCGATTGCGCGGGTCAAGCGGAAGTATTATTATCAAGTTGTGATTAAATATAAGCGGGAGCCGCAGTTGCGGCCGTTGCTGGAGAAGATTCGGCAGGCGGCCCAGATTCCGGCCCGTCACGGCTTAACCATCACCATCGACTCAGAACCAATGAACTTTATGTAGGATAAGTCGTTGTCCGCGCCTCCGGGCTGGTGAAAATGGGCCGTGACGCTGTGGGCGCACGTCTGGAGCCGAAGGGCGGTCTCCAGACTTACTTTGAGCC